>LFLC01000050.1 GCA_001543015.1 Nitrosopumilus sp. LS_AOA | reverse complement strand
TATAATGTTTTATAACATTCATGGGAGAACTAAAAATAGTAACCTGTGGAAAATGTGGAAATAAAATGTCTACGCGTAAAGAGACAGCATGCCAATGCACAAAGTGTCACAGTCCAATAGCGATATGACATCAAAAATCAAACTGGGTTATGAGATTGGTACAGGTACAGAGATTAGAATAGACCCATCCCATCTCATCGTAACTGGATTATCTCAAAAGGCAGGAAAAACCACTACACTAGAGTCACTAATTAAGCGAAGTGGATCAAAGTGTGTAGTATTTAGAACAAAGATTGGGGAGAAGAGCTTTTTGGATGGTACTGTAATTCCTCCATATTTTAAGGAAAAATCAGACTGGCAGTACATTGAGAGTCTTATAGAGGCTACAATGAAAGAAAAAGTTGGGAAACTAGATAGAGCCATAATAATCAAACTATCCAAAATGACAAATGGGAAATCTCTTTTAGAGTTTAAAAAAGTAGTAGATAACAGACTCTCTGAAAAAATAGGCACCTTTGAAAGCATGCTACTAACAAATCTCCAAGCATATCTTGAGATTGTTATTCCCAAACTACAGACAATTAATTTCTCAAACACACTAGAGCTGGTAAATGGTCTAAACATTATTGACCTGGAGCGATTCAGTAGGGACTCTGAAGTTCAAAGTTTGATAATTGCCAGTGTATTAGAAGAGATTTTACATAATCATAAAGGAGTAATTGTATTAATTCCTGAGGCATGGAAGTTTATTCCACAGCAAAGAGGAAATCCATGTAAACTGATAGTTGAGGAGTTTATTAGACAGGGGGCAACTAACAAAAATTTCATATGGATTGATTCTCAAGACATGTCAGGTGTGGATAAAATTCCACTCAAACAAATATCAGAATGGATTCTAGGTTATCAGTCAGAGAAAAATGAGGTAAAACATACACTAGACCAGATACCATTACCCAAATCACAAAAACCAAGAGAAGATGAGATAATGCAGTTAGGTACTGGCATATTTTATTATGCATCACGGGATTTAACTGCCAAGGTTTACGTTCAGCCGTTCTGGTTGGATGATGAGAGATCATTAAAAGTAGCAAAAGGTGAGTTAAACATTACAGAAATTGACGCACCAGAACATATAGTTCAAAACAAGATAGCAGTTCAATTAACAAAAGGAAACGAAAACGGTTCTTCCAGTGAGGAAATAAAGGAGCTAAAGAAAAATATAAACCAGGAGCTAATAGAGTTACGAACTGATGTTTTTAATAAATTTGAGGACATTCAGGATCAGATAAATAAGATATTTGTAGACATTGCAGAAATTAAAATATCCACACCTGAAATTGATGAGGATATTATAATATCAAAGGTATTGCAGAAATTACCTACTACAAACACTCAGCCAGTATCTACAGAACTAATAGTGTTAGAAGTTTTAAAGAGAATACCAAAGGCTACTGGTTCTGTAACATATGAGGTCTCCCCACTTGAGAAGATAAAAAAGGATTTTCTGGAGGAATGCAGAGACAAAATACTATCAGATGTAACATCTACATCTGATGAGGCAAAGAAAATTCTAAAATACATAGAATCTCAAAACAGAAATGTCACCATAAATGAGCTGGTAACAAAATGTTTCCTTAGAAAGTCTGGTCCAACAAACAAAACTATCAGCAAGCAGGCAATGGAACTTGTGACTATTGATGTAGTAAGAAAGGATAGTGCAGGCAGACTATTCCCTGAGTTAAAAAACAGAATTAAGATACTACTTGGGAATCATTCTGCAACTGATGTTGAGATTGAGAATTTATACTCTCATGTTATAATGGGTCTAGTTGATATTGAGAGTAATGTTTGAGAGTAACATTTGAGAGAAAGAGATAATGGAGCGTAGTAATTTGATCTGTGTGTTGGTAGGATGGTTTTCTGCAAAGAATCCAGGAATACAAGGAAATGATTTGAAGATTGAGATTGATAATTCATTAATAGAATCTAAACTAACTCCTTTGGGAACTGAGCCTGATGATAATCAATTGCTTGAAGAGTTATTGGGGGAGGTTATGATTTCAGTAATGGGTAAGGGAGTAAATAGAGAGACTAGGCGTAAACATGGAGTAGTTAAATCAAAATGATAGATGGATTGATTTAGAATGATGTTTGTCATTGACAAGGAGTATGAGATGTTGGTATCTACATTATCAGCAGAAGAGTATGACTCGCTAAAAAAATCAATTAAACAAAACGGATTATGGGTTCCAATTGTAATAAATAATGATGGAATAATACTGGATGGTCATCACAGGTATAAGGCATGCCAAGAACTTGGAATCAAAGTTAGACATACTATACTTAATTTTAGTACAAAAGACGAGGAAGTAGTTTTTGTTGGGGAGTGTAACATACAAAGACGGCAGTTATCATCATTACAAAGAATTGATATTGTAAGAAAGTTAGAGCCGTACTATGTGAGGTTAGCTAGAGAAAATAGTATTAATAATCTTAAGCAGAATACAGATGTGCAAATATTTACACCTCGGGGAAAAACCAGAGATATTTTAGGAAAAAAAGCCCAGGTCTCAGGATACACGTATGAGAAAGGAATTAAAATTTTAGATACAGCAACACCTGAAGAAATAGCTAAAATCAATTCAGGCAAGAAGACAATATCTAAGGTATATCATAAAATCATAGAAAAAGAGAAAAAGCAAAAGCGAATACAAGACGTACAAAAACTCCCAGTCAATCTCCCTGATACCATTAAACTTTACAACCAAGAGTTTCAAACTCTAAAAATCACACCAAATTCTGTATCTCTAATTTTTACAGACCCGCCATTCCATGACCAGCATCTACATTTGTATGATGACCTTATGAGGGAAGCATATGATGTACTGTGTGATGGTGGCTCAATATTGTGCTATGTGGGACAAGGGAATATTGGCAAAGTAATAAACATTGCAGAAAAGTATGGTTTGAAATTCCACTGGCCACTAACCATACTAAACTCTGGACCATCAGCTAGTGTATTTGGAAAAAAGATTCTAGTCTCCTGCAAGATAATGCTATGGTTTGTAAAGGGCAAGTATGACGGTGACCCTGTACGAGATTGTATTCAGTCAGAATTTGAGGGAACAGAATTACACGAGTGGGCAAAGTCAACTAAAGAATCAGACTACTACATAAAGCATATGACTCTACCCCATGAGATAGTCTATGACCCATTCATGGGGAGTGGGATATTTGGGGTCTCAGCTAAAAAGTTAAAGAGACAATTCATTGGATGTGAGGTAAATAAGATACATTATGATACTGCAGTGAGGTTAATTTCTCAGGATGTGTAGGTAAGATGTCTTTTTGTACAATGGTGTAACATTAGATATTTCAAGTAATGGTATTATTATTACTCAAAACATGCAAGAATTCTATGATAAATTAAATGGATGATACATTGTATGGTATAATGGGTGTAAATTTGTAATGTGTATGATCAATTTAAATAAGTTTGGTAGATCAGAAAATATATGATTGGTAGTACAATTTATCATAAAAAGTCAGTAGAAAACCATAAACTAAACAGTATAGTGAATAGTACAATGACTAAAAACAAACTACTAGGAATATTTCTAGCTGTAGTAATGGTTACAGGCTCTATACCATTAGGGTTTTCTGAGCCTATCTTACAACAGTGGGAAAAAACCAATAACATCAATGAGATACAATGTAGTAATGAGAAACATGTTCTTGTAATGAGGGATAGTGGAAAGCCAGCTTGTGTATCTGAGAGAAATGCTGATAGGTTGGGATGGGAAATAGTTGAGACAAATATCAGTAAACATGAAACTGAAATCAATTCTGAGATAGTGACAGTGAATAGTCAAAACAATCCAAACACTTCTAAATCCAATCTTGATCGTACAGGAGGAGTTACTCCATTCACATCAATACAATTCCCAGACACAGTAAATGTTGGCGAGGAATTTGAAGTAATCTCTAGTTGGCAATATTTTGAGCTGAATGAGGATGACGAAGTTGATGTGCTATATACACTTCACGATAATTGGAATCAAAATATTGTTCCAACTGTAATTGGCTTTGGTAATGATCATGGTGGTGGTATAGAGTTCTTATCCTCTGATGGTTATGAGCTTACAACGTATGCCTCAGGTACAGAAACAATTGATTATGTGTATGAAAAATTTCCACGCTTTCAAAATACTGAAGTTCATACAGACAATCTAATATTCAGAATTGATCAAGTTTCTGACTTTCCATTCGATCATATTTCAGTTACTATTGATCAATACGAGGAATACATAATCAGTATAACTGATAATGGCGATGGAACTTTCTTTCTGTCAACTGAACCACATACTGTACAATCACTAGATGCATCTTTGAGAGGCTATATGATGAGTGAGAAAGAAACTGAAAAATACCAAAAAGTAATTGTAGAAGGATACCGATATGAGCCACCATTTGTTTGCGAAGAAGATCCTGATTGTGTAGAATCACAAAGACAAGCTGAGGCACAAACCACTCCATACCCAGCACGGGAGCATTGGGATTCATTGGCAGACTTTGTGGAATTGGAGAACCCAAATGATGTCAGGGCATTTCTAAGAACTGCAAACATGACAGAGGCAGTCATTGATGAATTCCTAGAATTATATCCAGAACTAGACACAAAATTGAAAACACAGAGTTTTCATCCCTCCCTTTCTTTTATTTTACCTCAAGCATTTGCTGATAAACATCCCTCTAAAGTTTATGTTCATGGCAAGTTTTTAATTTTAGATAAAGATGGAAATAATGTAGCACCAACTGGTGCTATGGCTTGTGCAGTTGATGAAACACGGAAAGCTACTACTAGTACTCCTGCACGATATACAAAATTACAATATCAAGGAGCAGATGCTTGTAAGACACTTGGTTCTTCTGGTAGTTTTGGTTTTTTCACTGACAATAAAGATTCTAACAGAAGTGTTGTACCAGCTGATCTTGGAGTTGCATTATATCTTGATAGTGAAGTAGTAGAAGTGACAGACCAATCAAATAATGGAGCTTATTCAAGTCCAAGTAGGTTTTTTAATGATTATTCAAGTAGTGGTTTTTTAGGATTTGGAACAACTACCATAAACTCTGGTGAAATTATCAAAGCATTTACGCTTTACCAGTATGTAACAGATGCAAACAAGTTTGTAGAAGACAAGTTTAGGAAAAATATTGACAAAGTCATACTTCGATGGCAAGATACTGGAAATAGCAGAATTAATTTTGTAGTAACGAATTATGATGATAATGTAATGCAAATAGGTTTTAATCTAGTTCCTTATCTTTATCCAACTCAGCATGAGTATGCACACCACTTTATGAATAGTATTTACAAGTCAAACGGTGGTGTCATGCTTGACGTTCCCTCTAGTTGTTATGATCATAGATTAAATCTTCCTGAAACTTCTTCAGTATGTGTATGGGAGGAAGGATTTGCAGCATTTTTTCCATTTATGGTAAATGAAGTAGGTCAATTAAATCGAGAGATATATGTGAATAATAATAATGTTGATACTATTAGGGTTTATGATATAGAAAACAGAAAAATTACTTTTTCTGATGGAAGTTCAGATGTTAACTTTAGCTCGGGTCTAAACGTGGAAGGAAACGTAGCATCCGCATTATATGATATTGTAGATGAGATAGGTGAGGCAAACACTGGTGGCGATTCAAAAAAATATGATGATCTAGATTTATTGTATTCTCAATTCTTCAAAGCATTTGACACAGTACCATCAACTACTGATAGAACAATGCCACAGCAAAACTGGACTGAATACAAAAAAGACTGGGATAGAGAAAATAAAAAATCACTTGATAGAGTAATGTATCTAAACACTTTATCAAACTCTTACACTCCCTCTGGAGTTACTATCCCTCCTGACACATCCTACAATATTTTATTTACAGAAGACTTTGAGTCTGGAAATTTGAATAAATGGACTAACACTGGAACAGATGATGAAATATGGAATATTAAAAGAGCAACAAATGGACAAATTCAAAACTATCCAGATAATAACCAAGTAGCAAACACAGAGGATTGTGACAATTACTGTTATCTTGAATTAAAAGACTCTATTGATATGACTAAATTCAAGGATGCAAAGCTCCAGCTGTATCGTTTTGTTGATTCCAGTAATGATGCTCATTCCAGTGAAGGAATTATAATTGAAGTCTCAACTAATGGAGGAACCTCTTGGACTAATTTAATTAGTTGGACTGCCCCAAATGATGATGACAACAAATGGCACGGATACGATGAGGCAGAACAGAACATATCACTTGACAAATACCTCACCTCTGATGATTTCAAGTTTAGAATAATTGCAAAGTCAAGTAGCAACAACGAGGACAATGAGATTGATGATGTCAGAATATTAGTAAAGTTCAAGAGTGGAGGTGGTGGTGGAACAATAACACCTACACCAACTGACACTACACCACCAACCATAACAATAACATCTCCTGTAAATGGTGATACCATTAATTCTGATACAGTAACTGTTTCAGGAACTGCAAGTGATTCGTCTGGCATTTCACAAATTACAATAACTGGTAATGGAGTACAAAAAGTTCTCAAAGATACATCAAGTTTTAGTTACACATTCACAGGACTATCTGCAGGTTCTCATTCCTTTACAGTATTTGCTTTTGATAATAACAACAACCATACGACAAAGTCAGTAACAGTTACAATTGCACCAATACCACAGACACCACCAACATTATCTGCAATAAATGATGTAACAGTTAATGAGGGTCAAACAAAAACATTTTCAGTCTCAGCTAGTGATAGAAATGGTGATACCATACGATACTCGTTATCATCTGCACCATCTTGGGTTACAATCTCTGGTAGTATTGTAACAATTAATGCTCCTGACGAACTATCAAGGTCCAGTTATTCTGTTACTGTAAAGGCCACAGACAATGATGGATATGATTCAGAATCCTTTAGAATTTACATCAATGAAGTAAACCAAGCTCCTACATTATCATCCATTGGAAATAAGTCAATTAAAGAAACATCAACTTTGTCATTTACAATATCAGCTAGTGACTCTGATAGACCTGCAAACAATTTACGATATAGTATCAGTAATGCACCAACTGGTGCTACAATAAACTCAAGTACAGGACTATTCACCTGGACTCCTAGTACATCACAATCTGGTACATACTCTGTAACATTCAAAGTTACTGATAATGGCTCTCCTACAAAGTCAGATTCACAAACTGTAACTATTACAGTAATTAACAAGCCAGCACCAATACCACAAAGCCCACCAACACTATCTGCAATTAATGATGTAACAATAAACGAGGGAGCAACAAAAACATTTAGTGTTTCAGCTAGTGATAGAAACGGTGATACAATATCCTACTCTTTGATATCTTCACCATCTTGGGTTACCATATCTGGTATTACAGTAACAATTAATGCACCTGGAGAATTATCAAGTTCTAGCTATTCTGGTACTGTACAAGCAACTGACAATGATGGAACAGATTCAGAATCATTTACCATAAACATTACAGAAATTAATGAACCCCCAATTATTAATAATATTTCCAATCAAAATACAATGGTGGGTGATACCATATCATTTACAATAACTGCATCAGATAGTGATAGACCAAGCCAAAATCTCTCATTTTCAATGGCGGGAGCTCCTACTGGTGCAGTTATGGATAGTATAACTGGAGAATTTAGCTGGACTCCTAGTACATCCCAAGTAGGAACTCATAGTGTAACATTTACAGTAACTGATGATGGCACTCCTGCAAAGT
>LFLC01000011.1 GCA_001543015.1 Nitrosopumilus sp. LS_AOA | reverse complement strand
GATCTTTTGTGATATCTACAAATATTTTTTTATTTTCTAATTTCTTTAATGATTTTTTTATTTTAGATTCATTTTCAAATATGATATTGTTAATGAACCCAATATAATCATCAGAATTATGATAATGTATTTTATTGTAAAATGTATCAGTATTTGAAATTCTATTTTTTTTTATAAATCCCAAGACAACTAATTTTTTCAAAGAATTGTTGATATCTTTTCTCTTGTATCTTTTCCCTTTTTCATCTAAACATGTTTTCCATATATCATCAGCATAATTACTCTCATCCGCTATATTTTTCAACAATAATGAGATTGAAATCTCTTTCACGATAGATTATTTTTTGTGAACTATTTTATCGTTAGTATTTTTTTTATATTTTTTCTGTTTTATTTCATCACTCTTTATGATATCATCCATTTTTTTTGCAAATTCTTTGTATATTTTTTCTAGTTCTTTTAGAGGCATGTCAACTCCTAAAAGTTTCATGGTTTTATTCCAAGATTCAATGTATTTTTCATCATCAAATCCTTTCCCAAGTGTTTCAGCTAAGGAATTGATTCCCTCAGTTTTACCTAATGCGTATATTGCAACATCTTTGTCAGTTAGCATATTTTTATTGCTCAGTGACCACATAAAAAATCTAAACATTACAATCCTGAGAATTTTAGGCACGTTCAATACTAGAATGGAAAAATGCAAAAGAAGTGATTATCACAAAAGGGCAAACTAAACGAATGATGTGTAATGTGTGTAAAAGGGAAAAAATGGCCACATTAATTCATGCAAAAAAAAGTTTTACAAAAAGAAAACATGGCCTAAACATAACAAGAGTAGATACATTCACTTTACAATATAAAATGGATACACATCAACGAGGAACTAAATCATGTTTGGGATCTGATAAAATTCAATCAAAAACACATGATGGGATAATTGATTCTACCTTTTGAGATACCATATTGAAATTAAACGGTATGAGGGAGATTAACTCCCCACACCTAAACATGCAAACTGTTCGATATCATGATCAATTGCAACTCAAACCCAAACTAATCAAGTCTAGTCGTTGAAATGAGCATATCCTTGATACGCTACATGTCCAAGAACTATTTTTTGCATATCAATAAGAATTTGTTTAGAACAAAGATTTGGAGTTTAGAAGAAATTATCATTCATCATGTCTAAATTTGTAATGACATCTTTTATTGCAGAACCAATCAAGGCCTCCCAAATATTCCACATGATCAGACTTGCCACAAAATTTACATTTTATAATATTCTTCATTCTTTTTTCGTCTTTTCTCGTCATGATTATGATTTAAAAAATCCAAAGGCTTTTTTGAGTTTGCTTCCCTTGTCTGAAATGACAGCATCTCCAAAGTCTTTCTCAGGATTTGTAAACATTTTGATAAATTCATCATAGTCTTTTGGAGGTATTGTTCTATCCATGACACTCCTAGTTTTTGGGGTTAGAAAGACTACTCTTTGATTAACTGTATCTGCAATAAAATTAGTTGTGACATACTCTAAACTAGACAAATACATTACATCAACTTTAACATTTTTGGATTCTCTATTCAGTTTTTGACGAAGTTCCTTTAGATACATAGTGTCTTCTTTATTGTGGTGTAGTGTTTCAATTATTTCGAATAAATTAACTCCAATAATTTTAGGATGATTGATAGTCAATGATTAATGATTGAAAACGCTTCTATTATACCGATTTATTTTTCAGTCAAATAGTAATGTAATTCAGTATAACATTCTACACAATAATCTTCAAAATCAGTATGATCACAATCATAAACCTTTTTTACATCATTTTCACATTTAGCACAAATTGCCATAATTCATCATTTAGGATTTTTTAATTTTAAGTATGCCTAATCCGATTTGTATTGCTCCAGCAATTAGCAACGGTGCAATTTCTGACATTACATTTCTTCCAGTTTCTTTAGCTACAACAAGATCAGCATTTGCCATAACAAATAGACCACCAAAAATAATCAAACCACCTGCAATGATGATCATTACTCCCAGACCCTTTGATGAGTGTTTTCGTGAAATTAAAAATGCTACAATTGGCAATATCAATGCTGGAAGTCCCAATCCCATACCTCTAGTTTTATGATCAAATGGAATGAACCCTTCATCATCACCTGTGATTTCTACAAGTGCAACATCTGCAGCATAAATTACAAGTAAACCAATTGCAATACCTGTAATGATTAGAGCTACATTTAGTGCCATAATTGATTTCTTTCCGTATAACTAATAAATCTAATTAGATTGGGTTGATGATTATTTCTTCTTTAACTAACTCTAATTTTTGTAATAATTGATCAATGGATTCACCATTCACCCCAACTAGATTAAAGTGGCCTAACTTTCGTAATGGTTTTGAAATTTCTTTTCCATACATTTTCAAATATGTATTTGATTGAGTAATAGTTACAGGAGTATATTTTCCCTCAAATGATTTTGAGCCTAAGATGTTATACATTATAGTTGGATGTAATAATTTTGTACTACCAAGATCCAAACCCAAAATTGCTCTCAAATGTTGTTCGAATTGAGATGTTTCACTTGATTGTAATGTATGATGGCCAGAATTATGTACACGTGGTGCTATTTCATTAATAATAATTTTATTTTCTAGTGTAAGAAACATTTCAATTCCAAATACCCCTGCCCCTTTGAGAACAGTCATCGTAGTATTTGCAATACTCTCAGCTTTTTGTATAATTTCATCTGAAACTCTTGCAGGAGCTATTGTTTCACGTAAAATATTATCTTTATGAATATTTTCAACTAGAGGATATGTTTTGATTTGACCTTTTGTATTTCTTGATGCAATTACTGATACTTCCATTTTAAATGGAATGAATTTTTCAAGGAGTAGTTTTTGTCCTTTAAAATAATCAAATGCTTTTTGAATTTCATTTTCTGAATTAATTTTAAAATTACCACGTCCATCATATGCATCTCTTCTTGCTTTCAATAAAACAGGATATCCAAATTGTTTTATTCCTTCATGAACATCTGAAATATTTTCAATTTGAATAAAATCTGAAACGGGTATACCGTTATCTTGTAAAAAGGATTTTTGTAAAAACTTGTCTTGAATAATTCTCAAGGTTTCAGGAGAGGGGTTAATTTCTGCGTTTTTTTCTACAGATTTTAAAATTTGGCTATCTCCAGATTCGATCTCATATGTAATGATGTCTGATTTATTTGCTAAATCTATTATCGCATCTTTATCTTTGTAATCTGCCACAATTTGTTCAGCCCCCATTTGTGCTGCAGGGCAATTAATGGTAGGATCAATTACAATGATTTTTGATATATGTTCAGGCATTTTTTTTGCAGCTTCTGTAATCATCATACCAAGCTGTCCCCCACCAATTATTCCTAAAACCTTTGTCATCATCTAAATCAATTATCAGGGATTAAAAATATCTAATGTTAGTTTAAACAGAATTCTAAGATTTTTTTTAATAGTAATTGTTTATTATTCTCTAGTTTTTTGTATTAATTGTGCCTTATTCAAAAAAACCTCTAATTGGAATCATAATGGGTTCAAGTTCAGATAGTAGGATAATGCAAGATGCAGCTAAAATTTTAGATGAATTTAAAATCAAACATGAAGATCAAATTGTTTCAGCACATAGAACTCCTGCAAGATTGGCAGAATATGCTCAACATGCAGAAAAAATGGGATTTAAATTAATTATTGCAGGAGCTGGGGGGGCTGCACATTTACCAGGAATGATAGCATCACATACAACTATTCCAGTAATTGGTGTTCCAATTCTAGTCTATAATGATAAACATCCAAAAAAAGTTGATGCATCAAAATTTTCAGCCTTTGGAGGTTTAGATTCATTATTGTCAATTACCGAAATGCCATCAGGATCACCAGTAGTATCTGTAGGGGTAAACAAAGCAGGAAATGCAGGAATTTATGCAATAAAGATTCTTGCAAATGAATTCTCAGTATTAAAAAAGAAACTAAAACAATTCAAATCTAATCAACATAATTCAGTAATGAAAGAGTCTGCACAATTAAAAAAAGAGGGTCTTTCGAAATTTGCAAAAAAGAAATTCAAATAACTATGTTAGTAAAGTGAATTGAATATTTTTCTCTCTAAGTGCTTTTATCAACAAATCTGCTTGCTCTTTTCCTTGAGTTTCAAGACTAAGAGTGACTGTGACAGAACCTGCATTTGCCTTTGAACTTAATCTATCGTGAATAACTTCTACAATATTTGCATTAGCTAATGCAATTTCATCAACTATCTCTTTGAATATTCCTGGTCTATCAGGTAATACCATTGATAATACAAGTAATCGACCCATAGCTGCTAAGCCCTTGTCTACAATTTGACCTAAAAGATACATGTCAACATTACCCCCAGCCATCACTGCAACTATTTTTTTTCCGGGTGCAGGTTTATTTGAAATTAAATATGCTAAGCTTGCAGCTCCTGCAGGTTCTACAACAAATTTCATTCGCTCCATTAACAAAAACATTGCTTTTGTAATTTCAGTATCATCTACAAGAACTATATCATCAATGAGTTCTTTAATTATAGAAAATGTTAGTTCTCCAGGAGTTTTAACTGAGATTCCATCTGCAATTGTTCTTTCACCTCCACTTGAAATAACTTTATTTTGTTTGAGTGATTCATACATCGATGGAAATGATTTTGATTGAACACCAACAATTTTGATATTAGGATTTTTTTCTTTTATTGCAATTAAAGTTCCAGCAGCTAACCCACCACCACCTATTGGGAGGTATATTTCATCAACATCAGGCAAGTCTTCTAATATTTCAAGTCCAATTACTCCCTGAGCTGCAATAATTTGAGGATCATCAAAAGCGTGTATCAATGTTGCACCAGTTTGTTTTGCAATTTCTTTTGCTTTGATTGATGATTCATCATAGTTAGTTCCCTCAAGTATTACCTTAGCATCATAACCCCTAGTAGCTGAAACTTTGGCAGGTGATGCGTTTTTTGGCATTACAATGGTGCAAGGTATTTTCTCCAATGCTGATGCAAAGGCTACACCCTGAGCATGATTACCTGCAGATGCTGCAACTACTCCACGTTTTTTTTCTTCATCAGTTAATAATTTAATTTTATAATATGCTCCTCGAGCTTTAAATGAACCAGTTTTTTGTCGAAACTCAGCCTTTAGATAAATCTCTGATCCGATTAGCTTACTAAACATCGGTGAATGAATCAATGGTGTTTTTTTGATATCATTTCCTCGCATGGAGCTTGCCTTTACTATTTCATCATATGTCGGATTCATTAGAAATGTTGCTACAAATGTGATGTATTTGACTTCTTCTATAAAAAAAGTTCATTTTTAGCAAATTTTATGCCTAAATTTCCAGCAATGGCTAAATACTTCCAATAATTTGTTAAAATTATATCGAGGGATCGGATCTCCCCTTTGAGAATAGTTCTCATTTTCCGGTTCCTTGATTTTAATTTATGATTTTAAAATTAATTCAAATTCATCTAATCTTTTTGAGATATTTTCTTTAATATCATTAGACATTTTTCTTGGGTCAAACAGTCCTTCCCTATTATTATTTTTAATAAATTCCAAATCGAATGTACAAAGACACCCTTCTTCTCCAGAAATTAATCTTGGGTCATCAATTAGAACAGAGGATATTTGGTATGTTTCAATTAAAAGAGAGTCCAGTTCATTAAACAATTTTTTCTTTGTTTCTGAAAGTTCTTTAAAATTTACATCTGCATCTTTTTCAATTTCCTCATAAATTTGTTCACGTAATTCATCTTTCTCATAAAGAATTTCAAATAATTTTTGATGATCAAAGTCTTTGTATCCTCTTTCTTTTAATTTGTTTAAGACAAATTGATCACTATTATCTGAAAGTTCTTGTTCTTTATTTTTTGTCAAATCCACAATATCAGATAATTCTTTTTGACAATCAATTACACGTTGTTCAGGCTTGTAATATAATAAAACATGAAATTGTATTGAAATATGTCCTGAAATTAAATAATTTCCAACCATCACTTCAAATTTTGTAAAAATTCTTCTAAGGTCCTCATTATTAGAAGTAGTTACATCTTGAAGTGACCAATCTTTTAAATTATTATTAATTTTTTGAAAATAATCCATTACTTGTTTTGGATCAAATGTTTTTTGGTCAGTAACGGTTGAATCACCCATCATGACTTTGACATCAACAATTTTTGTTAGTTCAGATATTTTTGACAGAAAAATTTCTTGTATATTTTTATTTTTTTCATTTAATATCTTTATGAAGTCATTAGGAGATCTTGTGTCTAATCGCACATGGGTTAGCAAATTATTCATCGCCTTAAACCTTCACCAGTCTAATATAGTAAACAAGGTGATATTCGTGCCTAAATAGATGGTATTTGTAGTCTATTTTGAATTATTTCAAATACGGTAATTATCTGATCATTTTGAATTAAAATTTTCTAAAAATTCAGTTATGAAGTTTCTTCTACTGATGCGCTTATGTTTACAAGACTTGTCACATTCATTGGAATTACAAAGGTAATTGTGTGGTCAGTATGTCTTGCATTTGCTGCAATGGATAATGTGGATGTACATGCTGGACTTTGCCCTGCTGGTGGTGTGAATGTTCCTACTGGTCCCTCCATTGTCAGACATATTTCAAATACATGTGCATTCACCGTATCCTCATTTCCTACCGAAAAATTTGTTCCATTTATTTGAATTACTCCATTATCTCCCACATCTGTAATAAAATCAATTGAAGTAATATTTGCCCTTGCTGCCCCTACTGCAGTATTGTCACTTGCACCAATTAAATTTATTTGTAATGGTGTGGCAAGTGTTGCCGCAAATCCTACAGTAGCTATGGCCATTACCATTATTCCTATTATTGCAATAATCATCGAATTATTCATGTTTTTTCATTCCTTTCAAATTTATTCCAATACGGTGTTTTACAACTAGCACATCTAATTGGTTTATCTCCATTTCTTGACAACCATTCATGATTACAAACATCACATCTCCATACTTGTTTTGTTCCTAGACCCATTTACTATTGGTGTACACTTATGGATATATGCAAATGTGTGTAATTTAGAACATACATTTTTTGAATTATCTCCAGTACGGTAATTATTTTTAATAATTTTATCATATGTTAAGAATAAACACACAAGGTTAATGCGTGCTTTAATTTTATAACATGTACTTTGTTATATGAGACTCACCAATATCTAAATAGACATATTCGTGATTCTAGGCATGGATAAATCCAAATTTAGTTGTGATATTTGTAACGGTGAGATTATTGTGTATTTTAATGAAAAATATGATGGAAATAGAGGTAAATGTCCTCATTGTGAAATTGATTTTCCATTAGAATAGTTTGATGTATAATGACTAATGAGAAGGAATTATCAGAAAATATGCCTGAAGATAGACAAAGTCAGAATGATATAATTTCAAGTAAAAGTGAGGGTAAAGAATTAGATTTTGATGAAATGATTTTAGAGACTCAAAAACGAGTTTGGGCCTCTCTTAAAAAAGGATATGAGTATTCAGGAGTAATTGATGATTCTGACAAGTTTCTTCGAAAACATGTATTTTCAAAATTAAACATGGTCGTGTTGTATGTAGATTTGGTAGGCTCTACTACAATGACTTTGGAAATGCCTTCTGAAAAAATAGCAATCATTATTGGTTCATTTGCTCAAGAAATGGCTACAGTAATTAGACATCATCATGGATATGTGTTAAAATTTGTAGGGGATTCAGTGATTGGGTACTTTGATGCAGAAGAAAACGATGTATCTGCTTCTAAAAATGCAACAAATTGTGCAAAATCTATGATATCAGTTATTCATAAAGGAATTAATCCAATTCTTAATCAATATGATTATCCAGATTTAATGGTAAAAATTGGTGTTGATTATGGACAGAATATCATAGTAAGATATGGTGCAGATGTAAAACAATCTCATGTGGACATAATAGGACCTACAATGAATATTGCATCAAAAATTCAGGGCATGGCAAAACCTGATCAAATTTTAATTGGTAGTGATGTCTATGAAAGACTAAATTCTGATTCACAAAAAAATTTCAGCCATGTAGTTTGGAACAAGGATGAATGGAAATACCGCTCCAGACTAACCGGTGAGATTTACAAAATATACGAGTTTAAAGGATAGTAAATTTTAAAAATAAATTTTTTAAATTGTAAAATTTCCGGGGCATTCAATATGTTCATAGTGATGCTCAGTAAATTTTTCTTCAACCACATATATCACAATTTTATGAAGATCTTTTTCTAGGATATTATTTTTACATCTAAGACAACTCTTGTTTGATTTTTTCATGTGTATCTGCGATCAAAAAAGGGAATCTATAAGGATCTGTGATCGACTCAAGTTGAGCTATACTAACAAAGAGTTCACTAGTTGGTATATCAAATGCCTAAAGTAAGGCAGAAATATAGTGATAATAGAGTATTTTTATGGATAATTCAGTAAATCAACACTTACAAGATCTTTACGGATTAAATCCAAATATTCCACATATGGCATTTCAGTTCCCACGATTACCTCCAGGACTTGCACACCCAATGTTCAAAGTTTATGAAAGTCCATTAAAAGATCAATTTTCACGACAATCAGAAACCATTAATCAAAAACTTCAAGGATTTCAACAAATGTACCAACAATACGCTTCAGGACTATTATCTATGAATTCTACAATTATTCCCCCAGGACATCCATTGTATAGTAAAAAGAATTCTGCGGAAATACTTCGGGCTGAAAATGATAAACTGCTAAAAGAAAATAATGAGTTAAAGAAAAAATTAGAAAATAAATCAAATTCAAAATAATATTAAAAACTTTTTCAGAGACTAAATTTTAATTTGACAGTAAAAATCCTTATTAATTTCAAATATAATTTTAATTATGGTAAAAACTCCCGCTGATAAATGGAAAGATACTGTGATAAAATACAGAAAACAGTGTCAAAGTATTTTAAAAATTTCAAAAAATATCAGATATGCTGGAGTCATTAATGTATATGGTAGAACTCTGACAGGGATTGTTAATCCAATACTCAAACCATTATTAAAATCAGAACAAGTAAAAAATGAATTTTTTATCTTGTCTACTTTGATGTCGTTGAGAAAAGATACTGTAAATTCCATTGGAAAACTTGAACATGTAATTTTACAACATCAAAAAGTAATTATTCTAATTTTGCAAAAAAATGATATGACTTTTTACATATCAATTAATAGAAGTGAAAGAGGAGTAGAAAAACTCATCACATTAATTAAAAAAGTAATTTAAAAATTATTCTAGGATTATTTTGTAGTTGGTTTGTATTGCTCGGATGGTTTTATTTCAACAGTATTAGTTGATTTGATATTATAGACGGGGTCACCTTTTGGATCTTTAAGTGTAGTTCGAGAAATAGTAGTAACATTTGTAAAAATTTTAATTTTTGTTCCATCATCAAGATGGTATTCATTAAATTCTTGTGAAAGTGTATCGTAATGCATATCTGGTTTATCTATAGAGTCTAGAATATCTTTTTTAGTAATTGGTCGTGGATTTGGAGTTCCTTTCAAAGCACTATCGGCGTATATCACAGTAAGAGTTTGTGCATCTACAGAAAAAGATACTTTATCACCATCCATCATACGTTCAATTTTTTTGAGAACTGTTCTGGTTTTCAATACCGAATTATCTATAATCTGGTATTTGTTCCACGGTTCCTTAATTATCTCAAATTCAATAGATTTTGTATTTACCATACTGTAAAATGTAGAAAAAAATTGTAATATTAATTTTTAATAAAAAACAATCTATGCTGGAGTAAAACCATGATATCCACCAGTTTGTTGATCTTTATCATTATAGATTGGCTCAAATAATGAAATCAAATACTCGTCAGGATCTTGTATGATTGCATTTTTTCCAGTATCTTTTTCTATGATATCTCGATATATGGTGACACCTTTACTTTTTAATTCGTCAACTGCTGATTGTACATCGCCTACAAGGAATCCAATAGTTATTCCATTTTCAATTGAACTACCACTGTGTTGTGCAGTAAGTGATGCTGGATGTAAACTCAATAAAGCACCAGAAGTACCCAAATCTATCCATGAACGTCTTTGGTTTTTAATTGGAAGCCCTATAATTCCATTGTAAAATTCAAGGGATTTATCCAAATCTTTTACAGCCAAAATTACATTTCCAACTTTTTTGATATTCACAGACAGACTACCTCGAAGTTCTTTAAATCACTTTTCATTGAACCTCAACCATAGTTTCAGTCCTCTCTACACCACTAATCTTTTGGATGTTATTTGCTACATCTTTTATTTGGATAAGAGTCTCCACATCAATTATAGCTACTGCATCAAATTGTCCACTAGTAGGAAATGAATCAGATACGGATGTAATTTTTCTGAGTCTTGCAGCAATGAGTTTTTTTGGAGATTTAACCAAAATTATTGCCCTTACCATCCCAGATTTACCTCCACTTCAATTAATGTCTCAGTTGTAACAATGTCTTTAATTTTTTTAAAATCAATTACCATGTGATTAATCTCATCAATGTTTCCCTGCAAAAATACACTAATGTCTGCCCTTCCAGCAACTATCATCACTTGTTTTACAATTTTACGTTTTTTCTTTATTATTTCGACTGCTGAATCTACTTTTCCAGGCTTTACAGTAATCAAACATAGTGCACGCATAAATTATACATGATTTAGGATCGGATAAAGATTTCTAGTCAGATGCGTCTTGAGATCTTGCTTCCTCAAGATATGCTCTTCTTTCCTCATTAACTTTTTCTTTATCAATTACAATATCATCATCAACTATGATAATCCCACTATCATCACTGGGTAAATCTTTAATTTTTTTCTTTTTTGTTTTAGATTTGGATGATGTTTTTGCCTTTGTAGATTTTTTTTCTGCCATGAATATTGAAAAAATACAGTTTGCCTTGTTTTTAAAGATTATGTAGAATCACTTTACACTGAAATAATATCAAAGATCGATGTCGATCTATTTTTAGATTAAGGGTTTTTTAAAAATTCTGATTTTGATTAGAGTAGTTGTAAAATATATTTTTACTCAAATTATGGTGCCAGGGACGAGATTTGAACTCGTGACAGCCCGGTCTTCAGCCGAGTGCTCTCCCAGGCTGAGCTACCCTGGCACTATGAAAAAATAATTAAGATGAGGAATTAAAGTTTGTCATCTAGCATAGATCTGTTAAATAATTTTAAATTTTTATCGTGATTTATCAAAATTCTTGAAAATAATTTAAAATCATTTTTTTTAAAATAAATATCAATTAACTAAAATTCGAAAATCATTAGGTTAGATCATTTTCAACAATCATAGCGTGCCATCCAGTAGAAAATCCTTCAAATCCAACAGATGCGGCATTTCCCATTAACCAACTAAAATCATCTTTAGTAATAATATCATAATTTTTTGTTTGATTCAGAAATGGGATTATTTCATTTTTAGTTATGAAGCCATCATTGTGATCTTCAATTCCTAAAACAGTACCATGGGCACTAGTAATGAATAAGCTAGAATGCTTTCTTTCTGATTCAGTTAGAGGTGTTTCTTTGAAAATAGTCGTTGCAAAGTGTTTCCATTTAAATAAAATTGCCAAAACCCCAATATCATCTTGAGATGTATTTCCATCTTTGTGTATTTTACATGAAAATACTAGATGTTGTTCATTTTTGCCATTTTGGTTAATTTGTACTACATCAAAACCATAACTTTTTCCATTTGCAGTACTCTTTACGTTTGCAAACCATCTTTTATCTGCAACATTGTCTTCTAAAATTTTTGTCTCAATGGCATTTGAAATTAAATTACCTTTGACATCATATACAACTATATCCTCATAAACTGTATAAAATTGTAAAATAGTTTCTAGTCTTTTTGAAAGAAAGTCAATGTTTTCTGCAGTATTAGTCATTAATGCAGAATACAGACCATGTTCTGTTGCCCACCAACGAACATCAGCAGTTCTCTCATACAATGCTCTATCAACTAAATCAATATTTGTCAAGGAAAGATCTGATAGCCTTTCTCCTCTGATGGCTTTAGAATTTACCATAATGAATTCATTTAATTTTTTTATTTTTTCTTGAGTATTGGTATACATTGAATCTGTAACTATAGCAGTTTCTCGTGAAATGTCTCCCATGAATCCAGAAATAACACCAAATCCTCTACCAGCTTCACCGACTCTAGCAGCTTCAATTGCAGCATTGAGTGATAAAATCTGTGTCTGATCATTAATTTTATTAATTTCACCAATTGCTTTTTGTGTTTCATCATCAAGATTAACAACTAATCCAGTTATGGAGTCAAGTGAATCATCAGTAATATCCTCTTTATCAGATTTAGTATTAGATGATTTTATGCCAGTGTCTAAAATAATTAATGAGTGCCATTCTGTTGAACGATACCCTTCAAATCCAGGAGACAATGCATGTGAAATTAATTGAACATGCTTGTTACGTACTTGAGAAATAAAACCAATATTTTTTTCAAATAATTCTGCTCTTCCCACAAAAGAAAAATTTTCTTTAAGGATTTTTTCTTTCGTGTCAGCTAAAATATTTCCTTGATCATCGCAAATTAATACACGTGTTTTTCCTTTTTCATCTTCTGTTAATTTTGTTTCATTAACTATTCGCTGAGCAAACTCTCGCCATTTAAAAACTGAAGCAAGTACTCCAATTACTGGTTTTTCAGGGTCAGCATCCTCATGAACTTTACAAGAATATGTTACAGTGTGATCTTGTATTGTTGGAGAATAATGTACAGTTTGAAATGAATATTCTGAACCATTTTTTGTTTCCAATGCTTCATTGAACCAAGATTTATGTTTGAAATTAACTTTACTTAAATCATATTTAGGATTAGCTGATGCCACACAATCTCCGGATGTATCGCATAATAGTAAATCATAGTAAACAGAATATGCATCCAATATATTTTCCAGTCTTTGGGATGCTTCAGAAAAAGAATCATTTTGCATTAGACTTTGTACAAGAATTTCATCAGTTGCCCACCATCTAATGTCTGCAGCTCTTTCAAACAAACACCTATCAACTATTCTAATATTTGATAATGCTAGATTTGCTAATCTATTACCATTAATACTCATGGCTTTATCTTCAATTGCCAATCCTAATTTTTCAATTCCTTCAACAGTCTCTACTTTCATCTTTTCAATAGCAGCATCAGTTTTGGTACTTAATTCATCAATAGAATTTGAAACAACAAGAAAATCTCTACCAACATCACCTAGGCGATTAGACTCAATTTTTGCAGTAATTGATAGCATACTTGCCCTATTATTTGCTCCTTTGATTAACCGTAATGCCTCCTGAATCTCGCCACCTATGGAATTTGTTTGCTCTACTACCCCACAGAAGAAATCTTTCTTTTTTTCAATAGATTTTACTTCAGGTGGTACATTGGATATTTCATCTTTAATTAAAGTAGTACTCACAATTGTAATTTAATTTCATTAATAGTATATTCTGTTGTTTGTATTTAGTAAACACACATTATTGTCACAGGATATTTTTTAACTGCACATATTCATATAATCTCATAGAAATATTATTGAAAATTATATAACAAGTTGTATGTTTATTATAAAATCTCATGATTTTCAGTATTTGATATGAACTTCCACAGTCTTGTAAATTGAATGAATTTTAAAATTGTAAATTAAACAACCTCAGAAGATCGAAAAAGAATAATTTTATTCAGTTACTGAAATTACAAATGATAAAGAGTTTTTAGAAATTGATTTTTTGATTCCTGAAAATTCAATACGGTAAACACTAACTGTAACAATTAATATAGAAAACAAAAATTCAAAATAAGAAAAATTTTGTAAATTTTTAGTTTATGAGATACATCAGATAATGGAAAATCATCTAATCCATAGAACAAAAGACTAAATGTATTGAAAAATCGTAACATTCATTGATTCACGGTCCATCACTTGGAATAGGTGCAGCAATTGCATCAGTGGTTATAGTAATAATATTTTTTGGGATTAACGGAATTTCAAGTGAATCAGAACTGGTTTTAGAACAAACTCCAACCATTGACCAATTTGGTCCACCAAAAGTTACCTTAAACACATTCCTAGGCAATGGCTCCCCAATACTAGGCGATAATAATGCACCAATCACACTAGTTGAATTTGGGGATTATCAATGTCATTTTTGTAATGTTTTTTTTCATAATACTGAAGACAAAATAGTACAGAAATATGTAGAAACAGGCAAAGTCAAAATTATTTTCAAAGATTACAACATTATTGGTCCTGATTCAGTCAATGCATCACACGGTGCACACTGTGCAAATGAGCAAGGATTGTTTTGGGAATATCATGATATTTTGTATTCAAATTGGACTGGGGAAAATAATGGATGGGCATCATCAGAAAATCTATTAAAATTTGCAAAAGAAATTAATCTTGATTTAGATAAGTGGTCGGAGTGTATGCTTAATGGAAATAATTCACAAACAATTCTTGCAAGTAATGAGGATGCACGAGCACTTGAATTAACTGGAACTCCAGCATTTTTTGTAATTGGTCCTGATGGTGAAACAACAAGATTATTTGGAGCTCAACCATTTGAAACATTTGAAAGGATTTTTGAAACAGAGTTAAAAAAATAGTGTTGCGATCAAAATAGGTACAAAAATTTACAAAAACTACTAAAATATCATTCCTAGTTAGTTACAATTTACTCAATAACCTTATTAATGAAAATTCGGAGGCAAGCTTATGACAGCTGGGATAGATGACATTGCAATTTACATTCCAAGATTATACATTGATGCAGAAGATTTTGCAAAAGCTAGAGGATTAGATCCTGTAAAATTACAAAAAGGCTTAGGTGTATCTCAAATGGCAATTGTTGATTCTAATCAGGATCCAGCAATTCTTGCAGCAAATGCATGTTTGAAAATTATGCAAAAAAATAAACTCTCACCTGATGATATTGGTAGATTATACGTTTCAACTGAATCAGCTTTTGATGAATCAAAAGCAATGAATTCCTATGTGATTGGAATGCTTGAGCAAGTTTATGGTCAAGGTACATTTGAGCACTGTGGTGGAATTGAGACCAAATTTGCATGTGTAAGTGGTTCTTATGCGTTGTATGACAATACAAACTGGATTCGAGCAGGGGAAGCTGAAGGTAAACATGCACTAGTTGTAGTATCAGATATTGCAAAATACGATATGGGTTCTAGTGGAGAGATGACACAGGGGGCAGGGGCAGTAGTTATGCTTCTAAATGACGAACCAAGATTATTACAATTTGATCCTAAAGTTACAGCTACATCAATTAAAGATGAATATGATTTCTACAGACCATTTGGAAAAGAGACTCCAATTGTTCATGGACAATACTCTAACATGCTATACATGATTCAAGTACGAAAAGCCCTTGAATCATACAAGAAAAAAGTGGTTTCATCAGGATTAGTCAAAATGGAGCCAGGTGAAACAATTCTAGACCATATGGATTACATCAATATGCACTTACCATACAGTAACATGGGGAAAAAGGCATTAGCATACCTAGTTAGACATGAATGGCGTCAACTTCCAAGATGGAAACGAATCCTAACAGAAATAGGGATTGAGGAACCAATACCAAAAGATCCACGTGGAACAATTGAATCAGTATTAGGTGATGAAGAGTTTATGACAAAAGATCACGAATTTACAAAATTATTTACAAAGACTCAAGAATATCAAGAAGTCTTTGAATCAAAACTTGCAAGTTCACTTATTGCATCAACAATGATTGGTAATTTGTATACTGCATCATTGTACTTGGGATTTCGAAGTAGTTTAGAATACGAGTATCAGAAAGGAGTTGATTTAGAGGGGAAAAGAGTTGGATTTGGATCTTATGGTAGTGGAAGTAGTGCAATGGTGTTTAGTGGTGTTATTCAACCAGAATACAAAGAAATTGTAAAAAATATGAATCTGGTGGCTGAACTAGAAGACAGACGTAGATTAACACTTGAGGAATACGAATTGTTACATGAAAATAGATTAACTCCAGATAAATCAATGCTTCATTCAAAGAAAGAATTTGTTCTAGTAGATGTAAAAACTGATGCAGAATCTAGAGGCGAAAGACGTTACAGCTTTAATGAGTAAATGCAAGAAGACTCAAATCCAATCAAGGATTATCTATTTGAATATGTTGAAAATTCATCAACAATACCTGAATTAATTGCAAATAAAAAATTTGATGTTATAATAAATGAAATTATTGAGAACTGTTTTGATAAAATAGTTACAATGGATACTAAAGATGTTGCAGTTGGAATTTTTGCAACAGGAATTTTACATTATTTACTTACAAATGCACTACTAAACAGTCAAAGAAAAATTAATCATAATGGGATAGAATTAGATATTGTAATACCTGATGTTAAAACATTAGAAAAAGATCCAAAAAAGACATTAGTAATTTACATTCCATTATCCTCAGATGTAAAAACAATTCAAGAAAAAATAACACAATTAGAAAAAATTCAATCAATTAAAGAAAATATTTGGATAGTTTTATCCAAAGAAATTACAATAAATAAAAAATCATTTATTTTATCTAAAGAAAATGATTCATTCTCAAAAATAATTTTTGAGATTGCACAATTTAGCAATGTACATGGTACTAGTAAATTCAAAATTTTGCGTATATAGGATAATTATTCCAATATTGATTTAAAATCTATATTTTTTTTAAAAATTCTATACAATGATGCGTCACTGAGGTCTTTAAGGAAAGGAATTGAGCCTAAAACAGGAACTCCAGTAAGACCCTCCAAGTCATTTTTTAGTTGTTTTATGGAATAGCCTTTATCAAAATTATTAATTATGATTCCTTTGATTGGAATTTTGAATTTTTCACATGACTTTACAGTCATTATAGTGTGATTAACAGTCCCAACTTTACTACGAGTAATAATTATTGTAGGAATTTTCATCTCTTTGATTAAATTTGTAACATAGTAATTATTTAGAATAGGAGTCATTACTCCACCCATACCCTCAACTAGTAACATTTCATGAAGATTAGATAATTTTCTAAAGGATTGTAGAATGGTTGGAATTTTTGGTTTGATTTTGAGTTTCTTCCATGCAGTGTATGGGGATGCAGAAATTGGAAAGAATTGAGGATTTACTAATTTTTCAGGATCATTTACTTGTGCAGCTTTTGATAAAATCTCAATATCTTCAGATTTGAATCCATTTTTTTGTGCAATACCTGCAGCAAATGGTTTCATTACACCAATATCGATTCCCATTTTTCGTAGAGTGACTGCAATACCTGCAGTGATGTATGTTTTACCAACATTAGTATCAGTTCCAGTGATAAAAATTGATTTCAATAAACTAATTTAGAATATTTAGTTGATTAACGCATCGGTCAGGTGATTAAAATTAATCATACATATCAATTAAAAAAAATTATAAATTATATTA
>LFLC01000003.1 GCA_001543015.1 Nitrosopumilus sp. LS_AOA | reverse complement strand
ACTCTCCAGATAGATTATAGAAAGCTCAACCAAAATCTTTCGAGAATCTCCATTGACAAATATGGACAATAGTTGAGTATCTTGTTCAATAGCGAAAAACACTTTCCAAACTGTAAGAATAGCATCAATAACAGGTTCAGTAGGATACTTAAGACGGCCACGATCACATATATTAATGAGTTCAAACTGCGGATCTAATAATTCTTCAATATGAAACTCTATCTCAAGAGTCAGTAATCGATTACAAACGCTGCATGTGTCATTATGTTTCAAATATTGGTGAACTGAAAAACCTGCAATAAAGGTCAAAGATTGAAGCGTCTGGAAATTACATTCAATCGTATATAGATCTTCAATTTTATCCAGAAAAGGATCTAAGTTTAATTCATCGTCAGTATTTTTGAGACTTATTGTTGTAAAAGATTGAACAAAAGTTTGGATAAATTGCGGATTTGTCTCAGGCTGTTCTGTAAACAATTTCAAAATGTTGGATAATTTGAGACGACGTTCAGTTTCCAAAATTTGTAAATAAGAAACATGATAATTTGCTCCAGACATCATTCTATAGAGGCCAAAATGATGCTCAAGTGGATCCGTTTGCAAAAAGGATGTTAACAAATATGAAAATCCACACTCTCCAGTTAAATAATTACAAATTTCTGGTAAGGCGATGCATGCGTGTTTAAAACTCTGAAATGTTTGCTTGCTTAATTTTCCGTTTCTATCAGGTAAAGAATCCCAAGCATCTAACCAAGTAACGATTCGAGCCAAAAAAGAAAAACGGTCGTCATTCTTAATTAAGGGGCTATTTAAATCATCATTCAAGCGAATATCCTTAATGGGTGTATTAATATTAAATATTTTCCATAAATTGAGTATCGTTTCTAAAAATACTGGAGTGTGAGTTTTTAATTCGGGACATCGAGCTTGATTTTGGATAGTTAGAGCTGCCACTGTGGATTCATGTACGATCTTCAAGACAAGTTTGACATTTTGACGTTCGATATTAGAAGGATAGCAAGCTTTTACAGTCAGTCGAGGAGCCAATTTGGCCAAACTGTCTCTCTCAGAATTATAAAGGAGTCGAATATCCTGAAAAGTAGCACAATTAACTTGGAGCGGAAAATTACAGTAATCGAGATGGATATCATTAATATTTGGGAATCGAAATGTTCTATTATAATCTTTTTGATTCAACCAGTTATTGCGAATAGTTTTTAATATATGGACGAAATCAAAAGTGAGAAAGAGAATTCTATTATCTTCAACAGGATGAGGAACTTTGGTTTGTAATTTACCATCGGTGGAAAATAATTTGAAAATGTTAACATTCATTGGGTAGTTATCGGTGGAAATTACATGCACTCTTAGTCCACAGAGTTCTATATCTATAATGCAAGACTTTATTGTTGGAAATAGTTTTTCAGCGGAAATTGATGAGCAGGGTATTAGACGAACAACACAAGACCACTTCTTAAAAAGGCTTGAAACCATGATTGCGAAAACTGTTTTAGTCGGATCTTCTGGGTTCATTGTAGGTCCATATATTTTGCCACCTTTATATGAAATGTCAGGTTTTGAATGAATTTCGTCCATTTGAATAATAACATTTTTTTCTTCCAAACTAAAGGAAGAAGTTGCTTGTTTGAGGAATGCAATAAAGTCATTTCCTAAGCCAAAAGATGATGACAGTTTTTGTAGAGTATTAATATGTGGAAGTGAAAGGCAAGGCATATTTTGGAGATAATTGTAACATGTTGGAGAAATTAAATGCGTCTTAAGTGCCAAAATCTCGGTGATGATATTATACCTACGTCTCTCTTTTGGAGTATTAACGTTTTCTAGTTGACAAATGATAAATTGAATGCGTGAAATTTCCGGACTATCATCGATATTAGAACTTTAAATATTTGAATAACTTGTTTTAGATGTTCTTTAGTTTGGAAAATATGAGATTTATCTCTAGGTACAAAATCATGTGAAGAATCTGAAGGTATTTTTTAGACAAATATATTAAAATTTCATCGAGAAAGGATTCAATTTCATGAATATTACTAATGAATAGCTTACAAATCGGGAAAGTATTTCCACGAACGCTTTAGCTGATTAATTAGATTCTACTTCATAGGTATAGTTCAACAGAAATTTAGCATTTTCCTCACTGGACGCAGAAAAGTTATTGTATCCTCATTGAGAAACCAAGTTGACCACTTATTAGCTAAATTAAGTAAGACGAACTTAACTTTAATATCCTGGAAAGATCAAATAATAAATTTCTACTTCTCTCACAGACTGCATACTCAAATTTATTACTTGATTAACAACATTTTCTACTTCCTGTTAAAATGAAAGGCGGCAACGCTTAGCATTAGTCTTCGAAGAATAATAAGAAGGACATCCAGGGAGAAAAATGAGCTCTGTCTTTGTTGAGTTTTGCATATCCTCTCGGAACTTCTCTCAATGTACCATCACCATTGGGTACTTTGTATTTGTATTCAACATCTTCTTTAAAGTCTTCTTTAAAGTTTTTCACACAAACAAATACCTCTTTAAGAGTATGAATATCTTCCCGATGAAGTTCCTGAAGCCATTTGTTCCTTAATTTACAAAAAATTTTTGATGGTAATTTTTGGAGTTTGAAGCTTGGAACAGATCTTTCTCGCGTATATTGCTTTTACACCCAGGGGCACAAGAGCAATTTTGATTGATAAATGAAGAAGGCAATAAATTTCTTGGCGTATTCAAAACAAAACTGTATCAATTAATGTGGGCTAGTTACTCCAAAAAACAAGGACTAACGCAAAATAACTTGATTGCAAAGTTAATAATGTGAAATCATTTTGTAATTCCTAAAGATTAACTATTGAAAT
>LFLC01000061.1 GCA_001543015.1 Nitrosopumilus sp. LS_AOA | reverse complement strand
AATAAAAAATTAAATTTTTTTAATTTTATGCAGTTATTTTAGAAGGATCGTTATCGACTAGTTCTAAAATTCTTGTTAGCTGAAATGGTTTTTGTAAAAACAATACTTTATCTTTTAGTTGTGAATAATGTTTTTCAGTAGACAAAGCATATGCTGATGCTAGAATTATTTTTTGATCTGGATTTAAACTCAAAATGTCTGCTGCAACCTCAGCACCAGATTTTTTGGGCATTGAATGATCTAAAATCAATACATCATAGTGACCATCACCGGATTCGTCTTTAAGACTTGCAGAATATTTCTCTAGGCATTCAACACCATCTACTGCTACAGTAACTGTATGATTTTTTGTTTCAAGTAATTTTACGTATTGCATTGATGTGAATTTATTGTCTTCAGCAATTAGAATTCTTTGTGACATGTTAGAGATATTTTTTATAAGTTAATGATACTGTGTTTGTTCAATTCAAACAAATTAAAAACGAAGATTTCAATGCTATACAGTTCGTTCAATTAGCACACAGTACAGCATATTATTAAAAAATTGATTACTAGTTTATGGGATATTTTGATTCTGAAAGATTTGATGATGATTTTGTAGAAAACCCTCAAGAAGAGGCTCATTTACTAAAGAAATTCAATGATTATGTAAATTTAGAAAAAAAATTCTCAAAACAGGGATTTCTTGAAATATCAGATAAAGCAGATGCTGGAAAATTTGGAAAAAGATTTATCATTTCAGCAATGGTTCAGGGAGCAATCATTACAGGGTTAACTATAGCACTTTTTCTAAATCAGATGTTAGTTTTTAATGGAAATATTGAAAATATGTTTGAATTTGCATTTACAGATACGGTAGGTATTTTCTTTTTTGGGTTTGTTTTACAAATGGGATTAACTGCAGGGTTAGCGTTAACTGGGATTTTTTATAATCATATTGAGACTAGAAAAAATAAGGAATTTACAAAGTTTAGCAACATAGTATCGTGGGCCCACCTATGTGGCACAAATGTATTTGGAAGTATCATTACAATATCATTAATTTTTGCAGGAATTGCCACTAGTGCATTATATCAGACAGAATTTGATTATTTACTAAAGTCAATACCTTCACTAGTATACATCTCATCTATTTGTCTAGTTGTTGTTTTAGGTATTGGGGTTTTTGGCACTGCAATATCATACATTAGAGGAAATAAGGAAGATTAAGTCATTGCACAAATTGGTAAAATATTAATCCAAATTTTAAATGGGTCGGCATTATCAATATCTCTAATTGATGCACTAAAGTCATCACTAAAGTCATCAGTACAATCAACAGTTTGTGGAATTGAGTAAGTGTCACTTTCATCAGAGAACATTGATGCTAAATCTATTGCCCAATTAGGAGTGGGTACTGATGTAGGTTGAGATTCTTTCTTTTTATTATAATCATCAATTAATAGACTAGCAATACCATTACCATCAAATTCGCCAGTAACACCAATATTTTGCAATAATCCTGAAATCAAATCAGTATCAACATCTGAACGTTGTGGGATTTTTGCCATACCATCAAGTACTTCTAAAAGTAATTCATCATTTACCGAATCATCGTCAGTAATTACTGTCTTAATGATGGGGGTAAGTGGTGAGAAATCATAGTCATAAGATATAGAAGAAACAGAATTCTCTAAGGGATTCACCACATAAACTGTATTTGAGGTTGGAGATACAGTCATTGATTGAGGAGAGTCAGGAACACTAATGGTTTGAAATTGTCGTGAATTCTCATCAAGAAGATATAATTCATTTGTATGCTCATTGGATATTATTGTAACACCATTGTTTTGATTTGTAGTCATTTGCCATACTCCAGGAATTACAGGAATTTCATATAGTATTTGCCCATTTGAAAGATCAATTACTGTAATAGAGTTTGAATCCCAACTGGTAACATAAAGGATATCACTTCTTTCATTAATTGATAATCCCCATGGCGTTACTCCGGGGCTAATCTCAGCAATTAAACTATCAGAACTTCCATCTATTACATGAATTATTTCAGAAGTTCCACTTGCAACATATACCATGTTTGTATTTTGATTAACTACAACATCCCATGGACTGGCAGTAACATTAATGGATTTTATAATTTCAAGATTTACAGTATCAATAATTATAATCTCATTTTTTATCAAATCTGAAACATATAATTTTCCAGTTTCCTCATTAATGTCTAAATCCCATAAAGAATCTCCAATTTTAATAGAGTCAATAATTTCTCCAGTAATACCATCAATGATAGTTAATACTCCTGAAATTTTATCGGAGACAAATACTAGATGTCTATTCGAGTCTACAACAATTTTTGTGGGATTAGATGATTCATCAAGGAAAATTGTATCTTTGATAATCATATTGTTTGAATCAATTACTGAAATTGACCCTGATTCATAATTTGGGACATAGAGATTATTCAAAGCATAATCAAAGTCCACATCACGAGGAAAATCACCTACTAGCACTGTATCATCTAATGATGCAGCACTCACACCAGGAATAGTCATTCCAAAAATCATTATTGATAATGCAATGATTCCAGTATAGGCGTATTTCATGAATGATATAGGCACAAAAAGACTATATCTGGGCTGGAAAAATTCGGAAAATTATACTTCCATTTTGGAAGAAATCAGATAAATTTTGGTCCTAGTATTTTTCTAAACAAATTTTAGAGCATCATCTGGATCTTGAAATATTGATGCATAAATTATAATTTTTGAGTCAACACAATGTAATTCACCAAATGAATGAATGAATGTATTAGATAATGCAGTCTCCATAATAGGAGTCTCAATTAATGTTGCAGCATCATCAATTGCCAATCCAGGAACACCGGACATCATTTGCATACCAGTTTCTTCATTTACTATATTAAAAAAAGATGCTGCTAAAATATTTCCAATCTCAGCTACTGCGGATTTCCCATCAACGGATAAATTTTCAGATTCATCAGTGCCCATCAATTTTGATGCCAATTTTTTTGCATCAGATAATTTCAAATGAAATAAAATCCCAAATTTTATTTCACCATTACATGTCACATATACCCCAACATCTTTTGAATCAGTATTGGTATGAGGAATTATATCAGACATATTTTCAAAACTTAACTCACTTGTTTTAGTTGATGAGAATTTTATTTCCTCATTAAGTAAGGCAGATAATGATGGAACCATTTTTTTAGAAATATACCCAGAAATAGTATCATCGAGTTTCTGCAAATCTAATTTTGATAAAACAGTTTCTGACAAAAAATGATACCACCTATTTTGCACGTAGTGCTTTATTCAAGACTAATCCAACACTTCCTTTATCAAATGGTTTAATGATATAATCGCGTGCTCCAGATTTCATAGCATCTTGAATGATATGTTTTTGTTCAACTGATGTAACCATTATCACTCGAGCAGTATGATCAACTTTCATTATGCCCTTTAGTGCCTGAAGTCCATCAGCTTTTGGCATATTAACATCCATTGTTATCAAATCAGGTCTATGGGTAATGAATTGTCTAACTGCCTCAACACCATCAGCTGCTTCAATAATTTCAGTTGCAAGACCATTTGATTTTAAAATATCTTTAAGAACAGTTCTCATAAATGATGCATCATCAACAACTAAGATTTTTGTTCCGTTTTCACTCATTTTAAAAACCAAATCCCATTGAGGTTACAGAGAATTCTCTAGCATCAACAATTACCATTTCTAGTTTTAATATATTCATATTTTGCATATATCAGATAATTTTTACAGGGTAATAGCAAATAGTTTGTATAGATAAAACATACAAGTTAAAAATCAAAAAAAATTATACGTTAATTTTTTTGTATACTCTATTTTTTACATCTAAAAGTTCAAAGTACTGATTTCCTTTAGTTCCAATCATTGATTCATCTTGTCCTAAAACCAGTAAACCATTTGATTTTAATTTAGAATGAAACATTTTGAAAAGTGATTCATGGGTATCCTTATCATAATAAATAAGCACATTTCTGCAGAAAATAATATCAAAAGTTTTTGGTATACCTTTTACCATATCAATTTTCTGATAAGTGATTTTATTTCTAATTGCTATTTTTACTTGAAATTTACCATCAGAAATTTTTGTAAAGTTCTCATCCATTCGTTCAGATGAAACATTAATTAGATTTGCATCAACGTAAATGCCCTCTTTTGAATGCTCAATGGCTTTTTGAGAAATATCAGTTGCAAAAACGCTATAGGTAATTTGTTTTTGTTTATAATATTCATCTAATAGAATAGATACGCTATGTGGCTCCTCACCCGAAGCACAGGCACAGCTCCAAGCAGAAATTGAGCGAAGATTGGAGGCAGTAATTAGTTCAGGGATTGCAATATTATCTAAAAAATCCCAAACAGATGGATCTCGGAAAAATTTTGTTACATTAATGGATAATGCCATATAAAGCATTTTTGGCTCATCATGATTACTAGATAGTAAATTCAAATAATCAGCATAATCATCTACTCCAAGAATTCTCATTCTATAGTGTATCCGTCTTTCTAAAAATGTATGTTTGAAATTACTAATATCCATTCCAGTTTTTGATTTTACAGAATTAAATAACGGAGTTAGTTTATCAACGATTTTTAGAGAACTCAAATGATTTGCTCACCATCTTTATTTTTGACAAACATACTTTGATTAGCACAAGAAAAAGTTACCCATCTACCATTTTTTGCACCAACTAGTTCTGCAATTAGTGGGATTTTTTTTTCTTTTAATATGGAGCGAATGCCCTCAATATTTTTAGCTCCAATGTTTAGAGTATTTTCATCATTTTCATGACTAAATGTTTTTGCACCTCCAGCCATCTTTGCTTTTAATTTTAAATAAGGATACAATATTGTTAATTTTTCAATTACAATATCAATTGCCTCATCTGCAAATTTCCCTTCCAATCTTGTTCCCTTTGTGGATTTATTTGTAATATTTTTTGGCAGCAGGATATGTGCCATTCCACCAATTTTATGATTGTCATCATAAATACAAATAGCAATACATGAACCAACAAATGTTTTTAGTGTATCATTTTTTTGGCCAATTGCAAGTCCTGCCATTGGAATGGATATTTCATTAATAGAATCAACTAATCTAGTTGTTGAAAAGGCTAATCACCTCCAGATTGTTGTAGTAAAGCATCGATTTCTGAATTTGTTTCAGCAGATGTATTTAGTAATGCATCAATTTCTGAATTTGAATCAGGTGATTCAACTGGAGAATCAAAACCTGCAAGTAAGGCATCGATTTCTGAATTTCCGCCACCAAGTAAATTGGAGTTTGATGCCGCACCATATTCACTAGATTTAGATTTGGAGGCATTAGTGGATATCAATCGTCTAGCATGTTCTGGATGCTGAATTATTAACATGTGAATTTGAGTTCCAGTCTCGCCACCAGTTAAAATAGCATCAGTGACTATAGCGTCACTGGCAGGATTGATTACATCGGAAACAGGCTCAAGGATTAAATTTTTCCAGTCTCCTTCTTTAAAAACAGGAGTTGATAGATCAACTTTGAATCCAGTATTTACAGATAGTGCGTTAAAAAATGACCCAGTTAAGATGTTTGCAACTTCTTGTAGTGCAGAGGTTCCCATTTCATCAATTTCATGAACATCAGAACCAAGTAGTTTTGATGCAATCTTTAATCCGTGTGTTAATTCTGTTGTAAATAATAATTCAATATGTAAATCGCCTTTACCATTTAATCTAACAGAGCACATGTTAATTGATTCAGTTGGTAAATAACTAGCATCAGATGCATCACAACCATTTCCAATTCTAATTAATTTATGTTCTACTGGTTCACTAAGTAAAGCAGATAGTGCTTTGCAGGTCTTGGTGGTAAGATAATCATTAAATATTTCAATTAATTTTTTGATTTCTAATTCTTGTAACATCATTCATCACCTAATTTATCAACAATGAAGGATCCATAACTAGTGCAACCTTCCCGTCTGGAAGAATTGTAGCATTAGAAAAGAGGTCAGAGGAATCACTTTTATCTAATTTTTTAATTACAATATCTTGATTTCTTTCAAATGAATCAATTACAAATCCACGTTGTTTACCTTCTTGTTCAACTACAACAATGGTAAGATCTTCATCATCTTGTTTGATGACATCCATCTCTAACAGTATATCTAATTTAATTAATGGAACAATTTTTCCTTGGACTTTAATTACATCTGTGCCATGTAATGAAAATACATCTTTGGGGGAGATTTGAAGAGTTGATACAATACTTGAGACTGGAAGAACAAATCTTTGACCTGCAACAACAATTAGCAATCCTCGAATAATTGAAAGACTCAATGGTAATGACAAAACTATAGTTGTGCCTTGGCCCTTTTGGCTTGTAATCTTGACAATGCCACCTTGTGCTTCCACCTGAGAAATTACAACATCCATTCCAACGCCTCGTCCTGAAACATCAGTCACCTCTTTAGCAGTAGATAGTCCTGCTGAACGAATTAATTGAATGGCATCATCGTGAGACATTTTTTCTGCCTCGTCAGCTGTGATTAATCCATTTTCTACAGCTTTGGCCTTTACTCGTTCTTCATTAATTCCATGTCCATCATCAGCAATGCTGATTACAATATTTTCTCCCTTTCTTGCTGCAGTAAGTTTAATGGTGCCAGTTTCAGATTTTCCATTTTTTATTCGCTCATCAGGAAATTCTAAACCGTGGTCAACACAATTTCTAAGAATATGTAAAAGTGGATCTGTAATAGAATCTAAAACACTCCTATCAAGTTCAATTCCTGAAGCATTCATTTCTAGATTAACTTTCTTTGCAAGCTTTTGAGAGGTATCTCTAACTGTTCTACTGAATCTACTAAAGACTTGATCAAGTGGAACTAGTCTAATATTCATTGATTGGTATTGTAAATCAGTAATTAGTCGACTAACTTCTTGCAAAACTGTTTTTACTTCATCAAGAGATTCATTTTGAATTGTTTGCTCTAATCGCATTTTAGATATGAGTAATTCTCCAACCAAGTTTACAAGAGAATCAAGATCAGTCATCTTTACTCGAATTGTAGTTGAAACAGACGCAGTACTAGCAGTATCCTCACGTGACTCTATTCCTTCAACATCTTCTTCAGGATTTTCTAATTTTTTCAAGTATGGTGTTAAATCAACTTTTAATTTTTCATCAGAAATCAGTCGTTGTAACAAATCAACACTTGTAAAAATTGCACTAGTTAGATGATGAGTTAGTTTGTCTGCTCCATTTCGTATATTATCAAATATATTTTCAATATTTTTACATAATTCCCTTGTTTCATCATAACCCATAGTGGATGCCATACCTTTGATGGTGTGAGCAGAACGAAATATTTCATCAAGGAATCCTCGATCACTTGGTTTTTCTTCTAATTTCAGTAATGTCTGATTCATCATTTCAACATGCTCCAAAGCTTCTGAGACATACATCTCACGGTAGTTACTCTCAGACAAGTGCTTGAACCTCCATAGCAATTTTTTTAGGAATATCATCTAATGGTAAAACAAAGTCTGCAGCATCAAGATCAATTACAGCTTTTGGCATTCCAAAAATAACACAAGTTTCTTTATTTTGAACAATAGTATGTCCACCTCTTTTTTTAATTGATTTCATTCCAAATCCACCATCATGCCCCATTCCAGTAAGAATCACTCCAACAATATCAGAACCAAAAACCTCAGATGCCGAAATCATTGTCATGTTTACTGCAGGTCTGACACCAAATCTTTTTTCACTAGAATCAAGATGGATTTTTCTATTTGATTGTACGGTCATGTGATAATCACCGGGTGCAATTAAAATCATACCATCTTTGATAACATCACCCTCTTCTGCTTCTTTGACTGAAAATCCAGTAGTTTTTGATAATCTTTCAGCAAATTGTTTTGTAAACCCTTTTGGCATATGTTGAACAATTAAAATTCCTGCAGCAATATCAGTAGGAATTTCACTTAATACTTTTTGAAGGGTTGATGGTCCGCCAGTTGATGAACCAATAATTATTATTCTATCAGATGAACCAAGTCTCGGAATACTAGGTCTTCGAGGTTTTAGTGAACTAAGTTTTTCATGTATTAGTTGAAGAGGATCAGAGGAATGTGCTATTTTTATTTTTGATAAAAGTATAGATTGTAATTTTTCTTCGTCATTTGAAACATCAGACATTGAAACAAAATCAACTGCTCCATTTTCTAAAGCATCTAAAACTAATTTTGAGCCATCTTGTGAGAAATTACTAACTATAATTATTGGATATAATTTACCTGAATCAATCATTTTATCAATAAATGTTAAACCATCCATTTTTGGCATTTCTAAATCCAACAAAATTACATCAGGTGTTTTAAACATGATTTTGTTTAATGCATCCTCCCCGTCAACTGCTGTAAAAACCACATCAATTGCATCTACGGAAATTACTTTGGTGAGATATTTTCGTACAAGATTTGAATCATTTACAATACCTACTTTGATTGGAGCCATTATTTGTTCAGACACGATACAATTTATCCCTTAAAATAATCATAGATTGAGCATTAACCAGACATAACATAATTGATTAATGAAAAAAGTAATAATATTGTGGTGTGTGTTTTAACTAAACAAACTCTGAAAAATAATTAATTAGACTTTAGTTTTTTATGTAATTCATTTTGAACTTCATGAGCTCAAGTCAAAGAAGAATTTAGTTGATTATACATCATTGTATCATGTTCCTTTTTTGATTTCATTTTTAGTTTAACTATTTCATTAATTAATTCTTCAAGGTTGTTCGTCCCACAGATTACCTTCTCTCTCATCTTGTTTTGATCTAAAATTAATTTTATCCCACATTGAATTAATATCGGTTCTAACAGATGATTTCATTAAAATAAATTCAAATAATTTTTAATTAAAAACAGCGGTAAAAATTATCAACTCTGATTACCAAAATGGAAAAATAAAGGAGATACAATAATTGATATTCACTTTGCTTGTGATGCTTTGATTATCGCATCAATTTCAGGTAATAC
>LFLC01000059.1 GCA_001543015.1 Nitrosopumilus sp. LS_AOA | reverse complement strand
ATATTCTTTATATAATTTAATTAATTTTTTAACTTCAATATCTGTATTATATTTTTCTTCAATTTCTTTTCTTAATTTATTTCCATATTCTTTCCTTGTATTTTCATCCATTAACATTTCTAATGAATCTGAAATTTTATCTGTAGTATCTCCAACTAATAATAAATCATTTCTAAAATCTACTGCACCAGAAGATGTAGTGATGATGGGCATTTTACATGCTGCTGCTTCTAAAAATTTGTTTTTTGAGCCTAAATATTTTGCATGATTTGGATATGGTGCAAATAAAACACTAAATTTTCTTAAAGTATTTTTGTAATCTTCAACAACTCCTAAAAATTCTGTATTTTCATAATTTAATTGATTTCTAAAAAATTCATTTGTTTTTCCAATAAAGTTAAATTTTATCTTAGGATGTTTCTTAACAATTTTTAAAATAATTTCTAAACCTGCAAAATTAATCGTACCTGGTAGAAATGGTCCTACTAAAACAACCTCTAACTCTGAGTTATCCGTAGGTAAAAATTCATTTACAAAAACTGCATTTCTAATCAATGTGGAATTTTGAATTTTGTGAACTTTTTCTTGAATATCCTCACTTGAACAGATCAAATGAACTGCATTTTTGAATAATTTTGTCTCTACTTTTTTATAAAAAATTGATTTTGCAATATACCCATATTTCTTCCAAGATGTAATTGAATATCCTCCAGAGAGATTTTTAGATTGTATATGCTCTAAACCATGAATATCGACAAAATATTTTTCATTTTCTAATATTCTTCCAGAAAACTGATGTGCATGAATGAGCGTTTTTGATACTTCATTAATCTTTGATTTAGTGAATCTATCAACTATTTTTACATTTTTGAATCCATTTTTTTCTAATGCTTTGATCTGCCATTTTGGTCTAACTGTACTCCCATTAACTGCTACAATATCATGTTGAGTGATAATTGAAATATTTTTCAAAGTGAATCTCTATCTATTTGTTTTAAATAATTATTGAATTACAGAACATATTTCTCGTGAATTACAAATTTGACAATATTTTGACCATTTTTCATCATGTTTCCATTCTTCTAAACCTGTTTGATCATACCTTTGATGAGCCATTTGTAACATTCTTCTAGTATCATATTTGTACATAAATTGTTTTAATGCAAATAGTTCTGCGATTGTAAAGTATTCACTAATAGTAGCAGTATAATCTGTAGCATTTCCACACTCACTCATGAATTTATCCATAGCCTCAAGTCTAACCTTGTGAAGAATCTCTTTATTTTCTTCTTCATTTCGTTTCAAAATATTGATTCTTTCATCATATTGTTGTAAAACTTTATCTTTGTATTCATAAAAAATTGGACTTCCTACATATGGTGTACAGATAAATGGATTTACAGTAATTTTATTTCTTATCCAGAAATCAACAGTTTCCATCAAATCATTAATGTTTTCATGAGCATTACCAATCATAAAAGTTGCAATTGGAGTTAAACCTGAACCTCTGATGGCATTAATTGTTTTCTGTAAATGATCTTGTGTTTGTCCTTTTTGAATATCTTCATTTAATACTTTATTTGATGCAGATTCAAATCCAAATGAAATATAAGAACATCCTGCATCTCTCATTGTTTTAATTAATTCAGGTTTCGTTGCAACACTTGGAGCATCACCTAGAGTTCCCCATTTTACTAGCTCATCAAGTCCTTCTTCTTTATATAATCTACAAAATTCATTTGTCCATTTTGCATTACTTGTCATATTTTCATCACTAATTGTAAGAAAATCTAAATCATATTTTTCATGTAACATTTTTACATTATCTACAGCATATCTGGGAGTTGGCCACCTAGCTGGCAATTGAAAAGTATCATTTTCTTTATCTGAAACTCTAACTAGTTTTTCTCCTGCTCTTCTATCTCCACTTCCATAAATATTTTGTAAATCTATTCTTGACATTCCATTATGAGAACAAAATGTACATCCTCTAGGACAACCCCTTTCCCAAACAACAGTAATTCTTTTTTTTGAATTAATGGAATCAACAGAATATGGCAAAGAAGAATAGTTAAAATAAATATCCAATTCATACAAGTCATAAGCTGGATATGGAACAGTATTTAGATCAGGAATTAATGATCTTGGTTTAGTAAAAATAAATTCACTGTCTTTTCTAATACAAAGACCTGCTACATTTTCAAAATCATTTGTTTTTGATTGTACTTGTTCGTAAACTTCCTCAAAAGTAATTTCACCTTCACCAATACATGCTAAATCAATTTCTGGAATTAATTCCATAATTTCATTTGGATTATATGTAATCCATCCTCCACCTGCAATGATAAGTGAATCAGTACTGTGTTTTCTTAATATTGGAATAATTTCTTTCATTCTAGCATATGTAGTTGTTAAACCCCCAATTCCAATAAGGTCCCAATCTTCACTTGCTACCTCTTCTGCAATTTTTTCTTTTGGAACAAGTTTTCCACCATAATTCATTCTAAGTGCATTTAAATCAAGAATTCCTACTTGAGCACCTTTCTTTGATGCAATTGATGCTAAAACTCCTGCCCATAATGGAATGCTATACGGTTCTCCATCTAGCCGAATTTCTGGAACTACAAATAGTACTTTCACGATAATATCTTTAATCTAGATATAATTATATATTTCATTTTGTATGTCCATTCAAAAAATCAATAAATTTCATTGATTTAATACGTTTTCCAAAAATACACCCACCTTCAGTAGCATTAATTGTTTTAATATTTTCTGGAGATCTTGAAATAAATTCTTTTAATCCTGCACTATAATATTGAAAAATAGGATCTAGAATACAATAACAATGAAAATCTGGATTGTATATTTTAGGAAATAATTTATCAAATGTTTCACTTTTTTTGTCTATTTCTAATAATTTACACATTCCATTATGTGTCATGATTGTTTCCCATGAGTCTGTTTCCTCCCATCCATGATTGATTCCAATTAAAACTATTGTATTGCAATTGAGAATTTTCCAACCAAGAAACCATGAAGATGTTCCCACATTTCCTCCAGTTTGAATAGCTGGTAATCCATTTTCATGATTTTTAGCTCTAGTCATTAATGCAGAAATTTGATTAAATGATTTTTCCCCTTCATTATAATCAACAAGACTATGAAACCAAAAAATTTTCATTCCTGTTTTTCTAGCTTTGTTAACTGTTTCTGGATTGGAAACTGTTGAAAAAATCCCTTTAATCTTATTTCCATATTTCATAACTATTTCATCATTATAGAATTTTATTGTTTCAGTTCTAGGATCAACAGTTACCACATAAAAATTTGGAAATCTATCTGGTGTTATTCCTTTTTTTAATGTTGTAATTAAAGCTCCATCAGTACAAATTATTGCTCCTTTAAAATTACTATCAAGTAATTTTTCCAAATGATCATGTTTTTTTAATGAAGGACCACGACCAATAACGATTGCAGTTTTTTCATCAATTTTTTCTTTTTCTAAAATTTTTGCAGATGATTCTGCCCAAATATTTTCTAAGTTTTGTGCAAAGTTTTTTACCCATATTTTATAGGAAACTTCAGTATCGAATTCATAATATACTTTTTTCATCACTTTTTCAATTTCTTCTTGGTTAATTTCCATTTTCTCTCCTTACCTAATTTCTTAATTTTTATTATTTTATTATTTATAATTCATCTATTCCCATTTCATCCTCTTTATTTTCTGATCTAAAAATCATATATGATCCAACAGCTCCTGATTCTAGAATAAATTCCTCAAATTCAGATTGTGTAAAATCTTTTTTTCCACCACTCTTTGGTGGTAATGATTCTTTAGGATGTTCTACTTCTTTATTTTTTTGAAAATTAGTCTTCATATTTTTCTTATAATCCAGTCCTTAAAATTCTTTTTTAAGAATTTTTAGGCACATTTTTTACTGATTCATTTTTTATAGTATAATTCCAATTTTTCAAGAATTTTTTTTATTCATTATTCTTTAAACTCTTTTTCTACCTCTTCACAAATTATGTGGTAAATTGTTCTATGTGCTTCTTGAATCCTTGGAGTTGATGATGAATTAATAATAATTGAAATATCACAAATTTTTCCAATCGAACCACCTTTTGTACCTAAAAGACCAATTGTTATGGCACCCATCTTCTTTGATGTTACTATACCCTTTTTCACATTTTTAGAATTCCCGCTAGTTGAAATCCCAATTACTACATCTCCTTTCTCTACCAACCCTTCACATTGACGACTAAAAATTGTCTCAAAAGAATAATCATTTGCTAGTGCTGTTAAAATTGAAGAATTTGTGGTCAGAGCAATTGCTGGGAGACTTTTTCTTTCAAGCTGAAATCTACCAATAAATTCAGCAACAATGTGTTGTGCATCTGCTGCACTTCCTCCATTACCAAATATCAAAACTTTTTTATTATTTTTTAGACACTTACTGATAACACTGATAGATTCTTCAATTTCTTGAATAAAATTTCTAGAATCTTTAATTATTCTAGTACTTTCAAGAATTGATTTTTCGATAGATTTCCTTAAAACTTCTTTTTTCATATTTTCTACTTTTTTGATTTCTTGATATACTAGATAAGTTTAACAGATCTTTAAATGATAATAAAGTATTAGTTTAGATTTCACCTATCATTTTATTATCTAATTTTTGGAAATCTATTTCAAAAATCTTCATATGATGACTATATCCTTTTTCTTTAGAATCAAAAATTTTCTGTAAATAATCATATTTTTCTTCATTATAATACACATCTTTTAAGAATTCAGGTAAATCATCATTACTATCTACAATAACATGTGTCAACTCATTTCTTGAATTAATAATATAATTTTCTAAATTTTCATAACCTTTTGTAGAAATTATTTTTATTTCATACATGTCATCATGAAAAACAAATGGCCACTCATTGGGAATTTGTGCAACTCTTGTATATCTTGATTCTGTAGGATGAGAATTTATTCCCGATGTTATATCTACAGTAATCTTTCCAATTTCAAATAACTCTTTTTCTTTATCAAAATCAATTTTTTTATATTCATAAAAAGTAATTGAACTAACTAAAATTCCTACAATAATTATTGATAATAGAATATCTTTTCTATTAAATTTTGAAATATATTTTTGAATAGCAAATAATGATAAAAGACAAAAAATTGGATATAAAACATAAAGATAACGTGTATCTTGAGCTTGTACAAAATATGCATATAATATTGGAATTGAACTTACTAAGGTAACAACAATAATAAAATTTGTTTCTTTGTTCCTATTTCTAAAAAATTGTACAATACCAAATGGGAGAAATATAATAAAACCAGGTATCATAATCCAACCCAGATAACTAACAAATAATTCTATTCCATCAGTAATCTTTTCAATTCCATCTTGATTTGCAATAGACAATGTTTGAGATGTTCCTAATGATGCTCGAAGAAATATCGAATCAGTTCCAGTTGTTTCTATTCTATAATCCATTACTGGAATTAAAATTAAAAGAAATATTGCCACCCCAGGTAATAATGTTTTAAAAATTTCTTTGGATGCTCTAAATTTTATTAAAAATAATATTATAAAAGCTAAGAAAAGAAAAAGGCCTTCAGAACGAATTATTGTACAAAATGATACAAGTATTAAAGAAAATATTATTTCTTTTCTTCCATATTTTAAAAATAATACAAGAGCAATTGTACTTAATAAAATAAACAATGGCTCTGTAATTCCTAATAACGAGTTTAAGATGATTCTTGGGTCAAAAATAAATAACGAGGCTCCTACTATCGCTAATTTATTATTAAAAAATTTCCTACAAAGAAAATAAACAGGAATAACTGTTAAAGATGATAAGCTTAGTGAAATGATTCTTTGTAGTTGCATATACTGGAAAGTATTTTCTAAATTAACAATTGAAAACCAAAACGACATAAACATTGACCATCCATTATTTGCCGGTACTCCTATAGTTGGTAAATGTCCTAAAAATACTGTTTCAGTAGAATATGTAAAATAACTTAAACTATCTACTATTAGAGGTAATTCGTATGGAAAATAGTAAAACCTCAATCCTAAACCTACAAAAAATATTACAACTAATGGAAAAAAATCCTTAACCTTCTTTTGTTGAATACTATTTTTTAAAATCATCAGTTGAAAACCTAAAATTATTCCTCAGAATTTATCTTCTTTCTCTTACTACACTTACTAAAGAATATAGTAAAATTGATGTCATTGTTAATAACATACCAAAAATTGTTGAACCTATTGCAATAAGTGAAATATTTGTGATAATTCTTCTAGTTTCAGTAAACTCTTGAAGTGTCCATACTACAAAAAATAACCCTATTGCCAAAAATATGGATCCTGGAATTCCATAAAATTTTAAAGGATGTTCAATTGAAATAAATTTCATTGTGCTCAAAATTACTGAAGTTCCATGAGACAAAGTTTTTTGTGATGACATATTTCCTTCATAACTAATTGTAATTGGCACTTCTGAGATTCTAAATTTTATTTTATTTGCTTTTATTAGAATCTCTGTTGATACACCCATACCTGATTCTGAAGGGACAATCTTTTCCATGACGATTTTATTGTAAGCTCTAAAACCACTTTGTGAATCTGTAATCTTTTTTTCTGTGTTAGAATTAACCAAATTTGTAATTGCTTTAATTCCTAATTTTCTATATTGAGGAATATTCCCTTCTATTTTACCAAGAAATCTTGAACCTATGACAATATCTGCTTTATTTTTTAAAATTGGTTCAATTACATCATGTATTTCTAAAACATTATGTTGACCATCTGAATCAAAAGTAACAAGAATATCACATTCTAATTCCCTTGCTTTAACAAATAGACTTCTAATCGCAGATCCATACCCTAGATTTTTTTTATGTTTTACTACAACTGCTCCCATTTCTTCTGATATTGCTGATGTTAAATCTGATGAACCATCATCACACACAATAATCAACTCATATTTTTTTTTCAATTGAAGAATAATACTTGCAATATTCTTTTCTTCATTAAATGCTGGTAACCCAATTGCGATTTTCAACTATAACACCTATTTGCTTAGAATATTGGGCTTTTAAAAATAGTTTATTACTAAATATTGCTTTATTCTATTTTTAAATATCTCTCAAAAGAGGTAAAATCAAATTTTTCTAATAATTTATCCATTTTTGGTAAAGCTTTTTTCAGCTTATAGTATGTGACAAATTTGTTTACTATGGGTAATGGCAATGATGGCATTAATTCTGGAACTAATTCCCATGAGTGAATATAAAATGTTGCAGGAATATTCATTTTTTGATATGATTTAACTTCATTTGTAATGGTCTTTAATGGTAAAAATCTGAGAAAAAAACCTCCTCCTGCAGGTATTTTTTTACCAAAAAATTTTGTTCTAAGTAATGGAAATTCAATCAAAGCACTATTTTTATTCTCTTTTGCAATATTTTCACTAGAAATTCTATACGGTGAAATCGGTGCTTCAGGAATACCGTACATTTTTGTTTTTGCTGGAACTATGCTACTGTCATAAACATATTTTTTCTTAATTAAATGATCAATTACCCATGATGTATTTTTATTGAGAGAAAATGTTGGTGCTCTAAATCCTTTTGATTTTCCTGAAGTTAATTTATCAAATTGTTCTAATTCTTCCTCAAATTTTTCTTTAAATCCTTCATCATCCAATCTATTATGGTTCATTGTATGAAATGCAATTTCATGACCCTCAGAAATAATTTTATCAAATAATGTGGGTTCTTTTTCAATTAATTCACCAACTACAAAAAAAGTTGCAAATGTTTCTCTTTTGTTTAACCAATCTAAAATTTTATTAATTCCTTTTGAAATTTTTAAATCCTTTTTATCATTTTTTATAAATGGTTTTACAAGTTCAGGATGGTACCATTCTTCAAAATCAATTCCTAAAATATTCATATCATTTCATCCATTAGTAATTATTTTATCACTCAATTTTTTTTACAACTCTAGCAGGATTACCTAACACCACACACGATTCTGGAACATCTTCAAAAACCCCACAACCTATTGAAACAATAGAATTTTTCCCAATGCTTACTCCTGCAGTTAATATTGCTCCTGGATTTATTACAGCACCATCATTAATTTTGACTTTGGCAATCTTTCTAGGATATTTTGATTTTTTTAACAAAAGATTTGCTGTTGGGTTTACATGTGCAAAGATCATTACATTTGAACCAATAGTTACATTGTTCCCAATTTCTATTAATTTTGGATAAACCAAGTCAATTAACACATATGGTGAAATATGACAATTTTTCCCAATTTTTACTCCTCTAGCTCTTTGCATTTTAACTACAAAATTTGAACTAGGAGATGAATAAGCCAGACTATGACATAACCAATATTTTAGCATTTTAAATTTAAACATAATTTTTCCAAATATTCCCTCTAGTTGATAATACTCCATTAATTCTGCTTCATTTTGTTTAAAAACATCTATTTCATCCATATTGCCGTGTAAAATCTAAATCGTCTTTAAAGTTTCTGTCTGATTGATCTTTTTGACGTGGTTAATTTATTTCAAAATATTTATTGAATGAGTAAATTTAGTAATGAAAATGGAAAAATCGTTATCTGAGTACATGAAATTATCGGAAAAACTAGAGATTGAAAAACATGAAAAGAAAATCAAATTAGCATTTCTTTCAAGCTTTACAATTACAGGCTTACCTGAAATCCTTAAAACAAAATGCAATGAAAAACAAATTTCTTGTCAAACATACTTGGGATCATATAATCAATATCCACAAGAAATACTAAATCTTGATAGCTCATTATATAGATTTAATCCTGATTTAACATTTTTAATATTTGATTTACGAAATATTTTTGGAGAACATTTCTTTTATTCCTCTGATTTAAAACCATCACAAAAAAAAGAATTTATTATTGAAAAAATAAATGAATTGAAAAATCTTTTTGAGGTTTTTTCCAATAATTCTAATTCAAAACTTGTTGTTTCAAATCTCAATGTTCCATTTTATTCTTCATATGGAATTGCTGAACAAAATTCAGAATTTGGGTTTCATGAAATGATATCCTATTTTAATTCTCTATTAAAAGAATTAGTAAAAAAATCTGATAACATTTTCTTGTTGGATTTTAATAATTTTGTTAGTAGATATGGTGAAGAAAATATTTTTAATTATCGGAATTATTTTTTTGGAGACATAAAAATATCTCTTAACCTTTTACCATTCTTTGGAGAATATTTAATGTCATTTGTAATTGCTTTCCTTGGAATTTCGAAAAAATGTGTTGTTTTAGATTTAGATAATACTCTTTGGGGTGGAATTATTGGTGAGGATGGGTTTGATAATATTGCTTTAGGCCCTCAACCTCCTGGAAATACATTTTATGAATTTCAAAAATTTTTGAAAGGATTATCTAAAAGAGGAATTTTACTTGCAATAAACAGTAGAAATAATTTTGAAGATGCAATTAAGGTTATTCGAGAACATCCATTTATGATACTTAGAGAAAATGATTTTTCATGTATTGTCATTAACTGGGGAAATAAAGTCCAAAATTTACAAGAGATTGCAAAAAAACTGAATATTGGAATAGATAGTCTTGTATTTTTTGATGATGATCCTGTGAATCGTGAATTTGTTAAAAAAGAGTTACCAGAAGTGACTGTACCTGAATTACCAAAAGACTCTTCAGAATTCTCGAATATTTTATTGGCTTTAAACGATTTTAGCTCCTTTGAAATCACTAAAGAAGATGTTAAACGAAAAGAAATGTATTTACATCAAAAAAAGAGACTAGATCTTGAACAATCAAGTTCAAATTTAGAAGATTTCCTAAAAACTCTTGATATTCGTGTTACTATAGAAAAAGCTAACAATTTTACTATTCCACGTATTTCACAACTAACCCTTAAAACAAATCAATTTAATCTAACTACTAAAAGATACCAAAAAGAAGATATCGAAAAATTTAATCAAAGTGAAAATTATCTTGTTTGTTCAGCTAAGGTTACTGATAAGTTTGGTGATAATGGATTAACTGGAGTTTGTATTATTGAAAAACAAAAAGATACATGGATTATTGATACTTTTCTATTGAGTTGTAGAATTATGGGACGAGAAATTGAGAAAATCATATTAAATTATATTATAAAAGAAGCAAAACAAAATAATGTAAAAACTATTCGAGCAAAATTTATTCCAACAGAAAAAAATTTTCCTATAGAAAATTTTCTTCCTTCTTGTGGTTTTAAGAAAATTAATGATTATTGGGAATTTGAAATTGGGAAATTATTTAGTGCCCCTGAATTTATTACATTGGTAGAAACATAATGTCTGAAAAACTCTATTCTTTATTATCTACAGTACTAAATATATCTGTAGAACAAATAACTGATATTACTGGACCTGAAAATACTTCTAGTTGGACATCATTTAATGGATATGTGCTGCTTTCTGAACTTGAAAATACGTTTGATGTTAAATTTACCATTGATGAAGCAATGGATGTGAAAAATGTATCCGACATTAAACGTCATTTAAAAAATCATGGTGTCAAAATTGATTGAACCAAAAGATATGGATTTTAATAATATCCAAGTTGGGAATGAATCTCATTTTGAAATAAAAATTACTGAAGAAAAGGTTGATCAATTTGCTACAATTTCAGGAGATTTTAACCCTATACACATGGATGCAAAATATGCTATGGATACCAAATTCAAAAAGAGAATATGCCATGGTATGCTTTTAGGCTCATTTTTCTCTCAATTAGTTGGAATGAATTTACCTGGAAAAAAATGTCTGTATTTGTCACAATCAATGAATTTTGTAAATCCTTGTTTTATTGGTGATCAAATAACTGTCAAAGGAGTTGTAATTAAAAAAAGTGATTCTACTGGAATTTTAGATATTAAAACCAGTATTTTTAATCAAAATGAATCTTTGTTGGTTGAAGGCATGGCTAAAGTAATGTTTTTAAAAAATCACTAAAAATATGTTAGAAAAAATTGGAATAGGCATTGATATTGTAAATATTGAAAAATTTAGGGAACTGAAATATGATTCTAACAAAGAATTTTATAAAAAAATTTTTTCTCCTTCTGAAATTAAATATTGTTTAAAATACTCTAATCCGTCTCAACATTTTTCAGGAAAATTTGCAATTAAAGAAGCAGTCATCAAATCAATCAAAATGAAAATTCCTATAAATAAAATAATAACAGATCATGTTGGAAAAAAACCTATAGTCTGTATAAAAAATAATTCTGATTATTTTTTCATAGTTTCTTTGTCTCATGATAAAGATTATGCTATAGCTGTTGTCTTGTCTGAAAAAATTTGATAATTATTCTATGTTATTTTTTGCTCTTTTACTAAGATTTTTTACAATTTTTAAAAACCACTTACTTTGAAATCCCTTTGAAACATTTTCAGGAACTTCCATTGAATCTGGAAATTGTTTTATAATTTCACCGTCTGGAATTATTTTTTGTCGTTCAATTTCTAATTGTTTTGATTTAATGAACTTCATATTCTTTTTAATATCTAACTCAGCTTGAATCTTTGCACCTAGATAACCTTTAACAAAGTATATCCCCCAAACCAAAAAATCAATTATATGTAAATAAATCTGAATTTTTTTTAACGTATCTGGGGAATAATGTGTTAACAAACAATATTTTCTATTTCGTTCTAACCAATAAAATTTCTTTTTACTCCACTTTAATGAATAACTTTCTGCATGAAAAATTTTTGTTGTGGGAACCATATATGATTTAATTCCTATTTGAGCTGCTCTCCATCCAATATCCAGATCATCATGATACAAAAATAAGAATTCATCAAAAAAATCTAATTTTTCAAAAATTTTCTTTGATGAGAATAAACATGTCCCAGCTGCATATCCTACAGTTTGAATTTTATTGTTTTGTATCAAATCTTCTTTACCTTTATCTTTTGCAAACCCAAATCCAAAAATATGTATCATGTTTCCAGTACTTTGTAAAATTCTTTTATCTTCTAATGATAGTATTTTTGGTTGATACAAACCTTCACCATTTTGCTTGAATGATTTAACTAATTCGGAAACTAAATTTTCTTCAACTATTGTATCTGGATTTAGAATGATAATGTATTTTCCTCTTGCTTTTTTAATACCTGTATTATTGCCTTTACAAAAACCCTGATTTTCATTATTTTGAATTAATTGTATTTGAGGAAATTTTCTTTTACACTCATTTTGACTTTCATCAATTGACGAATTATCTACAACGATAATTTCAATATTTTTATACGCAATTTTTGTGATTGATTCAATACAATTTTCCAAAAGTTTTCCTGCGTTAAAATTTAAAACTATGATGCTGACTAATTCTTTTTCTTCCAATTATTTTCTAATTTAAATAATCAAATAAAAATGAATTAAATTTTTAAGTGTTAATATGTAAAATGTATTTATCTTATTTAATCGTGAAATAATTGTGCCATTTAAATTCAAAAAACTATCAATTCCTGATGTAATTCTCATTGAACCGCATGTTTTTGAAGATCAAAGAGGATTTTTTTTAGAAAATTTTAAAGAATCTGATTTTAAGAAAAATGGAATCGACACCAATTTTATTCAAGATAATTATTCTTACTCATTAAAAAAAGTCCTTAGAGGATTACATTTCCAAAAACTACCAAAAGCTCAAGCAAAACTTGTAACTACACTAAAGGGTGAAATTTTTGATGTTGCTGTAGATTTGAGAAAAAATTCTACTACATATGGAAAATGGGTTGCTGAAATTCTTTCTGAGGAAAATCACTTATCTCTTTATATCCCTCAGGGATTTGCTCATGGTTTTTGTGTGTTAAGTAATGGTGCAAATGTCTTATACAAAACTACTCAAGAATATTCTTCTGAACATGAAGGGGGAATCATTTGGAATGATCCTGATCTTAACATATCTTGGCCTGTTGATGACCCTATATTGTCAAAAAAAGATCAGACTTTACCTTTTTTAAGAAATCTAGATGGTGATTTTTGAAGAAAATTAATAATTAATTAAAGTTAAATACTAAATTCAAAGTTTCTTAACATGAAAATTCTTGTTTGTGGCGGTTCTGGATTTATTGGAAGTACATTCATAAGAAATTATTTTCAAAATCATACAAATACACAAATAACAAATTTAGATAATCTTACCATTGGTTCAAACCAAGAAAACCTAAAAAATCTAGAAAACAATTCTAATTACAAATTCATCCAAGATGATATACGAAATGAAATTTTTATTGAAAACTTGGTTAAAGATTTTGATGTGGTAATTAATTTTGCAGCTGAATCTCATGTTGATAGAAGTATAGCAAATCCTAAACCATTCATCGAAACAAATATTCTTGGAACCTATTCCTTACTTGAGGCAATTAGAAAATATGATAAATTATTTGTTCATGTATCTACTGATGAAATTTATGGAGATGCAGAAAATCTTTCTTCTTTTACTGAAAATTCTCAAATACATCCAAATAATCCATATTCTGCAACAAAAGCAGCTGCTGATCATCTTGTTGCTGCATACCATAGAACATATGGAATTAGATGTATTGTCACTAGATGTACAAACAATTTTGGTCCAATGCAATTTCCAGAAAAATTGATTCCAAAAACAATAATTCGTTTAACAAAAAACCTTAAAGTACCAATTTATGGTGATGGGAAGCAAATTAGAAGTTGGATTTATGTGGATGATCATGTAAATGCTATTGATTCACTAATTTCTAATGGGAAATCTGGAGAAGTTTACAATATTACTGCTTATGAAGAAATTTCAAACAAAACTATTGTTGAAAAAATATTAGATCTTATGAACAAATCTCACAATAATATAGAATTTGTTCCTGATAGACCTGGACATGATAAACGATATTCAATTAATTGCTCTAAAATAGAAACAACAACTGGTTGGAAACCAAAATATGACTTTGAAACTGCATTAAAACAAACTGTAAATTGGTATCTAAAAAATTTACAATGGTGGGAACCTCTTATTGATGAAAAAATGCTTCATTCTCAACCCTGGACTCTTGACTGGTCAAAATGAAATTTCTTGTAACTGGTTCCGGTGGTTTAATTGGAAATCAACTTATCTCAGATCTGGATAAAATTGATCAAACGATTTATTCCTGTTATAATGATGCATTGCCGTTAAAGGGGATTCCAATACATCTTGATTTACTTAATTTAGATGAAATCACAACCATATTTGAAAAAATAAAACCTGATGTGGTAATTCATTTAGCTGCTCTTACAGATGTTGAATTATGTGAATCTAATCCAAAACTTGCATATATGATCAATACAACAGCTACTGAAAAAATTGCTAAAGAATCTGAAAAACTTGGTTGTTTTTTGATTTATCTTTCTACTGATTATGTTTTTGATGGAAAAAATGGAATGTATGATGAAAAAAACTCATCTAATCCTCTAAATGAATATGCTAAGACAAAGCTTTATGGCGAAAAAGCTGTAGAGAAGTATAATACTAAATGGTCTATTTTAAGAACAAGCACTCCATTTGGAAATCATCCTACAAGAAAAACATTTCCAAAATGGATTGTTGAAAATCTTAAATCTAAAAAATCATTGAATATTGTAGAAGATCAGTTTACTTCTCCTACATATGTCCCAAATCTAAGTAAAATGATTTTAGAAGTATCTATGAGTAATTTAGAAGGATTATTGCATTTGTCTGGTTCTACACGAATTTCTAGATATGAATTTGCAAAACTTATTTCAGAACAACTAGATCTTGATTCTTCATTACTTAATCCAATTAAAATGGAAAATATATCTTGGAAAGCAAAAAGACCATCTGATTCATCATTAGATATTTCAAAAGCTATTTCAATATTAAAAGAGAAACCATATTCTATTAAAAAAAGTCTTCAAGAATACCTACCTGAACTAAGGAATTCTCTTCCTTTATAACTAAGAAATTTAATCAAATCCTGTCATAATAATGAAAGGCATAATCTTACACGGCGGTCATGGAACAAGATTGAGACCACTTACTCATACTGGTCCAAAACAACTTCTAAAAATTGCTAATAAACCAATGTCTCAATATGCTTTGGAAGATCTTCGTGATTCAGGAATTACTGATATTGCAATAATTATCGGAGATGTATATCCTGAAAAAGTTAAAGAATATTACGGAGATGGAAAAAAATTTGGTGTAACTTTAACTTATGTTTATCAAGACAAACCACAAGGAATTGCTCATGCAATTAGCCTATGCAAAGACTTTGTGGGTGATGAAAAATTTTGCGTATATCTTGGTGACAATGTTCTTAGGACAGGTTTATCTTCTTATGTAACAAAATTTGAATCTACAGCAAAAGAAGCAATTATTCTTTTAGCTGAAGTTGAAAATCCGTCACAATTTGGTGTTGTAGAAATTAAAGATAAAAAAATTATAAAAATTATTGAGAAACCAAAAAATCCCCCAAGTAATCTTGCAGTAATTGGAGTTTATTTTCTTACTCCAAAAATATTTGATATTATTCAACAATTAAAACCATCTTGGAGAGGGGAATTTGAAATAACTGAGGCATTACAATTGTTAATGGATAGTAAGATGGATCTTGATTATGATTATGTTAGTGGTTGGTGGAAAGACACAGGAACACCCAATGATATTCTTCATGCTAATAAATTAATTCTTGAAAGTATGACTAAAAGTAACAACAATGATGGAATTTTTATTGGAAAAAATTGTACAATTGATCCAGAATCTAAAATTATTGGACCTGTGATTATTGGTGATAACTGTACGATTAAACACTCTGTAACCATTGGACCAAATGTAAGTATTGGAAAAAATTCTCATTTAGATAATTGTAACATTAAAAATTCTATCGTCATGGATGATTGTGTGATCTGTGCTTCTATCAAAGTAATAGACAGCATTATAGCTGATGGAACTGAGATTAAAAATAATGATTCTAATGAATCTGTTTATCTTTTAGGCGAACGTTCTAAGATTACTCTATAGAACTATTTCACTTTTTAATATGAAGGAATAGAAATTCTGCTATTTTGGCAATGATAAATGATGTTGTAATTCCTACAAGCCCATAATCTTTTCCTAATACTAAAATTCCTGTAATTATTATTGTAATTCCTATTATTGTACCAAATAAAACGATTTTACTACGCTCAGTTCCTAATAACTGTGAACTATAAACTATGGATAATGATGATGGAATAAATGCCAAACTCATAATTTGGACAACTTGAATTGATTCATCAAACTCTGGAAATATTTCTGGTAAAACTATTGGCGCTGTAGTAATAGACAACACTGTAATTATGGAGATTATACTTATTGCAAATTTTTTTAATTTGACATTTTTTGTACTTACAGCATTATGAGGAAGTGTATATTGCAATATTGATTGAGTGTATAATTCAAGCTAGAATGAATTCTGTTTTTTATAGAAAAGTATTAAAGAAATTAGATAAAAAAATCCAGTTCTATATTATGTATTTAAACAAATCAGAGTTTAATTGAGTTAATTGACGATATTAAACAAGTGTTTTTTAAAGAAAATAAATAAAAAATCAAATTGGAAATTAATTTTTTAGTAATTTTTGTGCTATGAAAAAGTAGATAGTTGCAATAATGGCAGATATGGAAAATGCCATCGCTGCACCAACAATTCCAAAAAGACTACCTAATGCAAAAATTCCAGCAATCATACTTGCTAATTCAATTATTCTACCAATTATGACAATTTTAATTTTTTCATCTGCAAGAAATTTAGAACCTAACATCAAATTAATGGCAGAAGGAGTTATAGCTATGCTCATTATTTGAACTATCAATACAGATTCTGTAAAATCTGGAAATAATGCAGGAATTATGATGGGTGCTAAAATTACTGCAATTACTGAAAGAAGTAATGATGAGAGAATTGTTAATTTTTTTAATTTTATGTGACTAATACCACTTGCATCTTCTGGTAATACATATTGAAAAACAGTTGATGATATCAATAACAATGAGTAGAATATTTGAAATCCTAGTAAGTAATTTCCTAACAGTGCCGCACCAAACAGAGGTAAAATTATCAATTTATCTAATCTGATGCTAAATGAATGTAACACTGTAACTGCATAATTAGTCATCAAAAAACCAGTTCTGGGACGCAGAAGGCTAAAATTGATTGGAACATCTCTCAAAGTTTTGTAAAAGAATATAAAAAATGGACAGAATGAAAATGCATAGCCTAAGATAATTCCTTCAATTCCTATTATGTGATACAGGATAAGAGATAAAATAATCGCTAAAATTTTTTGGGAAATAAAACCCCACGAATATTTTCTAAAATTTTTCGCCCCCAAACTTTCATTCATTACCAAACTAAACATAGCAACTCCAAAGATGTAGATGCTTACTCCACTTGAGTTAAGGAATAGAAATGTAATTAGTGATCCAATCATAGCTGCAACAATAACAATTAAAAAAATTGTAGATTCAATTCTAACATTTTTTGCCCTGTAAACTACTAGTGTTTGTTGTGAGCCTAGTAATGTAGCGGTACTCACTATACCTGCAGTAGCTAAAAGAAATCCAATATTTCCATATCCTTCATCACCAACCAAAGATGCAATATATAACCAAAATACAGATAATGCAATAGTCCCCGAGAAATTTGCGACGCCAAGCGAAGTTAGATCTTTAAATTTTCCCATATTACCTGCAATATCATTCCAATCAATAACCATTTGTTTCTTCTTTCAATGTAGATTAATTAATTATTCATTTCATTATCTAATTAAATTCATTTAACTATCCTGAATCACTAAAACCTATTTTTTGCATATCTAATAATCCCTCATTGATTCCTCTCATCTTAACTCCTGTTTTTTCTTGAATTTTTTTACTGTTCAAGTTTATGCTTTCTCTTTTCACATCTAGATTCAATTGATCTGAATTAATTGGAATTAGTAATTTACTATCAAGATCAAACACATCTGCAGTTTTTAAAGCCCACTCAAATCTGCTTAAGAAATTTGGATCAGTCAAATGAAATATGCCCGTATGATTGTTTTTTATCAATTCATATGTTGCACTTACAAAATCTGGTATGTATGTTGGTGCATTAAACCAATCTGTAATCTCTTTAAGATTTTGTTTCTTTGATAATGTTTCAATTACTCGTAATACTGAGTTTGTATGTTGCCATGATTTTTTCCAAAAATAAGGTTGATCAATTCTTAAAATTAATGATTTTAATTCTGATTCTAAAATTAATTTTTCTCCTTCTAATTTAGTCAATCCATAATATGTTTTTGGATTTGATGGAATGTCTGTCTCAGTGTATGCTTTATCGCTTTTAGAAAATACAAACGATGTGGAAATGTATATTATTTTACTATCTATTTTTTGACATCCTTTGATAACGTTATGTGTTCCATTTACATTAATTTGATTTGCTAAATTCTTATCTCTTTCACAAAGATCTACATTTGCTAATGCTGCAGAATGTATGACAATATCAGGATTTAATTTTGTTATAAGATTAATTGTCTCCTCTTCATTTGTAATGTCCAAAAAATTTCCTTTATGATTAATTTTGTTCTTGTTAAATGTAAAACTAACATCATTATCTTTGCTTTTTAAGAATTCTAATAAATTCCAACCAATCACTCCACTTCCACCAGTAATGAGAATTTTCATTTGTTACTTGATCAAAATAATTATAGTTTAAAATCGTTAACATTTGCATCTTTTTTTGAAATGCAAGATACTTGTAATGGCCATTTAATATTAAAAACAGGATCATCCCATCTAACAGCATTATAATATTCAGGGTAATGATATTCACTTATTTGATAATAAACATCAGAATTATCTTCTAGAGTTTGAAAACCATGAGCAATACCTTCAGGAATGTATAATTGAGCATATTCGTTGGAATCCAATCTAACTCCAAACCATTTTTTAAAAGTTTTGGAATTTTTCCTCAGATCAACAACCACATCATAAATACTGCCTTTGGTACAACGAACTAATTTAGTTTCTCCATATGGGGATTCTTGGTAGTGCATGCCACGAATTGTACCTTTTTGTTTATTATGTGAAATACTACATTGGACTAGTTTTGGATTTAGATTTTTTTCTTTGAAAACAGAATCATCCCACGACCGTGCAAAAAAACCTCGCTCATCTTCAAATTTTTCTACAGTAATCAAATAGACACCTTCAATTTCAGTATTTGAGAAAATCATTGTTAAATAGACAAATTTCTTTGAATAATAATTTTTTGGAACATTTTTGAGATATTAATTATGATTGGATACAAATCTTTCAATTGTTTTTGCAACATATTCCATCATTTTTTCATCTAATCCGGGGTACACACCAATCCAAAATGAGTTATTCATTATAAGATCTGTATTTTTTAGTTCTTCATTTTTTCGATATTTAAGATTCTGAAAATAAGGTTGCTTTGTCATATTACCTGCAAAAATAGGACGAGTGTCTACATAATTTTCAGATAAAAATTGAGTTAGTTCATTTTTATGAAAATGGGCATTTTCTCGTATAGTTAGTGGAAAACCAAACCAAGAGGGTTCACTGTTTTGAGTAGCTTCAGGTAGAATAAAAAATTCATTTACAGTTTGTAGTCTTTTGTGTAACCATGTAAAATTTTTCTTTCGAGTTTCAATAAATGATGTGAGTTTTTGGAGTTGTGACAATCCAACAGCTGCTTGCATATCAGAAATTTTGAGATTATAACCAACATGAGAATAGATAAATTTATGATCATATCCAAAAGGTAGGTCACCTAACTGCCAACAAAATCTTTTTCCACATGTATTGTTTTTACCAGTTGGGCAAAAACAATCACGACCCCAATCTCTAAATGATTCAATAATTTTTTTTAGTGTAGGGTTATTTGTAAAAACAGCACCACCCTCACCCATAGTAATATGGTGAGCAGGATAAAAGCTCAAAGTTCCAATATCTCCAAAAGTTCCAACAAGTTTTTGATTAATCGTAGAACCTAATGCATCACAACAATCTTCAATTAACCACAAATTATTTTCTTTTGCAATCTTACTAATGGTTTCCGCATCAAAAGGATTTCCCAAAGTGTGAGCAATCATAATTGCTTTTGTTTTATCAGTAATTGCATCTTCAATTGATTTTGGAGAAACACTATAAGTTGGAATTTCCACATCAACAAAAACAGGAGTTAATCCATATTGAATAATAGGATTAACGGTGGTGGGAAAACCTGCAGCTGCAGTAATTACTTCATCACCTGGATTTAATGCTCTGTCACCATGCATATGTGAAGTTAAGGAAGCCAAAGCTAACAAATTGGCAGATGAACCAGAGTTTGCGGTAATTACAAAATTTAGTCCTAAAAATTTGGAAAGCTGTTTCTCAAATTCATCATTAAATCGACCAGAAGTTAACCAAAAATCTAACGAACTAGATACTAGCATTTGTAAATCATGAAAATCATAAACTTTTCCAGCTACAGGAACATTTGATTTAGCTTCTTCAAAGTTCCTTTTTGGATGAGAAATTTCGGAATATTCTTTAACTAATTCTAAAATTTTGGAACGTAATAGACTGGCTTCTTCTGAACGATCTAAATTAGAATTTTGCAAAAATTCATCCATTTGAAGAGATTCAAGAAATCATTACTTAATAATTTATAGAACTAAATGCATTTATCCAAGACAATTTGAAAATTATCGTGAAAGTTTTTGTAACAGGTGCAAAAGGATACGTCGGAAATGTTCTAATCGATGTCTTGAAAGAGAAAAACCATAGTATTATTGGATGCGATACAGAATTTTATCCTCAGGAATTTTTAGATAAAAAATCAACCATAATAGAATGTATTAAAAAAGATATCAGAGATCTAGAAAGTAAAGATCTAGAAGGATGTGAAGCAGTAATTCATTTAGCTGGACTCTCAAATGATCCACTTGGTGAAATTAATCCAAATTTAACAAATGAGATTAATTACAAAGCAACTATACATCTTGCAGAATTAGCAAAAGAAAATAAAATCAAGCATTTTGTTTTTTCGTCATCATGTTCAATTTATGGTGCAAATAGTGATGTAGTAGATGAAAATTCACAAATGGCTCCATTAACAGCATATGCAAAATCTAAAGTAGATTCTGAAAAAAAATTGTTAGAATTAAAAGATGAAATTTTTTCACCCATAATTCTAAGAAATGCTACAGTTTATGGAATTTCTCCATCACAGAGATTAGATATTGTTGTGAATAATTTGGTTGCATCAGTGGTATCTACTGGAAAGATAAAATTACTTAGTGATGGTAGTGCATGGAGACCATTATTACATGTAGAAGACATGGCAAGAGCTTTTGAGTTTATGATTACTTCTGATATCGAGAAAGTTGCAGGTCAAATTTTCAATGTTGGTTCAAATAATGATAATTACAAAGTAAGAGAAATTGCTGAAATGATTGGAAATATAATCCCTAAATCAAAAATTACGTTTGCTGAAGATGCCTCTAAAGATAACAGATCATATAAAGTAAATTTTGATAAAATTGAAAAATTAGGATTTAGAACAAAATGGACGTTAGAAGATGGGATAAAACACATCTATGAAACTATGATAAACAATAATTTTTCAGAAAACGACTTTAATGCAGATTCATATTTTAGAGTAAAATATCTTAAACGCCTATTAGACAAAAAGATACTTGATTCAAATTTAAGATATATGAATTAATTTTAATTTTTGATTTAATGCCAGATGAAATTACCAAAGTTTCCAAGGGGGATTATTTTCAGACCATAATTTTTCAAGATTATTTTTCTCTCGTAAAGTGTCCAACGGTTGCCAAAAACCCTCATGTTTGAATGCAGCTAATTCAGACTCGTGGGATAATTGTTCTAACGGTTTTCGTTCCCAGATTGTTTCATCATTTTCAATATAGTCAAATACATCAGTTTTCAAAACAAAAAAGCCTCCATTTATCCAACCACCATCACCAATAGGTTTCTCAATAAAATCTGAAACAAGATTTTGTTCATCTAGTTGAAGAGTGCCAAATCTTCCAGGTGGGCGTACAGCAGTTACAGTTGCTTTTTTATTTTGGGATTTATGAAAATCAATTAATGCTTGAATATTAATATCACTAAGACCATCACCATAGGTAAAACAAAAATCATCATCAACATATTTTTGAATTCGTTTCAATCTACCACCAGTCATAGTATTCAATCCAGTATCAATCAAAGTAATTTTCCAAGGTTCGGCAAATTTTTTATGAATTTCTACATTATTGCTTTGAAGATCAATAGTAACATCAGACATGTGAAGAAAGTAATTTGCAAAATACTCTTTTATCATATAGCCCTTATACCCACAACATATTACAAAATCATTGATTCCATAAACCGAATAGTTTTTCATAATATGCCATAAAATAGGCATTCCACCAATTCCTATCAAGGGTTTTGGCTTTACACTGGTTTCTTCACTTATTCTAGTCCCATAACCTCCAGCCAAAATAACAGCTTTCATTATATCGTTGACTATTCAAAGTAATAAATAACTTTTATTTTTCAGTAAAAATTTTTAATCGTATCAAATTCATTATATAGTCATATAATCTATCACAGGAATTACCATCTGTAAATTGGTTAAATTTTAGTTTAAATTTATTATATTTTTTAATATAGTCATTATCATTTTTAAACATGGATTCAATTATCGAAAATTCAGATAATAAATCATTTTCATTTTTTACAAACGGTCCAGGAAATTCTTCGAAATAATCTCCAAATACTTCACGAATCTTCCCGACATAATCCTCATAATCATAAGGATAAAAGATGATAGGTTTTTCTAATAAACAAAAATCATGAGAGACAGAAGAATAATCAGTGATTAAAATATCAACGTAAGGCAGTAATTCATGAATATTGTCTACTTTTTTATTTATAACTTGTATTTGAGAAAAATTTCCCATAGGATATTGATTTTTTTCTTTTGGATGCCATTTAATTAAAAAAATGGAATTATTTTTGAGTAAATATTGGTTTAATTTTAAGAGAAAGGAGTTTGAAAATGGTTTATGTGTTGGTTTATCTCGAAGTGTGGGACAGTAAAGATAGACTTTAGAGTATTGATTTAATTTTAGAATATCTGAATAATTTTCAAAAATAAGATAATTATTAAAAAACACATCATTTCTGGGATGTCCTAGAATTGGAAAATCTTTTGAATTGAATTCCTCTCGGTATCTCATAGATGTTATTTCCGAGTTAGAAAGGACACTTTTGAATGGTTGATTATATATTTTTTTTAGAATTATTTGGATCGTGTGTTCCATAAAATTTTGATGTTTCATAGCAGTAACTGAAGATCTTTTGAATGGGGTTCCATGGGTTAAGTCAATAATATTGAATTTTCCCGGCAATATTCGAAAAAATGAAGAATCACTCACATGATGACTCACGAGAATAAAATCTGATTTCAATATTGTCTTAAAGCCTTTAAATGAATAAAGGTAAACAACCGGATAATCAAGTTTTTTTAATTTTTTATAAAGCTCTTTATCTTTTGTGATCCAATAAAAATTCAAAGAGGGTTTTTTATTTACTAAATATAGAAAAAAATATTTTGAATTTTCAGCAAATTTCTTTCCATCACGTGAACCCATTAAAATTTGATTTTTGTTTTTTGATACAAAATATGATAAAAAAGATAACAAAATATTTAGTATAAAATCAAAAAGCATGTTTAATTACATGAAAGAATATTTAGATTAAAAATGTTATTTTAACTTATTAGCTTTTTAGTTAAAAATTAACTTTTTTACTACCTGTCATCTTTCTGATTAACTTAATAACTTGTTCTGAAGAATCTTCACGATACTCTAAAGCATATTTTAGAAATTCCTTTCTTCCAGTTTCTAATTTATTCCTAATTCCTTGATCAAACAAAATTTGATTAATTTTAAAATCTATCATGTTTTCATCTTCAGTTGCTACAACTGCATTATATTTTTCATATGGGATTCCAGAATCATTTTCTAAAAATTTGAACAAGAATACTGGTTTATTCATAATTAATGCTTCAGTAATTACAGAAGATGGAGGAGTAATAACCACATCTGACTGTGAAATTAAATCATATGTATTTGCATTTTTAAGAATTGTGGCATTTGGTAATATTTCGTTAGTAATTTTTTGTACATTGATGATTGAATCTTGATTGGGGTGAATCTTTATTGTAACTTTTTTATCAAGTTTTGCAAGAGATTTCAAAACCTGACGAAACATTTTCTCGTACTTTAGAACTAATGATATTGAATAAAATGTAGTCCAAGCAGTACTTGCTATACCACTTAATGTAATGAGAATATTGTTTTTATCTCCCTTAGTTTCTCTTCTAAAAAGTTCCTCGTATCGGGGGTTTCCTGTCATAACTAATTTTTCGGAATCTATTTTATGTTCTAAGCATAACTTCTTAGTTAACTTTCCATAAATTGCAAATTTATCGGAATAAATTTTATTGAGTGCAAACATCTCCCAATCCCTTTTTCCATCTTTAAAAATATTAATGTCTGTGTTTCGTAAAAACAGAGTTTGTATATTGCGATTCTTGCAAAGAATTGTTGCTGCTCTTTCAAGTTGTTGAGCATCGTTAAGTGTTATTAGTAATTTAATATTTTTTTTATCTAATACTTTATTTAATGAATCAATGAATGAAAGACTTTCTCCGAATCGCTCTTTACAAAATTTTATAAAATCATTTTTAAAAACATCCCAAAATGAAATATTATTGATCATGAATTTTTCAAAAAAGAAACTATTTTCTTTTGAGAAATCTTCGAATTTCTTTAATATTTCTAAAAGTTTTGGATGATTGTTATCTTTGTTAAAATTTAATTGTATATTTTGAAAATTTATTTTTTTAGCAATTTTTAAGGATTCATAATTCCAAATTACTGGTCTTCTTGTATTTGCTAATAGTATATCAAATTCTGAATTAGAAAGATTGTTTAATGTAGATTCGTTAGTAACCAAATTAAAATCTAACAGTAGTATCTCACTACCTGTTTTCTGTTTGTTTTGCTTTGATGAGAATTTGTAACAACACTTCCACAATAACTCATAATATTTTTTAATTCTATTGAAATTTTTTCTAGATAATGTTATCTCCACAGTTTTTCCTTTGATATCAAAACCTATCATGTAATCATCAACTCTAAAATTTGTCTCATCAGATTTAGAACCAAGATTTTCAATTTCAAATTCATAATTTTTAGAAAATAACCTTGGAATTTTTGAAATACTTTTTGTTGTTTCTGATACATAAACAACATTTGGTTTTATTGCCGAAAAAATTTTTTCTAAAATACAAATTCTATGACCAAATTTTAGTAATGAAGATGTTAATTCGCCTTCTATAGTTTTTGCAATATTTACTCCATTATACTCAAAAATTTGTTTTAAATAATCATGTTCATCCCATGTTCTTCCAATTTCATACACTTGATTATCAATGCTTTCGTATTCTTTTGGCGATAAAAGTTCGTCAAATAATTCAAATTTTATTTTTTGTTCTTCAAGTAGTTCGATTGTCTTAAATGTTAACGGAACAACTATGAAATTTTTTGTAATTTTAATTTTTTTTATTGTTTTAGAATTTACATCATTTTCAGTAAGTAAAAATAATGATTTGTTTTTCATTATTTCAGTATTGTTCATTTTCAATAAATCTCTTTACACTTTTACTTTCCATGAATATTATTACCTTTTATGATCATTCATCTAAAATTTCTTTAATTAAAGAACAATAGTTTTATTGTTAATTTTAACTATCTTTTTGTAATTATAGATTTTTTCTTAGACACTATTTTGAAATAATTTATAACCAACTTCTTCAAAATTATTTTATTGGGACTTGTTAGTAAAAACTATGCAAATTTTTTAGTTCAAAAATATGTACTTCCTCACAAACGACTACGACATTTTGCTAGAAAATTACACCTACCAACATATTATAAATTATTCAAAAAATCAATTTTTGATTTTATTGACGGATCAATTGATCAAAAAAAACTCATGGTTGATGTAGGCGCTGCATATGCTTATCGTCGTCATTGGAAAATCATGGATTTTTCTACTGATCATTATTTTTTTATTCCAGGCATTATTGATTATAATTTTGATTTAACTAGTGAAAAAAAATTCCCTTTTGAAAATAACTCTGTTTCTTTTTTTTATTCATCTCATACTTTAGAACATATACCTGTAACTTTTTGCCAACATATTTTTAATGAATTTTATCGTTGTTTAAAACCTGGAGGCTGCGTTCGCTTGACAATGCCTGATTATGATAAGGCTGCAAATGCCTTTGAACAAAATAATATTGACTATTTTTATCCTTATGATGATCCTATTGAGCAACGATTTTTAAGAATTTTTGCAGTGCATAAAATTGGAAATGTTTCAAATGATAAATTAAATAATGATTTTATTTCTATGTCTAAAGAAAAATTTGCAGATAACTATATTTCGGATGTTGATTTATCTATGGTAAAAAAATTTGGCCATAGCCGGCATGTAAATTGGTGGAATTTTGAAAAAGCAAAATTTTTCTTGGAAAATGCAGGATTTAAAGAAATTTTTCAATCTGAACCTAATAAAAGTAAATTTGCAGAATTTCAAGATGAGAAATTATTTGATCAAAGACATCCAAAACTTTCAATGTATGTTGAAGCAATTAAAAAATGATTTTACATTATCAAATCCTTTCACTGGCAGTACTCTGATTCCAAACGTGTCTTTGAGTATCTCAAATAGTGGTATAATTGATACATATCTCTTGTATCATCTGAGAATGACTCCAGTGGTACTTCTACACACTATATCTAATTCTCTACACAAAATAATTAAAGGTAATCATTAATGGTTATAGTTGCCACCATTACTAAAGATGGAAATTTAGTGACGAATTTTATTTAAAATATTTCGTATTTTTAAACCAAATTTCATATATGGATGACTCGTAATATCTTCTAACCTTTCTTTGTAAAATTCTAACTGTGTTGCCATGTTAGATTGTATTGTAACATCTGAAAACTTTGGTATGTAATCTGCATTTTCAGGATTAACAATTAAGATCCATTTTTGACTACCAATCCAATCCAATCGCTTACATGTCAGATTAGCATCCTCAAAGATTTCTTTTATTTTTTCAAATGTATAATAAACATTACCTGGATAAGTCCATTTTGTACCTGTATGATTTTTATCACCTTCATAAAAAGTAGCCACAAAAATGCCTTTGGGTTTTAATACTTTTTTAGCTTCAATGGCACATTTTCTAATTGCTGTTTCGGATGCATGTGAAAATATGGACTGAGCTATGATGTAATCAAATTTTTCATTAAATTCTTCAAAATTAAAATTATCATCATAACTAAAAGTAGGTTTTTTTATTTCAATAATATCTTGTCCTAATTCATTTTTGATACCATCATCAATCAACCATTTTTCAGGCTCTATGCCAAAATATTTCTTTGGAAGTAAATATGGAATGAATAATCTACCTGCTCTTAGAGAACCACATCCAATATCAAGTATAGAGTGGGTTTCTCTTAGATCCAACTGTATTAGTAGATTAAATTGCATTGAAGAAACTTTATCATAATTTTGTGGAGGTTCAACATATGCTCTGTAATGTTTAGATCCTGCCGGAAGATCCTGTCCTAGATTTGAATCACTATCAGACAATATTGATAAAAAAAAATCAGATATATTTTAATGTTGAATTTAATTAAATACGCTTTTTTATATAATTAATAGGCTCAACTTGATAAGGATCAACTTGATTAATCACTGCTCTATAGATTGTAGTATAATCAAATAAATAAATTAAATTAATAATTTTTGAAAGAATATCCCCATCTATAGAATTCACTTCTTCAAATTTAATTTTTTTACTAATAAAAAATTTTTTTAATACCCTCCAATGTTTTTTGGTTTTGATGTTATCGTTTTTACCTATTATTAGAATTGGTCTTAGATCATTTGAATAATTTTCCCATGATACAATCCCATTATGACATGCTTCAATCACGTTTTCAACAATTACATGCATTTTAGAATTTTCTTCTAGCGAATTTTTGAATCGTATTGCTGTAGCTTCAAGACCATATGGAAAATAAATTACAGGAATTTGACTGATAGATTTAGCTAATTTTATAGACATATTACTTGAATGAATATTTTTTGATGAAATATTTTTTCTAGTCTTTTTTAATTTTTTTATTGATGTGTAAACTTCATTTTTTGTAATTGGAATAATTGGCTGTAATACTTTTAACATTGAATACAGATATGCTACAAGAGATCCTCTGGGATTAATCTGTTGAGTGATTACTCTATGTTCAATTTTATTTTTTTTACATATATTCATAATTTTTCCACCTGATGAAAAAGAAATAATTTTACACTTATTTTTAATGGCTTCCTTTAAGACAGAAATTGTTTCAGATGTATTTCCGGAAACACTTGTAGTAATTACTAGAGTTTTTTTTGATATAGTTTTAGGTAGTTTGTAGCCTTTTACAACATCAACTTGAATATTTGTATTTGAAAATATTGATGAAAAAATATCCCCCAATGTTCCAGAACCTCCCATTCCAGAGAATACAATATGACTGACTTTTTTTAATTTAATGACTTTATGTTTTGATTCGTATGATTCTTGAGCTATCTCTGGCCAATTATCATAAATTTTATACATTGATTTTTTATCAATTTTTTCTAACATCTTAAAATCTAACAATATGATTTTTCATATTGTACATATCTATAAGTTATTGTGTAATTAATAAGATCGG
>LFLC01000001.1 GCA_001543015.1 Nitrosopumilus sp. LS_AOA | reverse complement strand
ATGAAATTAAAATATATTATTTGAAATAATTCCAACATATTTTTCTTGTTTTCATTGTTTATCATCAATGATAAACATTATAATAAATACCGATCCGCGTTATGAAGGTAAAATATATAACGACGTGAATTGTCTTTTACAAAATAGGGATAACTATGGTCGAAAAAAAGATTTTCGTAATTGGACTAGCTGTCGTACTTGCACTAGGAACTTTAGGATTCAACTGGGTTGAAACTATTTTGCCAACTGCAGATGCACACGGTGTCCAAGCACAACTCCAAAGTCGTTTCATTAGAATTGAAGATGAAACTTTTAACAGACAATCCTTACAAACTGGCGAAACCTTGACACTTCAAGGAACTTTAGTCAGTCTTGTAGAAAGAGATCTTAGAGGATGGATATCCATTTTCTCAGAGTCAACTAATGCAGGTAATAGATGGGAAATGTTAGCAAGAGACCCACCAGGCAATGTCTTTGATATTGCAGGTAACTCTGTTGTTGAATATTCACTATCTGCCAAAGCACTTGAAGCAGGTGTGTATCACGTACATACTCAACTCAATGTAGCAAAAGTTGGTCCAGGACTAGGTCCAGGTCAAACAGTTGTCGTTGAAGGTGAACCAATAATCAAACCAATTCCATATACAAACATTGCATATCAATCAATTATCATTGGTGTAGGATATGTCATTACGTTTGCAACACGACCTTGGCAAGTAATTTAACCACCCACTTTTCCTTTTCATTTTAAAACTAGTCATTACGTTTTACGTAAGTCTTCAATTCAAAATTATTTCAAATGACTTTATGAAAAAATAAATTTTAAAAAATCATCATTAGAAAAAGAAAGGACTTTAAAGAATCTGTTTAAAATCATCTTTATGATTTGGCCAGGTACTGGTGATCCTTACAAAAGAAAGAAAACCATAAAATTTCTAGCTATCACTGCAATCATTGCAATATCAGTAGGAGTAGGAAGCAGTGTAATCCAAGGATATCTAGGTCAAGATAACACTCTCAAAGCTTGTATCAATGATAGAGACACTCCATTCAAAATCAAAGCATCATTGGAGATTTTTATCGATGGTGAAAGAGTGGACATTCCAGCAAATGCGTTGAATGATGAAGAATGTCAGAGATCCATGTATACACTAACTAATGATGGTACAATTTATGCAGAATGGGAAGAAGAATTCCCATTTGAGGTAGGTCACTTTTTGTGGATGTGGGACTTTCCACTAAGAGATATGGACCAAGGTAAATCAACAATTTATGTCAATGATAAAGAGTCACCTCATTTCATAAATCATCCATTCCAAAATGGATATCACTACAAAGCAGAATTTACATCAAAGGCATATGATGAATCAAAAGACACAGATTTCTTGCCTGAAAACTAATTGTGGACTTTGTAAAAAAAGCAACTTTTAGAAAAGTAAAATTTGGTAAGTTTGGGTTTTAAAAATTTTAAAAATAATGAAAATAAAGGTTGGTAATTTTACCAATATTTGCCGTTGTCTGGAATAAGACCGATACCTTCTCTTTCAAAGTGTCTATCTAATTCGTCAACCCATCTCTCACGGTTGTCTTTGTAAGCCCATCCGTGTACACGTAACCAGAATGAAATTACTGCCAATAAGAATACAGTGAACATCATGGTTCCGAAGATGTAAATCATTACATCATAGAATAATGGATCATAGTTTGGTCCTAGTTGTCCTGTAATTGATGACAGGATATTTAGGAAAATACCTACGATAGGAATCATAATATTTTTGCACTATTTGTGCGATATATACATTTCTTTTAGTTTTAGAAAATACGAGATCAGTTTCACTAAGAGGTGATAATAAAATAAGAGAAATGTGAGGTTTATCCTCTACCCATTGCTGCGTATTTTCCAGATCTTCCTTTAATGAAGAAAGCCAAAGAAATTCCGCCAAAGACTGCAGCTGTAATAATTGCTGCACCTGCTACGCCATCTGCACTAAGAACTGGAGTTCCTGAACCAGCTGCTGGATTTACTTCAGCAGATTCAATTCTTCGTCTTTGAAGTTCAAGTGCTTCTTCTAGGGTATATTTTCCTGTTTCACCGTCACCACCAACGTTACCCATGTATTGTGCAAAGACTACTGCACTTTCTGCATAGTATCCCATTGTGAAGACAACAGCTACTAAAGTTGCTGTTAATAGTATTTTGTAACTCATACCGTTTACCTGTTCGATTTGATGATGAGTACTTATTTAAAACTTTATTCTGAACTTCAAATTTTAAACAATATACGAGATCAAGAGAAGTAACGTTTAATTTTGTAATTTAATGGGACAAATTATGGGACGAATGCACACACATAGACATGGGAAATCACATTCTATTAGACCAGTTACATTACGTGCACCTTCATGGATAACAATTAGTCCTAAAGAAATTGAAGCATTGATAGTAAAATACACAAAAGATGGTCTTACTCCAAGTCAAATTGGGATTAAATTACGAGATCAGCATTCAATTCCTCTAGTGAAACCAATCATGAAAAAAAGTATGAGTCAAATTCTTGAGGAAAATGATTTGAAATCAGAGATGCCAGAAGATCTTGGAAATATTGTCAACAGGGCAGTAGGTCTTCAAAAACATCTCAAAGTAAACAGAGGAGACAATAGAAATGTCAGATCTTTGGAATTAATTGAAGCCAAAGTTCACAGACTATCAGTATACTACAAAAGAATTGGAAGGATTTCAAAAACATGGAAGTATAAAGCAGTAGTCGCTCAATTAGAGTAATGCCAAAATCGTTAGATGAGTCACTTTCATTTTTCAAAGATAAAATTTCAGATTGTATAAAGACTGGAAAATCTATTTCGGTCACAACTCATATTGATTGTGATGGATTAACATCTGGCAGTATTATTACCAAAGCCCTAATCAGAGCAGGAGCAAAATGTACTGTTAGAACATCAAAAGAATTTAGCAAAAAAATAGCTGAATCATTCAAAACAGATTCTCGTGATTTTCACATTATTACTGATTTAGCAGGAGGTTTTGCAAATACTCTAGATGAAACATTAGGAGATAACTGGATAGTTTTAGACCATCATCAAATCCCAGAAGAAGAAAAAGATAATCAAAATGTAATCAATGCATGGAGTTATGGAATTGATGGTGGAACTGAAATTTGTGCAGGAGGAATGGCGTATCTTGCATCAATGGCATTAGATGAAAGAAACTCAGATTTATCAGCAATTGCAGTTGTTTCAGCATTAGGCGATAGACAAGATCAAGGAGAAAGAAAGTCATTTACAGGTAAAAATTTTGAGATTGCAAATATTGCCAAAGAACAAGGGTTAGTAGAAATTGATTTGGATTTATTATTAGTAGGAAGAGAAACCAGACCCCTAGCAGATGCATTAGCGTTTACATCACAGCCATTTATTGAAGGATTAACTTGGAATAGAGGAGCCTGTCTTACACTGCTAAATGCATCAGGAATTCAACTAAAAGATGAGGGTAGATGGAGAGTACCAGCAGAACTTACCGAAGTTGAAAAAAGACAGGTGATTGAATCAATTACAAAATTCACTTCTGGAAAAAATGCTACAGAAATAATGTCAGAATTAATTGGATATACCTACACATTTCCAAGAGAAGATAGACAAAGTTTCTTGCGAGATGGAAGAGAATTTTCAACCATGCTAAACTCTTGTGGAAGAATCAATCGTTCTGGTGTAGGAATGGCAATATGTATGGGGGATAGAAATAAGATTCTAAGAGAAGGCGAAATTATTCTAACAGATTATAGGAAAATGATTAGAGAATACATGAATGTTTTATCAAATGAGAGATGGCGAATTTCAGAAAGTGAAACTTGTGTCATGGTCAATGGTGTGGATATAGTACCAGAAACAATGACTGGGACGATTTCATCATTAATTGCAGGATCACCAAAAAATTCAGGAAAAATTGTAATATTAAGAACCAATGGAGAAGAAAATACAATAAAATTTTCATCAAGAAAATCATTTAGTTGTAAATCAGACATTAATCTCAGTGAATTGATGAGAACAGGTGCTGAAAAATTTGATGGCATAGGTGGAGGTCATGCTGCTGCTGCAGGTGCAAAAATAACTAAAGACAAATTAGATGAATTTCTTAATTATTTAGAAGTAAATGTCGTTAACATGTCAGGTACAAATAAGTCTCAATAACATTTCAAAAGAAAAGGCTGAGACTGTAAAAAAAGCATTAGAACCAGATAATGTGGATTTTCCAGAAGGATTGAGTCTTTATGTTGAAAATATTGATAACAAACTAGTTTTTAATTTTGAAAGTAAAAAGAACATGAAACAACTTATTGGAACAGTTGATGAAATACTAGAACATGTACAAGTGGCACTAAAGGTGATAGAATAATGTTAGATCCAAAATTAATCAAAGAAAAACCACAATTAATTCGTGAAATGCTTAAAGCTAGATCAGTTGATTTTGATTTAGATTCACTAATTGAATTTGATCAGAAAAGACGTGAATTTATTATCAAAACGGATGAATTAAGAAAAAAGAAAAATCAAGTGGCATTAGAAATTTCTCAAAAAAAGAAAGCAGGGGAAGATGCATCATCAATTTTAGCAAAAATGAAAAATATTTCAAATGAACTTACAAAATTTGAATTAGAACAAGAAAGTATTGAAAACAAATACTCTAAACTGGCAATGACAATTCCAAATCTTGTTCATGAATCAGTCCCTGTTGGAGTTGATGAAAGTGCCAACAAAGAAATAAAAAAATGGGGTAAAATTCCAGATTTTGATTTTAAGATAAAGGATCATATTGAAATTTCTGAAAATTTAGATTTAGTAGATTTAGAAAGAGCAGCAAAGGTTGCTGGTGCAAGATTTTATTATCTGAAAAATGATCTTGTCAGATTAAATCAGTCATTGATTCATTACGGATTAGATTTTCTTGCAAAAAAAGAATATTCTCTAGTTCAGCCACCTTACATGATTAATAGAAAATCCATGGAAGGTGCAGTAATTGCTGATGATTTTGAAGATGTCATCTACAAAGTTGAAGATGAGGATCTATTCATGATTGGGACATCAGAGCATGCAATGGCTGCAATGCATTCAAAAGAAATCATTGAAGGAAAAGACTTACCTCTAAGATATGCAGGGGTTAGCCCATGTTTTAGAAAAGAGGCAGGAGCTCATGGACGAGATCAAAAAGGGATTTTCAGAGTGCATCAATTTGATAAAATTGAACAATTTGTTTTTTCAAGACCAGAGGATTCTTGGAAAGAGCATGAAAAAATGTTAGGAATAGTTGAGGAATTTTATCAAGAGTTAGAAATTCCACATAAAGTGATGCTATTATCATCTGGAGATATGGGTAAAATATCTGCAAAAACTTACGATGTTGAAGGATGGATGGCAGGACAAAATGCATACAGGGAAATTGTTTCATGTTCAAACTGTTTAGATTTTCAAGCAAGAAGATTGAAGATTAGATTCAGAGATAAAACAAATGAGGATACTCAATACCTACATACGCTCAATAGTACTCTAATTGCTACAACTAGAGTTTTGGTATCAATAATGGAGAATTTTCAAACTAAAGATGGGCACATTAGAATTCCTACTGTTTTACAGAGTTACATGGGAAATCAGAAAGAGATCTAGTGACATACCACTTATATTTTGGATTTAAAGTTCGTTAATAATTGGCACGTAGAAAAGGTCGAATAAAGGACAAGTGGAGAGATAAACGCTGGGTTACAGTACATGCTCCAGATTCATTTAACAATGTCCCAATTGCTTATGTTCCAATTACTGATGATGAAAATGCAGTAGGTAGAGTTTTAGAAGTAACGCTTTATGATATTCTTAAAGGAGATCCTTCACAACATCAATACAAGATCTATTTTCAGATAAGCAAAATAGATGGTGATAAAGCATTAACAATTTTCAAAAGATACGAATATTCAAAAGAATTTTTGCGTAGTTTAGTGAGACGGGGTTCATCAAAGATTAATTTCATTATGGACATCAAAACTAAAGATGGGTATATCTTTAGAATCAAGATGTTGGCTTTAACCCATAGACAGCTAAACACATCAAGACAACATGCTCTTAGAATAATTGCAAGAGATGTAATTAACAAAACAATTCCAGAAATGACAATTGATCAATTTGTCCAAGCAACATGTTATAGTAAAATTAATTCAGATATTATGGCAGCATTCAAGAGAGTAATTAGAGTTAGACATGTAGGTCTTGAAAAAGTGAAACTTATCAGAACTGCAGATAAAGAAACAAAATTACTTGAAGCATAAACGCCAAGAATTATTCTCTTTACAACTATGATTAGCAAAATTGATGTGATAATAGATGTAATTGTTCATGCAACAGAAGATATTTCAAAAATTTTCCAATCTTTTGAAGATGTATTAGAACTAAAAGAGGAGTATTTTACAATTCATGAAACTGTAGGTCATTTTGAAAATCCAATAATTATGCTAAATGCAAAAATTCAAAAAAAACAGGCTCAAAATTTTGTGAAAAAACTTTTCAAATCATTATCAGTTGAACAAATTAATGAATTAATCCAAGAAATTGAAGAAAGAACAGTTGATTCTAGATTTCACATGAGACTAGATAAACAAGAATTAATCAAAGGAAATCTAAGAGTTAGTGAAAAAGATACAATTAAAATAAAAATTCACACACCAGTTTACAACAAAAAAGATACTGTCAGATTATTTACAGAGATTTTACAACTTGCCAACTAGATTAAATAGGAATAATAGAATTACTGAATTTGGGAATGAGGAAATATTAGCCGCTCCAGTCTGAGCTAACGCCTTGAAGACGCCGCGACGAACCGACCCTATTTTAATAAATTAATCACATTAACATGGAAATTTCTCACATCATATCAAGAAGTATTATTTTAAATACGGATAGACAAAATTCATTATCGTGGCAGATTATGATGTTATAATTGCAGGTGGCGGTCTTGCAGGAACAATCTCAGCACAGTCTATTTCTTATTATTCAAATCAAAATTTAAAAATTTTAGTTATTGATAGAAGTCCTGAATTTTTACCAGGTAGAAAATCACTTGCAGGATGGGTATGTGGAGATGCATGCTCCAAAGAAGCAGTTGATTTCATGTCAGAGAGAATCAAGGTGAATTGGACCAAACCAGAAATTGAGCATGATGTTAAAGGAGTAATGGCATTTTCGCCAGATAAAAAAACATCAATTCCTTTTGATGGAGATGGATTCATGTTAAACCGAACAAAATTACCAGAAATTCAAAATGAAAGATGTAAAAAAATGGGTATTGAATTTGAATTTGAAATGAACATTACAGGATTAATTTATGATGACCAACAAGTAGTTGGAGTTCAAGGGATTGATAACAAAACAAAACAGCCATTTAAGAAAACATCAAAAATTGTAATTGATGCAACAGGAGTTACATCTATGCTTAGAAATGGACTCAAGAACTCAACCAAAGTTGAAAAGAGGATTGATAGACGAGATTTAGAATCTACAGGCAGATACATTATGTATTTTGATCAAGGTCAAAAAGAACTTTCAGAATTTGATCCTGATTATTGTATTATTCATTTGGATCAAGATATTGCACCAGGCGGATATGGTTGGGTATTTCCTAAAGGAGATAACAAAGTCAACATAGGTTTAGGGGTCGAAAAAACATTTTTGGATAAAAGAAACAAGAGATTAGGAAAGAAAGATAATGTTGAATCATTGATGAAGGAATATCTTCATAGAAATGTTGCAATCAAAAATGCAAAACTTTCAGAAGATCCAGAAGACATTAACAATAATTCAGGAATTTTTCAAGTATCAGTAAGGAGACAAAACGATTGTATGGTATCTGCCGGATACATGATGGTTGGAGATTCTGCATGGATGCCAAAACCAATTGATGCAGGTGGAATAGGACCAGCAATAATTGCAGCAACAATTCTTGGAAAGAATGTAGCTGAAGCATTAGAAGCAAACGATGTTTCAGAAGCAAATCTTTGGAAATACAATCTTGATTTTATCAAAGAGTATGGATACAAAACTGCAGGTCTTGAACTTTTTAGAAGACTAGTACAACAAATGTCAAATGATCAAATTAGTTATGGAATGAAACACTTTTTGGGAAATATGGATGTTGAATCAATTAGTAAAGGTGAACATCCAGACTTTACAGGGTTAGGAAAGATTGGTATGATTATCAGAGGTGCACTAAACCAAACAGTTGCAAAGGGACTAAAGTTCACATCTACTGAAAACCAATGGTTAGTTGAGCATTACAATAATTATCCAAAAGAACCTCAAGGTTTTGGTGAATGGAACAAATCATTACTTCAAAGATTAGAAGCAGCTTTTGCAAAAATAGAAGTTTTTAACGATTAGATCTAAAATTAAATATCGTCAAAATTAATGAAAAGGTACATTGGAAGAAATTCAATATATTGATTGGAATAATTCAATTCAGATTTTAAAAAAGGCATATGAGGCCAATCTTTTTGTGCTAATTATAGGACCAAAGGGAACTGGAAAAACATCACTAGTTAGAGATTTTGCAAAAAGCATGAATATTGAACTAGAATCCATTAATTTCAGTCTCAGAACTAGAGAAAGTCACCTTATTGGGACAAAAACTCTAACTGATGGAACTGTAAATTTTGATGAAGGGTTATTGGTAAAATCAATGAAGAAAGGAGATATGCTTTACTTGGATGAAATTAATTCGGCTGAAGCAGATGTGTTACTCAGACTTGATGAAGCATTAGATGATAGACGACAAATTGTATTAAAAGAATCAACGGGGGAGGTAATCAAAGCAAAAGAAAAATGGTTTGTAATTGCAACAATTAATCCATTAACACATACTGGAACCAAAGAGCTTCCACCACAAATTCTAAGTAGATTTCCAGTGAGAATTAGATTAGAATATCCTCCAGAAGAAATGGAATTAGAAATAATCAAAAAACATGTGTCAGGAGAACATGATTCAGAAATAATTCAAGCAATAAAGCTTGCAAATACATTAAGACAAGCTGCAGCTGTTGAAGAATTATTTTATTCTCCCAGTTTAAGGGAAACCATAGCATTTGGAAAATTATTAGATAAAGATATGTCTCCAAAAGAAGCAGCAAAATATGTTTTTGGAAATGTGTATACTCAATGGGGCGACATTGAATATCAAAAAGTAAATGACATTATCACATCGATGTTTGGAAATTAAATGCAACCAGTTCAACTTCAAAATGAATCAATAGTAGAAATTGCAACATTTCTTGTAAGAAGATGGTCTGAAAAAAATAACATCATCATTGAAATCTCAGACATAATTGAAACTAAAACAAGATTAAAAGAAAATAAAGTAATCATAACACCACTAGAAAAACGAATTGGAAATGGTTTTCAAAAATATCGACAATTTAGAACTTCATTATGGTATGAAGCAATGAGAATAAAATATTGTAAAAAGATTCTCAGCAATGATCATGCTTTTGGATTTATTCTAAATACAATGGAAACAAAGAGAGTTGAGGAATTAGGAAGGAGGATATGGAAAGGAATGGATGATGAAATTATTTTTAATTATACATACAATCTTGTTTCAAGACCACAACTTCACACAATTTATGGAAAAGCAAGGCTCGTAGAGGCATTTTATCAATATTTCATGTTTGGGGTAATCAAAGGAGAAATTCAATCTAGTCATTTTGAAAAAATAAAAAAAGCAAATGTGTTTGCAAAAAAAATTATCAATAAAGCAATTAAAGAAAATTTTGAAACAGATTGGCTTGAAAAAAATGTAACTGAAATAATTAAAATTTTAGAAATCGATTCTCTTTTGATAATTCCAATATCATTGCCATTTATGAAAGCTGGAATGGCATTAACTGAAGAAGAGGTGTTAAAAGTATTAAAAATAATTTCAAAAAATAAGGAAGGTGATTATGGTTCAATTGATCCAAATGCAGTATTAAGTGGAAATGATGTATTTGGTGAATACAAAGTATTACTGGATGAAAATAAAAAAACAGAAAACAAAGGATTTTTTCCTGAGGCAATAGGAATACAAATTCCGTCAACAAGGAATGTTAATGAAACAATAATCTATGACATGAGTTTGATTAATGGTTTAAAAATAAAATTTAAAGAATGGAAATCAGGTTGGAAAGAACAACATCTTAAATCAGGAGAGGAGTTTGATGAAGAAAATTACATTGAAGGTCATGAACCATTTATTACAGATGTAAAAAAATCAATTAAAACAAAAATTGTGATTTTATTAGATCATTCATCAAGTATTGCATCGGAGTCTATTGAATATAAAAAAGCAACACTTGCACTTTGTGAAGTTTTATCTTTTCTTAGAGTAAAATTTGCAGTGTATGCTTTTAGTACACAAAGCAGGTATATGGTTTGCTGGTCAATAAAACCTGAAAATGTTAAATGGAATAATTTAACTGCAAAACGATTAGCACAAATTGTTGCAAATGGATCAACACCATTAGCAGAAGTATACGATAAGATGTTTCCAATCCTACAAGCAAAAAGACCAAATATTTTTTTGACATTAACTGATGGTGAACCATCAGATTCTGATGCAGTTAGAAAAATGACAAAGTCAATCAAAGGATTAGGCATAAACATGGTTGCTATGGGTTTAGGCCCTACTACAGTTAGGGCAACAATTATTGCAAATAATCTCTCACATTTAGGATATGAAAAAACTATGGCAGTAAGTAGACTAAAAGATATTCCAAGTAAAGTTATCAAAGTTTTAGATGTGTGAATTAAAAATCAATGAATTATAGTTCATCAGATATTTATTATGAGAAAAAATTAATTGCGCATAGAGAGAAAATATGTCAGAAAATAATTTTGATAAAGACCTACTTGAAAGATTTGAAAAAGAGATTTGGAGTAAAATTCCACATTTAGAAAATAACAAAGTTGTAAATGCAACACCGCTAATTGATCTAACTAATGATTTTAAAGAATGTGCAAAAAATCTTTACAAATTAGATATTGCAGAATTAGATTTGAAAATATATGGAAAATTTGATGCTAATTTGGTATCAGGTTCAATCAAAATTAGACCTGCAATTCACATAATGCATGATGCCATCAAGACAGGTAAATTGAAAAGTAATCAAACAATAATTGAGGCAACATCAGGTAATTTTGGAATTGCTTTAGGCCAAATGTCAAAACTTGGATTAACTGTAATTTCGCTTGTTTCAAGAAAACTTCAAGAAGGGGTCTTCAAAGAATTGAGAAATGAAAATATTCGAATAATGGATTTAGATATGGATATTTGTCCTGCTCCAGGAATGAAAGATAGTGATGCTGATGCATTAAAGGCAAAAGCAACTGCAGGTAACATTCGTTCTCAACTAACACAATTAGGTTTTGATCCTACAGTTTTTGATAATTCAATTTCTGAAATTGAAGTATTACTAGCTGCTGAAGATATAATTAATTTAGCAAAACTAATTTCAAAAATTTATGGATGTTTTTGTCCAGAACAATATGATAATGAATTAAACATTGATGCTCATAGAACCATCACAGCTGTAGAAATTGAACAACAATTACAAGAAAATGGAGATTCATTAGAAAATTACAGAATAATGTGTGCCTTTGGAACTGGTGGTACATCTGGTGGAATAAGTCAATACATGAATGAAAAATATAGTAAAAAAGCAATACATGTAGTATTTCCATCTGTAGGTCAAGATGTAGCAGGGATTAGAACAAAAGCCAAAGCTGAAGGATTAAAATTGTATAATCCAGATTACTATGAAGCAGAGCATGAAGTAGACTTTGGACAAGCAAAACACTTACTCAAATTCTTTGTAGAGAAAGGTCACAATATTGGCGAAAGCTCTGCACTAGCACTATACAGTGTATTAGAAATGGTAAGTGATGGAGATAAAGGAAAATTCATAGTTATAGTGGCTGACGGTATTGAAAAATATAAGAAAAATCTAGAGGCAATGTTCAAGAGTCAACGTATGCAGGTATCTTTGGATGAGGCAGCAGCTAGTGTTCAAGAGTATGATAAAGTAATTTGGGTTCATCCTTCGTATACTCCAAAAGAGGCAGGAATTGAAATGATTGCAAAATCTTTAGGAATAGATAAAGAAAAAATTGCAATCCCTAAAGCAAGTACCATCAATGAATTATTATCAACACGACAAATTCCAGAAGAACTTAGCAAAGAGCTAAATGGTTCTAAAGGTAAATCACTACTCATTTGTATGGCTGGAAATACATCATTAATGACTGCTCAAGTTCTTGCAAGTAAAGGTATAGTAACTGAAAGCTTGAATGGTGGAATAACCAATTTGCCTGAAGGAATTGGTAAAAATCCCGAGGAATTTATTAAAGCAGCTACTGATTGATATTTTGAAATGTCTATCAGTATCACAACCATTTGCTGATTTAATAATTTCAGGTAAAAAAATTATTGAGTTAAGAAATTGGAATACAAATTTTCGAGGAGAGTTTTTGATTCATGCTCCAATTAAAATTAGAATTAATGATTGTAGTAGATTAAAAATCAAAAAAAAATTAGTTACAGGAGCCATAGTTGGAAAAGTAGAATTGTATGATGTGAAAAAATATGATTTGATCAAAGAGATAAAAAAAGATCAAAAATTTCATTTCTCTTCAAAAAAGTTTAATGGAAAAACTTTTGGATTCATGTTAAAGAATTCAAAATCACTTAGAATTCCAATCCCATGGAAAGGTCAGCTAGGATTCTTTAATGTTGATTTACCAAAATCAAAAATCAAAAACAGGGAAATTGTTTCAGAAATTATTGATGAAGAATATAGATATCAATGGATTGGACGTCATTAAAAAAAATCAATATTTCATAAAAAATTTGACCAGTGTATATAAAGGGGTCATATTTACTCCGTCGATATGCCTCAAACAAAGCCAATAGTTAGTATTGTGAATGTGGTAGCATCAGCATCAGTTGATCAAAAAATTGATCTAAATGATATTACAAAAAAATTTCCAGAAACAGAATACAATCCAGAACAATTTCCAGGTTTAGTTTTTAGAATAAAGAATCCTAAAACTGCAACTTTGATTTTTAGAACAGGAAAAATGGTATGCACAGGTGCCAAATCAGAAGAGTTGGCAATCAAAGCAGTTAACATAGTTGTTCAAAGACTAAGGAAAGGTAAAATAAAAATAAAAAAAGATGCGGTAATTACCGTTCAAAATATAGTCTCATCAATTAATCTTGGTGGAAAAATCCATCTAGAAAAAGCAGCAAGAACATTACCAAGAAGTATGTACGAACCTGAGCAATTCCCAGGAATTATTCATAGAATGGTTGATCCAAAAACAGTCATTTTGATATTTGCATCAGGAAAATTAGTCTGCACAGGTGCCAAAAAAGAATCAGATGTGTATCGTTCTGTACATAATTTACACTCGCTCTTAGAAGAAAAAGACTTGATGATTTATGAGTAATTATTATTATTAAAAAATTGAAAATTGTCTGAAGATATTTTTAAAAAAGAAAAGGAAAAAATGACTCCTGAAAAAGGATTTGATCTAATAGGAATTGATTATTTTTCTGATTCAGATAACCCACTGTATCTAATTGAGCATTTTGATATGTATCAAGATGCATTAAATGCAAAAAAAGATAGAAAAAAACCAGAAGAATATTTTGTTTTGTACAAGGGTACCAGTGGAGAATTCTTTTGCAGATGAACCAGAAAAATAGTTAAACTTTACAATATTTTACAACATATCTTATCATCAAGTTTTTGATTCAAAAAGTTATGGTTAGTGAAACTAGTGATTTTCTTGATACATTTTATGATAAAGAAAATCCTGCCAAAATTAACCATAATTCAAATCAAATTATTCGTAAAAGCTCAAAAGCTAAATACCAGATTTTTGATGAGGCAGAATTTACGCGTGGACGAGAAGTATTAGGTGATCTAATTGTTCATGGAATGATTGCTTCAGGTGGGACAGATATTGATTGGTTAATTGAGCACAGGGGTGGGTTTATCATACTAGAATTCAAAGGATTTCACAACGATAAAATCAACATTGCAAAAGGCCAAATGATTGCATATGAAAAATTGCATGAAAAATTAAACCAAGCAACAAAGTGTTATCTGTACATAGTTGGTTGTGATGATATTGATTTTTCAAATCCTGATTCAACGATTTGGATTTTTGAGATGAATCAATGGAAAAAAGGTGCAATCCCAAAAAATACTAGTGATATTTATGAAAATGATTCTAAAAGGCAAAACAAATTCATAGTCTATCGTGAATATATGGATGAAATTAGTGTAGAGAAATTACGAGATATAGTTGACTCTCATTGGAAAGAATTTGAAAAAATTTAACTAGTAAATGAAAATGTACTAGATTTTGTTTCTACACCATTATCTACTTTGATTGTATAAGTACCAGAATTTTCCCATCCCGGACCACCAGCTATTGCCAATGTAGAATATCTACCATCACTTTTTAATGAAATTTTTTCTGTCCACACAAGTTCATTGTTTTGAGTTTGAATTGAAAGAATAACAGAACCAGTAGTATCAGAAATTCCACTAATTGAAATTATATCTTTTTTATTATACGATGAAAAATCAGTTTGAATTGATAATGTACCAATTGATGTTTCTGTAATTGGTGTGGTTGGGGTATTAGATACATCAGAGGTTCCACTAAAAGATACAGCTGCAATTATAATTATTGCTAAAACAAGTACACCAACTCCCAACATTATTTTTGAGTTGTTTGAGCTAGTAGATGAAATTCTTGGAGGAGGGGGTTGAAACGTTTGAATGGTTTGAATTGAAGGGGTTTCTGGAATCACTACATCAGGAATTATTGGTTTTTCTTCAACTATATGGGTTGGTTCTACTGCGGGTGCCTTTCCCAAATGTTTTTCTGCTAATTTTCTAACATAATTTCTTTCATAGTTACTAATTACCTCATCATTCTCACATGCTCGAAAAATTTGCTTTAGGATTCTATCATCTCCAAAGTCTTTATCCAAAAGTGCTTTAACATCATCATGTAAGGAATTAGTCATATGTGTTTTCTCACACAATGATTATTTATCAATACCTTGTTTAAGATTTCGAAGGATTCCTATCAAAGAAATAGATTTTGTATTTTAAAAAAATAGATTTTAGTTATCTTGAATAGATCTTTTGGGCTTGAATTATTACTGTTCTAAGATAGTCCTTTGCAGTAGAATCAGATACTCCCATCTGTTTTGCTTTAATGTATAGAGTATTTTCTTGAGGATCGACCAAATAGCATTTTAAAAGATAGTTTAGTCTATGAGATCTTTTTTCATCACTTTTCATAATTTTACTTTATTTTTGTGCTAAAAAGGTCAGAGGATAATACAATAACCAATTACTTCATAGTATCATAAAATTAAAATAAAAACATATGATCTCTTTTAAAGAATACATAAAGAGAAATGAAAATGAAACGAATTGAGGCAACAGTTCAAGCCACTAAGGTAGGAGCAGTTTCTGATGCAATTAATGACATAGTCGGAGGTTTTTCCATTTTAGAAGGAAATGGACGAGGATCCGGAGAGAGACAAGTCATTAGAGCAGGAAGAGGAACTGGTACTTTTGTTGCAGAATACAACAAAGTAGCCCTAGTAACCACAATTGTGGATGACTCAGAAGTTGAAAAAGTAATTACAGCAATTTCAGATGCATCTTTTACAGGCAAAGGCGGAGATGGAATTATCACCGTAACTAGTGTTGAAAGTGTTCTAAATATTGCATCAAAAAAGACGGGTTCAGAAGCCCTCTAATCATTTTCTTTTATCTAATCATTATTTTTATTGAAATAATCTACTGAGAGGGTAACTATTCCTCTCAGTGCGGTATCCTTTTGGGGGACATGTTTTTTGAAGGGGTGATTAGTATTACAATCCAAGTATAAAAGCAAAAGATTTTGGGAATTTATTGTTGTCCTTCTATTCCCATTAAGGTCAAAGTCGAGCGAATTTTTGGAATTTTTCTAATCTTCCAAGTAATGGTTTCTCGTAATGTTTCTACTTGAGTAGATTCAACTTTGGCTAAAATATCATAGGCACCAAATGTACCATGAACTTCGGCAACACCGTCAATTGATTTTAGTTCTGAAATTACTGCTTCCTCAGAACCTAGCTCACAGTTTATGAGAACATAAGCTGTTGCCATTATGATTCAATTCCCATCTTCATACAATAAATGCCATCTGGAAATATATAAGAATAGACTAATTTAATTAAAAATTCAATTATATTTTAGATGGAATCATAAACAAGTGTAAAGTAATTTACAATAATTCAATAAACATTTAAGATTGTAAATAAGCATCATTCATAATTTTTTCAAGTTCTATAATATCTTTAGAGAGAGTAATTTTTAAACGCATTTTAGAACCGCCGTTCATTCCTTTTGTAAATCGCATTGCTTGACTCTTGATATTTGCAAATTTGATTTTATATTTTGTAGAAAGATGTAGATAATCAAAAAAAGAGTCTAGTTTATCTTTAAAAGAATATTCCTTGTATGAGTTTGTTTTAAGATAGTCATTAATTTGTTCAAATAAAAATGGATTTCCCATGGCCCCACGACCAATCATTACATAATCACAATTAGTTTCATCAATCATTATTTTTGCATCCTCAGGAGTTACAATATCACCATTTCCAACTATAGGGATACTTGAAACTTCTTTTAGTTCTTTAATCATTGACCAATCTGAATGACCAGAATAACCCTGACTAACAGTTCTTGGATGAAAAGTAATCATTTGAATTCCTTCATCTTCTGCAATTTCAGCAATTTCTCTAAATAGGAATTTACTTGCATCAGTTACACCTGAACGAATTTTTAGTGTGACAGGTTTTTTTACAGCATTAACTAGAGTTTGAAATATTTGTTGAGTTAGATTAACTTCTTGTAATAAAGCACCTCCAGCCATTTGTTTTGTAACATGAGGTGCAGGACATCCCATGTTGTAATCAATTATATCAAAATAAGGCTCTACAATTTTTGCTGCTTTTTCTAATGCCGTTAAATCTGATCCAAATAATTGAACTGATAATGGGCGTTCTTCTTCTGAGAATTCAATGAATTCTTGAATTGTTTGCATGTTTTCTTTGAATTGTTTTTCTTTAGCTATGATACTATGAATATTTGTAAATTCAGTTACAACTAGGCCTGCACCCATTTGTTTACATTGTAAGCGCAATGCAGGATCACTTACTCCAGCCATTGGAGCTAAAAACGCCCTACTAGAAAATTTTGGGAGCATAAAGGAAAAGAAATTGTTTGAATATATTTACTATATCAAAAAACTAGTTATCAGGACAGCCATCAAAGTCTTTGTCACCGTCATAATCCTCAGGATCAAGAGGGCACAAATCCTCATCATTGATTATTCCATCTAAGTCATCATCATGGACAAATCTTTGCTGTTCTGGAGCAGTATCAGGGCAACCGTCATGATCATTGTATTTATTCCAAGTTTCAGGATTATTTGGACAAGAATCAATGGTATCATAATATCCATCATTATCAGAGTCAATTCTTGATGAGGATGAAGATGATATTACCAAGATATCAGGGCAACCGTCCCAATCCAAGTATTTGTTGAAAGTTTCTGGCTCATCAATGCAAGCATCCCATCTATCATCAATTCCATCCCCATCAGTATCTGGGAATGTGTATGTAGAGAGTGTTGCATCAACTGAATCAGGGCAACCGTCTTCATCTTGGAATTTATTGTAAGTTTCAGGTTCTAGTGGACATGCATCAGATACATTACGAATTCCATCCATGTCAGTATCAGCTAGAGAATCAAAATCATCAGGACAGCCGTCTGTATCTTGGAATTGGTTGAAAATTTCTGGTTGTGTTGGACAAGAGTCAAGATAATCTACAATTCCATCACCATCAGAGTCAGCTGTCAATTTATTATCAACAATTGAATCAGGGCAACCGTCTTCATCTTGGAATTTATTGTAAGTTTCAGGACTAAATGGACAAGAGTCTACATTATCATTAATTCCATCACCATCAGAATCTCCTGAATAATCATAAATTAGAAAATCAGGGCAACCGTCTTCATCTTGGAATTGATTATATCGTTCAGCAATTTTTGGACATGCATCTATTACATCAGGTATTCCATCATAATCAATATCAGATAATGCAGGATTTGATATTCCAGATACATCAGGACAACCATCGTCATCTAAGTATCCATTATAATTTTCTGGCTCATCAATGCATGCATCCCATCTATCATCAATTCCATCACCATCAACATCTGGAAATGCATAAGATGGAATAGATGATTCAACTGAATCAGGACAACCATCTGTATCTTGGAATTTATTGTAAGTTTCAGGTTCTAGTGGACATGCATCAGATACATTACGAATTCCATCCATGTCAGTATCAGCTAGAGAATCAAAATCATCAGGGCAGCCATCTGTATCATAAAATCCATTGAATGTTTCGGGTTGATTTGGACACCAATCTAGATAATCAACAATTCCATCTCCATCAGAGTCAGCTGTCAATTTATTATCAAAAATTAAATCAGGACAGCCATCTTCATCTTGGAATTTATTATAAGTTTCAGGACTAAATGGACAAGAGTCTACATCATCATTAATTCCATCACCATCAGAATCTCCTGTAATTGTTAATTGTAATACATCAGGGCAACCGTCTTCATCTTGGAAATTGTTAAAATTTTCACGCTCTAGTGGACATGCATCTATTACATCAGGTATTCCATCATAATCAATATCAGATAATGCAGGATTTGATATTCCAGATACATCAGGACAACCATCGTCATCCAAGAATCCATTATAGTTTTCTGGCTCATCAATGCATGAATCCCATCTATCCTCAATTCCATCACCATCAGTATCTGGGAATGTGTATGTAGAGAGTGTTGTATCAACTGAATCAG
>LFLC01000033.1 GCA_001543015.1 Nitrosopumilus sp. LS_AOA | reverse complement strand
TACTATTTATTTTCATAGTTTTATTATTGTGAATCTTGATTTTATACTTTTGTCTTTTTTTGTGAATAATTTGTTAAGTTTTAAAAAAAATAATGTTTATTTTTTTCCTGAATCATAAAATTTCTGACACATTGAACATTTTGAATTATCCATTGATGAACGAAGTGTTGAATATTTACAGAATTTACAATATTTGATGAATTTATCATTAGAATCCTCATAGTCTTTAATTTCTTCTTTGTTTGATTTAGTCATTATGAAAATTTAATTGATAATTACAAGTCAAAATTTTGATAAATTAATTATTGTATCAAATTTCCATCATAATCATAATATTTTTCTGATACCATATATCCATCAAAATTATAAATTGATGTTGATCCAACTATTCCATTTTCATAATACCGTTGTTCTAATTTAGGATATCCATTATTATGATATTGGATTTCAATTTCTATTGATCCATTTTCATAATACCATTTACCTAATTCTATATATCCACTCTTATGATATTTGCTTTCAACTTCTAATACTCCATTTTCATAATACCGTTGTTCTAATTTAGGATATCCATCTTCATAATATTGGATTTCAATTTCTATTGATCCATTTTCATAATACCGTTTATCTGATTTAGTATATCCACTATCATCATGATATTGTATTTCAGCTTTTACTATTCCATCTTCATAATACCATTGGTCTGATTTAGGATATCCATTATCATCATGATATTTGCTTTCAACTTCTAATGCTCCATCTTCATAATATGACATTAATGATTTAAGATATCCATTATCCTGGAATTTAGTTTCAAGTTCTAATATTCCATCTTCATAATATCTTTTTTCTGATTCATAAAGTCCATTCTCATAGAATTTAATTTCCATTTCTAATTGTCCGTTGGGATATTGTTTCTTGAATGACTGTTTTTTTATAATATCTGATTGATTTTCTAATTCCATTATTTTATTATTACTAACTTTGATTACATCTGATTCAATTAAAAATTCTAATGCTTCTATAAATTCTGAATCCGTTATCTTATCCTCTACCCAATATCCAGCTATTCCTTTAATCCATGCAGGTATTGAATCACTTTGAGAATATGATACACTAATACCTGAAATTATTACAACTGATAATAAAATACCAATTAGAATCTTCAATGAAAAATGAAAGTTTTAGGGATATAAAAACTATAATAAAAAAAAGAAAGTGTGGATTTTGGGATTATCGTGTAAATGTTTGTTTCCAACAACTACTAAATGTTGTTATGGTTTCGATGGTATCACCTTCTTGTAAATTATCTGCAAGATGAACTCCATATTTCCACTTACCGTATGTTTCCTTTTCTATGTATGTGGTATCAGCTATTATCTCACCATTTATTTTTATTATGGTGTTCATGTCACACATTACACCTTTACCACCTATCTTGTAGTATGTGTAAATGAAGTCGTTATAATATCCATTTTTGACTTTTAGCTTTGACCCGCATGCGTCATTAACACCTGCACACCTTTGAGTTGATTCTTCAGATATGTATGTTGATCTTTCATCTACTCCCTCAACACGTTGTATAATTTGTGTTGAATGTATAGTAGCGTATGCGGGCATTATCCCCATTGTTGTTACTATTGCCATTAATACAATAGCACTAATTACGATTTTTTTCGTCATTGGATTAATGATATTTTAATTTGATTTAGACTTTGCTATATTTGATTAATTATTTTGATTTACGAGCCATCATCATTCCTTTTTTTGCGAAAATGAAACTAAGAATGTTAGAAAATGAGTTTCAGAATTCAGGCTCAATTTGGTATCTCAAATATTTTATTTAAAAATATTGTTTTATGGTTCTGTCGGGTTATCGTGATAGGAATGAAATATGAATTTTCTATTAATTGATATTTTAGATCAGAACAAATAACGCTTGTTTACTCTAAAATATTATCTATAAGGATTATCAATTACTTTGAATTCAAAGTATCTAGTGTATGGGTCTCCTTCATAAATTCCATGACGATCACTAATTGTTATTGCAATTCTTTTTACTTTATCATTATGATTTAATTTAAAACCCTGATCTGATGTAGCTGGGCTAGTATACATTTTATCATTAGGATACAAATGAGATCTTCCTATATCACACCAACCACAAGTATTTAAATTCAAACCATCTTCAGTTTCTGCATAAATCGAATAAATTGCAGAATCACATCCAGATATATCTTTTTTCATGCTTGTTGTATCATATCCTATTATGTATCGGTCTCTTTCACTTCCTTCTTGATAAAGTTCAAATCCTAAAATTGTTATTTTACAATTATCCTCAACTTCACCTTGACTAAGTGTATATGGAAACTTTTCTAAAACATAATTTTCATTTTTTAAATCATCAATCCTTGATTGTGATAAATCAATCAATGCCTGTAACCTATCAATCATCCGTTGAAAAGTATCAATCTTTTTTTGTAGTTTTTCAATTTCCCCAATAACATCTAATTCTGTTTGTGAATATGCCAACCCAATTCCTGAAATTATTACAACAGATAATAGAATACCAATTAGAATTTTCAATGATAAAATGAAATTTTAGGGATATAAAAACTAAATAATAAAAAAAAGAAAGTGTGGATTTTGGGATTGAAGTTTTTGTGATTTTATAAAATTATTTAGATTTTGATGTAGAATTCTAAAACCGATTTCAAACATTATCGGTTTAATTTTTAACAATAACAGGAATACGAACTGATGGGTTTACTGTTTGGTTTATTCATCAACTTTCATTAAATCAGCAATTAGGGATAAGGAATACGAACTGATGGGTTTACTGTCTGGTTTATTATTTGATATATTCTGAATAGTCTCATTTTGAGGATTTTTGCCAATTTTTCTATGATTATCAACCTCTCCTTTAGTTATCATAACAACAGATACAAAATGACAATCCCTACAATGAATTAAATTTACCATAGGTTCACAGCCATTAGCGTTTGTCTGAAAACAATTAATATAGTAATTTCCAAAATACTCCAAGTTTACACTATTGCATGATAAACAGTTTTGATCATAAACTGATTTTGTCATAATAGTAATAAATCAGACAATTAATTAAACTGATCCATTTTTTTAATTTACCATAGCTCTATTTTAAAATGTGATTATAATTTAAAAAAGTAAATTATAGTTAAACGATAATTTTGATATTTGGAATATCTATTTTCTGATCGCATTCTTCACATTTTGTCATAACGTCTTTATCTGTAATGGATAGCATGACAGTATCAGGACTTGTTTTTTCTATAACTAGATGTTTGTTTTTACAATAATATAGTATCTTCATGTTATAATATCAGATAAAGAAGTTAATGAATATTAGGATTATTATAAAAAATAATACCGAGTTTAGCTATTTTTTTCTATTTATTCAGGTATGAATTCAATATTTAGATTTTTAATTTCTTTAATATACGCATTTAATCTACCTCTTTGATTTATTTTATTCATAATTTCCAATCGTATAGTTTGTTTAATTTTTTGAATGTGTTTTAAATTATTGGATTGAAATAGTATAGAAATTACAGTATCATCTAATTTTTCTAAATCTAAATCATTTTTGTAAGTATTCCAAGTATCAGTTAATATTTCACAAATTTTATCAATTTTAGTTAAATCAGGTAAATAAATTTTTTTCCAATCACCTGTTAAAAGTTGTAATGCACTTCCGCTTTTACCTGATTGAGAATGTCCACATATTTCAGATAATAGAGTAAAATATGAACTTGACAGATAAGCTAGAATAGGTTTAACAAATTTCTCACTATGAGGAATAAACCATACACAGTTATCCCGTGAAAAATAATTACCATTATTTTCATATATTTTCATTCGTCCATGTGCGAATCTAGCTAAAATGATTAATGGTAATTGAGATTTATCTAAACCTAAAGAATACCAAATTTTTCTATTAGATATTGTTTCTAAATCTTTTATTTTACATTCTTTTGAAAGTGATCCTTTTTTTGGAATAATCTTTTTTGATCCCATTTTTTCTATATATTCTAAAATTTTTTTCCCGTCTTTTGTTTTTGTTAATTGTCCTTTAGTCTCATTTACATTTAACAAATATTCATCAGGATTAACATCATTAAGATCAATACTTGTAATATTTCTAGAGACACAAGGATAAACGTATTGTTCTGCAATTCCATATTTTTCTATAACATCTTTAGTTAAGATAAAAAAATCATTGCATCCCGTAGTTTTTCCTCTTTTAATAATTCCAACATCTTCCATTTTTACCATATCAATTTTTGGCATTAATTTAAAATCTGAAAAATTATTATTCCAATTATCAGTATTAAGTTTATTTTGTGATTTTTCTGTTTTAGTGAAATTATTACTTTCAAAGCCCCCCTTATTCACTGTTTTAAATAAAGCATTATGATCTTTTGTTTGTGATTTTTTTAATAATATTATTGCAGTTGAAATATCGGCATCCTCAAAGACATTAAAATTAGTTTTTGTTATTTCCAGTATATCACAATTATCTAAAAACAATTTACGGATATTTTTACCATAATCAAAATGTAACCATGAATCACTTGAAATAAAACCAAGAATCCCCCCATCTTTTAGCAGGTTTAAAGCATGATAATGAAAATAACAGCTCAAATCAGATTTACTATCAATAATAAAATTTTCAGGTAATTTCAAAGTGTGATTTTTAGGTAAGATCATAGATTCCTTATTGTTTAATGTTTCTTGTCTAACGTATGGGGGATTTCCAATTATAATATCAAAGCCATTATCTTTAATTAAATGGCTAAGAATTTCAGGGAATTTATCAGCCCAAACAAAAGCTTTCACATCAATTTCTTTATTAGAAATTAAGCTATTTCCATTTTGAATATTCTTTGATAGCCCAATTAATTTTCTAGTATTACTAGCAATTTTAAGAAAAATGCTTAGCTGTGTAATTTCGATTGATTCAGGATTTAGATCAACGCCATAAATATTATTTTCAACAATAAATCTAATTTGGCTTTCCTCATCAAAGTCATGGGTTATCTGTTTTTGTTCAATAGTGTATTTGGTATTTTTTTTATTTTGAATTTCCCGATTAATTTCAAGTAAAATATCAATGGCTTTAATTAAAAATGCACCTGAACCACAAGCTGGGTCTAAAATTTTAATTTCATTAAATTTCTTTTCTAGTGTTTCAATATCGTTTTTGTATTCATCAATTAACTTTGAAATATCATTAGTGCCATTCTTTGATAGATGAGGAATTATTGTATTTCTGCAAATAAAATCAGTGATATATTCAGGGGTATAATATACGCCCTCTTTTTTTCTACTAGAAATTCCTGATTTTTTTAGCTCCTCTAAATCAGATATTGATTGCTCGAAAATATGACCTAAAATATTTACATTAACTTCGGTATTAAAATCAAAAGAATCCATAATTAGTAAATTGGAAATTATGGGGTTTAGTGAATTATGTTTTTTGATAATAATTTCTTCATTATCATTTAGTTTAGTAGATTTTAATAATTTTGAATTTTGTTTTACATCATTAAAAAAAGTATCATCTTTAAGATCAGGAAATAATATTTTTTCAGGCATTATACCATTAAATAAACCGCCATTAAATCCAAAAACCCCTAAAATATCAGAACCCTTATCAAAAGAGATAAACAATTCCTTAATATCATCATAGATTTTCTTTGAATGTTCAGTTAATTGCCCTTGATCTAAAATATTTAAAATTCTTTTTCTGAATAATTTTGAATCAGAAATAAAGCCTCTATCCTCTACAAAGAATATGAAAATTAATCGATTAAGAAATAATTGTGTATAGTATATTGCTTCATTACTACTAACTTTTTGATTTTCCTCAAAAGACATTTTGAGCATTAACCTAGTTTCGTGATATAGTTTGTAGAATTCTTTAGTAAATTCTTTTTCTACATTTTGAGATTGTGTATGAAGTTTTTTAATAAAACCTGATTCAATAATTCTTTCTTTTGAGAAAATCCCGATAAACTCTTTTAATTTTGATTCGTTATTTTTTATTGTAGTAAAATCAAAATTATATTCCTTAGAGTATCCGTATTCTTTGGTTATTAAAATAAATTCTTTGTAATTTGTGCAAATACCATAATCAAGCCCCATACTTCCCATATAGTCCCATGTTTGTTTTATTGGCGTGGAATGTTCTTTTTTTGATCTGTGCTGAATTGCGTGTAAATCTTTAGTTATAGTTCCCTTAACCTCAAAGCATAATATTTTTTTTCTGTCTTTGTTTGAAAATGAAAACTCTACATTATTTTTCTCAAAGTCTATTTCCTCTATTGGATAACCCAAAATATTATCTAAAACTATTGACATGAATTTTGGATAATTGCTTTTTTCATTTTCTAGCTTGTTTTTATCCAGTAAATCAAGCCATTTTTTAGATGATTCTTTTTGCTTATCTGAAATTTGCACATCATTAACTAATTCTTTAATGGCTTTTTTGTTGAATAGTGGGTTTAATGATTGCATTTTATTTCAGGGGTATTTGATATTAATTGTTTTTAGATTATTATGTTTTTGAAATAGCATTAGAAAAAATTAATGACATTTAGAATAAAATAGTTTAACTCTATTTTTAGATAAGATTAATCATTTCTGTATTGATTCAAATTATTTCAAAAAATAAAAAAGCTTAGAGATTTTAATCTCTATTTTTAGAAAATATAGACTTTATTTGGACTAATACCCCCGCCTATATCTCCTTTCATTCCTTTATCAAGGAAATATTTTTCAATGCTCCGTGCATCATCTTCACTATCAGCTATCCATGATCTCCAATGTTCAGGATTGTCATGTTCTCCTTTTCGTCTTTGTAGATCATCAGTTATTCCAATTTGCCAAGAAGAATATGTAGTGACCTTGTTTTTTATTTCATCAATAATTGTTTTTTTATCCATATTTGATTTTCAATAAATTAGTATAAAATAATTGCGATCTTTGTTTCTTTTGTATTATAGAGAATATGACAGTAAATCAAACACAAACTATCATAGATGTAATAAAAGGTGAATTAGACTGGGGATAATTATAAAATGATTACAAAGAATTAGAAAAAGTGTTGGATTATCTAACGTTGTTATTCATTTAATTTTATCAAACTAACCAAGCTCTTTTTTTTAATGCCTAGAATATTAGATTAATTTAGGCGTTGAATTACAATCAAGCTATCTCAAACATACATTCCAGCTCTTTACAATGTAGTTAAAGGGTATTAGAGCCATAATTATTTAATTTGCTAATTGTATGTGATTTAATGAAATACAATGCCTAGTTATACTTCATAATCCGAATATGGATTACGAAAATTATAATGTTTAAGGATTAGTCTAAAAAATATTTGAAGCTTTTTTTGAGTTGAACCTATGGTAATATTTCCATAGGGTCTATTGATCTAACAACCAATAAGACTTTGGATAATTTCCCAAGAATCAATCAAATTACTATCCTAAAAAAAGGTCGTTATGGTTTTTTTGTTTATTGACTTTGATTTTAATTTATCATTATTTTGTATTCTATAATTTCATGTTTTTGCGAATAGTGATTTAAGATAATTTACGACTACTAATCTATGTTATCCATAGATTATGCAAAGATTAGAGAATATGGCAAAGTTAGATTATATCTTACGCACAAATACAGTGTTAAAATTATGTTTTATAATCATTAAACGTCATACAATATAGCAGATACTAACTAGATAATACATTGATAGCATTTTGTTATTGTGTGTTTTATGAGTAATTTTGATGATAAATGCAGTGCTATTACCAAGTAAATTAAGAGTGTGCCAATAACTGCAATTTTAATTGCTAGAAAATTACAATATTGATTAACTATTTCATACAAACTAAAAATAATCTAAAGATTAGTAAATTTTTCAATGATTAAAAGCTAGAAACTAGCTTAGAGATAGCTAGAACCTAGCTTTTAGCTAGCTAGGGTTAGGGGATAGCAAAATATTACGCACTAGAAAAGCTAGTATTACGCACTGATCCATTATCGAACGCGTAGGGCATAGCTTGAAAGCTAGAAAGCTTTAAGCTCTTTTTCTGCCAATCCAGTGAGTAGATAGGGTAAATAATCCATAAAGGAGTAAGAAAATTATTAGTTAAGCTTGGGATTGAATATGTTTTTGAACCTTTTTTTGAGAGTATGATAGAATCTGCAACCAATAAGCTAGAACCTAGCTTAGAGATAGATAGGGGGGGGGATAAATGCCCAATTTATCCATAATGAAAAGCAACACAACTAAGCTATTGTGATTAGGGCAATTAGATTAGGATTAAATGATATTTTAGTATGTATAATTATAGTTTTTTTATCAGCCATAAATAAAATGAATTAGAAATACAATTTAAATTAATTTTTAAAATTAAGAACTAAAAATGATTCGACCTTATCATACTGTCTTCTTAGTGATTGGGGGGAATAATCAGTATAATGCTTTGAAATAATTTTTTGATTTACTCGCCCACAAAAAGCATTAATGTATTTTTCTGAGATATTGGCTTCGGTACATTTTTCTGTAAATGCTGTTCTTAAAAGATGAGGGGTTATCTTAATACCTGTATTTTCTGAAACTTGTTTAAATGATTCTTGAATTGATTTGTAAGAAATATCAAAAATTAAAGGGTCATCTTCAATATTGGTAATTTGACTAATTGTTTGTTTTAATAAATTAGCTGTTTGATCAGTAAAAAAGCTGATCCATGATTCCTTAATTTCTGATTTGTGAATATTACTAGCGTCTATCATGTTTAATTCAAAATTAATGTTAGATACTTTAAGGGCTAAAATTTCACCTATTCTTAATCCTGAATTATACGTTAAGAGAAAAATTAACCATGTAGGAAAATGAAGTGAACTACAAAATTGTGATAATTCATCTACATTAGGAATTTTCTTAATTTTAGCTTTATCTTTTTTGAATTCAAATTTATTAATCCAGTTTCCAAGTTTTAGATAATCCCGTATGTATTTTCTTAGAGCTTTGACCTGATTTGATTTCCATGTGTTTTTATCATTAGAATTAAGATAATTTTTTACTGTATCAGGGTTTATGATTCCTTTTGAGAATACTAAGAATCCTCTAATTGCTGATTTTTGATTATTAATTGTAGTTTGATTTAGATTATTGCTTTGAGCATAATTTTCATATTTAATAATGCTTTTTTCAATATCCTCAATTTGTGTAAATTTATCAGGTAAAATGTTAAGAGATTTTTTGATTAAGTTTAGATCATCTTGAATTAATTTTGAATTTTGATTTAATTGTTTAATATTTTCATTAATATTATTTAGAGTATTTTCAATGTTATACATTTATCATCATCTCAATTTCTATGTTTGTTTTTGTGGGTGTCGTTTTGCCATAAATTCACACACACACACACACACACAGTGATAATACGTCTTCTAATTTACAATATTTAGAATGAAAAGTTGTAATTATTTCAATAGTAAAATAATGAAGATAGCAATTATAGAAAAATAAAAAAAAGTTCTGTGTGTGTGATCAGATATATAATTTCATATCATTTTTGTTTTCAAAGCGATTTAGATGGAATTTGTATTGCTCCTTTTCATCAGATCGCATTAAGCGAATTATTTTAATTGAATCTTCATTAGGTTCAATCACATATTTTAATACGAATCGACTGCAGGTTTTTATTAAATGTCTTTTAGTTGACACTTCACTACCAAAACCATATTTTGATTGAACAATTCCAGTAATATCGTTTTTTGCAGTATCAAACTCTATCTTTGATGTTGGATTAACTAGGTATTCAGATAGATATTGTTCGCACGTAGCGTCATAAATTTTACTTTTCTTGTCTTGTATTGAACTTGAATCTTCTAAAACTGAATTATCCCGAGAAAATTCCAATTTGTGTTTTTGTTGAGATTTTGAGAATGCTATGTTTTTTTGTAAGGTTTTAAGAAGTTTGTCTTTGTGTTGGTTATAGAAATCTTTTCCTTGAAGAAGTTTATTACAACGAGAATGTTGAGGCGTTAGATTAACTTCATCATTAGTGTTATAGATGTTTTCGTATTCAGGTGATGGATAATTAATGTGTCCTATTGTCATTTGATAATCATTAGTGTCATCAAAGATTATAGGTTGATCACAAAGCGTGCATATTATTTCATCTTGATCGTCAATATCTCTAATTTTAAATAGTTTCCATGTTTTTTTTGATTTTGAGGAATTAATTGGCGGGTGAGATTTTTTTTTTGTAGATGTTAATTTATGCAAAATAATTTCCCCCTTGTTTAATCCTTAATTCATTGAACATTTTTTTTAACCTCTATTATTTTCCAAGATTGTATCTTCAATACATGAGAATAATTCCTCAATGTTGTCTTTTTTTAATGAATAATTACAAATTGAATATTTAGATTTAGCCATTATGATTCCTCGAATTTTTTGATCTCAATTCTTCAATACATGAAGATAATTTCTCAATACTGTGATTTTTTAATGAATAATTACAAATTTGGCATTTTTTAGATTTAGCCATTATTTCTCATCCTCGCTATTTTTTAGGAATTTTTGGCATTTTTCGGCATGATCTAAAAGTCTAATCAATATTGGTTCATACTGTTCTTGAAATTCCCCAAATTCTGATAATCGTTTTAAAGTAACTTTACTAATTTGCATTGAAGTATTTTTCTTGTTATTCATTTTCTATAATACAATATTACAATAGTAGACTTTTAATGTATCTCTACTTTTACGCATAATACTTTACTATAAACTTTTAATATAGCTCTACTTTTACATATAATATGATTATTAAGCCTTCAAAATTCACCCTTAAAATTATAGATTTTCTATTGTCCAAATATAAAGGAATTCAAACAAATAGTAGTCAAAAAATCATAGAAACAAAAAGATTATCAAAATCACGAAAAGACATTATTGAGAGAATACAAAGGGACATAGATGCTCTTTATAATTTATCAGAAATTATAAGAATTTCAAACATAACTTCTGATGAAATAGGGGAGGGGGATACAGCTTATCCAAAATCAGAAAGTTCAAACACACCTACTGATGAAAAAAATAAAATTGAAGATCATCCATATTCAAAAAGAGAATATACCAGAGAAATTTACACAACATTGGATAAAGAGATAATTATCCGAACTCTTGAATTGGATTTAATTGGTGAACCTAATAACGTAGAGATTTTAAAAAATATTCAACGGGATATAATGTTTAATATTTTTGATAAGAAGTATACCAATAAATTATTAGATTCTATTTTTATGTTTCATCCAAATGGTATATTATCTCAAGAAATTGGAGATTTTGCAAGTTATAAAAATTCAAATGATATGTTTGAGCCACGTTATCAAATAAAACATAAAAAAGCATATCACGATTTAGCATATTTACTAATTAAACGTGGAATGAATGAAATTATAAAGAATCTTCATCCAAAAGATGATGAAATATTAATTAATAATTTTAAATTGACATTAAACATAATTAGAAGATTAACGTATGAAGTTGATAAAATAGATAATTATAGATAGTAAATTATTTTTTGTTAGATTGTGATTCATCAAGTCTTTTCTTTAATTCTAATACCATATCATATAGATCATCATTATTAGAATCCTTATCTTTTAATTCAGCCTTTTCTTTGGTTAGTTTTTGTATTTTTTCTTCAAGTGCGTCTATAACCTTACTTTGTTTATCTTCTTTATCATCATCATAGATTAATAAATCAGATTCAATTTCTAAAAATTTTTCTAATTTTTCTTCTAAAGTTAATCTATCATAAACAAGTAAATCTTTAGATTGATCTTGACCTGCAAAATATTTAGCCAAATTAGGATCATGTCTTGAAAATCTAGTGATAAAATATGATCTAAAAGAATGAGTTGTAATGGTTCTAATTCCATTTTCATAAGTTTGATGTAAATCAGTTTTTACTAAATATCTATTAATTGCCTGTTGATAAGCATCCCCAATATTGAGGCTTTTTACTTTATCACTGCCAAAAACAAAATCATTATCATTTAATTTATTTAATATTTTGGTAAGATCAACTTGAATTTCTTTAGTAAAAAATACAGTTCTTGTCTTTTTTGACTTTGTAATTTCAGCAGGGACTTTAACCATAATTCTAGAATATGTTAAATCAAAATGCTTTTTTTGTAATTTTAATAATTCACCACGTCTTAAACCGCTTGAAATTTGTGCAATAATTCTTAACCTATTCTTAAAACTAGCAACGGTTAAAATTTTCCGAATTTGGTCTTTAGTTAATGGTTCTTTTTCAATTCTAACAGAATGAGGAAAATCCAAATTATCTTTAGCTTCTTCAGTGTATAGTTTAACTTTTTGGTATTTAAGATATTTCTTCAAAAATGAAAACCACATAATTATCACATTAGGGCTTATTCCATTTTCTTTATTCCAATTAATCCAAGCTTGGAGAGAATCGAAAAGCTGATCTTGATCAGCTTTATTGTATTCTTTAATTATCATATCAGCAGAAAGATCATACTTTGCTAAACAAAATTTCTCAAAATTCTTTATGGCATATTTGATATTTCTTTGGGTGTTTAGAGATTTAGCCTTGATTTTTTCTTCAAAACTTTCTTTATTTCGCTCATTAGATAGAATAGTGGACATTCAATATTTGATCAACTAACTCAATACTTAAACCTATGGCTTATACTCGGATTATATCAATAAACCGATTATATTCAGCTTTGAGAAATTGTTAAAATCTCATCCCAAATTGATTTAGGCACAGGCATTATAGATAATCGTGAAATTCTAATTAATTCCCAATCCTGAAATTTTTTATTTTTTTTCAGTTCATCAAGTGTTACAGGACGTTTTAATGATTTTTTATATTTAACATCTACAACAATGAAACGTTCTTTGTCTTCTTCTGGATTAGGATAAGGTTTAGAAGTTATTTGCATAATTCCTACAGCTTGTCTTTCATCACCAGTATGATAAAACAAAACAAGATCACCGGGTTTCATTTCCCTCATATGTTTTAATGCAAGATTATTATGAACTCCATCCCAAACAGTAGTTTTTTCTTTTTTTAGTTTTTCAAAATTATATCCTCTAGGTCCACTAGGTTCTTGTTTTGCCAACCAATAGTTTACCATTTTAGTTTCAGTATTTTTTGCAGTTGTTTAATCGTTTTGGGATGGTTAATGTTCCCCGGTTCTGACTCGCACAAATTCATGGGAACATAGCCATATGCCTCCTCGCGTTCTGAAACCGGGGTTGCCCATATAATGTAGCACACCTGGGTGAATTGGAAATCACTGGTATCATCACGATCGCATCATCCCAATCCGTCTGTGTGCCTGCTCTTGGGCGTTTAATGGTAGATCTCATCCTACTAAAAACCATTGAAGAAATTATCAATTCATTTAACAAAGTTTTAAAACTAAAATTGAATCATTTCTCAAAAGAGAGTTTTAATGGAAATCAAAAATGTAACATTATTTCTTGTGGGAATTATTGTACTAGTTTTAGGAACACTCATCATAATTTTTGATTATCCACAAATAGAGTATTTTGAAAATATTGATTTTGAATTATATTATTCACTATTAGATAAAGAAAAAGAAATTCATCAAAGATTGATTATTGAATTTACTATAGGGTTGGTAATTTTAGGACTAGGAGGATTACTGTTAGTAGGTTCTTTTCTAAATAGATTTGAGAATGGATTCAGATAGAGATATTTCAAAACCAACTACAGGAACACGTATTTTATAATTCTCAATGATTTTTGAATTAATTTCTCCAACAATACCAATTGATTTTTTATTTACAATGATATTTGCACATCGTCCTTCTTCAAATGATGGATGAGTAGTAGTCCTGGTATCAATGTGGATTCCAAAACCAGTCTTTAATGCAGATTGCAATATTGATTTTATTTCTGTAAAATTTGCATCCTTGTGAGCACTAATACTTGAGAGATTAGTTTTTTCAGAAATTGGATCATCTAAAGTAAATACTGTACCAGTCTCAAACATTTTTTGTGGATATGATTCATGAATATTTCTAGAAAGGTTTTCTAATAATCCAGGAAGTATAGTGTCACGTAAAATTGTGTGTTCTTGGCTTTTTGAATCAAGTACAGAAATAATTTTTGATGTATTCCGATTAGTCATCTCATAAAGCACACGTTTACTAGTTAAACTTGAATTCAGTGATTCCAAATATCCTAGTCCAACCATTGTCTGACTGAGAGATTTAATCTGAGATGAAACAGGATTTATTTGGCCAAGTGTTTGAGGTGGAGCCATAGTTGGTGTAAGATTTTGAATTCCATATCCTAAAGCAGCTTCTTCAACTAAATCCATTGGTCCAAATATATCAAATCTATATGCAGGAATGGTACAAACAATATCTTTGCCCTTTATTGAAGCATCTAATCTAGATTTTTTTAATGATGAAATAATTTTTGATGTACTAATATTCAAACCAAGCATTTGATTAATCAATGTAGGATTAATTTTGATTTTCTTTTGTTCAAATTTTGCAGTAGAATTTTTTGCACCAGTTATCTGGACTGTTTCTAAAGTGAATCCTGCCTTTTGTAAAATTGTTGCAACAACTGAGAGCATATCTTCAGAATCTTCTTTATTAATTCCAGTTACCTCAACGAAGAGATTTTTTGTTTTAGTTGTAACTGTGGTTATTGCAGCATTAATTATTGGAGGAAAAGATACTGTATCTTGATTTGCATCTAAAATGATAGGAACTTTGGTTGAATTTTCAAGTATTTTGCCATAATCTTTTCCTACATCAGTTTTTTCAAGAATTTCAGAAATTGAAAGTTCTTTTTCAGATGCTAATGGAATGAATTTATGATTTCTAGTAATAGCTGTGTAAACTAGAGGAAAAGAAATTTTATCTAAATCATGAATTCCAATAGAGGATTTTTTTCTTTTTCGTCCAATTCCAAAATGAAGATCTTCTTGCATTGCCATGAATTGTTTAATTGTTTTATCATCAATTTTTCCATTTTTTGCAACAATTCCAGTAACAAAAGGACGAATTTTTGATACTTCAGGTCTTACAGAAATTTTGTATTTGTTAGATTTTTTGACATTTAGTTTAATTGCTCCAGTTTTGGTTCCCAATAATCCTTGTAATCCAAGTGCAATTCCAAAATCAGTTGAATAATCAGGTCTATTTGGACTGTATTCAATTCTAACTAGATCTTTATTTTCAGATTCAATATCTAATCCAAGAAAAGGTAGAGAATCAGAAATTTGCTTTTTTGTTACCTTACCAACTAATTTTTGAAGGCGTGAATAAGATAATTCAATTACTGGCATTTTGTAGCACTCCTCAACCAATTTAGATTATTATTATAAAATTCTCTAACATCATCAAGACCATACTTTAACATTGCAATTCTTTCAATTCCACCACCCCATGCTAAAACAGGTTTAGTAATTCCGAGAGGTTTTGTTACTTCGGGTCTGAAAATTCCCATTCCAAATAGTTCAATCCATTTTCCTAATTTTTCATTATACACCATTGTTTGAAGAGATGGTTCAGTGTATGGAAAAAATGTTGGCCAAAATTTTATTTTTGTAATTCCAATTCTTTTGTAAAATTCTCGTTGTATTCCCATTAAATTTCTTAAATTTGCATCTTTGCCAACAACAACTCCTTCAATTTGATTAAATTCTACAAGGTGTTTGTAGCTGACCTTTTCATTTCTAAATACTCGTCCTAATGAAAAAATTCTAGCCTCATCAGGTTTGTTTTCAGCTAAATGTTTGATAGTAACGCCTGTTGTATGAGTTCTTAATACCATTTTTCTTGCTTCATTAATATCCCAAAAATATCGCCAATTCTTTTTGTGAGATTCAGAAACTTTTCTAATTTGTTCAGGGGTTGCAATTTTTTTTGCAGAAATTCCGTCAAGATAAAATGTATCTTGTAATTCTCGTGCGGGATGATCTTGAGGAGTAAATAATGCATCAAAATTCCAAAAACTGGATTGAGTCATATTTCCAATTATTTCTGAAAATCCTAATGTGACAAATATTTCTCGAATTTCATCTATTGTATCTTTTAATGGATGTGTTCTTGCTACAAAAGTTTCAGGTACTGTAGCTTCAACATCTATAGCACGTTTTTCAGACGATTCTACCAAAATCGTATCAGCAGAGAAAGTTTTTGATTTTTGAAGACTTTCCTTTTGTGATTGGATTAATCCAGAAGCTGTTAAAATAAATCGTTTCATCACTTCAGGTTCTATTGCGATTAATTTTCTTTGTGTTAAATTTTCTAAAGCAGGTAAATCCTTAATGTTATTCTTTAGGATTTTATTTTGTTCAGAAATTTTCCTGAACAATTCTACAGATGGGATATTTGCAGAAATATTTTTATTTAAAGATATTAAAATTTCATTTGCATTTTTAATCATTTCAATAAAATTATTTTTTTTCAATTGAGAAATTGCAACATTAAATTCATTTTTATCTAAAAATTGATGTAATTCATTCATAGGAATTTGATTCTTCTCTTTTAATTTTTCAAATAATTTTTGTTCGGGTAATTCAAAGTTAGGTATGTCTATTTTTCCTAAAATAGCATATTCTTTTTTTGAGGTATTAACTACTACAAGTTGTTTATGACGTAACCATTCTATCCCTCTACGAACTTGATCAATTGAAAGATTTGTTTTTTCTTGTATTTCTTCAACTGAAAGATTAGGGTTTTTCTGTAATACAATCATAATTTCTTTTTCAATAGGATGAAAAACTTGTGACAACAGTAAAAGTTCGAAAAAGACTTTTTAAACCTTAACCTAAGTCAATTTGAATGTCTGCTGATGACTTTATTGTAACTCCTTGGCATGTAGAAGGGGACATCGATTATGATAAATTAATCAAAAAATTTGGTACTGAAAAGATTTCTTCAGAATTAATTGAGAGATTCAAGAAAATTACAAATGAGGATCATTTTATGCTTAGAAGAGGGATTTTTTTCTCACATAGGGAAATGAACAGAATTCTTGATGATTATGAAAAAGGTAAAAAATTCTTTCTATATACTGGAAGAGGTCCTTCGGGACATACCCATATTGGACATTTGGTACCATGGGTTTTTGCAAAATGGTTACAAGAAAAATTTGATGTTAACCTGTATTTCCAACTAACTGATGATGAAAAATTTTATTCAAAACAGAATCTTACTTTAGAAGAAACTGGAAAATTTGCATATGAAAATGCGTTAGATTTTATCGCATTAGGGTTTAAACCAGAAAAAACAAAAATTATTATCAACACAAGAAATATTGAGACACTTTATCCTATTGCAGCTAAAGTTGCAAAGAAAATTAATTTTTCAAATACAAAAGCAACATTTGGATTCACTAATGAAACAAATATTGGAATGATTTTTTACACAGCATTACAATCAGCGCCATGTTTCATTGAAGATAAACCAGTTTTGATTCCACTAGGAGTAGACCAAGATCCTCACTTTAGATTAACAAGAGACATTGCGCCAAAAATTGGAAAAACAAAACCAGCATTAATTCACAACATTATGATTCCAGGATTAGAAGGACCTGGTGGAAAAATGTCAGCTTCTAATGAAAATGGTACAATTTACACAACGGATTCTCCAGGTGTGGTAAAAAAGAAAATCAACAAGTATGCATTTTCTGGCGGACAAACAAGTGTTGAGGAACATAGAAAACTTGGAGGAAATCCAGACATTGATGTTTCATATCAATATCTAAGAATATTTTTTGAGCAAGATGATAACAAGTTAAAATCAATTTATGATGATTATAAATCTGGAAAACTTCTTTCAGGAGAACTAAAAGCTATTTTGATTGAAAAAATAAATGAATTTTTATTAATTCATCAAGAAAAAAGAGAAAAGGCAAAAGATCAAATAAACAAATTTCTTTTTGAGAATAAATGAAAATTATCATAACTTGTGATGACAAATACGAAGCTCAGAAATTAGCTAGTCTAATTTTCATAAATGATGGAAAAGAGACATTCATCACATCAATTCTAAATATTATTGGTAATGAACTAGTTATTTCATTGAAAGACAAATCAGCTCATAGTATCGTACTAAAAGATGAGTCAAATGTAGAGAAATTTGCAGATTTCATTCAATCAGTTATAGATAAAGAACACAAATTACTATCTACTAAATTAATTGAGCATGAAGTAGAAATGGAAAAAGAGTAAATCTAGAATCCAAATACAACATAATACCCGGTTACAATTCCAACCATGGCAATCAATGATATTCCTAGTGCCTTAAAGTCACCATTCATGTCTAAATTTTAAAAGAATTACAATTAAAGTGTTAACAAATTCTCAAAGATGATTCTATGATTATCTAGGAAAATATTTACTCTTTTTTGGTTTTGGAGAATCTTCTTTTGGTTTTGATGCAGGTTCTCTTATTTGATTACAGTTTAAGCATAATACCTTTAGATTTTCTCGAGCAAGGTCAGGTGCTGAAATGTATTTTCCCCATGATGATGCATCTCCACCACGTCCATTATCATTAGAATCATTACCAGATACTGGAGTAATACCCAAAGCTCTTTCATCTTTAAAGCCACAATTGGAACAAGTTTTTCCACCCAAAATTTCAAATAATTTTTCTTTAATTGTTTCATAAAATTTGTCTGAACCATTTGCAAAGAAACTCTCTTGTTTTTTTGAAAATTTGTCATTTCGTGGATTTCTTGATCTAGAACTATCTCTACTTGATTCTCGTCCATATGATGATCTTGAATTTCTATCATTTCTTGAATATCTTGAACCTCTATCGTCTCTTGAATATCTATCATTTCCTGAACGTCTATCATCTCTTGAATCATCTGGTTTGTGTTGTCTGAAACAATCACTGCAGTAAACTGGTTTGTTACTTCTTGGAACAAACGGAACTGTACATTGATTTCCACAATCAGCACAAGTTACCTCGGTATCTTCTCTATCATTATCTCTTGAACCTCTGTCATCTCTTGAATATCTTGAACCTCTATCGTCTCTTGAATATCTATCATTTCCTGAACGTCTATCATCTCTTGAATCATCTGGTTTGTGTTGTCTGAAACAATCACTGCAGTAAACTGGTTTGTTACTTCTTGGAACAAACGGAACTGTACATTGATTTCCACAATCAGCACAAGTTACCTCGGTATCTTCTCTATCATTATCTCTTGAACCTCTGTCATCTCTTGAATATTTTGAATATCTATCATCTCTTGAATTTCTTGAACCTCTATCATCTCTTGAATATCTATCATTTCTTGAATCATCTGGTTTGTGTTGTCTGAAACAATCACTACAGTAAACTGGTTTGTCATTTCTTGGAACAAACGGAACTGTACATTGATTTCCACAATCAGAACAAGTTACAGTTGTAGATTCTCTATCGCCATCTCTTGAGCCTCTATCATCACCAGAGTTTCTATAAGATCGATATGGTTCATTGTCTCGTCTTGAATCTCTTCCATCGGTCTTTCCATCTGAATACTTTGATTTGTATAGGTCCATTAATAGAGAGTTTGAGTTTAATTGATTATAGATACCTTGAGCTTTAATTTATGCCTAGAATTTAAAAAATCTCTCAAACTAGAGGTTTATCCATTTCAGTGGACATTATTTCTTGAACTTTGAGAAAATAAAGCCGTGTAGAATATGGCATGTCATCCAAATTATTATCAACTACAATCATAAAATATCTTACAGCACGTTTTGAGATATCTAAATTAAATTTCATTGTAAGAATTGGATCTTGATGAACTTTAATTTTGTCTTGAAGCCAAGGAGGTGCCATCTCTATTGTTTCTTTGATAATTTTTTTATACCAATATGAAAGATTTTGTGGGTGCAAACCCTGTTTGAGGTTAGATACATCATTATCAATTTTTTTCATCATATGATTAATGATTGCCATGAGGCTGAATCCTAGAATTTTGTTTTATTCCAATTACTCAAAGTTCTGCAAGCTACTTGTCAATTGATAACAAGTTTCCCTCAGAGTCAATTTCTGAGTTTTTGATTCTAGTAGTCGATATTCGTGTTCCATCTTTTGCCAAAAACATAGGCACATTAATGATTTCAACTAGTGGGAGATTCTTTTCTGCCCGTAACTTGTTTAGTACATTTCCTTGATTTTTTGTTTCATCACTTACAACTAAGGCCTCAACATCTCTTTCTAAAACGGCAGGTCCAAAATCATTATCTAATTTACTTATTTCAAATGAAGAGTTTGGAAATTCTTTGGATATTGTAGTGATTAAATTTTCTAGTCGTTGATCATATTTGTTATTTGGAATTTTTCCTTTCTTTTCAGCAAACGCATCACTTGTTAATCCAATGATTACTTTATCTGAAATCTCAAATGCGTTGGATAGTAAAGTAAGATGACCCCTATGAATAATATCAAATGTGCCACCCATTGCAATTAAAGAGAATTTAGACATGTAATTATTTAGAATTCATTGAAAATAAATCTACTATATTTTGAGTTTAAACTATCAAGCACTTGGAGTAAAATGATCAAATTTTATGTTAATTTGATATTGTCATTAATCCATTTTCAATTAAGAATTTAATTGTGTTAATGAATTCACCATCTGAAGAAACACCATCTGCCCAATATCCTACAGTAGTTTTTAGCCAAGAAGGAATTTGATCTGTATTACCAGTACCTTGAGTTGTTGAAGGAATTTGTATTATTCCATCTTCAATTAAGAATTTAATTGCATTAATGAACTCACCATCTGAAGAAACACCATCTGCCCAATATCCTACAGTAGTTTTTAGCCAAGAAGGAATTTCATTATCTTGAGAAATTATAGTATCATTGTTTGAAGATATTACAAATGATGTTATTTTGACTGTAGTGTTTGTACTACCATATTGAGTTTTGACGATAAATTTACCATCAGAGAATTTTTTGTTTAATTCTATACTATGTGAAAATGTGCCATCAGGATTAACTGAAGTTTTTTGAGTTATTAGATAACGATCAGTAGAATCAAAAATTGTAATTCTTAAATTTCTACCATCATCATATTTGTTGACAGTACCAGTAAATGTGATAGTGTCTCCAAGCATGTATGATTCATTGTCAGTGTAAATCTCTACAGTGTAATTATTAGCACTACTTTGTGCAGGTGGTCCACCATAACCAAATGCCATCTGACCTGATGTTACAACAAACAATGTAATTATAGAAATAATGAAAATTTTATTTAATTTCATAATATACATTAGCATTTCTTTTGGCATTTAAACGATAAGAAATGTGAAAAAGTGAATTTTAAAAAAATCTAATTTTTTGATATATTTTGGGTTTTATTCTTTTACATGAATCAGAATAAATGGACCTTGTTCTGATAGTGGAATATTATTTCTATCCCATACAAATGTCTCAATGAAAAATAAACCACCTTTTTCAGGCACCCAATCAATGGTTTGATACTGAGTTCCAGTTCCAATAAAGCGACCGTCATATTTTCCAATATATTCAACGGTAGGAGATTTACCGGATTCTTTAATTTGAATATAGTACGTGTATGGAGTTTCATCTGTACTCTGGTCTTCTGAAAATTGTACCACAGTTTTACTTTCAATGTTTACTGTTGAACCAAGTATAATTTCAGAAAGTGTAATCCCCTCAGTATCCTTTATTGTAACACCAGAAATTGAAACCAGTTTTGTAATTGATTGTTTTGCAGGAATTTTTACATCTACAAAATCAGAATAAAAAATATCAGATTCTGCAAATAACAAAAAGCCAACTGCTTTTGAATTAATTTCATCTACAAGTTCAAATTTAATTTCTGAATCTGATTCCACATCTCCTAATTCAATTATTGATACACTAAGTATTCTAGGTGGTTCAAATCCATCATAGAAAGCAAGATAGACATTTGTATCAGAATTTGGTGCACCTCCATTTTGTAAAACACCTGAAAATCTAAAAGAGGAATCTAATATTGTATTACTAGAATACACAATTAGCTCTTTTTGTTTTTCTGCTGAAGAATCAAATCCTAAAAGGGATACAGATACCTGAGTAATGTCAGGATTTGGAGTTGGAGAACGAATAGCAAAGGGAGATTGTCCATTTGTAGGAATCACTTGAAGAGTGGTATTTCCTGAAACAACTTCAAGGGGGTTGGAATTAAAATCATCAAAAAAGTTTACTCGAATAACAACATTATTCACAGATGTTTGTGAATCATGATTTTCAACTACTCCAACTACAACAGTATATCCCTCAGAATCTTGATAAATGAAAGGAGTATCATTTTGTAAGGATACTGATAGTGTAGAAGGGGTATCGGTAGTTTCTGCGGAGAATGCCTGAGATAATGGAATTAAGAGTAAAGTCAAAAATATGCCGAGAATTAGTTTCTGCATTAGATTTCTTTAAGATTAGAGATTAATTTCATGTAACATATCATATAGTGAACAAAACAGGTAACAACGTTTAACCTAGTTTACACTAGGTCATTAAAAATAATAAAAAGAGAAACAAATCTAGTTTTTCTTTGCGGTAATTGCAATCCAGTAAATTAATCCCGGAAGTAAACCGACAATAAGTGGAATGAAAACTGGCCATCCATCTGCTGCGCTTGTCATACGAAAAAACTGAAACTTATCCTATTTAAATCCATCCAGCAGTCCGAAATTCAGAATGGATCAAAATAGAAGTGGACCGGACGGAATTCGAATCCGTGACCCCCCGCGTGCAAGGCGGGTATACTACCAGGCTATACTACCGGCCCACACAAAGAATGCTCAAAGTGTGGATTTTAATTGTTGTCTTCTTGGCAAGAATTTTATTTGAAAACAGAATAATTTGTTCATGGTACTTTTAGAATCACAAATTAAACTAAAAACAGGAGACATTGCTCCAGATTTTGAATTATTAGGAATTGATGACAAAAAACATTCTCTAAATGATTACAGTAGTTACAAAGGAATTTTGATAATTTTCATGTGCAATCATTGTCCATACGTAAAGGCAAAAGTAGATGCTCTAAACGAGCTATATGAAAAATGTGGCCAAGATATTGCAATCATAGGAATTAACAGTAATGACTCAACTGATTATCCTGAAGATAGTTTTGATGCAATGAAGCAAACAGCAAAAGAGAAAGGATTTGAATTTGATTATTTAGTTGATGAAACTCAAGAAATTGCAAAAAAATATGGTGCAATGTGTACACCAGATCCATTCTTGTTCAATAGTCAAAAACAGCTAGTTTTTCACGGTAAGTTAGATAATGCCATGAAACCTGAAGATAAGGCTACAGAAAAGACAATGATTATCAATATGCAAAAACTGCTTGCAAATGAAAAAATTGAAAAAGATTTTGACCCGTCAATTGGCTGTTCAATCAAATGGAAAGAAAATTAAACTTAAATGACTCTTGCCTAGAGATTTGTTCGTGGGCTCGTAGCTCAGCTTGGCTGGAGCGTTCGACTGATAATCGAAAGGTCATGTGTTCGAATCACATCGGGCCCATTTTCATTATTTTAAATTTTCAAATACAGTTTGAGACCATTGTAAAATATCTTCAATTTTTTCAGATGTCAGATCAGACTGGATTTTACTTTTTTTAGATATTTTTCCACATAGTACTAATTTCATACGTTTTCCAGATTTTTCTTTTATTGGATTTATTGAATCTGCAAAAAAGTTTAGTCCCTGACCAGTTTGTGAGAAAACAACTACAATCAAAATACCTAGTTTTTGTTTCCAGATTTTTCCAACTAATTTTTGAAAATCGAGATCAAACAAAACATTGATGGCAGATGACATATCACCTAAATGAAAAACATTCCAACCATTAGAATGATATGAAGATGATGATGCTTCAGAAATTAGATTACTTTGAGCATCAGCTGCGAGAACTATTATGTTCTTTTTAGGTTCAGATACTACCCGTAATTGGTTAAAGATTTGGAGTGATTTTGAGATAGTTGTTTGAAGTAAGTTTAATTCTGAAGTTCCAATCTTACCCTCATCATACAAATTCTTTACAGAATCAATTGCAGGTAGAATTACTTCAATAATTAAACGAGTTATAATTGCACCAGAATGCAGACAATTTCTAATCAAGGAATATACTTGATCTTCTGTACCTTTGATCAAGTATTCAGCATACCTCGATGTTACTTTGAAATAATCATCTGGAAAAACAAATGATTCTTGACCAGGTTCCAAAAACCATAAAGTAACATTACCAATATTTTTTTGTCGTAGTAATCCCTCAGCTGCAAAAACTTTGAGATATTTTATCATTGTAATTCTATTGATATTGACTTTTTCTGAAATCTCAACTCCAGACATTCCAGAGTTAGAATCTTTTAAAATTAAAATTAGTTTTTCTCTGATATCCTCAGTTGAATATCCCCTACCCATAGTGCTTTTGGATTATAGTATTGTATAAAGACTAATTCAGACCAACATTGACGTATCTCACATTACCTGTGAAAAATCAGGTTTATCAAAATCAGGCATTGTTGTTTTCTTTGATATCTTATTTTTTGCATCTCTTTTTTCATGGGTTTTAAAATGTATTTTTAGACGTTTTTCTTCTGTAAACTTTGAACCACATTTAGGACATTGAAACATATAGAATATTATGATAAAATAATACTTTAGTTTTGATTTTCATATCAACCTAAGGGTAACAAGTAGAAGATCAACCGATAACTACTACAGCACCATTAAAATAAAACATTATATAGTTGAGTACCTTATTGTACGGTAAGGAAAAGTAAATTGCCAAAAGCCGGATTCAAATCAATTACAGTATCAGAAACAGTCTACGATAAATTCCACGATATTTATCAAAAGAGTAAAGACGACCTGACAATGAAAGGGGTCAACAGTTTTTCAGGTTATGTAACTTACATGTTAGAGGAGATGATGCAAAAGGACAAAACCTTTGCAAGATATGCTCCAAAGATTGAAAAAATTTCAGTCGATGATGATCGTGTTATACTAAAAGACAATATTAGAAATAGAATTGCTGAAGTTGCAGTTCAAAAAGGAGAATTATTCTGCCAGCTCTGTGATGAAAAAGATTGTGTACATGTTGGTTTTGTATTTTCATTACCAGATGTCTACGAAGTTCTAAACTCTAAAGGTATCAAAAATCCAAGATAGATTGTGTGGAGGAGGTGGGATTTGAACCCACGAACTCCTGAAAGACAGGATCACCCATTATTTGATCTTAAGTCCTGCATGTCCAAAAGCAAATGTGCTTACTTTGGCCAGGCTTGATTACTCCTCCAAAAGACTAGAAATTTGAGCGAAATTTAACAGTTTTGAGTATTTTGTTCTGGTGATTTCTAGAATGATTTTACCTCACATGGTAAATTAGAATGATAAGTTGATCGATATTTTTTATAATTTACAGGTCAAATTATCTGAATCAAACAGGTTCAAATGATAATTTTGTATGCAACGATGTGATATGAAAAAATTTCATATCACTACTGGACTAGTCCTTACTATTGTAGGACTAGCCTATGTCTTTGGTAAAGACATAATCAAAGTAGTGCTATAAACAATAGAATCCCCCACAATGACTTTTGAAGAAACTTTGTGAGGATTTCATTCTATAATTTCTGATCGCAGTAGATCTTAAACTTATCTGATAGATATGCTGTATCATCTACAGGTCAAATAATCTTAGAGATCCTTTATATTGATAAATTATACATTATGGATCTTTCTGTTATGAATTTTTTTAATTAATCACCATAACTCAGCTTTAGTTATTTTGAATATTTTATCCTCATTATCTATGTGATAATGTATTGAAAGTCTTTGACCATCCTTATCATATGATTCTATTTGATGAATACCACTACTACAAAAAACAGTTTTATCAAATTTTGAGAATTTATTTCTCATATCAGTAAAATAACTTATGACTTCTTCAAATGATTCTTTTGGTAATTCAAATAATAAATCATTATCTTTTTGGTTTACTACTATGATTCCCCACATTTTAGAATCACTTTGATCTCAATTTATTTGCAAAATCATCAATACTGTCATATGTGTTTGCAGGTACTATTTTCCCACTTTTTACTTTTTGAGCTATTTCGAATATCTCTTTCATTTTTTGTTCTTTATTGACAATGTGAATCATATTGATTTTTTACAAAAAATCATTATAAGCGTATATCTAATCATGGACACTTTTTTCTAATTTGGATGTATCAACATTGGTCACATTTCTCCAAAAAAAATCAATACCTTTTGGTTGGACACTGATTTGTAATATTTTTTTGACTCTGTGATCAAAATTTCCATCATAATATTTTATTGTTATTTCTATAAATCCCTCTCTTTCTAACCTATGCAATGTTTCATAAAATGATGATTTTGGTATAACTAATTCCTCTGAAAATTTAGTTAATTTCGAATTAATTGAATCTTTGTTTATTAGGTGATTCAAAATTATTAAAAAATACTCAAAATATTTTCCATTCCTCATATCAGGGTATTGTAAAAAAACTATTTAACCGTAATTTTGAAATTACAGCAGATAATTGGTATTTGATAGTTAATAGTAAAATAACATTTCTACAAGACATGAACTAAAAATATTTTAATAATTATTTTTACTTTATCCATTGGATCTGTCTTCATAATGATAAATTTAATATTATCTAAATGGATTTTCAGTAGATAGTAATAATCCTAATCTCATTAGTTGATCATCGTTTAGAGTTGAACTTATAGAAACACTATTTTCATTGTCAATGAACCACAATGAAGATTTTTTGTTAAGTATACCCTGCCAATCTTTATCATCTAAAGATGCTAAACCAGCTTGAAGATTATTACTAAGATTGACATTTAGAGGAGTATCGTATTTAGAAGTACCCATCGATTTTATTTCAATTTCTGATAGTTCTTCTTTAGGAGATATGTTAATTTGAATTCCACCATCACGATAGAAAAATTCATTCCTATACATATCATCATCTATGGAATATTTAGATAAGAAAATTATAGTTGCAGTTTCATCACCTTCATCAACCCATTTTATAATTTCAATTCTTGCTTCGTTAATTTCTTCTTCAGTTACGTCAGTTAATCCAGATAATTTTAAAGGAAATGAAGGTTCATAGTAATCATGTTTGATTTCCATATTGTAAATTACTATCTCACTATAATCATCACCAAATAAATTACTCAAATAATCATAATCTAAAGTTTTGTAAGTTACATCTTCAAACATTTTATCATGATGAATAAAATGTCTCAACAATAAATCATCTGGAATTACTAGAGAAGTTTCATCGTATTCTGGAGGATCATAAAATATTAAATATTTTTCAATATCCTCGTCACTTCGTCCTTGTGACTTTAATTCTACAAGAAGTATATCTTCTTCAGACATTGGTAGAATTCCTGCTTCAAGATCTGCATCATGTTTTTCAATTTGGGCTGATACATCAATTACTCTTATTCCAGTTTCTTCAATTTGTACTATTTCAGAATCAGTATTCATATCAAAGGCTATGAAGACAACTAGAGCTATAACTATAACGCTAAGAGTTGTTGGAATTAGTAATTTTTTTAACAATTTCTTGTCTCACCTTTTCCAGTTTCTATATGATAAAAGTTTTCACTTACACTACCTCCTGAACGTCCACACAAATCAATAAAGTATTCACGTTCTAAATAATCTGGACTATCATCTCCAAAAAATTCTTGGACATAATACCAAATACCATTTGACCATTTCATTTTCATATTATCAAACTCTTGGGTAAAATCAGGATGGTTGTTTCTTGAAGTTTCAGTTCCTCTTTTGAATACTTGAGGATAAAAATTTATTGGAACATCTTCATACGTGTAGCAATTCTCACCATTTACAGTAAATATCCAATCGTTGCCAGATTCTTCAATTTGGAAATTGTAATTAGTATTGTTTCTTGGCGTGGTATTCCAATTATGATATTTTATTTTTCCATCAACAGCACAAACAAATTTCAAACCTTCTGAATTACCATGAATTCCAACTTCCATAATAATAGATGTTTTCGTAAATGCATTATCTCTAAATGTTAACCAGTAAGAAGCTTGATTAATTCCACTTTGAATATCATTGTCTTCAAAGTTGATTGTTCCTTTGATACCATTCACATTCTGTTTACTTGATTTCTTTGTGTTTGGATCAATAATAAGAGATTGTGTTGCATAACATCTTTTAGCTATATTATCTGCTCCTAGCTCTGAACATTTTTCAGTTGGAGTTGCAATTTTTACATCTGTAAAATCACTTATTATATTTCCAGCTTTTGAGGCAACTTTAAAATGATATTCTCTTTCATTGTCCAATCCAGTAATTTTAACAGTTGTATCTGTATTTACATTACCAGTAAATGGAGTGTATTCATTCTCATAGTTTCTCTTGTATTGAATTACATAATCACTAACTGGAGTATTTTTTGGTGCATTCCATTCTAAAATCATGGATTCATCTTTAGGATAAGCTTGAAGATTAGTTGGTGGATCAACTGTTTGTATTGTTGTACTTGATTGAGGGATTAATGTAATTGGGTCAGAGTATCTATGTAGAGAATTACCTAATGTTTCACCTGTAACTCTAAAATCATAAGATACCCCGTTTGTAAATCCAGTAATAGTAATATTTGTCCTAGTGCTTACACTATCAGTTATTGTAATCCAAGAACTAGATGAAGTTTGTTTGTACTGTATGATATAGTCTTGAGGTGCATTGCCTTTTTGAGGTGTGTCCCATGAGAGATTTACTTCTCTGTCGTCAACAGTTCCAGTTAGATTTGTAATTTTTCTTGGATGTGTAGCTTCTGCATCTTGCGGTAATGAAATTGTTAAAACTGATACTGTCAAAATTATTGATAAAAGTATAGCGTGATTATTTCTCAATAATATGAAGCGATCATACTATGATATAAAATGGATCTTGTTACTCTTTAATTTTTAGGTTCAATTCTATTTTTCCATAATTCTATTCTGATTGTACTGATGTTATTTAGTGAATAATATATGTCATAATTTATAGCTAGGAATGGATTTGAACCATTGATCTACGGGTTATGAGCCCATCGGGACAACTTGATTCCCCACCCAGCTAGATTTTGAATGGTGGTTGTTGTTTAAAAATTTAAAGTTTAAATTTTTTAATTAATCACCATCATAAATAGATAAACGTAATTTTTTAGCAAAAACTAATGCAAAAGATATTGCAATAGCAGAAACAGGAATCACAATCATCTTTAATATTGTTAAATTATCCAAATTAGAAACAATACTCAATAATGTTAATGCTAACCAAGTAAATATTAAAGATAACAAATTATTTTTGATAATTTTTAATTTAGATATTTTTTCATTAAACTCTCCAACATCAACAGGTTCACCTACAACTTCACCATCATTTGATTTAATTGTCTGTAGTACCAAATCACCTTTATTCTTACTGATTAATGTTACAGTGATTTTAATAATTGGTTTTTGTTCTTTTTTAGATGATTCAGGAATGCGTATTGATGATTCAAGTGATTCTAATTCACTTTTTAATGTATTAAAATCTTCTTTATCGATTAAAACTTTATATTTTCTTTTCAATTATAAAACCTCAAAATATTATAACTATACATCAATTAAAATTTCTATCGAAGACAAACTGCCTACTGTTTTTTCCATTATGTCTTTTTTAATATCATTTATATTTCTTAAAGAATCTAAAGTGATCTCAAAATATATGTCAACATCTGTGTTTTTGTTTACAGGTATTGATATTTCATTTAGTTTAATATTATGTTTTTCAAAAATATGTTTAATGATATTAATTACAAGTGAACAAGTTTTTTGATGTTCTATTTTCATATCATATTTTCTTAAATCTGAATATGCAACTTCAATAGTTGCTTCTACAGATTTTTCTTGTAATAAACTCATATTCACATTAAATTATTTTTTTTGTCATTTCTAAAAATTGTTTTTAGTGTAATCCTTTGCAATTGTTTTCCATCAAATGGTCTTACGTTTCTAGTTGCCATGTTACGTTGTAACATTTTGGAATATATTAAACATTGCATCATTTAAAATATTTGATAAAATCTAACCGATCCAACCTTTTTCCAACATGTGTTCTGGCTGTAATATCATTGATTCATTCCTGTTTTTCCATCCATTTATTTTCACCATTAAATCTCAATGATGATAAATTTAATCACCTGATTGAATCTCGATTCTATTTCCCTTTATGATGAATTTTGGTGATCTGATCATTATTTTCTATCAGAACCTCAATGAACAATCAATTAAACTCATAATTTTACAACTTGGAAACAAATAATATTTTATTTACAATCATCAGTAAGTTGATACTTGTTAACATTATCTATTTTGTAATTTTTAGCTTTTTCAAGTGCTAATTCTCTTTCATGACCTTCCAATAGAATAGCATTATTAAACATGGTTAAATGTGTCTGTGATCTCTCATGTATGAATTCTATTTGTGCTTCACAGTCATGCACGTTATCATAATAGGTGAGTCTATTATACTCCTTTAGTGGTTTTTGTACAATAAAATCCAAGTCTTGATAATGATTAGACCACTTTGTTTGTATGGTATATTTTTCATATTGATCATCAGATTTTGCATATTCTGAAATCTTATAATCTATGATAAATTCACCATTTTCCACTTTTATTTGTCCTGTTTCCTTTTCTCCATCAGGTTCAGAAATAGTGTACATTACATAACTATTGTCACGATTGCCTTGTGAATTTTCATCTGGTTTGTCAATAGTTACTTTGATTACTTCTTTTGATGATCCACCACCACCCGCTACTGCATGTGGAGCTAAACCTGTAATGGTTACAGTATCACCGAGTGAATAATTAGTATCGTCAAGATAAATTTCAAAGAGATCTGTCATATGTGCAAATTTATCATACACTACAAATGATGTTTCTATTTTTTCCTTACCATATGTTGCTACTGCGTGATATGTTTTGTTTTCTATAAAGTCACGTGGTGTGATTGATACACTAAACCTATACTCGTTTGGTTCTAATGTTTTTAGTTTATTAATTCCTATATCTTGAGCTATGGCATAACCTGTACCTGTTCTTGGAAATGCATTAAACTCATACAATGAAGGAATTGATGATAATTTTGCATTATTACCACGTGTGTAGAATTTGGATTGAAGTAAATTTTTATCCTCATCTAAAATCTGTATGTTTATAATATTGACATCAGCATATGAAGATACTTTAAGATTTTTTAGATATCCTGTGAATAAAGCTCTATCGCCAAATGCATATTTTTCTTTATCAGTTGTGATTGTAAATGTTGATTCTTGTTTTGTTGGTTCGGATGTGGAAAATTGTTTTCCTACTGTAAAGTCTGTGGTTTTGAAATAATTACCATATGATGCAAACACATGATATGTGCCTTCTGTAAATCCTAACTGTTCTGATAAGCTAAAACCTGTATGATAGTTTAGATTTTTATCTGGTGTTATTTTTGGAACCCATTCGTGATTTTCATTTGATATTATGATTATGATTGGTGTCTGCGTTGTATGATTTTCTTCAAATAAACGAGTAGGTACTATTCCATTAAAATTAATTGTATCACCTAGAACGTAATTTATCTTATCTGTTTCCATTTGAAACTCTTGTGTTTCATCACCAAATACCTGATTCTGATATATTATAAATGGAAATAATGTAAGCAAGATTAGACCCAATATAATATATCTGTTCATCTTAGTATAAAGTAGAAAATAATGGTTTATAACAGTACCTTAATTCGGTTCTGTGAAGTTATCGGGACTTGAGAAATATGGATCTTCTCTAAATTGAATTTGCCTTGTAGAGACTAGCATTTT
>LFLC01000057.1 GCA_001543015.1 Nitrosopumilus sp. LS_AOA | reverse complement strand
AATTTGTCAATATTTTAATTGTAATTGATAATTTTAGATTTTGTAAATAAAATGATTATTGTAACAGATGTTGCAAAAATTATTAAAACAAAAACTCCAAATTCTGGAATTACAGTGTTGTGATATTTTTCAATGATTGGACTATAACTGGCACCTGGAGAAATTCCACCCCCAACCAAATAGATATTATCATTAATTGTTACTGCATCTAATCCATGTCTTGGAATAGGCATGGGTTGTTGTTCAAACCATCCATCTCCTGGAATATACGCTTCATTTTCTGCAAATGTATTAGCATATCCCTCACCACCAAAAACAAAGATTACACCATTCAAGGTAGCTGCTGCCAATCCACTTCTTGCAGTAGGAATAGGTTCTAATGATTTCCAACTATCAGAAGAATAATCATACACTTCTGTTGTATCAAGATTAATTTGATCATCTCTTCCTCCTATAACGTACATCTGATCATCTAAAATTGTCGAGCCAAGATGTTCTCTAGGTGTTGGCATGTTTGCTCTTTTCTCCCAAGAATCTATTAGTGGATCATAAACTTCATTCTCAAAACGAGTATCTTTGTTGAATCCACCAACTGCATATAATTTACCATCAAGAAATTCTGCAGTTAATGCACCTCGTGGAGTAGGCATATTTTCTCCCTTAGACCATTCATCTAATGTAATATCGTAAATCCATAATTCATTTGATGGTATCCATTTATCATAATATCCCCCAACAACGTACAGTTTTTCTTTGTAAATTGCTGCACCTGCATGATGTATTGCAGTTGGCATGGAAGTTCCAACGGTCCATTCATTTTCATTAATGTCATAAACAAACATGGAATTATCTGCAAGCTCTTTGTTGTTTAATCCCCCAACAACATAGATTTCATTATTATATGCAATTGCATTTGATTCTGATCTAGGTTCTGGCATGTTGGCTAGTCTTTCCCATCCTTCTGAAGGTTCTTCTGCAAATGCTAAAGATGCCGAAATTGAAAAAAATAATAAAAAGATGATAAATATTTTCAACATCAATAACATATTTTTAAGAAATTAAAAATTCTTTTCTTATTTTTTGACTTTCTCACGCCTGATTGGTACCTAAATAATGAACAAAAACATACGAATTCTATCAATCACATTATAATTTTAGAATTTTTAATAGTTTTTCAAAATTTTCACTTGTCTTTTCTTTTTTGTACCGTTGTAAAGCCTCAATGATTTTATCTTTAGAGGGATTTTTGTAAATTTTTTGAGCCTTTTTTGCAATTCCTGAACCAATAAAAAATGCTTGAGTAATTGATGTTACATTGGATGGTATTCTCTTAGTACTGGAACTCTCAAAATCAATTAAGGTAGATTTTATTTTTCCTACAATTACATGTTTAGAAACATTACTTAATTCTCCATGATCTAATCCTAAGTTATCTAATTTGTAACAGTCTTCAAGAATTTTTTTAACAACAGTTTTGAATTTTTTTGTACTGCCAATACCATGTAGTGAATTTACCCAATTACTAATTTTCTCTCCTTCCAGATACTCCATAACTAAAAAATTTTTACTATTATCAAATATTTTTGGTCCTACATCAATAGTGTTTACTAGTTTCAATAGTATTGATTCATTTTTCATATTTTTCCTTTGTGAATCAGTCCTTCTAATTTTTAATGCAACTTGTTTGTTACCTTTTTTTGCAAGAACAACTACTCCTACGTATCCTTTACCCAAAATTGCTAATTTTCCAAGTGTTGTGGGACCTGTAAATGATATAGATTTTATTTTTAATTTTTCTAACTCTTTAATTCTTGAATTGATTTGACGAGTTGTTGCTTTTGGATACCCTAGAATTTTTGAATATGGCTCATCAGCAAATTTCTTAATTGAAATAAAGGAATGTACCATCAGTTGAAATCAACTCATTGGCTTCCTCTTTAATTGATTTGCTTAAATTTTTACTTCCTACAGAAACCTCAAAACCTTGCTTGAAATCATCTAAAAGTCCTTTTGGTATGCCTGTTAGAATATTCTTTTTCAAGAAATCTTTCATAAATTTAGCAGCTTCTGCATGTTTTCTTTTTTCAAGTGCAATAATTTTTCCATCAGTTTCGATCCACATTAATTCAGTATTTTTTAGATTTTTTGAAATGAAACTTTTGGAACTATTTTCTCTGAAGAATTCAGGACCTTTCTTTGAATATGTAGGATTAATTTTTGTAGATTCTAAAAAGAACAAAAGATATGCCTCTTTTACTTCATCTGTATGAGATTTACTTCTTAGGACAGTAAATCCTCCTAATTCTAGTTGTGTAGACAATGATGATGTAGCTCTTTTAATTTGACCCCATATTATATCTGGACTTCTTAGTTTAAAATTAAATTTCACTACTAACAGATTTTCCCAATACTTTTTTGATATTTCAGATTTTTTATTTTGAAATAATGTCAATCTAGGTTTTTCTTTAAAGGCTCTAGAAATAAGAACAAATTTTCCGATATTTTCATTAGAAATTGCTGCAGCTAAATTTCGATTGCTGTCAATTGGATCAATAATTACTATAGATGTTTCAAATTTCTTTGAAGTTTTACCTATGATTTGTTTTTCTTTAATTTCTGAAATTGATTTAATTAAATTTTCAAAACTTTTAAAATTTAAAATTAAAACTTCTGAAACATATCCACTAAATCCTTGTTTTGCAATTTCTGCCCCATAGATTCCATTTGATTTTAGAAATGTCTTTAAAATTCTAATTTCGTTTCTCATTTTTGGTGTTAATGATTTTTCCATGAACTTTGTATGAAATGGTGATCTATCTGCAGCACTTTTCCATTCTCCAAGTTTTACATCATAAAATGGTACAACATTGACTTTGGTATCTTTGATTTTAGCCTCAACATATGGATGCTCAGAATATCTGACATATGGAGAGTATTTTTTTAATGCCTCAAAACCAATCTTTTTTGAAATTGTCTCAAATTTTTCTTCTGATGTGGATTTTTTGAATTTGATAAAAATATCTATATCTGCTTCTTTTGCTAACCAAGTCCCTTTAGCAAACGAACCTCCAAATTCTAAATCAACTACTTCAGAAAATTTCTTTATTTCTTTTTCAACTAAATTATATGCTAATTTGGCAATTTTCTTTTTTGTTATTTCTATGGTCTTTGATGGTACAACTGTTTTTGCAACTTTAGAAATTATTTGTTTCATTTTATAGCACTAATCTCCACCAAATCTGAATAGATTGGTCCATTAGGTGTTAGTTCACTTTTTTTCAACTTTATACTAGTTATTTTCTGAATTCCAAAATTCATATTTTTATTATCTTCCATTTGTCTTGTAATATCTTCACCTTTCTTTTTAATTCTAAATACTGTGATATGAGGTTTGAATGCTTTATTGGAGATAAATCCTAAAGGTTTTAACAACTCTTCAATTTTTTGTGCCAAGTTTACTAATTTATTTCCTCCATTTTCATCTGTTCCAATCCAAACTATTCTAGGAAATTTTAGTTTGGGAAATACACCAATTCCTTTCAAATTTACATCAAAACTTGAAAAATTAATTGTCTTAAGAATCTGAATGATTTTTTGTGAGATCTCTTCTGTAATTTCACCTAAAAATTGTAATGTGAAATGTAAATTTCTTGAATTAACTGGTTTTGCATTAATCTTAAGTTCTTTTTGAAATTTTTCAATTGAATTAATTACATTGTCATCTGAAATTTCAATTGCTACAAACGTTCGCATTATAACAATTTTTGAAGTATCTTTATAATAATTTCCGGTAACTTCTTAGACGAGCCATTTTTTTGATATGTATTGACTAAACTAATTGTATGCCTGACAGGAATGCCTGGGGCTGGCAAATCTACCATTGCTGAAGGGTTGGAATTAAAAGGATATGATATTGTAAATATGGGAAATGCTGTAAGAGCCGAAGCAAAAAAAAGAAATTTAGAATCTACTAGAGAAAATCTTGGTAAATTGATGCTTGAACTTAGAGAACAAAACGGTCCTGGTGCAATTGCTGAGTTAATCAAACCAGAAATTGAATCATCATCTTCAAATGTAATTTTGGTAGATGGGGTTCGATCTAATGATGAAATTCAAGTGCTTAAAAAATTTGGAAATGTGAAACTTTTAGCAATTCATGCATCAACTGGAATCAGATTTGATTTTTTACAAAAAAGAGGAAGATCAGATGATCCTAAAACACAAGAACATTTTGAAGAAAGAGACAATAGAGAATTAGGAGTTGGAATAAGTAATGCAATTGCATTATCAGATTATGCAATTTCAAACATTGGTCTTACAAAAGATGAATTAATAGAATCTGGATTTAAAATAATCCAAAGTTGGATAGAATGAAAATTCCTAATATTAAATGTAAAATAGAAATGTTTTGCTCAATAAATCCTTCTGAAGATCCAGAAAAAATAAAAAAATCAATTTTAAATATTTTCCCCAACTCAAAAATAAAAATTGAAGATTTTTCTATTAATGCCCATTCTAAAGATTTAACTTCTTTTGAAAAAATCTATGAAACAATTCGTTCTAAAAGATCTCAAAAAAACTATAGACGTAATCTTGAAAATAACTTAGATAATGATACAACTTGGTTTTATCTAAATAAACAAGCAGCCTTTGCTGAAGAAATAGCAATTTGTGAAGAAGCAGAAGAATCTCCTTTGGGACCAATTAAAGTAATTATGACTTCACCTGATATTGATAGAATAATTGATTGGATAGTTTTTGTAGATTAGAACTAGCTAAGAAAATTCACTCATCTCTGACTATTTTTTTTAGTTTGAATCTAAAATCTATTTTTTATAATTATTAAGAAATGTTCATTAAACTAGGCATAATTGCAGGAATTATTATTTTAGGAGGCATGGTATTCTCTAATGAAATTGATGTTCTATTCCCATCCACTTCTGCTAGTGTAGTGAATTCATTGAAAGATGATGTTTCTAATTTTGGCACTATAGCTTCTGAATCAGTGGAAAAAAGAATTGATGAATCTGTTGATAAAATAGTAGATAAAACAAGTAATGTAATTACTGATGAAATTAGTGATATAGGAAATGATATCTCTAATGAAATATCTGATGTAAGAAAATCATCTCAACAAACAATTACTGAAAAAATTTCTAACTTTAATCCAATTGAATCAATACAAAATATTTTTACTGATAATTCAAATTCACCTAGTACATCAAATTCAATTAAAGATTCTACAAATCAAAATCCAACTCAAAACCAATCTCCTTTAATTCATGAGACATTATCTTTATCCACTACACATCAATCAAATGATGATATCACACTTCAATACTATGACTCAAGTGGAAAAACAAATAGTGTAAATGTAATTATTAGAACAGATCAAAAAGAAATCTTTTCTGGTATATTTTTTACTTCCATGTTTGAAACTAATGTAAATGATATTAGTGGTGTTCCTTATTATGTAGATATGGTTATTGAGCATGAAGATTATGGCACAGTAACTTCATCAGTATATAATCCTGGGGATTCTTCTGACACAAAAATTAATGGAATTTTTTTACAACCATAATTTAATTATTTTTAAATATTGAGACTAATTCAGGCAACGCATTTGCACTTGTGTTTCTTAAAACTAAATCCATTTCTGATGACATTTCAGTTTTTTCTGGATTAATTTCAATTAGAATTGCATGATTTTGTTTTGCATAGATGGGTAGAGTATTTGCTGGTGATACAACAAGAGATGTGCCTGCAATCACCATCAAATCACATTGACTTGATAGAATTATTGCTTTTTGCCAGATGTCTTGTGGTAAGGATTCACCAAACCAAACTACATTTGGTCGAAGTATGTTTCCACATTTACATAAAGGTGGAATTTCAAGAAATTCAGTAACTATTTCATCTTTAAAATCACAAACTGTACATTTTATTTTTACAATACTACCATGTAATTCTAAGACTTTTGAACTTCCTGCTTTTTGATGAAGCCCATCAATATTTTGTGTTAAAATTACCACTTCCACATACTTTTCAAGTTCTGCAATAGCTTTATGACCTTGATTAGGACTTGCTGCAAAGATATTACATCTTCTTTCATTATACCATTCCCAAATCAACTTGGGGTTTTCATAAAATGCATCAATTGTTGCTAGTTTCATCGCATCATAGTTTCTCCACAATCCATCTTTTCCTCTAAATGTAGGAATTCCACTTTCTTGTGAGATCCCAGCACCTGTCACAAAAACTATTTTTTTAATTTCTTTAATTTGATCTTTTATTAATTCAAACATTTTCATTTGATTTCTATTTCTAAATGATCTCTTGCAGTAATTACTGAATTATGAATTTTATTTGCCTCATTCAAATGTTTTAACTCATCTTTGTATCTAGCTGAAAAATGTGTTAGAATCAAATTTTTGACATTTGCATTTTTTCCTAATATCGCAGCTTCTTTTGCAGTAGAATGACAAGTATCTAGAGCTCTTTGTTTTTGTTCTTCAACAAATGTAGAATCAAATACTAAATAATCACAATCTTTGAAAAACACTTCTAATTCTTTTGTTGGCATCGTATCACCTGAAATTCCAATTTTTATTCCTGGACGTTTTTCTCCTAAAACTTGTTCTGGTTTGATAATATTTCCATTATTATTAATTTCAATTCCATTTTGTAATTTATTCCATAATTCCCCTTCTGGTATACCTAATTCTTTTGCTTTTTTAACATTGAATCTTCCTGGTTTATCTTTTTCTTCAAACAGATATGAATATGCTATTACTGAATGATTTGCTTTACATGTATAAATTGAAAATTTTTTATTATCAACAATTTTTTCATCTTTAATTATATTTATTAAAACTGGAAATGATAATCCAAAATTTAACACTTTGATATTTGCTGCAATAAATTCGTCAATTCCACTTGGTCCAAAAATTTCTAAAGTTTCAGTTCTATTTTGCATTGACATTGTTTGCAATAATCCTAAAATTCCTACACAATGATCTCCATGAAGATGTGTAACAAAAATTTTCATTTTTTTATTCCATCCTAAACCTGATTTCATATAGGAAATTTGTGTAGATTCACCTGCATCAAACATTAGAATTTCTCCATCTCTTTCTAAACAAATACAAGACAATCCTCTGTTTTCAGTTGGTTGTGCAGCAGATGTTCCTAAAAATACAAGTTTCATTTAATCAAAATTGTCCTTGTCAAGCTTTTATGCCTATAGATTTCATATTTTTTTAACCCTTTTAGCTTTAGATTACTCTCTAATTCTTTTTTGTACATAATTGCTATTTTTTTACGTTTAGGGAGAATTGAGATAAATCTCTTAAGAATTTCTTCAGGTTTTTCAGAAGCTTTTGATGATCTTCCGTAAGGCAAATCAGTAACTATTCCGTCATATTTTTCAGAAATTTTTACCATTTCTTGAAAATCTGAGTTGATAATTTCAGATTTGTATTTATTTATTTTGAGATTTTCTTTTGTAATTTCACACATCTTTTTATCAAAATCTATTCCAATTGCATGAATTCCCATAGATTCTGCTTCTAATAGTGTAGTACCTGTACCACAAAATGGATCACATATTATTTCACCTTTTTTGAGCCCAATCAAATTAATCATAACTCGAGTTAATTTCCAATCTAATTCATGAGGATACTTTTTGATCTTTTTTGGTCTAACTTCTTCTTTAATTCGTTTTGAGAATCCAAAAAAATTTTCTTTATCTGTAAAAATTAGGTATACTGTAATATCTGGATTTACAAGTTTAACTTTAGCATGAGAGAATTTTGATATCATATCTCCCATTGAATTTTCTAATTCTGGAACATTAAACTGATTTGATGATATGTTAATTATTCTGCAAACAAATGATTTAGCATTTTTGAGAATTTCAAAATTTCCCTCATCTAAGAATAATCCTGACATTTTTCTTAATATTTGTCCAGACACTTTAACAAATGTTGCTCGATTTGAAATTTTACTCCAATTTGTCTTTGATTGAATAATCACTAAATTAGAAATTACTTTAATTTTAGAAAATCTATCATACATTTTTGATATTGCAATAATTTCATCTGTTGCGAGATTTAGATTATCTTTAGATAAAACAAAAAAACTTTCAGGCATTATACTATTGCCTTTGCAATTGTATCTGATACATCAACTACTGATGTCTTTCCAGGAATTGTATTTGCACTAACAATTTTTGTTACTCCAGATTTTCTAATCTTTTTTTCAGCATCATTCATTAAAAGAGCATGTGTGCAAGCAACATAGACTCTTCTACATTTTTGTTTTTTAAGAAATTGTGTTGCGTTTATGATACTTCCTCCCGTACTAATCATATCATCAACTAAAATGAGATCTCTACCAATAACTTCATCTGCATTTTTTGTTTTGATTTGTACTTTACCATTTTTTTTATCTCTTTTTTTGTGTAATGCAATATACTCTAAACCGAATTCCTTTGCAAATTCTTTTGCTCTTTCTTTTCCACCTTGATCAGGGGAAACAATTAATGGATTTTTCAGGCTCAATTTCTTGAAATATTTCACAAGATTAGGAATTGCTGTCACATTTTGACTTTTGATTGTAAAATATTTGAATCCAATTGTACTGTGAATATCAACTGCAATAATTTTTGATGCACCAGCACCCTTGAATAATTTTGCAAGAACTTTCATAGTTACAATTTCTCCTGATAAAAATTCTCTATCTTGTCTGGCATATCCTAAATATGGAATTACAGCAATGACTTGAGATGATGTTTCTCTAGCTTTTGAAATTAGAGATAATGCTTGTAGTAAATTAGTATCAACAGGCGGATAAATTGATTGTACAACTATTGATTTTTTTTTAGATATTTTCCCACTTAGAGTGATTTTGCTTTCTCCATCAGGAAAAACCCTAACTGATGACTTTACTAGATTTGCTTTAATTTTTTTAGATAATTTTCTTGCTAATTCCTCAGAAGATTTTCCTGAAATTACTGAAACATTACTCAACAAGAAAATGTAATTTAATGGGATTCTTAAGTTTTGAGAAGATTATTCATCTTCAGCAGAACCCTCTGTCTGTTTAGAACTATACTCTTTAACCACTTGGTCACGTATTTTATCGAATTTTCCAATTTCATCAGCTTCTCTTTTCTCATCACCTTGGTATATTGTTCGAATTGGCCATGGAATTCTAATATCATATTTTTTAAATTCCTCATACATTATAATTCGCATTTCACTTTTCATTTTGAACTGAGAACCATAGTCTCGTACAAACACTCTAAGTGCAAAATCAAGTGCTGAATCATTAAAATTGTTAAATCTTACTACAGGATCCCCTACATCTACATGTATTGCTTTATCACATCCACAACTTTGTTTGTGTTCATCAAGGTATGGACATCTTTTTTGTCTAGCAAGATGATTACCTTGTCCATCTTTGACTTCTTTCATGGCTCGTTTACCTATTTTCATTAGAATTGCTTCTACTTGCACTGGATCGTTTAGATATGAAACCCCTACCTCAATAACTGCAGGAACAAGCTTGAATTCCTTTGTAAAATTAATTATTTGTTCTGAGACAATTTGTTTTGTAGGAATAACTGCTAAAGACTCATTGAGACCATGTCGAATATAGGTAACTCTAGGTGTAATTTTGTATACTAGGCCATTGTATCCACTTGGCAAAGTAATCCTATCACCTTCTTTGATAACTTTATCTTTCTTTATCATGATATATGCAAAGTAATTTTCCATTGTTTCTTTTAGTGCAAGTCCAATTCCAAATGCCAATCCACCAGTTGCTGTTGCCAAAACTACCAAATCCACTCCCCACCACGAAACTACACCAAGTACTGTAGCAACAAAGATTCCAATTGGAAGAACTTGTTTTGCAGATTTAGGAACTCCTTCCTTTTGCTTTCTTGCATATCCAGGTGGTCTTGAACTTGGAATTAGAGGTTCATAATTATTTTGTCTCTTTTGTTCTCTCCATACATCTATAGGATAAATTTCATCTGGAATAGCACCCGGCTTTAGCTTTTGTCCTGTCTGATTTTTTCCAGTAATACAATTTGTATAATATTTTTCATATTTTGTCCTCTCTGATTTTCTCCACTCTTCATATGGCTTATCTACAAGTTTTTCATAACTACCAACTGGTAAACCTTTAGAGGTATGATAATTTTCAAGAAATTTTAAACCATCTTTTGTTTGAATATGTTTTTGAAATTCATCATCTTTCATGTCATATGGTGTTGTTTGTGGTGGAACCCATTTGAAACATTTATGAAATAAATCATCGTCGTCTGAAAATCCTCGTAGATCATCCCATTTCTCATAATCTTCTCTTTCTAGAATTAATTTATCACGTTTTGTTAATGCAATTGGAATTAGATGCGATATTGTCCAACCAATTACTAACATGTTAATAGAATTAAGAATTTTTGCAAATTTTTCAGCACCACCTGCTCCATCTTCAATTTCATTTTCAAATAATTCAGCAGTTTGTATGGACACATTAATGGTTGACACTAAAGCTATTGCAAAAAATGGTAATATTGCCTTGCGAATAAATCTAGAAAAATGTGGTCGTGTATAATTTAATTTTTGAGATAAAACCCAATGTGAAAATTTACGATAAATAATTCCAATAACTACTAAACCAATAATTAAAATAATAAACGCCAGTTGAAGAGATTCTGAAGAAGCTAAAAGTTGTGGTATAGTTTCAAATTCACCTACTGAAATTTGCGATACTTCTTCTTCAACCATAATTATTCACCATTTTAATCAATTTCATATCTTTGAATACAAACGTTAAGGAATATTATCATTATTTATTAAAATTGTTTTCAAATAATTAAAAAATTCGTTTTTCATGCCTAAATAACTTGTAACCTTTAACAAGGGTAAACACACTTTTTAACAAATGACCTATCAAGAGTCAGTTTGGGATGATTCACCTTCACTAAAATCATACACACTATCAAATTTTCGAGAAATTCCATATATTCAAAAACTTTCTGAAGAAGCTCAATTTGAAATGGAAGTTGTGGGTAATGTCTTGCCCTTTAAAGCAAACAATTACGTTGTTGAACAACTAATTGATTGGAATAACATTCCAAATGATCCAATATTTGTTTTAACTTTTCCACAAAAAGGAATGCTAAGTCAAGAACATTATCAAAAGATGGCAACTGCATTAAAAAATAATTCTGACAAAAAAGAGATAGCATCTATTGCTAACGAAATTCGTTTACAACTAAATCCACATCCAGCAGGGCAAATGGAATTAAATGTTCCAACACTAAAGGATGGAACAAAGTTGTTTGGAATGCAACACAAATACAAAGAAACTTGTCTATTCTTTCCAAGTCAAAGTCAAACTTGTCATGCATATTGTAGTTTTTGTTTTAGATGGCCACAATTTGTTGGAATAGATGAAATGAAATTTGCTATGCGAGAAGGCGAACAACTAGTACAATATCTTATTGAACATCCAGAAATTAGTGACGTACTTTTTACTGGTGGCGATCCAATGATAATGAAAGCAAAAATATTTTCAAAATATATTGATACTTTAATTGATGCAAAACTTCCAAATCTAAAAACTATTAGAATTGGAACAAAAGCTCTTTCTTATTGGCCATACAAATTCCTAACAGATTCTGATTCTCAAGAAATGTTAGATATTTTTAGAAAGATTACAGATAATGGAATACATCTTGCATTTATGGCACACTTTAATCATTTGAATGAATTATCAACTGAATCTGTAAAAGAGGCAATTAAAAAAATCAGAGCAACAGGAGCTCAAATTAGAACACAATCTCCAATTTTAGCACATATCAATGATGATTCTGAAATGTGGGCAAAAATGTGGAGCAAACAAGTTGAATTGGGATGCATTCCGTATTACATGTTTGTTGTAAGAGATACAGGAGCTCAACATTACTTTGGAATTTCTTTGATAAAGGCACATGAGATTTTCAAAAAGGCGTATTCTTCAGTAAGTGGATTAGCAAGAACTGTACGCGGACCTAGTATGTCTGCAACTCCAGGAAAAGTACACGTTATTGGAACTGCAATTATAAATAATCAAAAAGTAATAGTTTTACAATTTTTGCAGGGTAGAAACCCTGATTGGGTAGAGACTCCATTTTTTGCCAAATATGATGAAAACGCAATTTGGTTAGATGATTTAAAACCTGCATTCTCTGAAAAATTCTTCTTTGAAGATGAGATGAAAAATTTCGAAGCGACTCATCCATAGATGATTATCCTGAATCTTAAAATTTACCTGACCATCTTGACAAATCTATCTTACTCAATAACATTAGTAAACTAATTTTCTAAAAATATCAATTGAATTCAGATCAAGTGTTACAAGCAATACAAGATGAAAATATCTCATTCATAGATTTTTGGTTTGTAGATATTTTTGGAGAACTTCATAATGTTGGAATACCAAGCTACGCAATTGATAAAAGTAGTTTTGAAAATGGGCTTGAAAAATTAGATGCAAGTTCAATAGTTGGATTCAAATCTGTTAATAATTCTGATATGATTTTACTACCTGATCCAAATTCATTTAAAATTCTTCCAAATGATTATGATCCAGGACCCAGAAAAAACGCAAGAATTTTTTGTGATTTGTATGATGGTAGTACAAGAAAAGAATCAAGATACAATCGGGATTCAAGAGGAATTGCTCACAAAGCATCAGAAAAACTCAATGAATTTGGATTTACTCATACCAATTGGGGACCAGAAATAGAATTTTTTGTATTTGATGCCATCAATGTATATCCATCACCATATGCTGCAACTCATTCTGGTGCCGGTTCAGGATATTCAATTGAATCAAAAGAATCACCTTGGGGAAAAGGAAACGTTAGTACTGCCATTGATATCAAGGAAGGATATTATCCATCACAACCTAAAGATACACTTGATGGATTTAGAAAAGATATTTGTGATGATTTGTATAATTATTTTGGAATAAAGATTGAAGCAGAACATCATGAGGTAGCAACTTCTGGTCAATGTGAAATCAATTTAGTTTATGATGAAATGATTATAATGGCAGACAATGTAATTGCTGTAAAAAATTTAATTAAAGTAAAGGCAAAACGAAAAAATAAAGTTGCAACATTTATGCCAAAACCAATTTTTGGAGACAATGCATCTGCTATGCATACTCATCAAAGCTTGTGGAATGATAAAACAAATGCAATGTATGATGAAAATGATGAATTAGCACAATTGAGTCAAGTTGGTAGGTACTATATTGGTGGAATTTTGAGTCATGCATCTTCATTATGTGCAATTTCAAATCCAACAACTAATTCATACAAACGCCTAGTTCCAGGATTTGAAGCACCAGTTAATGTTTGCTGGGGTTTAGGAAATAGATCTACTGCAATTAGAGTTCCAATGTATAACAGAAATCAGGAAAAAACTAAAAGAATGGAATATCGTGTACCTGATCCTATAGCAAATATCTATCTTTTAGAAGCATCACTGTTGTTGGCTGGATTAGATGGGATCAAAAATAAAATTGATCCTGGTGATCCTATTGAAGAAAATGTATATCAACTTTCTACAGAAAAGAAACGAGAATACAATATTGGTTCTTTGCCCGTATCGCTAAAAGGAGCATTAGATTCTTTATCAAGTGATTCAAAATTCTTAGAAGATGTTTTCACACATGATTTTCTTGAAAAATATTCTGAATTAAAATATAAAGAATATACTGCATTTGCTCAAACTCCTACACCTTGGGAAGTTTCAATGTATGCAGATGCATGAATAGTGCAAATATCAAAATCGTTTATCTTAATTCATTTTAAGAAATTTATTTTTAATATTATATTTTTAATGTAACAACCTACAAGTATAGGAAACATGAAAAATTATCCAAATTGGTGTAAAATTTGGTAGAAAATAACTATGACATTCTGGGAATTGTAGAAGGCACTACTACAAAAGAAATTCGAGATGCGTTTAGACGATTAGCTCTTCAATTTCATTCAGATCGTGGTGGAGAAAATGAACAATTCATTAAAATCAAACAGGCATATGAGGATCTCAAAATTGGCAAAAAATATCCTGACACAGATATTGAAAAATTAAAAAATTCACGAGTGTATTCTGATGAAACAGAAGCTAATGTTAAAAGAAAAAATCAGATTTTAGGACAACAATTATCTAAAGAAATGAAAACTGCTGAGGAATGGGCATCAGCATTAAACAGATCAAATTTAACTGCTACAAGATTATTTGGTTCAAAAACTCTTGGTGAAATTGAGTTAGAAAGAAAAGTCAATGGTGCTTTATCTATTAAAGGAAATTTTATGGCAGGAAGTATTACTTATGATGGACCAATAATTATGCAAGGAAGTATCACTAGTCCATCATGGACTGAAGAATTTCAAACAAACATACATCTTACTTCTGGAGATTTTAAATTTATCAACCCTTTAGAAAATAAATACAAAATTGAAAATGGTGCTAAAATAATTGTTGATAATGGAAATATTGTCGTAGGAAACATTTATGGAAGAAAATTTAAAATTCCTGACCCGATAAAAGTTGGTGTTTATCATATTCAAGAACACAGAACACATATTTCTGCACCCAATGGAAAAATCATCGCTGAAAATATTATGGACACTGTTTCAGTTGATGCTGATACAATTATTGTTCTTAATGTGGAAGACAACGTAAAAATTTCTGCACGAGAAATATTATTTTATGGAGGAAAATTTACTTATGATTCTGAAATTGAATTAAAAAAAGGAGGAATCATAAGATTCTTTGAAACTTTTTCTATTCAGGGATTAAGTGGAGATGCAACAATAAAACTTGATAATGGAAAAACAATTAGATTATTTAATCTTAAAACTAAAAAAATCAGAGATTTAGCTGATGAATTTGTACCTAACAAAAATAATTTTACAAAAGATGCAACAATGGTTGGAAATGGATTTACAATCACATATGACATGCTAGATAATCTATCAAAAAAATCAACTAAACAAAAAAGTGGTTGGAAAGCAAAATTAGGTTTTTCTTAAAAATATCCATTACAAGTATCAAAACAGGTTTCCTGTAATCTTGTATTGGTTAAAGAAAAAACCATAATCTAGTGCTATTTAATTTAAAATAATAAAAAAGAAATTAAAATTGAATGAACTAATCTAATCGATTAATTCAGTCCAACCTTTTACGAAGACTGAGTCTTTGTGGAGTGGAACTGGTTGTCCAACGGTAAAGTCCATTGGTCTCATCCAAAAGATTGCTTTTGTTGGGCATACACCGATGCATGCACCATCTGCAATGCATCTTTCTGGATAAAATACAAATGCTTTTCCTCTCTTCCAGCCTTCAACAGGTTTTACTCTGAGGACATCTGGACCAAGTGTTGTACAGATTTCTACACATAGTGCGCATCCGATACACATTTGTTCACTGATGTCAGGAAGTATTGCTACTGGCATAATGAATAATTTCTTAATTTGGCATTAATATAATTTATCCAAAAATAGCACCGTATAACGGCGTTTCAACTTTTTGATCGCGTTACTATCTCTTATTCTATTTTGAAAAGCTTTGATTTTTCATTAATATTATTTTCAGTAGTAATTATCAAATTTTTTTCTATTTTTTTAAGAAAATATACGCCTGTTTTACTTGATTTTATAATCTGTTTTCCACCCGGTGATATAATCCACTTTTCTTCTTTTTTTCTGGCCATTCCAGTAACAATTACTGATGAATTAGTTTCTCTTCCAAATGATGAGAGAAACATAATACATGAATTAATGAATCTGACTGACTCTAAATCATCAAACATATTGTAAACTCCATTAAATGAATCAATTACAACTAATGTTCTCTTTTTTGAAATTTTGGTAATAATATTTGATAATTCTTTTTTCCAATTAATTTTATCTGGATGAAAAATAATTACATTGGCATTTTTTTTAATCATCCCTGATTCAACATATCCTGTGTAAAGCAAATCCATATCCACAAAAATTATTTGATATTCAATACAATTGATTAATCTATTAAGGAATTCTGCTTTATGAAAAGGATCTGAACATAACAATATACTTGGAATATTCTTTTCAAATTCATTTTTAATAGATGTTAAATTATTATCTATAACCCACTCAGGATTTTTATCCAACACCATAGTAGCATTTTACAGATATAATAATGAATTTAGTATCAAAAGATATTTCAGATGATTTTCCTAGATCAGATAAAATCTATCTAAATAATGCATCTGTTTCTCTTATGCCCTTACAAAGTATTGAAGCCATGAAAGAATTTCTTATTTCATACAATTCTATTGGTCCAGATTCAAAGGATTCTGAACCATTTATCACTGAAAAACTAAGAAATGTACGGAAAATAATTGCAGAAATAATTTCTTGTCAACCTGATGAAGTTGTTCTTACGCAAAGTACTACTGATGGGATCAATATTGTGGCAAATGGCCTTTCTTTTAATGATAAATCCAATATTATTATTCGTGGAATGGGGCATGAACATCATTCAAATTTTTATCCCTGGATTAAGTTAAAAGATAAAATCTCAATAAAAAATCTCCCTATTGATGAAAATGGTTTTTTCAAATTAGATGATCTAGAATCTTTTATTGATGATAATACAAAACTAGTTGCACTTAGTCATGCTTTGTATAATACAGGCTCTATTTTACCTGTAAAAGAAATTGGAAAAATACTTGAAGATAAAATTCCATTTTTTATTGATAGTGCTCAAACCATTGGATGTATAGGAGAAATTGATGTATCTAAAATTAAATGTAATTTCATGTCATTTAATGGATCTAAATGGCTTTGTGGACCAATGGGTACTGGATTATTTTATTGTAATAGAAAATCTAGTGAATTATTAGAACCAATGACAATTGGAGGCGAGTCTGCAATTATTTATGATGATTCAAATCTTGCTTTCAAAGAATTACCAGAAAAATTTCAAACTGGTTTTAGAAATTATGTGGGAATTGTTGGATTAGAATCATCTATCAGATACTTAGTAAAATTTGGAATGAATAATATTCATAAGAAAAACCAATACTTGTCAAATCTTTTTAGAGAGGAATTATTAAAAATTCCAAATATTATTTTGTATGGACCCGAAAATCCAAACGATAGAACAAGCATTGTATCTTTTAACATTAAAGGATTAGATTCACAAAAAATTGTGGATACACTTGAAAAACAAAATATTATTTTAGCTGTTAGAGAAATTATGGAAAAAAAAATAGTTCGAGCTTCTCCACATTTTTTTAATACGGAATCTGAAATTCTTCAGGTAATTGATGCAATAAAAAAATTATAGATTTTCTTGTTCTTCAATTACCATCATAGTCAAAGTAGATTGAATTTTACTAATTTTTCTAACTTTATTGGTAATAATTCCACGTAGTTTTTCAGCATCGTTTGAAGTTAATTTTAAGACTATATCATACACTCCATAAACACCTTGAATTTCATACGTGACATCTTCTTCAACTAGAATTTTTTTTACTTCGTCTATTATTGACTCATCTGATCCTAAATCAGAATTCAATAAAACATATGCAGTAGGCACACGAAAATTTTCATCAAACAGTATTTAACCTTTGACAGTTCAAAAACTGATTAATTACTAATGAATTCTATTGATGTGAAACCAATAGATCTTACTTTAACAATATCTGAATCAATTCCAAGCTTTCCTGGTTCACCAAAACCACAATTCATTTCATGGTCAAATCTAAAAGATGATGGATATAATCTTGAATTATTATTCCTAAGCACACATACTGGGACTCATCTTGATGCACCATTCCATTTTGTTAAAAATGGAATGAAAATTCACCAAATTCCTCTTAATAGACTTCTAGGAAAAGCAATTTTGATCAAATTAGAAAAAACTAAGAATACTAAAATTTCAAAAACAGATATTACTTTATTTGAAAAAAAGAATGGAAAAATTACTAATAATTCATCGATATTTTTCTATACTGGATGGCAAAAAAATCTGAAAAAAGATAACTATTTCACAGAAAATCCTGGATTAGATATTTCAGCTGCAAAATATCTTTCATCAAAAAATATCAATCTTGTTGGAATAGATTCTCCAAGTATAGATCTTGGAAAAGATGAATCATTTAATGTTCACCATATTTTATCAAAAAATAATATTTTGATTGTAGAAAATTTAACAAACTTGAATAAAATTTTAACAAAGGAATTTAATTTTACAATACTTCCATTAAAACTCAAAGACGCAACAGGCTCTCCAGTGAGAGCAATAGCATCTTAATCTACTCTTAAAAAATTTCGTAATGCTAAAAACAGGCAAATTTTGATACTCTACATGAGTAAACCTGGAAATATTTGGAGAAAAGTTCATGGTAAAATTACAAAGAAACCAACTAACTTTTCTTGGCTAATTGAAAAAAAATTGGCTGGTTCAGGCATGCCAACTAGTTCTGATGAATTTGATTGGATTGTAAATCAAGGTGTTAACTCAATTGTAACTATGACTGAGAATTCTCTTCCAGATGAATGGACTCAGAAAATTGATTATCTTCATGTACCGACTCCAGATTTTGCAGCACCTGATATGGATAAAATAGAATCTGCAGTAGATTTTATTCATGAACAAATTAAAAATGATCATCCAGTAATGGTTCATTGTGCAGCTGGATTAGGAAGAGCAGGAACAATTCTTGCATGTTACTTTGTAAAATATAAAAAACTAACTGCAGATAATGCAATTAAAAAAATTCGAAATGAAAGACCAGGTTCTATTCAATCTGAAATACAAGAACTAGCTATTGGTTTTTTTGAAAAACATGTTAAAAACTAGTTTATACAAATTCTGAAACTAATTTATCATCAACAACTTTGATCTTCAAAGTTTTATTCTCTTGAAAAAATAATGTTACTTCACTACCTGAATCAGAATCTTCTATTTTTACTAGTTCTAACATTTTGAGTTCATCATATTTTCCCATATCATTTCACCTATTCTGGGATTGATACCGTGTCAATTTTTCCATCGACTGCTTTAATGAATAAAAATCTATTATCTTTAAGAATAAATGTAATTCCACCTTCCTTATCTGGTTCTTCAACTTCAAGAAGCGGTTGTCCTAAAAGACCGTCATATTTTGCCATAATTATTCACTAAAAAAGTTCCTTATATCCCTAATTAATTACAATTTCAATTTCACTAGAACTATTTTTGATACTTCCAGGTTCTGTATAGTCATGTTTTTGCCATGATGCAAATGACTCAGCTCCGATTTTATGATTACCTTTTCCTAAATCTGATGCCTTGAAAACAAATTTTTCATTAAAGTCAAATAATTCCTCTCTTACCTCTTCTTCTGTAAGTCTGATAAAAGGCTCAAAGTTTTTAGCTATCTGAACCCAAATCCTTCTATCTTTATTTGGATTGACAAGTTTTGGATTTCTTGTCCAAAAAATTGCTGCTTTTCTATAGGTGTCAATGGTTCTACCCAAATCTTTTTTCCTAAATCCACCTGATGCCAATTTTACACCATATTTCAATTTGAAGCCAACATCATAGTTGTTGTATGCTTTTGTCCAATTTGTCTCATTAAAGACATCTCTAATGTCACCTTCAACTGAAAACTGAACGTTAATCTCGATATTTTCATCAGATGTGTATTCTTTCTTAGAATTCACTAATTTTATGTCTGATATTCTACTTTCACTCATTTCTTACTACTCGTAATGATTTATATCCGCAATATGTGCTTTTTCTGATTACATGAATGCTCAAGTAATCAGTTCAGAAGCAAAAGAAATCAGTTTTTCAATCGCAGAAGCTGATATTGGAATTTTATATATTGTTCAGCATGAGCTTCTAAAGCAGTCAAATATCAATTTTGCAGGTGTCATTGTAAAACATCCTCTTACCAATGAATGTTGGATGAAAATCAATTCTAGTACAAAACCACTCAACGAGATTAAAAAAGCCACAGATACATCAATAAAAGTTGCAGACGATCTCAAAAAACTATTTAATTCCAAAATTAAGGTAAATTAGATTGAAGTTTTGCCCCAAATGTGAGGTCAAATTAAAAAAAGGTACTTCTGGACTTGAATGTTCTAAATGTGGTTATACTGAAGGACAAAAAGTAAAACAAACAAAAAAAACTAATGAAGAAGAACCGGATTTTTCTCTTCTTGCTTTTGAGGGAAATGAAGGAGAAGAATCAATGCCAACACTCAAAATTGATTGTGAAAAATGCGGTCATGATGAAGCAGTTGGATGGATGTTTCAAACAAGAAGTGCAGATGAACCTACAACTAGGTTTTATCGTTGTCAGAAATGTAAATACACTTGGCGTGATTACACATAACGTTTAACTGGAACTTTGAATCAAGAAAATTGATTTGACTTTTGAAGCAAAAACTAGTGGTTCAGATGATCTAAAGGCAATAATTTCTGCAATTTCTACACTTGTTGAAGAAGCTACATTTGTTGCAACTGCAGAAGGGATTTCTTTTAGAGGAATGGATCCATCACATGTTGCACTAATTGATATTTCTTGGCCAAATTCTGCATTTGAAAAATATGAATGTGATAGTGATATTAAATTTGGAGTAAGAATTGATGAATTTTCAAAACTTATCAGAAGAGCAGATAAAAAAGATAGTATTGAAATAAGTATTTCTGATGAAAACATGTTACTTGTAACAGTTGGAAAAAATAAAAAATACAAAATGCGTTTAATTGAAAGTTCTGCAACAGATACCCCATTACCAAAAATCCCATATGATTCAAAAATTGTTTTATCATCTTCAAAATTTGATAAAATTTTAGGCGATGTCCAGGTTGTATCTGATTATCTAACAATTCAAACAATTGATTCAAAAGCAGATTTTTCAGGCAAAGGTGATTCTGGAGAAGTCGTGATTGATTTAGATAAAGATGATAAAGACATTGAAGAGATTTCTTCAAAAGAAGATAGTGTGGGTACTTACAGTCTAGAATATCTAAATCCCGTAGTAAAAGCTGTAGGAAGCAATGCAGGCATGATTACATGTGAATTTTCAAGCGCAAAACCTCTAAGAATTGAATTCAAAGTAGCAAATATTGGCAGAATTCACTTTTACTTGGCTCCACGTGTGGAAAGTTAAAGCATTTAAAGATTAAATCATTCAGGTATTTTGAATTGAGACTTGTAATAAAATATGGTGGAACATCAATATCTACTACAAAAGATATTCAGAAAATAGCAAAATATCTAAGCTCTTTATCAAAGAATAATCAAATTGTTGTTGTTTGTTCTGCAATGAGTGGAACTACTGATGATCTCATTGAAATATCAGAATCAATAAAAAGAGAAAATAAATCAAAAGCCGAACAACTTGCAGCAAAAATAATCAATAGACATAAACAATTAGCAAAACAAACAATCAAAAAATCAGATATTCAAAAGAAACTATTACAGAAATTAGATCAAGATTTCACAGAACTTCTTGCATTAATAGATGGGATGGTATTGTTAGGTGAAGTTACACCAAGATCAATGGATTATTTAATTTCATTTGGTGAACGATTATCCATAAAATTAATTTCATCTTCACTTAATGATTATGGGAAAAAATCAATTCCTTTAACAGGTAAAGAAGTAGGAATTGTAACTGATTCTAATTTTGGTGAATCAAAACCACTAATGGATACATCTAGATTAAGAATATCAAAAATAGTTGAATCTCTGTTTGAAAAGAAAACTGTTCCTGTTGTAGGAGGTTTTGCAGGTGCAGATCAACATGGACATGTAACTACTTTTGGAAGAGGGGGATCTGATTATTCTGCAACAATAATTGGTTCTTGTATTAAAGCTGATGAAATTTGGTTAATGAGTGATGTAGATGGATTAATGACTGCAGATCCTAAGATTGTCAAAAATGCAAAATTACTCAAAGAAGTATCATACATTGAAGCAATTGAAATGGCTTTATTTGGAGCAAAACAAATTCATCCACGAACATTTGAGCCTCTACTTTCGAAAAAAATACCTATGAAAATTCGAAGTTCATTTAATGTAAAAAATGAAGGAACTCTTGTATCTGCTACTCCATCAAAAGCTGCAAAAAATACTGTAAAATGTGTGAGTAACGTTCGGAATAATGGATTAATCGATATTAGAGGAGGAAGTATGGTTGGAAATCCTGGAACTGCAGCAAAAATATTTGAAACATTAGCAAAATCTGGAATTAACGTAATGATGATCTCACAAAATCCATCCGAATCAAGTATAACTATTGTTGTAAAAAATACTGATTTAGATAAAGCAACTAATTCTTTGGAGATGGAATTACTGGGAAAAATTATCAAAAAGCTAGAAGTCACTACTAATGTAGCAATAATTGCATTAATTGGTTCAGGGATGCGAGGTACCGTTGGAGTTGCATCAAGAGTTTTTACTGCAATTCAAAAAAATAAAGTAAATGTATCGATGATTACTCAAGGTTCATCTGAACTAAATCTCGCATTTGTTGTAAAAAATTCTGATACAAATACTGCAGTACGAGCCTTACATGATGAATTTACTCTTGACAAAATTAACTAAGACAAAATAATTTAAGGGAATAACTATAATCAAATTCGTTGAAAAAAATTATTGCTATTGTAATTGTTGCAATTTTTGTAACAAGTATTATTTCTATTTCTTCAACAACTGATCAATTCGCTGATGCAGGTTCTAGGAAAAAAATTCATTTTACCCAAACAATTACATCTTCACAAGATCCAGGCCAAGGACATCAAAATCACCAATTAGCACTTATTCTATCACCAAACGATGGAACTCTTTATGATGGTTCTATGACATTTACTTCAAGCGAGCCTGTTCAGATTGTTGTTTTACATGAAATTAACTCACAAGATGCAAAAGGCCAACCTACATGGACTATTGATGGAAATTCTATCTATGGATTATCTTTAATTGATTTAGATGAAAAATCAGGTTCTTTTGAGTTTACAGGTTCTGCACTTGCATTACATTCACCAACTTCCAAAAAATTTACCACAACTGTTAGTGTTGATGGCTGGATACGTGGGCAACCCATTGAAGTAATTATGCAAAAAATTGAATTAGAAAAAGAAGAACCGGTATCATTGATTGCTCGAACAAATGTTCCAGCTACAATTCCAATGCATAAAGGAATCTATGAAGGAGGCCAAATACTTTACATTATTACTGATGGAAGTGATGAGGATTATACAAAAACGCTTTCAGAAAAACAAGAATGGAATGTTGAACTATCAACAGTCATTTCAAATGTACCAGAAGAGGCACTACAAAAATTATTTATTTTTAAAAATGGAATTAAAGGAGACGGCATTTATGGATTCCAAGATGAAGTATTTTCTAGTACTCCATCCCAGGAGTCACAATATAGTGCATTAAATTCTGTTATTGAAGTAACATGGAAGAATGGTCAAAAAGAAATTGTATTTGAATCATCAACTGACATAATTGCTGCAAATGAAAGTGGTAGAATTGAATTTAATGAAACAGGTATTGTTCTTAATACACCTCAAATTATTTGGCCCGATGGCCAGATGAAAATCAGAGATGATGCAGAAATTATTGATGAAATATCCTATAGTGGAGGCCAAATAGTTGAGATTAATGAAGATGAACTAACTGTAACTTTTGTAGCTCATAGAGGTTGGGGACCTGATGGAAAAACCATTTACTATATTGTAACTGATGCAACTCCTTCAGGACCTGCAGAAACAATGGGAGTTGTTTCATCTCCAAGTTCTGCAAATCTAATTATTAATTCAGCAGCAGTTGATCTTTTCCAATTCAAAAATGGAATTAAAGGAACAGGTCCATTAGGATTCCAACCAGGGATTGCAGCAGCTGCACTAGGTGATGAAAATTATAGTCCTATGTGGAGAATTTATCTAGTTGAATGGAATGATGAAAAATCCGCAAAAATCCTTGAAACAAAGTCTGATATTGATTCATTTAGAGCAGATGATTTGTTAACTGTCAGTATTGCACGTCCAATGAATAGTGATCATATAGTAAATTGCCCATTCATAGATCCATTCCAATGAATTTTTCTCTAAACGGATAAATTACTTGATGAAAAATTTATTTTAAAATTGACAGGTAAATTATACATCGTTGGTGTTGGTCCTGGCCATCATGATCACATGACATTTCGAGCAAAAGAAGTAATTCTTGAAAGTGATACAATTGTTGGATATGAAACTTATGTTAACTTGGTTTCAGATCTTATTGAAGGAAAAACAATCCATCGTTATGCAATGACACAAGAAGTAGAAAGAGCTCATCAATGTATTGATCTTGCAAAATCCGGAAAAATTGTTTCACTTGTATCAAGCGGTGATCCTGGAATTTATGGAATGGCTGGATTAATTTATGAAACACTTGCAGAAACTGGTTGGAATCCAAAAGATGGGCTCAAAGTTGAAATTGTTCCAGGAGTATCTGCTCTAAATTCATGTGCATCTATAATTGGCTCTCCTCTAATGACTGATTTTGCAGTAGTAAGCATGAGTGATTTGTTAGTACCGTGGGAAATTATTAAAAAAAGAGTTGAAGCTGCTGCAAAAGGTGATTTTGTAATTGTTATTTACAATCCATCAAGCAAAAAAAGAATTCATCAATTACAAGAAACAAGAGATACTCTTCTAAAATATAGAAAACCTACAACTCCTGTTGCAATTATCAAAGGAGCATTTAGAGAATCTGAAACAATAGTAATGACTGATTTAGAAAATTTACCAAAACATTCAGACACATTAGGAATGACTAGCACTGTAATTATTGGAAACTCTTCAACTTATACTTACAAAGATTTGATGATTAATCCTAGAGGATACAAATCAAAATATAATTTGGAAGAGCAAACTAATCCAGATCTTAAAGTTTAGAAACTTTTCTTTATTGTTTCTTGTAATTCATCACTTAGATTCAACTTTTCTCTTATTGGAGAAATAATTTGTACTAAATAATTTCCAACTGTCTGTTTCAAATCTCCTGGATGTAATTTCTTTTCAACAAAGTCTGTTTCAAGTTGATTATAATTAGAATATGATACATTACCACCAAACTTTTCTGGCCTTTCAACATTAATCTCGTTAAATTTACTAAAAATTATTGATTCTGCTATTGCTAAAATTGGATTATTTTCTATGATTCCTTCATCACACCATGCTTTATTGATTTTTTTCTTAATCTCCTCATCTGTATTATGAATAAAAATACCTGAATTTGGATCTGATTTACTCATTTTACTTAATATTTGAGACTCACTAGTATCTGCAGGCTTTGAGAGTCCTGGTAGTAATTTATGATGAACTGATACTGGTACTTTCCAGCCCATTTTTGGAAAAATTTCTCTAACTAACATGTGGATTTTTCTTTGATCCATTCCTGCATGAGCAATATCTACATCCAAATAATGCATATCCACTGCTTGCATTGCAGGATAAAGTAATCTAGCTACATCAATTTTTTCATCACTTTCAGAACGCCCCATAATAGTTAGTGTTCGCATAGTTCTTTTCAATGTCATATGTTTTGTAAATTTTATAAGATCTGTCCAATACTCTGGATTTTCTTGGTACAATTTTGATCCTAAAACAATTTCTGCATCAGGACAAACTAACTTGAATGCATCTTGATAATATTTTGAAACTTTTGATATTGTTTCCCAATCTCCACCTAGTTTATCATTAATCAGAGTATGCCAATCTGCAAGAAATATTTTACATTTAACACCAGCTTTTGTAAAATCATTAATTTTGAAACCTGTACTAATCAAACTACCAAGATGTAAAAATCCTGAAATTTCTAAACCAATGTAATGTTTTGGAGATGAATTTGTCTTAAATAATTCTATTAGTTCCTCTTGTGTTACTACTTCTTCAGTTGGAGGTCTTAGAATTAAATCAACTTTTTCTTTAATATCCAAATCAAAACAACTTTTGAGTTGTAAACGTATAAAGTTATTCAAAAATGTAGTGGAATTGAAATCTTTGAATATCTGTCATGTTTTTAATAGTTATGACTCTTGAAGAAGGACTAGAATTAATTAATAATTATAAAAAAGGACTCCAAAAATTTTTAGATTTATTGCCCGAACAATCAGTTCAACTAGGCTCTGAAATGATTAAAACTCTAACATTGAATTCTAAAAATGAAATTAAAAATCTAGAAGCAATTGAAAAAGCACTCAAACACCAAGTAAAAAATCAACCCAAATAATCTCTATTTACAATTTTTCTTGTGCTTTCTTAACTCATCTTGAGTATCAAATTCAGTTCCACAAGCTCGACATTTCTCTTTTTTCTTATTGTGTGCTTTTTCTTGATGTTTTTTTAATCTATCAGAATCAGGAAGAACTGTTCCACATTTTTTACATTTTAATTCATTTTTGCTAGATCCAAATAACCCCATATTGAAAGTAATTCATACTAGAAAAAATAGTTTTAATGTAGAATTTGTAAAAATGACTCAAAACTAAAAATAATTATTCTATATTTCTGATTCATCCAAGCTTTTTCTAGGTTTTATACTAAGATAAAATGCATGAGTACTAATGATAAAACCTGCAAGGAATATTTTAGTTGCAAAAATTAAATTCCACGGTCTATCCGGATCTGGATAAGCAACTGATAACATATCAATATCTGGAACTAATCCATTAACTACACCTGCAGTAATCTGTGCATTTAACACTGTGAAATTGTATAATACTTCATACAGAGCAATAATTGAAAATCCTAATAACATTAATTGAAGTAATGCCATTCTTGTACCAATAATTTTATCTCCTGCAGTTCTTTTCCAACCTATTCTAGTAACACAATACCATCCAATTATTGTAGAAAAAAATATCCAAGTTGTTACTCTTGCAAAATTTTCAAATGGAATTGTTGTATTATGAATTGCTTCTCCCATGACATAAGTTCCATTTTCTAACCATTCTATCATGGTTACATATACTCCAAAAACTAATGATGATACCATAATGAATCCACAAATATAAAAAATATACAGATAAACTTTGTAACCTGAATCTGTCTTTTCAAGATGACGTGGCTTCATAATGCCGATAGCCAAATTTTGAAATATAAAAATTCATGTGTCATCAACGAGATTTATAGACTAGTTATAGACAGAATTACTATTGAAAATAGCAATTAACATTCCTCTAGTTGGTAAAGAAGAGATTTCAGTAGTTACTTCTATTCTTAGAGATGGTGCTTTGACATCTGCTGCTAATCAAGGAGGAAAGTATGTCCAAAAATTTGAAAAATCTGTTTCAACTTTTGTAAAATCAAAATATGCTATAGCAGTAAATTCTGGTACTGCTGCGTTACAGGCATCTCTTTATGCATTAGATATTAAAAAAGGAGACGAGGTTCTATTACCATCATTTACTTTTGTAGCAACTGCAAATGCAGTTGTATCAACTGGAGCAAAACCAGTTTTTGTTGATATACTAAAGGAAAACTATACCATTAATCCCGATGATCTACAAAAAAAGATCACAAAAAAAACTCGCGCAATAATTCCTGTTCATCTTTATGGAAATGTGGCAAATATAGAAAGACTATCAGAAATCAGCAAAAAAAATAATATACCAATAATTGAAGATTCTGCTCAATCTTTAGGTTCTACCTATAAAGGAAAACACACTGGTACTTTTTTTGAAATGGGTTGTTACAGTATGTATCCAGCCAAAGTAATGACTTCTGGAGAAGGTGGTTTTATTGTAACTAACAATAAAAAATTACGAGATAAATTATTGATGATTAGAAATCATGGAATGGTTCATGGATATGACACAAAAGTATTTGGACTAAACTTACGATTACCTGAAATTAGTGCTGCAATTGCAACAATACAAATGAAAAAACTTCCAGGATTTTTGAAAGCTAGAAAAAACAATGCAAAACTTTTATCAAAATTAATTTCTGATCTTAAAATTCAATTACCACAACAACGAAAAAATGAGAATGTTAATTGGTATCTATATACAATTTCAACAAACAAACGAGATGTCATTTTAAAAGCACTTAACAAAAAAGGAATTGGGGCAGCATCATATTATCCAATACCGGTTCATAAAACACCATTTTACAAACTAAAAACAAAACTTCCTATCACTGATTGGTCTGCTAAACATGTAATATCATTACCAATCCATCCAAATGTAACTAAAAACAATATTGAATATATCGCAAAAACTATGCGTGATATTTTGTGAATGTTTTAGGTGAGGCAATTGGGGAACTTTGTAAGACCATTTTACCCATACCTGAAGAGTCTTACTCTGGAAATCCAGATTCATTTATTGCAGTTTGTACATTATCAAGCATAGATTTACTCAAAAAATTTGTAAATTCTGAAGTTTTAGAGCACATATCAATTGTAGGAAGACTATTTTCAGAGAATAAGGGAATTGACTCAATTATTAATTATGTAAATAATAATCAAAAAATTAGGACCATTTTGGTTTGTGGAAAAGAAGTCTGGGGTCACAAAGCTGGACATTCATTATTTCAATTACATGAAAATGGAATTGATAGAAATAATAGAATAATTAACTCATCTAGCCCAGATCCTTTTCTTAATGTTTCAAAATCAAAGATTCAATATTTTAGAAATAATATTACTTTGGTAAACTTGATCAATGAAACTAATTTTGAAACAATATCAAATAAAATTAAAATTCTTTAATATCCAGTTCTCTGTCTTTCTCGATTAATTTCGTTTTTCTTTTTGTATTCATCTACTATATCATCAGGTGTAAGATTTAGCTCAAGTGATGCTTGAACTACAAAATGCCAAATATCAATTAATTCTTCTCTTGCTTCAGCAACATCAAATTTTGATGGAGTTTTCCACCATTTCCAATTTGTTGTCCTTTGTAGCTCCACTGCTTCATGCATAATTGCAGTACTTAATGCAGAAATTCTTCCTTCTGAATCTTTTGGGTATCTATCAAGATTCATCATCTCTGATAGACCTTTTTGCAGTCTGAATATTGTATCTAATCTATCTTTAGAAACTTTTTGAGACAATGATAAATAATTTTGGGAAATAATTGAACTTAAGTCTTTTTAGAATCGAATCATTTTTTCATACATCTTTATTCGTTTTGCAATATCTCCTTTTTTGATTCTAAGTAATCCATCCAATCCATATTTTTCTACTGCAAAAGATCCTAAAACATTTCCATAAACAACTGATTTTTTAATTTCGGGTAAACTAGTTGAATTTTTTCTTGCAAGATATCCAATCATTGCACCTGCAAAAGAATCTCCTGCACCTGTAGGATCTACTACATCTTCTAATGAAAATCCTGCAGTTGGAAAAATGATATCATCATAAAACATGAGAGATCCATGTTCACCTTTTTTAATAATTACGTACTTTGCGCCCCATTTCATTATTTTTTTTGCACATTTTATCAAATTGTATTCTTTTGTAAGGAGTTTAGCTTCCTCGTCATTAATTACGACTGCATCAACAGATTTTATCATTTTAATTACTGCTTCTCTTTTAGTTGATATCCAAAAGTCAATTGTATCACACATGGAAAATTTTATTTTATCAAACTCTTTTAGTAATGCTGTATTTTGTTCAGGATCATTATTTGCAAGATACACAAATTGTGATTTCCTATAATCTTTAGGAACACTTGGTTTAAAATCTGCAAGCACATTTAATTCAGTTTTTAAAGTTGATCTTGTACTAAGCGTGTTATCATATTTTCCATCATAACGAAATGTTTTACCATTTTTAACAGTTAATCCTTGCAAATCAAGATGTTTAGATAAAACCTTATGATATTTACTTGGAAAATCTTTTCCAACTACTGCAATTAATCCTGTATCTACAAAATTACTTGCTGAAATTGCTGCAAAAGTTGCTGCTCCTCCTAAAACATTTTTTAATGTTTTTTTTGGTGTTCGAATCGTATCTAAAGCTGTAGAGCCAAAAACAGTAAGCATTTGAGAAGAAATTATTTTTGATGTATAAATTCTCTTGCTTGTTCATCAGTTGGATAAAAAACAAACGGCACATCAATAGTTGTTAATAAAATATCATACTTCATAATTCCGGTAATTTTTACAGATTTTGATTCATCATTATTAGAATCCGTATGAAAAATTCCTTTGACATTGCTACTTTCTAATGGTTGTAATGTGAATGATTCTAACTGACCTTTACCTACCATTTCATCATTAATAATTACAAAGAATTCTGTTTCACCTGCAGTTAGTAGTAATAATGAAGGATTAACAAATTTCAATTCAATATTGTACTTTGCACCTTTTTCATTTTCACTCAATAATTCACTTTGAGTAATACTAACTTCAATTTGTGATGCAGACGCATATTGTGAATATCCAAAAATAGCCATGCCTAACACAAAGAGAACAATTAGACCGCTTTTGGATGATTTCATGACTAATAATCACAAAATTATATTTTAATTCAAAACGAAAAAAAACCCGATAAAGTGTGTAAAAATTTTGATCTACTCTTAAAGCTCATTAGAGCTAACCAAATAAATGAAAATTCTATGACTATTTCATAATGGCTAGAATAAAACTCAAGATCGGAGAAAATGAAATTGAGGTTGATTCAAGGGATTTCTATGTAGATAATCAAACAATTGGTGAAGTTATAGATAGCATTTCAAATCATTTGCCAGAAAATTCTGCAAAAATTGTATACGAATCTACAAACCCATCTGAAGTTAAAAATTCAAATCAATTTGGTTTAGAATCTTTGGATGATGCTGAAGCATTTGAGCCAGAATTTAATGAACCAAAATACATTTCTTCTCATGAGATAAAATCAAAATTAAGAATTTTAGAAACAAAAAAATTTTTTGATTTACCAAGAACAGTTTCTGAAACTGTTCAACAACTTAGGGAATATGGTTGGGCTACTAGTTCATTAGATGTGTCAAAAGCTTTAGTAAAAATGGCATTAAATAGAGAAATTATGAAAAATTCACATGATAGCAAAACTCATTATTTTGTTCAAGATGCATTAATTGCTAATTAGATAATTACATTTTTCACAATTTGAAAAAATTTCTCCATCTAAATGATCAAAATGTGTTTTACATTGATTACATGTATGATGCATATCAAAATATCCATCTTTTTTAACTTGCCCAATTTTATTTGATTCTAAATCTGTACTTTTACATTTTATACAATGACATCCACATTCAATTTTCATAATTATTCTCCGATAATGATGTATAGTTGAAACAACTATACTAATCATTGGAAAAGAAAAGGGATATTCCCATAGAAATTGATGATCACTTCAAAATTTTTGGAAAGTCGGCTTCTGAAGTAATTTATGGCGAAAAATGTCCTGTATGTGATATTAGAATCGATGAATATGGTTTTTGTTCATGTGGTTCTAGTGGAGATTAAATTTTCTAGTAAAAGGTAATGCAAGAATTATTAAAAATCCAATTGCTAATGGAGCAATTATTGGAAATTCAGGAATTACAGTTGTTCCTATAATTGTAATTGCACCTGAAGTATCAGGTTTTAAACTCAGCCAAATATGAGTTCCATTGTTAATATATTCATGATAGAAAATTTTTTCATCATCAAGTAATACAATATATGGATTCCACAATAATTCTAATGGAATAATTGTTGTAACAAGCTGATTTTCATTAGATACATCAAAAGAAATACTTCTTGTTGGTTGATCAAAAACAAAGTTATCAATATTTGAATGAGTTAGAATTTCTACTACAAATTCTTTATCTTCCCAAGTAATATTTTTAAAATTTTTTGGTTCATTAATAGAATATTCTAAAAGCATTTGACATCCATGACATGAAATTCCTTTATTCTCATCTAAATATATGGGCCGTTCATTTGAAAAGATCAAGTTAGCTTCGTTTGGGAAATAGAATGAAGTTGTTTCAAGATATCTAAAATTCCATGTCCATACACCATTTGTTTGAACTAGTACATGTTCAAGATCATATTCAATAATTGAATCGTTATTTGATGGTTGAACTAACAGTGTACGATCATCATCAATAAATGAGAATAATAGTTCGTTCCCTTCTTCATTTGTAACTGAAACATTTGAAACTGTTCCATAAATTAACTCAAGATCTGTTGGTAAACTTGATTTATGTACAATATGTTTGACATGAACTTCTCCTTCTGAATTAATTGTAATCTCAACTAATTTTTGTATTGCTTTTTGTCCAATTGAAATTTGAGCATCAGCCATAGGAATTATAGCTATTAATAATAAAATTACTAAAAATCCAAAAATCTCTGTTTTCATTTATTTCACAGTGACATGAATCATTGGTGCTTTTTCTAAAGGACAATCATTCCCATCTCTTTCAAGATTTACAATTTTATCTGCAACATCCATTCCTTCTGTTACTTCACCAAATACAGTATATTGCCTGTCAAGAAACGTACTATCAGCAGTAACTATGTAAAATTGTGAACCTGCACTGTTTGGATCTTGAGATCTAGCCATAGAAACTATACCTCGTAAATGAGATCTTGAACTAAATTCAGCATTAATGTTATAACCTGGTCCTCCCATTCCCCAAGAACCTTTGTTATCGGTTTTAGTATTTGGGTCGCCTCCCTGAATCATAAATCCTGGAATAACCCTATGAAAAAGAATCCCATCATAAAATCCATCCTTAACTAATTTTTCAAAATTTCTTACAGTCTCAGGTGCTAATTCAGGTAGAAGTTTAAATGAAATGTTACCAAAACTGGTTTCAATTGTAACTACACTCATCACGTTGATTTTCTTTTCTTATCATAAGAGTCTTTTGTGATAATCTACTTGAAAATCTTATGGATTATTTAATTATGTTGAAAAATTTATAATTTTTTGCATATTTTTTATTGATAAATTTATTTTTAATGGTTTTAATTATTCCATTTTTTTAACAAATGAAAAAATATGAACTTAATATTAATTGCATTTTCAAATTTCAAAAGTTATAGTGTTATATAGAACAACTAAAACTTAGTATCATTGAATCGTACAAACCAAAGCACGATAATTAAAGAAGCAATTAATTCTTATCTTGAAAAAGGAGTTACTGACAAACAAGATATCTACACTAAAGTTGTTGATGAACTTGGTGTACCAAGACCTACTGTTAGAAGAGTTGCAAGAGATTTAAGAACCGAATTATTACAAAAAATTCAAATCTTACAATCTGATATGCCAAAAGCAACTCCTACTCCTGAAACAGACGAATAAAATCTATTTCTCTTTCTTTTTAATCCCGTAATTTTCTGATTTTTGGCATTACTGTTATAAATAATGAATTTTTAAAATTGTTATGGGATATGCTAGAAACCATTTAGCTACTTTAGTTACTGGAGCTTTTGCACTTGTCCTAACTGGACTTTGGCCATATTTTATGGGCTTTGCACCAACACTAAATGTAACATTTATGATAGTAGTCCCTATTACGTGGTTTTTGGCAGTTGTTTGTTGGTTTGCACAAAAAAGTACTGATTACACACACAATCATGCTCCTAACGAAAAACAGCTAGAGTAATACGATTACTATTCAGACAACGAATACATGTTTACAAAAAGTATTTCAGAAATTAAGGAAATTCAAAATGAACTAACTTTAGATCTAAATAATCTGTAAAACTAAAAGATAGTGAAATTGAGTGATTAAATCAAGAAATTCCTAATTCACAAACAATTATTCAAATTGAATCATTAAAAACTGAATTAACCAATTTGAAACTATTATACCCTAAAAGAAAATAATTATTCTAATCATCACAATGGCAACTTGTTATACCATGATTTTTCTTACAACTAGGACAACTTACAGCGCCTCCATAGTGACATTTACATGAACATAACTCAGTTGGGTCTTTTTTCAAATTCAATAGTATAATTTCTATGTCTTGTTAATATTTTACTTTTACAATTTCAACATTTTTTACTGTATTTTTGAAAAACAACCATTTTTCATCTGATTTTTATTTTTTAAAATTGTTTTATGTATAATTTTAATTTATTTTCAAAAACTTTTATTTTTTTAATATTGTTTTGCAATAAACTTAATAGATTTTTAAAATAAAACGGGCTTGGATCCCTCGACCTGCAACTTAGGAGGCTACCACGCTATCCATATTTCGCGTCAACTTGACTCTGCGCCACAAGCCCAGCAAAAAAATCATTCTTAATTATTTAAGCGTAATCAAGATTCTCTTTGATCATTTTTTGAATACTTTCCCAATCTTTATTTTCTTTATCATTCCATTTCTCAAAGTATACTACATCTTTCAATTCAAGTCGTGGTAACCAACCTGCAGTTTCTAGATCTGGTTTCTTTGCAAAATCATCAACATATCCTAAACAAAGATATGCAACAGGAATAACATGCTCAGGAATATCTAAGACTTCTCTTAGAGTATCATTTGATAGAATACTTACCCATCCAAGACCTATTCCTTCTGTCCTTGCAGATAGCCACAAATTCTGTATGGCACAGCATACACTGTATAGACCTGCTTCAGGAATACTTGATCTTCCTATGACAAATGGACCAAATTTTGATGGATCATATGTTACACACAGATTTACAGTAGATTCTAAGATTCCTTCTAGCTTAAATGAAAGATATTTTGATCTTTTTGGTTCTTCTACTAGTTCTGAGGAACGTTTTTTTTCTTTTTCAAAAGATTCCTTGATTTTTTTCTTAGTATTCATATCTTTTATTAAAATAAAATTCCATGGCTGAGAAAATCCTACTGATGGTGCATGATGTGCTGCATGAAGAATCCTTGATAAAATTTCATCATTTATGGGTTTTGAATTAAAATGAGATCTTACGTCTCTTCTTGAATAAATTGCCTTGTAGAAACCTCTTTTTTCTTGCTCACTAAAATCATCTGTCAATATTTTATCACTTCTTTTAATTTACTAATTCTTTCTTTTGTTAAACGTTAATAATGTCTGCACTTAATTTTGTATTTCAATGGGCCTGTAGTCTAGCTGGTTAGGATACTGCCTCGACATGGCAGTGATCATGAGTTCGAATCTCATTAGGCCCACTTTTTTTTATTTAAAATCCAGATTTGAACTCTTTTTCACTCATGGTCCATGTATTTTGTGTGGTGATCATTCCTTCAGCACTGAAATCATTGGGACCATTTTTAATTATATTAAAAATTTCTGATTCAACATCTGCTTTGTTTAAAACAAATATGTTCTTTAAAGGAATTTCATTACCTGGAAAAAACGATGCTCTTCCTGGCATTGAAATATCTTCTGTTGAATATTTTCCTGGACCAAGTAAAACTCCATTATTGTAAAGATTGTATTTGATTACTGAAACTGTAAATGTTGTATCACTTGGATTTTTTACAAGAAATGCTACATGTAATTTTAGTTGATCCTCTTGAATACTGTCTTTAATTATCTCAACATTTTGTAATTCAATTTCTACTTGTTCAAGATCAGCGTTTCCTAAACTAGCATAATACATAATTCCCCCTAACATAGCAAAAACACCAACAAGAGCAAGATAAACTGTAAATTTACTCTGAAGTGCCATTTCAATGGTACCCAATACGTACAACTAAAAAACGTTGTCAAGATCCAAATACATAATATTTGATTTAAAATATCACATTTGATGAGTGCACTAGAACAAGCTATCCTTACTTGGATTCATCTTATTGCAGCTTCAATATGGGTTGGTGGCTCACTTTTTATTGGAATTGTATTTTCCCCACTTCTAAAAACAATGACTAATTCACTTGAAGAAAGAATGCAAATAATGATTCGTGTTGGAAGACGATTTAACATGGTAGCTGTTCCATCATTAATTATTCTAATGGCAACTGGATTGTATAGTTCTCATATGTTACTTGGAAGACCAGAACTTCTATTGGCAACAAGCTATGGAATATTTCTATTAACTAAGATAATTCTTGTAATTGCATTAATTATCATATATGTAATTCATGTCCGAGTAATTCGCAAAGATATTGAAGACCAAATTATGAATAATGAAATGTCAGAAATTCAAATTCGAAAACTAAGAAAAAAAATCATCATTTTAGGAGAAATCATGGTTGTTTTATCACTAGCAATCCTATTTTTTGCATCCTTACTTGATGCTGGAGTTTGACATCCCTTCAATAATTACTTCAAATCCCTCATCTAATTTTCCAATACCGTATTTACAACCTGTAATTTTTGATGTAACAAACAAGTTTGTTTCTAGATGCTTTGTAATCTCTTTAACATGAAAAATTGTTTTTCCACGACTTAAACTTGCAGTCACGATAATCATATCTGCCAAATTTTCATCTACTCCTAATGAATTTTTAATAAATTTATTCAAATCTAAATTGAAATTTTGTATTTTAGTATCAAATAATCCATCAATTCCAGTGATTGAATTTTCATCTTTACTGTAAATTAACAAAGACGACCCTGAATTTATTGCATTTTCATTTTTAATTTTTACCTCAACAATGAAATTCTCTTTAGTTAATTTTTCTTTTATTTTATTTACTTTACTTTTAATTTCTTCAATGGGAAGTTTTGAAAATGTACAAATCATTTTTACTGAATTAGTTTTTCTTTTTGTAAATGAAATTGATTTTAAATTAGATGGATTTACATGTAAATTAATTTCACCACCACCTTTTGGATAATAACCACGTTTACATAATTCAAGTGAGAATTCTATTCCCATTCTAGAATATGCTTCTCTTAAAACATACTGAGTATAATCAATAGAAGGACTCCAAAGTACATCGGTTCCTCCTTTAATTGTTAAATCAAGTTTTTTTTGAGAAATTGCAACAACTGGAATTAATACTTGTAAAATTAAAGAAATACTTCCAGCTGTTCCAACATCCTCAATTAATTTTAAACTTTCAACATTACCTGGAATAAATTTTAATTCAGTAGATCCAATTTCTGCACCAACTACTTTGGCATTTGCAATTTTTTGAAGAATTTTTATCGCAGTTAGATGTTGTGGCCTTAGACCTGGAATTTTTCTATTTTTTCTTATTTGTTCTAAATGAATTGGTTGTTTTGTTATACATGAAAGTGTAATTGCTGAGCGTATTATTTGTCCACCTCCTTCACCATACTCTCCATTAATTTTTAGAAAATCCATATTTTTTTGTTGATTAGAACTCTTTATGATAGTTTTTTAAAAAGAAATTTTCTATTATTTTGTATGAATGGTTTACTGATTGGACGATTTCAACCATTTCATTTAGGTCATTTAGATGCTTTACAATTTGCTCTATCAAAAGTTGATAAATTATGGATAGGTTTAGGCAGCTCAAATCTACCATCACAAAAAGATAATCCTTTTTCAGCAGAACAACGAAAAGAAATGATTCTTTCTTCAATTGATGAGACCATCAAAGAGAAAATTTCAATTTATTTTATTCCAGATTTGGATAATCATATCAAATGGATTGAAAAAATAGATACTATTGTTCCAAAATTTGACATAATTTTTTCAAATGATGAATTAACAAAGCATCTGTATTCAAAAAGATCTATTCAGGTAATTACTATTCCATTTTTAAAAAGGGACAAATTATCTGGAACTCATATACGTGAATTAATAATCAGCGATCAAAAATGGGATGATCTAGTACCTGATGGTTCAAAAAAATTTTTAGAAAAAATTAATGCCAAAAATTATCTCAAAAATCTTTAATTATAAATAAACCTCATATTGCATTCACAATAGATAACATATGGAATATCTTTCAATGCTCCCAGGTCCAACAAATGTACCTAATAGAGTAATGAGGGCAATGCTTGCACCCATTATTAATCATAGAAGCGATGATTTTGTTGAACTATACACTGATGTTGTAGATAAGACTCAACAAGTTTTCCAAACACAAAATGATATTGTTGCTTTATCTGCATCTGGAACAGGTGCAGTTGAAGCAGGAGTTATTAACATAGTTAAGAAAGGTGATAAAATAATAATTCCAGTTAATGGAGAATTTTCAAATAGATTATGCCAACTTATTGAAGGTCAAGGTGCCAATGTAGTTAAACTTCAAACTCCACCCGGAGAAAATTCAACTTTTGATCAAATCAAAGAAGCATTTGATAACAATAAAGATGTCAAAGCATTCTACGTTGTACACAATGAAACTTCTACTGGTACAATGGTAAATTATCTTGATAAAGTATCAGATTTAACATCTAGAAATGATGCATTCTACGTTGTAGATTCAGTTTCTTTACTAGGTGGTGCTAATCTCGAGGTAGATAAATGGAATATTGACGTGTGTCTAACTGGTTCTCAGAAAGCAATTGCAGCACCTCCCGGAATCTCACCAATTTCTGTTAGTGCTAAAGCTAAAAAATACATGATTGAAAATCCTCCACCAACACACTACTTCAATTTAGCAAGATACTTCAAATATTATGATGAGGAAAAACATACTCCGTTTACTCCTGCATTACCACTAATGTACGCATACAGAGAAGCATTGACAATAATGCTTGAAGAAGGATTACAAAATGTCTTTAATCGTCATAAGGTTTGCTCTGACGCATTATACTCTGGACTAAGTGCAATTGGATTAACACCATTTGCAAAAGAAGAAGATCGTTCAATTTCAATTGTCGCATTAAATTATTTAGATGGACTAGAAGACAAAACATTCCGAAGTACACTTGCTAACAAGTTCAAAGTTTTGGTAGCCGGTGGATTTGGCGATCTTAAAGGTAAGGTATTTCGAGTTGGATGTATGGGTGAAGTGAGTCCATATCATGTAATGAGAACTATTTCAGCAATTTCATCTACTTTGGCAATGATGGGATATGATACTGATGCTGCAGCAGGACTCAAAACTGCAGATGAAAAACTAAAAACTCTCTAAATCTTGTTAACTTAATATAAGGAAATTCGAGAGCGAACACATTGACATTTGATAAAGGTTCACTAATTTTAGTAGATTATACTGCAAAGGTAAAAGGTAGTGAAGATGTTTTTGATACAACTATTGAAGAGGATGCAAAAAAATATTCCATTCATGAACCAAATGTAAAGTATCAACCAAAACTAGTTTCAATTGGTGAGGTATCATATCCAGTTCTTAAAGGATTAGATGAAGCACTTGCAAAAACATCTGTTGGCGATAAACTAACAGTTGAAGTTTCACCTGACAAAGGCTTTGGTGAAAGAGACACTGGTAAAGTTAGAATGATTCCAACTAGAAAATTAGGTGAAGATGCAGAAAAAGTATCTGTAGGTGATACAATTGAAGTTGATAACAAACGAGGAATTATTCGTTTTATTGGTTCAGGAAGAGTTCAAATTGATTATAATCACAGATATGCCGGAAAAACTATCTTATATGAAGTAAATGTTATCAAATCTCTTGATTCTCCAAATGACAAAATTGATGGAATTCTCAAAAATAGATTCCCTGTTGAAGACACAAAAGTTTCATTTGATTTAAAAGATAAAGAAGTTAGTGTTAATATTCCTGAAGAAATTTTACGTGCTGACGGTTTACAAATAATGAAACATTTCATTCAATTAGATATTTTCAAATTTGTTTCAACTTTGGAAAAAGTAAGTTTTGTAGAAACACATGTCAATAAACAAGTTCAAGAAAAGAAACCTGAAATAACAAAAACAAAAGAAACAATTACAGAAACTAAAAAAACAACACCTGAACAAAAAACTAATTAAATTAAATTACTTTAGTACTCTTTGCAAGATTCAAAGCTTTCTTTTCAGTCATTTTAATTTCTTTTAAGATTGTATATCTTTCTGGTCTTAATTCTTGTGCCATGGTAAGAGCTTTAATTATTACATCTGGATTTAGACCTATTTGTTTTGCAGTTGTTGGAGCACCTACATCTTTCAATGTCTTTACAATTTTTCTCCAATCTTGTTTGTGCAATTTTGCCATCATTATAGAACCAAGTCCACATTTTTCTCCATGAAGTCCAATACCTGGAGCAATTTTATCAAGAGCATGTGAAAAAAGATGTTCTGCTCCTGAACATGGTCTACTACTTCCTGCAATACATGATGCAACTCCTGCACTGATTAATCCCTCTACAATCACTCTTGCATCCAATCCATTCTTTGCAAATTCAGAAGAATTTTCCATGACTATTTCAGCACTCATCAAGGCTAAATTTGCGGCATATCGTCCATAGTATTCGTTTTTCTTTTTGTGACCTAATTTCCAATCTTTTACTGCTATTATATTTGCAATAAGATCCCCACAACCACTAGACAATAATTTTGATGGAGCATTTTTTATGATATCAATATCTACAAAAACTCCCATTGGTGCAGATGCAACAATTGAATGAGGTTTATCACTTTTTACAGAAACAAACGGACTAGCCATCCCATCATGAGAAGCAGCTGTTGGCAAACTTACAAATGGTTTATCTAAATTAAATGAAATTAATTTTGCTGTATCTACAGAACGACCTCCACCAATTCCAACAATCAAATCTGAATTATCTTTTTTTACATTTTTTTGAATCTGATTCAATGATTTAATTTGATTATCTCTTGATGTATGCCAAATAAATTTGATTTTTTTTGATTTTAGTGATTTTTCGATTTTTTTCTTTACAACTTTTTGAACATTTATTCCTGAAATCAAGGAAACCTTTTTTGGCTTATTTAACAAATATAGAAAATCACCAAAATCGCCAATGTTTTTTTCACCAATTTTGATGAGCCTGGGTAATTCCATTGTATGTGATTGCATGCGATCTTGATTTTTTATCATTATTTATGATTTCAAAGGATCAAAAAGTTATTTAAAAGGGTGACATGGCATTTCATTATCTTAGTAGGTATATTTTATGTCAAATAACGTTGAAGAAAAAATTCTGCATGGGACCACCACAGTAGGTATCAAGGCAAAAGATGGGGTTGTACTATGTGCTGATATGAGAGCCAGTGCTGGTTATTTTATAGCAAATAACAATACCATGAAAATTCAACAAATTGACCTACATGCAGGCTTGACTCTTGCTGGTGGTGTTGCAGACGCACAAAATATTGTTGATATTTTACGTTATCATTCAAATCTTCATAGAGTAGACAAACAAAATTCAATTTCAATTCATTCACTTGCAAGACTCTGTTCATTGATATTTCATCAAAATAGAGGCTATCCATTTATGGCTGATATTTTACTTGGAGGATTTGATGCAAATGGTCCTTCATTATTTAATGTCGATATGTTTGGTTCAGTTGAAGAAAAATCATATGTTACAACTGGTAGTGGTTCACCAGTAGCTTATGGTTTACTTGAAGCAGAATTTAGAGAAGAACTTACAATTGAGGAAGCAAAACAAATAGCTCTACGAGCTGTTAAAGCAGCAATAGTTAGAAACATTGGTACTGGTGATGGAATAAACATCGCAGTAATGGATAAAGATGGATTCCGTCTTTTGACTGATGAACAAAAGAAAGCAGTCATCAAACTTTAGTGATTTAATGCAACGAAAACAACAACAAAAAGAATTACCTCCTAGTAGCCAGAATATAATGGCCACCATACTGCAAAGTATACCAAAAGAAGCAAGCATAACAAAAATAGAATACGAAGGACCAAGAATTGCACTTTATACAAACACACCACGATTTTTGTTGGAACATAATGACATAATTTCAAATCTTGTAAATGTAATTAAAAAAAGAATTGTAATCAGAACAGATGAGTCAATTAGAAAACCAGAAACTGAGGCTAGAAAAATTCTTGCAGAATGTGTTCCAAAAGAAGCAAATCTACAGGGAACTATTTTTGATACTACTACTGGTGAAGTATCAATTGAAGTGAAAAGACCTTGGTTATTACAAAGAAATGCAAAAGAATTCAATCATGCTGAAGTAACTGAGAAAATAGGTTGGAGATTACGTATTAGAAAAGCTACAACTATTCCCTCACGGACAATTCAAACAATCAATGCAACTCTAAAACAAGCCTCCTCTGAAAGAGCTAAACAACTCAAACAAGTCGGTGACGATATTTTTAGACCTAGATTATCTCAAAGAACTGAAGTTTCTCTCTATACTCTTGGTGGATTTGGACAAGTTGGAAGATCTTCAATGCTATTATCCACTCCTGAAAGTAAGATCTTAATTGATTGTGGAATTAATCCTGGTGCCCGTTCTCCAATGGATTCATTTCCAAGATTAGATTCTCTTGATATAACATTAGATGATCTTGATGCAATAGTAATTGGACATGCACATTTAGATCATACTGGATTCCTACCTACTTTGGCAAAATATGGATACAAAGGCCCAATTTATTGTACTGAACCAACACTTCCAATGATGAATCTAATTCAATTAGATGCAATCAAAGTAGCGGCAGCACAAGGAAGAACTCCAATTTACTCTGAACGAGATGTTAAACAAATTATGAGACAAACAATTACTTTACCTTATGGAACTGTAACTGATATTTCCCCTGACATTAAATTAGTTCTTGCAAATGCAGGTCATATTTTAGGTTCTGCTTTATGTCATTTTCATATTGGAAATGGAGATCATAACTTTGTATATTCTGGTGATATTAAATTTGGAAAAAGTATTTTGTTTGAAGCTGCTAGTTGGAATTTCCCCAGAGTAGAAACATTATTGATTGAAAGTACCTATGGACTTAAAGAAGACATACAACCAACTAGACAAGAAGTAGAATCTGCTTTCATTAATGCAGTAAACAATACATTAGCTGATGGAGGAAAAGTCTTGATTCCTATTCCTGCAGTTGGCCGTGCACAAGAAATTATGATGGTAATTGATCATTACATGAAATCAGGAGAAATGGTTGAATCTCCAGTATTTACAGAAGGAATGATCTCTGAGGCATCAGCTATACATGAATCATATCCTGAATATCTTGCAAGAGAACTAAAACAAAAAATCTTAGAGACTGATGATAATCCATTTGATTCTGAATATTTCACTAATATTGAACATGCAGATGCAAGAGAAGAGCCACTAAGAGAAGATTCTCCTTGTATTATTTTAGCAACATCCGGAATGTTAGAAGGAGGTCCTGTTTTAGAATACTTCAAAAACATTGCACCTGACAAAAAGAATAAGGTTTTGTTTGTATCATATCAGGTAAATGGAACTTTGGGTAGAAGAGTTCTTGATGGATCTAAACAAGCAACTATGTTAGGCAAAGAAGGGAAAGTAGAAGTTGTAACGATCAATTGTAGTGTTGAAAGACTAGATGGATTCAGTGGACACAGTGATTATAATCAATTAATGTCATTTGTACAAAGACTAAGACCTAAACTTAGAAGAGTTTTAGTTAATCACGGTGAACGTTCAAAATCAGAAAATCTTGCAATGAATATTAGACGAATGTATAGAGTACCTGCACATTATCCCCAAGTTCAAGAAGCAATTAAATTATTTTAGATCGTATTCTGGTTTCCAGATTTTAATATTTGATGGAGCAATAATAATTCTCTCCTCACCTAATCTTGCAATTTCTGCATTAGAATTTTTTGCAATAGAATACAATTCTTCTACAACTTTGCGTAATTGTTCAACATCTTTTTGTGCCAATGGTGTTACTCTTAGAATTAGAATCATACCTTTTTTGATATCTTCTTGAATAGAATGAACATCACTGATGTCTCTAATTGTTATGGCTTTCAAATATGTGGGTGTTTCTTGTTTTTGCATCCTTGTTGAAAATGAGATCTACTTCCTCAAAAACTCTTCCTTAGTTTTAATCAATTTATTAAAAACTTCACGCCTACATTCTAAATTTAATGTAAGATTCTTCTTCTGCTCTATCTGTTTTAATTTCTTCAGACAAATCACCTTTCTTAACTATGATTACTCCTTGTTGTCCTTTAGGAGCATCTGAATACCTGAGTGTAATTGATGATGCAAATTTTACATTATCTTTTGCATTCTTGCCACGTAAAATTGAAACTGGTCCTAGATCATCTCTAGCCTCAAGTAAAATATCACCAGGTAATGCTAATGCTTTGATCATTTCATTTTCATCCTGATTTCTTCCCACCACAAATTTTGTTTCCTCATCTAATCTAAAGTGTCTTCCAATTTTTAATAAATCAATTTCGTTAATTGTAGGAGTTTCAATATGATCAAACAAATCTTTAGCTTTAATTCCAAACTGTGGTTCTGTTAACAAACAACCACCACCTGCATTTGGTGGATTTTCAATTCCATATTCTTTAGCCATTTTCATCTGAATTTTTCTTTGTCTTCCTCTAATCATTCCAAGATCTTCTCTTTTGATCAATCCATCTTTTTCTGCATTTGTTGGTGGTAGCAATCCTCCTGATAATGGTCTTACAATTTTTCCTTTCAAATTAGATTCATTTTCTATAATGTGTAATGATGGTGCATGTTGACTCATTGGACGTTGTCCTAAGACTTCACCTGAAATAATAAACTCTGCACCAATTTCTTCCATGTGTTTTTTTGCTGCATCAAACATCATTGTTCTACAATCAACACATGGATTAAATCCAGCACCTATTCCATGTTTAGGATGTTTTAACATCTCAATGTATTCATCACCGAGATAAACTGTTTTTAAATTCACATTAAGATCATCTGCTCTTTCTCTAATTTCAAATCCACAACCTCGTCCACAATCAAAATCACAAAAAGGAGTTTTTATTGCAACAGCTGAAACCTCAAAACCTTGTTCTTGCATCATTCGTACTGCAAGCTGACTATCTAATCCTCCTGAAAGTAATGCAACTACTTTTTTCTTTTTTTCTTCTGTCACTGCGATCAATACTAAATTTCCATATACAAACTTTACATCATACATAAATTAAGAAACAGAGATTTTTTGATCGTGAAACAACGCCGAAAAAATCTTTTAAAATATGCCCAAAAGATAGAATGTGATACTCTAGTTACATTTGAGCCTGAAAATTTGTATTACATGACTGGATTTTGGGGTGAGGCAATAGGATTACTTGAAAAAAATGGAAAAACCACAATAATTGCTCCAGAACTTGAAGTGGGAAGAGCAAGAAATGAATCTGTAGATTGTAGTGTTATTACTGCAGAACGAGGAACTGGTTTGATTTCCTCATTAATTGGAAAAATTAAGAAAAATAAAGTTTGTACTGATTGTCAAAATTATCCTATAATGATGTCACTAAAAAAATCAATTCCAAAAATAAAATCATCTTCAGAACCATTTTACAATTCTCGAATGATAAAAGATGAGAAAGAAATTCAAATTCTCAAAAAAGGTTCTAAAATAATAGATGAAATGTTTGAACTATGCGTAAAAAAAATAAAAATTGGTCAAAAAGAATCTGAATTACAAACAATTTTGATGAAATATGCTCTAGAACAACAAATGTTTGATACTGGATACAAATCTACACTTAACCCTTTAATCATTGCAGGAGGTCCTAATGGTGCACTACCTCATGCTCAAGTTTCACAAAGGAAATTTAAAAAAGGTGATCTTGTTGTAACTGATCTTACATTAAGATACAAAGGATATGTTTCAGATTCAACTAGGACATTTGCACTGGGGAAAATTTCTACTCAAGCAAATGAAGCATACAATGTTGTTCAAGAATCTCAAAAACTTGGACTAAAAGCTGTAAAACATAATGTACTTTGTAAAGATGTAGATCTAGCATGTAGAAAATACATTGATGAAAAAAATTTTGGTAAATATTTTATTCATTCTACTGGTCATGGAATTGGTTTAGAAGTGCATGAACTACCAAACATTTCAACTAAAAGTACTATACAATTAAAAGAAAACATGGCAATAACTGTTGAACCTGGAATCTATATTGAAAATAAATTTGGAATACGAATTGAAGATTCGTTAATTGTAAAAGATAGACCTGTTGTGATGCATAAATTTACTAAAGATTTAGTCACGATTTGAGTCTAATCGTAAAAGTCAACTACATCAATGAGATGTTTTGATTCAGGATTATCTGATGTAATCTTTTTAGTTACAGAATTTACATTCCAATTAAAATTCATTTCACCCTTATGTGATTTAAAATTCAAATCCACACTATGTTCATCTGAATTTATACTTGAAACACTCATCTCTACAACTGTTTTTCTATGATCAAAGACTTTTTCATCTGAATACTCTTCTTCAATTTGATTAGTTATTGCATTCATCATTGTATAGCCTCCATTACCTCCATCATATTTCATCAAAATGTCCACCACATTTTGTTCTTCAGCAGAAAATTCTGGCAAACTGCTTTCCAAATTTTTCTCTGATAGTATACCTTGTGCAGATATTATGATTAATGCAATTGCTGCCAAGTAAAATGGTGCTCTTTTTTTAAGAAACGCTGCTAATCCTTTTTTCTTTTTAGGAATTTCTTCCTTTTTGTCTTTGACCATTCTATTTTCCTAGTATTTTGCAGTTAAAATTAAAACTTCCCAAGGAAATTGTATTATTTCATTTCTTTTTGTGTATGGTTTTGTATTCTTTCTTACCATTTCTTTGAGTTCTTTTCTCTGAGATTTTTCTAATTTATCTAGTTTTTCTTTGATTGGTTTTGCAATGTATCTCAAATAATTTTTCCAGTATTGCTCAAATGTACCCGGACTATATGGGAAATCATAATCATTTACCTTGATTTTTGAAAACCCAGCTTTTTTTATTTCATCTTTGAGTTGTTTTTTTGTTCCAAATCTATCAAAATCTGGAGTTCCTAGTGGAACATAATTTGGAATAAACTGGGTTACTGCATCAAAGATACTATCAAAATATGGCACTCTATCTGGATGTCCATGAACTGAAATTCCTAATTTCCCCTCTTTTCTAAGACTGTTTCTCATGTTTTTTAGAGCTTTTTGAGAATTTGGGAAAAAAAACAATGCAAATTGACATGTAATGATATCAAACTTTTCTTTGAATAAAAAATTTTCAGCATCTGCATTAACAAATAAAAGATTTGGAGTTTTTTCATTCCATTTTTTTGCAACTTTAATTGCTGTAATTGATGTATCAACACCAATCACATACCCTGATTTACCAACTTTTTGATTCAAAAATTTTGTTACAACACCTGTACCACATGCAACATCAAGAATATGGTTACCTTTTTCAACTTTAACTAGATCAACTAATTTTTTTGTACTTTGAAATGGACCATGTTTAGCTGTTGCCCATCTTTTATGATATCTAGGAGCTACCTCATTCCAAATTAACATATTTCGTTTTTTATATTCAGATGATTTTATTTTCAACTTTCTTTGATCTTTTCTAAATCTGATTTTAATGTTCTTCCTGTTTCATGAAAATATCTATGTTCTATTTCTTTTAGTTTTTCAGATAATCTTAGGCTATCAACATGCTTCTTTTTTTGTTTAATTTGAATTTCTTTATATTGTGAAATCAATTTTTTGAGTTCTGAATTTTTCATTCCATTTTATTTTCAATTGCTTTTTTGATAAATTTCACAATCTTTTCTTTTTTCTTCCAACCAGACGATGTGATTTTTTTGCTATCTACAATTAATACATGATTATAGTTTGGATTTTTTTGATATTTTTTACCAATATCATTTGCAACAATAATGTCTGCACCTGACTCTTTCATCTTTTTTTGAGCTGATTTGATTAGTGCATTTTTTGTCAGATCAGTTTCTGCTTTGAACCCAACTAACAATACGTCTTTTTGATATTTTTTTACATAATCTATGATTTTTGGAAATTTTTTGAGCCTAATTACTAATGATTTTTTGTTACTTTTGATTTTAGATTTGGATGGATTTTCTGGAGTATAATCAGATACTGCAGCAGCCATTATCACAATGTCATATTTTTTCTTTAGTTCTTTTTTTGTTACATCAAACATTTCTTTACTTGTTGTAACATTAATCACTTTGATTCCTTTTGATGGAATTTGATTTCCTGGGCCATAAATTAAAGTCACTTTTGCACCTGCAGAAATCAATTCTGAAGCTAAAAGTGTACCCGTTTTTCCAGAACTAAGATTTGTAATTGCTCTAACAGGATCAATGTATTCTATTGTTGGTCCTGCAGTCATTAAGATTTTTTTATTTTTTAATCTAGATGAGAATCCAAATTTAATTAAAACATGTTGTAAAACATCTTCAGGTTCAGGTGCTTTAGCTTTTCCTTCAATTAGTTGAGGTGAAATAAATTTTATTTTATTTTTAAGAAATTCTATATTTTTTTTAACAGCTGAATTATCATACATTGATTCATGCATAGCAAGACACATTAAAATTGGAATTTTAGAACCAAATCCTACAGTAAGTACAGTAGAAATGGGAGTATCATCAATTCCATTTGCTAATTTTCCAAGTGTATTTGCAGTTCCAGGATATACAATAATTAGATCTGATTGATTATAATCTGCTAATCTAATATGTTCTAATTCACCTGTTAGCTTTGTTATTACCTCATTTCCTGTAGCCCATTTGAAATAATCAGGTTGGATTAATTTTAAAACAGCATTACTTGTTACACATCTAACATCTGCTCCATGTCTCATTAGTAATCTTGCAAGTTCAATTGCTTTGTATGCTGCAACACTTCCTGCAACACAAAGTACAATTCTTTTTCCAGATAATTCAATACCGTATGAACTAACAATATCTAATGATGGATGATCTTTTCTCTTTATTTTCTTTTTAACTACCAATCTGCTCACGTAATTTCTTTAACTCATCACCATTCATTGAAAACCAGTTTTCTTCTGCAGGAAATGTACTTGATTCAACATCTTTTTTGAAATTTTTAAGTGAATTTACTATATCCTCAGATAAATTCATGTATCTTTTTGCAAATTTTGGTTTAATTTTTTCATACATTCCAAGTAAATCCTGAACAACTAGAACTTGACCATCACAGTTCACTCCAGAACCAATCCCAATTGTTGGCACACTAACTGTTTCTGAAATAATTTCTGCTACTTCATGGCTTACCATTTCTAATGCAATACTATACACTCCTGCCTCCTCCAACTCTTTTGCATCCTCAATCAATTTCAATGCGGAATCTTTTGTTTTTCCTTGTACTTTGTATCCTTCTGAAAGCATAGTTGTTTGTGGTTGTAATCCAATATGACCCATAACTGGAATTCCTATATCTACAATTGCACTAATTGTCTCAGCCATTATTGAACCGCCTTCAAGTTTTACAGTATCAGCTCCTGCCTTGATTAATCTACCAGAATTGTTTATTGCATCCTCTATACTTGCCTGATACGACATAAATGGTAAATCTGCTACAAGCAGTGAATTTATTCTTGCCCTGCTAACTGCTTCAGTAAACATGCACATTTGATCCATGGTTACAGGAATTGTATTCTCGTAACCTAGCATTACCATTCCTGCACTATCCCCAACTAGTAGTACATCTATTCCTGCTTTATCACATAGTGAAGCTAGAGTATAATCATAACTTGTAATAACTGAGATTTTCTTTTTCTCTTTTTTCATATTAATTATATCTTGAACAGATTTATGCAATTCTTGCTCTCCTTGTAAGATTATTTTTTATCTGAATCACATTTTCTGCAAGATTTTTCTTATTATCAAACTCATCAACAATTTTTTGAAGAACTTTGATATTTTTTTTAGATAGTTTTTTTGATTCATTAATTAGTAAATCAATTGCTCGTGTTACATTATCTACGATTGTAATATTTGCTGTCTGTGATGTTCTTGATAGAGGATTTAGATCAAATGTAATAACTTTTTTTCCTGCCTTTCTAAGCGCAATTGTTCTATCACCATCTTCTAATGGAACAACTACAACATCAGCTGCAAAAATTCCATTCCTATCTACAATTCTTCTAGCTGAATCAATTCCTGATAATTTAGTAGATGTTTTATAATTTGTACCTAGAATTTCTTTTGCCCCATTATTTTTGAGAGTTTTAATTATTGCATTTTTTCTCTTTTGATTTGCATAAAACAAATTTACTTCAAGCTTTGCTTTGGTTTGTTTTGATAATTTTACAATTTGTTTGGGACATAATGCTGCAACATTTCCATTAACTGAGATTACCGGCATTTTTGCTAAAAGTAATTGTGCAGCAGCTGCTTTGATTGCATGTTTTGCAGATTTACCAGTTTTCTCTCCTAACAGATAATCAAATGCTTCACCTCTTCCTTGTGCCAAAAGTCCTTCTTTTGCAACTAACCCGCGCTCAAATCCATCTACTAGTTTCTCGCGAATTAATAGAGATTTTACTCGTGGATGAGACTTTGGAATTAAAGGCATATGATTTCAGCTAATTTTTAAGAATTCGTGCACCATTATTGTCTAGTTCTGATTTTATAATAATACCCTCTGGATATTTTTGCAAAATCTTCAGAACTTTATCTTCATCATCTTTTGAAATCATTGAAAAAACTGTTTCTCCAAAAAGTGCAATTCCACATTTAATATTATTTTTTGCAAAATCATCAACTAACTTTTGCATTCTTGGTGTCATTACATCTACATATTTTGCAAATTCTAATGACATGTCTTGAAAATGTTCATAATTTTTTGATTCTAGTAATCTGTTTACCATTTTTCCACCAAGACCATTTATCTGAGACAAACGTTCTTTGATGAATTTGTTTGTAGATATTGGAGAAAAACAAATCATTATAATTGAAATTTTTTCTATAGCAATTTTTTCAACACTTCCAATTCCAGGTGCTCCTGGTTTGATACGAATTTCAAAACCCCCATGATATGATGCTAAGACATCTCCTAATCCTGTTTTACAACTCACTTCTGCATTATGTGCGATTTGCCCAATCATTGTTCTATCTAATTTTGTACCAAGTGCTTGATCTAATGCAAAGGACAGCGATAATGCAACTGCACCACTTGAACCTAATCCATATCCTACTGGAATTGATATTTCATGTTCAATATCAAAAAACTTGGTTGAAAAATCATCTAGTTTTAAAAATTCATTTAAAACATATTCTGAAACATCTGTTTTATCTGATTGATACCCCTTTGTTGAAATTCTAAAGTTTGATTCTTGATTATTTTTTGTATTAATTTTTACTCTGGTAGTTACACCTTGTTTGATTGAGAAACCAGCACCCATTGAACCTAAATTTTCTAAATTAGTTTGATTATCATCTAAATGAGCCTTGAAAAAGCCTGTTACATGTGCAGGACAAAATGCTTTTGCCTCCATGATCTGAGTTTAAACTAAACACAAAATATAAGAATATGGCTTAAATTAATTATACTAGTATAAATTGACTAAATTTGTTAGACGCCTACAAAGAATTGGAAGTAGCCTTCTGGTATCATTACCAAAAGAGTGGATTGATGCAAATAATCTAGAAAAAAGCAGTCAAGTTGAAATTGAAACTGGACATGACACTATTTCAATTTCAGCAAATAAAGAAACCCGACCAACAAAAGAACTTGAAATTTCATATCCCCTTCCTAAAGAAGAAAATATTGTTGCTGACATTACTGGAGCATATCTTTTAGGATATGATATAATTGAAATTAATTCAAAAACAACTATTCCTGGTGAAGATAGAGAGAAAATTCGTAATTCAATGAGAAGACTTGTAGGGATGGAAATTATTGAAGAAGATGCATCACACATTAACATGCAATTTCTTTTAGATGCTACAACACTTAATCCAGAAAAAATTCTAAAAAGAATGAGTTCACTTGCACTTGGAATGTATGATGATGTATCAAATGGATTAATTTTAGATGATAAATCAAATTTACAAACATTATCAAATAGAGATGTTGAAGTAAATAGACAATATTTCTTGCTTGTTCGTTTAATTCGTAGTACTCTAGTTGATAGAAGATTAGCTAATGTATTTAATTTAGAAAATATTGATGTTCTTGATTATAGAGTTGCAGCAAATCTTCTTGAAAATGCAGGTGATTCTATCGTTGAGATTTCAAATTTTATTTATAATTCATCTTTACCAAAAGAATATTCTCAAAAAATTTTTAAAGTTGTAAAAGATTTCAATAAACTTGCAGAAAAATCAATTAATGCATTTACAAAACCTGATAGATTATTAGCAATAGAGGCAATTTCTTTACATAAAAAATATGAAAAAAATCTTAATTCATTAAAAACATCTTTGGGAAATAAAAAAGATATGCCGATTAATTTTCTTGATTTACTGTATATGTTTGAAAAAATTGCACAGTATTGGGCTGATGTTGCAGATCTTGTAAAGCCTATCTATAATGAATAATTAGTATAGTTTCTTTTTTGCAGCATATGTTAAAACTGCACAAATTGTTTTTGAATCTTGAATTTTACCTGTTTTTATCATTCTTAGTAATTTTTTCATCTCTATTTTCTCAACAGATAATATCTCGTCTTCATCTAAGTTCAAATCTGCAACTTTCTTTAATCCTGAGGCTACGAAGCAATGAATCACCTCCTGATTATACCCAATTGATGGATAATACGTGATTAGAGGAGTCATCTTTTTTGCACTATAGCCTGTTTCTTCTTGTAATTCTCTAAATGCACACTTTACTGGTTTTTCTCCTTTTTCTAATGTTCCTGCAGGAATTTCTAAAACATAACCATGAGGAAATCTATATTGTTTGACAAGAATTACTTTTTTTCCTTCATCAAATGCAAGCATTGCTGCAGCACCACGGTGTTCTATTATTTCACGTTTTACTTTTCTACCTTCAATTTTTCCTTCATAAACACTCAAGCCTAAAATTTTCCCTTCATAGATTTTTGTCTTCTTCATTATTTATCTAAAAAATTGTTATTATTTAATTTGTTTGATATGTAATATGTAATTTAGATGATTTTTTAGAATCGGTAACAGCTCTTTCTAACCATTTATTATAAAACATAATTTTTTTTGGAATAAATAAATCAGCTGATTTTACATTTTTAATCGTTCTAACTTTTTGTGTTAATTCATCCATTTTGAAAACATTTTCACTATACATCAATAATACAATCTGATTTTTTGCAATAAAAGGAATTTGTAGATATGATTTAGAAAATACATTGTCCATGATTTCTAATGTTTCTTTTAGATCTCCATCTATCCAAGTTAGTATGGCATGAGGAATGAAATTTTCAATTCGTTTAGGATCATAAATTAAAGTAAATTGAATTCCATCATTTTTTTGAAATTTATCAATACATCTTGTTATTGTTTTTGTTGACATGTTTGTATTTTTTGCAATTTTTTCAATTTTTTGTCTTGGATCTTTAATTAATTCTTCTAGAATTTCAAAATCTGTTTTCGTAAAACTAGAATTAAAACCTGGATTTTCTGCTTCAAAAATAGATAACACCCTTACATCTTTCATCAATTTTTTTGCAAGTTCAATTTTTTGTTCCAAATTTTCTTTTATTACTATACTACAAACTGTTACTCCACCAATACATGGTACAACCAAAAACGGTTCTCCTACTAGACTAATTTGCTCTAAAACTTCATCCATATTTTCTCCTGATACAACAAAGTATATCACACCATTTCCTAACACTGGAGGTTCAACTTTTATGAAAAATTTTTCAATCACCTTATTTTTTTCCATTTTTTGAATTCTAGCTCGTATTGCCCCGCCTGAAATCCCCAATTCAATTCCAATTTGTCTATCAGATTCTCTACAATTATTCAATAATCTGTTTAGAATATTCATATCTAAATTGTCCATTATATCACTTAATTACCTCCAATAGAATAAAGAAATTACTAATTACATATAAAATTGTCTAGAATAAAATGATTATCTATCATATACATTAAATATCAGACATTTCATTAATTATTGTGGATTATCGGTTACGATTAGCAAAAAGAATGCTTTTCAACAAAAAAGGGAGTTTGATGGGTGCAGTACTTGCTGTAACAATTGGTATTTTGGTAATTCATGTAAATTTTGTAATTTTTCAAGGATTGTTTGATGCTATAGTTCGAGACATCAGTGATTATAGAAATGGTGATATTCTTGTAACTGATGAATTTGATTTTATCGATAAGTCTGATTTGTCCCTTGTGAATTGGTTTGAAAGAATTCCATTTGTTGAAGCGGCGACGCCCCGGCTTACATCAACTGCTGAAATGAATATGACAAAAAATGGAAAACGAATTGAAGAATCTAGAGTACCCCTAGTTGGTATTGATCCTTTTCGTGACATTAGGGCATCAACTGTTCATGAAACAGTTACAGAAGGAAACTATGTGTTTTCAAGAAATACTATTGTACTAGGATCTAATGTTGCAAGAGATCTTGGAGGAGCTCAAGTAGGTGACAGTGTCAAAGTACTTGTAGTTGATAGATATGGTCAAGATCAAATTAGAAGATTTACTGTGTCTGGCATTGCTAATTCTCCTGGTGGTCAAGGATTTGATTATACTGCAGTTATACATATTGATACTTTACGTGATATGATGGATAGACATGGTGATACAGGTTCACTTATGGTCAAACTAAATGATCCTTCAAAAGCATTAGAAGTTAAAGAATTCTTTTTGCGTTCATTTCCAAATGAAGATTTTCTTGCAGAAACAATTGAAGAATCAGCTGAACAACAACTTGCTGGTTTTAGATCTGGTATTGCAATGATTAGTATGATAGGATATTTTGGAATGGGGTCATCTGCATTTGCTATTCTTACAATTCAGATAATGCTAGTTAATGGAAAAACTAAAGAAATTGGGATTATGAGAGCAATTGGAGCTAAAAGAAAAGACATTCTATTAATTTTTATTTTTCAAGGAATAATTATTGGAGCAATCGGAGCTGGAGTAGGAACTGCAGCAGGTTTAGGTTATACCGTCTATGCAGATGTCACAAAAATGTCATTCAATAACAGTCTCCCTCTTGAAGTCACCTATAACTGGGAAAAAATCATACAAACTGCTTTGACTTCATTTATTTTAGCAATTATTGCTTCACTATATCCATCCTATAGGGCTACTAAGCAATTACCCGTGGAGGCGATGAGAACTGTCTAGAGTACTTGAAATCAATAATCTAAGTAAAATTTATGGCGATGGAGCCAATCAAGTAAAAGCTCTTGATGATGTATCGCTTTCAATTGAACAGGGAGAAATTGTTTTAATTGTTGGAAGTTCTGGTTCTGGCAAATCAACATTACTTAACATGATTGGACTATTAGATAATCCAACACATGGCAAAGTCTTCATTGATGGTATTGATACTACAACACTTGGTGATAATGAAATTTCATCATTTAGAAATAAAAAATTAGGATTTATTTTTCAATTTTCAAATTTACTAAATGATCTATCCGTATTGGAAAATGTATTGTTACCAAGACAAATTGCTGGAACTAACGGTTCTGCTGATAAAGATGCTAGAGATTTGTTAAAAGCAGTTGGACTTGAAGATCAAATGTATAAACGTGCAAACAAGATTTCAGGCGGTCAAGCACAAAGAGCAGCAATTGCAAGAGGATTAATCAATAAACCTTCAATTGTTTTAGCTGATGAACCAACTGGAAATCTTGATTCTGTAACATCTGATACAATAGTTCAACTAATGAAATCCATGGCAAAAAAACTCAATCAAACATTCATTATAGTTACACACGAGAAAGAGACCTTTGGTGATGTAGATAAAATAATTACAATTAAAGACGGTAGAGCCTTTGAGGGTGATCAGCCATCAGAAATTGAGGTTTTAGTATAATGAATCTAAAATTTTTGTTAATATTATTTTCATTTGTATTAACTCCAATAATTTTTGAAGACTCTTTTGCACAAATTACATCTGGTGGTTTTGGTAATTCTCCTTTTGAAAGGGATTTTGGAGATGTCAAATTATTAGATGCATATTTTGGAACATTAGATGATAAAATAGAAATCGATGCAGGTGATAGTAATGTACCATTTACAGTCGTATTTGCAAATGTAGGAACTCAAGATATTACTGGAATTAAAGGTCAACTGTCTTTACCCTTAGGATTTTCAGCATCTGATGGACCTGGATCAATTATTCGTGCTGATAGTAATTCTAATTCTGATGCAGGTGATAATTTCCATTTAACATTTTTTGTTAATTTAGATAAGAATGTAAACATTCAGCAATACCCTGGAACTGTAAAAGTTGATTATTCTAGATTAAGAGAATCTGGAATTAGAACATCATTTGAAGATTTCACCTTTAAGGTAACAGGTGATAGTGTGATAAATGTACGAGCACTAGAACCATTCCTTACATCATTAAAATCAAATGACATAATAATTGAAATTGCAAATGATGGAACAGCTCCAATTTCTAGTGTAGATATTACTGCAACTAATACTTCAACAGAACTTGCATCAACATCATCATCAACTACCAATATCGAAAATGTTGTAATTTTAAAATCAAGTTGGGATATTGGAAATATTGATCCAAAATCATCGAAACATCTTACTGCAACAGTATATGTTCCTGAAGGACTAAAAGGCGATACATTAAGAATACCTTTGTTAATTTCATATTATAATGCACATGGTGATAAACATGAGATTTCAAAAATAGTTGATTTTTACATTAAAGGATTAATTGATCTTAGGGTTTTCAATGTAGATGTAATAGAATTATCAGGCACACAAATGATAATTGGAGAAATAATTAATGAAGGAAATGAAGATGGATTGTTTGGTTTTGTCACAGTTGACTCTGATAAAAATTCCAATATAAAATCAAATACACAATTTATTGATGAAATTGAGACTGATGCACCAGTACCATTTAACATTCCAATTGAATTTGAAGGCGAATCAAGATATGGAGAACATGACATTACCATTACTGTTAGATACAAAGATGTTGTAAGAGATGAGATCTTTTTAACTTATGATACAACTGTGTTTCTTAAAGAAGTCTCAAATGATGATGAAAGTTCTGACTCTACATTTGTAATCATTCCAATTGTAATTGCAATTGGTGTGGGAATTTATTTAATGCGTAGGCGTAAAAAAACAATAATAGAACAAAATAACTAAATTTTTAATCTAAAATATAGAGGTAGATTAGTTGAGATTAAGTATTATTGTCCTTCTTGGAGTTTTAGTTGTAGGTGGTATTGTAATTTTTGTAGGTTTTGTAACAAATCAAGAAATTATTGATATTTTTGAAATCTCTAATCAATATGAGAAATTAGAGAAATACAAAATTGAATTAGAAAAAATTAATCAATTCAATCTAGAAATGTTAAAAGAACTTGAATTACAAATTCAAAATTCTGATAACATCCATTTAGAACAACTAACAGATGAGATTGAAGTAATTAATCAAGTAATTACTGAAAACGGTGCAGAACTTGAACAAGTAATACAAAAATTATCTCAAATTAAATCTGAACCTTAATTATTCATAATTAATATTTTTATTTTTTTTCTAAATTCATATAGTAATTAACAAAGTCATAATCATTGGAAATACATCAAAAATTAACAATCATTGGAGTCGTATTGTTGGTAATTACACTTTTCATTAATTACTATCATCAACAAGTTCATCCTGATGTTGGATTCAACTATGCATATATTCCAGGAATTGGAATGTTAGCTGCTTTTTTGGGTAGTTTTGTTTTGTTTACAAAAGATAGAATAAAGGAATCTTAATTATTTTTTTGACTAAGTTAGGTTCACATTAATCCTGTAAGATTATATGCAATTGCCTGATCTTGCGATTATGCCTGGGGATGAAATTGAAGTTCCAAAGGAATTAAGAGAATTCATGCTAGAAAAAGCAGAAGAAACATTTCTTGGACAAAAAAATGGAGCACAAAAACAATATCGATATGGTAATTTACACATTAGAGAATATGGTGAAAATTATTTAGTTCACACTGATAAAATTGATCCTAGACAAGATCCAATTGGTCATTTGGTATATGATGCACCAGAAGTTTTGATTGGTTTGGCATGTGCAATTTTTGCAGGTTCTCATACTATAAAAAAAACTTTTAATAAAAAATCAAAAAAATCTGTTATTGCTTCTACATTAACATCATCAATTGTTTCTGGATATTTGGGATATGTAGCAACTAAAAAAATTAAAAATTATTTGGAGAAAAAATGATGACTATTGTTAGAACAATTCAAGTGCTTGTTAAATTACTACCATCAGTCTTTGCTTTACGTAGAGATCGAAAGAAATGGATCAATCAAGAAGGAAATGAAATCGATTTAGAAAAATTCAGAAAAAATGCTCGTAAAGTACTTGACACATTCCTTACTTTAGGTCCAGTGTACATAAAATTAGGACAATGGTTATCTTCTAGAGCAGATATTTTACCTCAACCATATTTGGAAGAACTCGCAAAACTTCAAGATAGTGTTCCTGCTGCTCCATTTGATCAAGTGAAGCCAATTATTGAAAAAGATCTTGGACCTATTAATGAAAAATTTGATGAAATTAATCCTGAATCTATTTCAGGTGCATCATTAGGACAAGTTTACTTGGGTTCTATCTCCGGTCAACAAGTTGCAATCAAAGTAAAAAGACCAGGAATTGAAAAAGTTGTAGCAAAAGATCTTAAAGTTTTAAAAAAAATTCTTCCATTAGCATTAAGATTTGTTGATCCAAATTTGCGTTATTCAGCAGAGGCTATGCTTTCTCAATTTATTGAAAGTATTCATGAAGAAATGGATTATACTATAGAATCTGAAAACCTCAAAAAAATCAAAAAAGACATGGAGACAAACCATAAAGTAATTATTCCAACTGTTTTTGATGATTTTTCCTCCAAAAATGTTCTAACAATGGAGTATCTTCCAGGCATTAAAGTGACAAATGTGCGTGCATTAAATGAAAAGGGAATAGATAGAGAACAACTAGTCATTGAAGTTCACAAGGTCTTTTTTACTATGCTTCTAAAATATTCAGTTTTTCATGCCGATCCTCATCCTGGAAATATCTCAGTAACTAATGATGGCAAACTCATTTTGTATGATTTTGGAATGGTTGGACGAATTAATAATGAAACTAGACTCAAACTAATTCGATTATATCTTGCACTAGTTGAAAAAAATCCTTCTAGAGTGGTAAACGCAATGATTGATCTTAGAATGCTTACGCCAGGATACAATAGAATGGTAATAGAGAAGGGTATTGAGCTTTCGATTCGTGCTATGCATGGAAACAAACCAGATGAAATGGAAGTTCAAAGTCTAATGGAACTTGCAAATCAAACTATGAGTAAATTTCCATTCGTATTACCAAAAAATTTAGCTTTGTATATGAGAATGGCATCTATAATTGAAGGAATTTACAAAACACACGATGTCGATTTTAAATTTGTTAAAGTTTTGAAAAAGATTCTTGAAGAAGAAAATTTAATCCCACGAGCATATGTTGAAGAATTAAAGATATCTTTTGATAACTTTTCAAAATCAATTGAAACTGCTTTGAGACTTGGACCTGAAATGAAAGAACTCATGACTGAAGTTCAAATTTTTATGAAAAAAAGAAAACCTATGGTACTAGTCAGTGGAAGTATTTTTGCATCTGCAATTTTTCTTGGCTCTGCATTTTTATTTCAATCAAATGAATCCCTTGGTATTTTAGGTATGATTAGTTCTGGTTTAATCATGATAGTTTCAGGATTTTTTAGAAGATATTAATTTCTAATCAATTGAGATATTTTTTCCACTTTTTGTGAAAGGAATTACTAGTGTAAGAATACCCTCTACATATTTTGCAGATTCTATTTTTTCTTCACCTACTTTGATATCTATTGGAAGTCTAACTTTTTTATCAATCACATTAGGTCTTTGGTTACAGATTAGAGAATCAGATTCTTTTTTCTGAATTTCTTTTTCTGCTTTGATAGAAAGAAGATCTCCACATAAAGTTAGTTCAATATCTTTTTTGGCAAATCCAGGAATATCAATTATTATTTTGAGATTATCTTCTGTTAGATACATATCAATTGGTGGTAAAACAAATTCATAAAATTCTCTTGATTTGTTTCCAATTTCTTTAATTACTTCTTTAACTAGACCCATTTTGTGTTTTATTTGCAATTTTTGGTTATAAATCTTGACAGGTATAAACTAAAATTTTTTAGAAAAATTAGATGAGTTTAGATTTATCTTGCACCCTCAAGAATTCCAGAATCACCATGAATTCTATCAATATGTTTTGAAAGATCTTCTTTACTCTCAAAAATTGATTCACAATAAGGACATGAATATTGTTCTGCCATAATTAGAAATTGAAAAAGGAGATATTAAACAATTCGCAAATTATTAAACATGATAGATTTTTAATCAATAAATTTCTCTATTTTAGTATCTTATGATAATTGTAATTGAAGGAGGAGATCAGGCAGGAAAATTAACACAGTCAACTCTATTGGAAAAAGCTCTCAGAAAAAGAAAGATCAAAACAAAATTATTTCATTTTCCTGATTATGACACTCCAATAGGAAAAGAAATTAGAAAATATCTAGATGGGAAAAGAAAATTCCCTCCTCAAGTGATTCATTGTTTGTTGGCTGCAAATAGATGGGAGAAACTAGATCAAATTAAAACTGCACAAGACAAAAATTCTGTTCTAATTATGAATAGATATTATCATTCTAACTTGGTTTATGGAATGGCCAATGGAATGAAATCAAAATGGCTTGAGAATTTAGATATTGGTCTACCAAAAGCTGATCTTGTAATTTTACTTGATGTTACCCAAAAAGAATCATTTCATAGACAGAAAACTCATAGAGACAAATTTGAAAAAAATGAGGAATTCTTAAGAAAAATCTCAAAAATTTATCGTACAGTCGCCAAGAAAAAACATTGGAAAATAATTAATGCATCAAAAACAAAACAAGAAGTTCATGAAGAAATTTTAAAAATATTTTCAAAGAAAATAGGAATATGAAAAAAAATCATTTAGACATAATTGATCCAATCCATGATTTTATTCGTGTATATGATCATGAACTATCAATTATTGATAATCCTATTTTTCAGAGACTAAGACGAATTAGGCAATTATCTGGTGCCCATTTAACATATCCTGCGGCTCAACATACAAGATTTGAACATTCTTTGGGTGTGATGCACATTGCTAGTCAAGCAGGTCACGCATTACATGAAAAAGGAATTTTAAAATCCGATGATATTGAAACTCTTAGATTATCTGGTCTCTTACATGATATAGGGCATGGTCCATTTTCACATCTTTTTGAAGAAATAATTCAAGAAAAAAAAATCTCACATGAATATTTTGGTAAAGAAATCATTTTAAAATCTGAAATTGGTGATAGTTTATCTAAAAATGGGTTTGATAAGAAACTCATTACAAAAATTGCTTTTGGAGATTCTAAATTTCAGTACATGAATGAAATTGTTTCAGGTGCATTAAGTGCAGATATGATGGATTATTTACTTCGAGATGGTTATTTTACAGGTGCAGAACATGCCAGAATTGATCATAAAAGAATTACACAATCCCTTGATGTTCATAAGAAAAAATTAGCTCTGGAGCGTTCTGCATTGTACTCTTTTGAATCAATGATGCATTCAAGATATCAAATGTTCAAAGCTGTATATTTTCATAAAACTGTTAGAGCAGCTGAAGTAATGTTACTTGAAGCATTAAGATTATCTGATGACGAATTTGGTTTTACTAATCTTAATGTAAATGAATTTGTTAATCTAACAGATGAATACGTTTTATCTACATTAATTTCATCAAAATCATCAAAACTAAAACGTGCTAGGCAATTAGCAGAAGATTATCAAAACAGAAAATTACTAAAATGTGTATTTGAGAGAATATTGACAGGTAAAGCAAATTTGAAAAAAATACGAACTGACGAACTTCGAACATCAATTTCAAAAAAATCAAAAATTGATGAGAGTGAAATTTTTGTTGATAGCTCTGTAACTCCATCAATTCCTTTAGCCCCATCAAAAAATGAGTCAACATCAATAATTTTAATTACAAATGAGAATGGAAAATCTACCGCAAAAGAGATGCCAATTTCTCAAATACCTGTGGTTTCAGCCATTTCTGGATTTATGAATATTCTTAGAATCTACACACACCAAAAAAACAGGAAAAAAGTTGAAATTGCCGCAAAATCTATCCTAGGTGAACTAAAGTGAAAAAAAGAATTGTAATCAAATTATCTGGAAAGGTTTTTGCCATGGATAATGTTAAGGCACTAAAAGACTATGCTGAGTTTCTAGTAAAAATCAGTAAAATTTGCCAACCAATTGTAGTTGCTGGCGGAGGAAATATTGCAAGACATTACATTTCTCATGCTAGATCCTCTGGTGCTGATGAATCTACTCTTGATGAACTTGGAATTGAAATTTCTAGACTTAATGCGAAATTATTGATTTATGCCCTCAAAAATAAAGCATATTCACATCCTCCAACAACTTTACAAGAAATCAGACATGCAGTCGATGACGGCCTAATTGTAGTTGCAGGCGGTTTACATCCTGGTCAAAGTACTAATGGCACTGCAGCATTAATTGCAGAAAAAGTACATGCTGAACAATTCATCAATGCTACTGACGTTGATGGCGTTTATGATATGGATCCAAATAAATTCAAAAAAGCAAAAAAATTCAAACGAATTGAATTAAGAAATTTAAAAAATATGTTAATTCATGAGGACTCTGTCGCAGGAGGATATGATTTGATGGATATTGTTGCTCTAAAAATAATTGAACGCTCAAAAATTAAGACAGTTATTCTCAAAGCTACCACAAAAAATATTGAAAAAGCCATTAAAGGTGGTATTGTAGGAACTGAAATTATTCTTCCTTCAAAGTAATTTTTCTTAAAGTTCGTTTTGAACTGTTGGCCTTGATTCAGACCAAATTTGAATCTCTTTTTCTGGATATTCATCCATTCCCTCTTCTCTGAGTTTTTTAAAAATTGATAATGCCTCTTCTTTTTGCATTGCTTTTGATTGAGTTTTTGTGAATCCGTCTTTATCAGTAATTATTGCAACATATCCCTCTGGAGAATTAATTACAGCAGTAAATTCTTCTTCTCCAACTGGTAGAAAATTACCATCGACTTTTTTGGTAGTCAATGTTAACATTGCAAATCCAGCAATATCAAATAACTTCATTTGTGATTTGTTTGCAATCTGTTTTCCTTTTTGTACTGCTTGAAAATACTGCATAAATTTTTTAGCGTCCAATGGTATAATAACTATCTTAACATTTAAGATATCAAGAGGGTTTGTAAAAATATTGAATTCTAAAGTCTTTGTATTTGCTGCAGTTGGGATACTCGGTTTAGCTTTCGCTGGAATTCTTTTAGCTGGACCTGAAATGGCGGTTACAGGAACTCAAAATCCGTCAGATGATCCAAATGTTCTCAAAGTCAAACCTCTTGAAATTGAATTGCAAATTTTATCGGTTGATAAAATTACAGAAAGAAGTGCTACAATTAAGATTGCTTTCAAAGTTGTAAACCCAAATCCACGTGCTGTTATTGTTGAATCACTACAATATCGATTGTATGAAACAACTTATTCTGATGATGAACAAATTACAGGTGGTGAAATTGGAAGTAGACCTACGGCAATGTTAGAATTTGGTTCAAATTATTATACTCTACTTGGAAATAACGCAATTGTCCTAAAAGAAAATATTGAATTTAAGAGCCATGAAACTGATCCAGAGTTATGGAATATCCTAAAAAGTGATTCTCCAACATGGAGAGTTACTGGTGATGTATTTTATAATCTCAGTTCTATGACAAGTGGTCAAGAAAATATACTTCAATTCGAATTTCCATAAGAAACATCAATAGTATCACAAAATTATAATTTTACGATAGTTTGTTTTTAAACACAAAATATTGGCAAAGTTATAAAAGCCCGTAAAGTTGTTTTTTATCAAATGGCAGAAGCAGGAATAGCCGCATTTGGCGCAACAGCTGGAGTCGCAATTGCACTAGCAATAGTGTGTTTCGCTCTTCGTGGTAAAGGTCACCCAGAACCACTAGATTAACCAAAGGAATTTTTCCTTTACAATATTTTTCATTTTTCTAAACTAATCTTTCTTACCCATTCCCATCATTTCTGCAAGAGAAATTTGTTTGGAATGTCTTCTTTTCATAAAACATCTTTCATAATATTGGCATTCAGAACATTCAGTTGATGGTTCCAAGATTGGTGTTTTTTCTTCCTTTAGAAGATCATTGAGAACTCGAACTCTTCTAACTACTTCCTCAAACATCTTTTTGTTTCGGGTTAATGAAAAAGTTGTTTCTTTTTTATCTGCTGTAATGTAAACAATAATTCCATCATCTTTTCCATATATCCACAAACATGCATTAAGATACAAAACATCATTTGCAAGAGGATTTTCTAATTCCGTAGATGCTGATCTGAATAATAAAATAGAATCATCTACTAGCATATCGACTTGGCCCTTTAGTTTAATATCATCAATTTCAAAAATTTTAGGCTCACTACCATATTCTAATTTTCTGAGTAATCCTGTTAGAAGCTCGTTGAACCCTCTTCTTTCAATCTCTTCAGGATCAATTCTATCATAATATGACCTTCTAAGACATTGAACCACTTCTTGAAGATGAATAGTTTGAATATCCTTAGAATCTATATCAATTTCTAATTCTTTACCAATCGATCTTAGAGCACTTTGAATAATAGTTCGATAATCTCTATCACCCATCATGATATTACATCTTGAAAATGGATCAATATAGGTTAATTCATAATTTCATCTAGTCGCTTGGAAATTCTACCTGAAAATGCAAGAATTAGAAAATGAACTATGAATCCAAGTGCTGCTCCAACAAGTAAATTTCCAACTATGTAGTAGATTCCTAAAAATATCCCTAGCGATGGTAGGGCAAAAAGTAGGGCCATACAAATTGTAACCTTGTTTGTGAAAACGTCAATTGGTACACCTTTTTTTTTAGGTGGAGATTCACTCATATTACAAACCAGATTATTCTGTCATTAAAATTAATTTTGACATTGTAGTTTCTGTTGGTATTTTTTGCTCAACTGCATAAGCAATGGCTGCGAGATTCCTTACCTCATAAGCAGTTAATTTTATTATTCCTATTGTTGTTGCTAAACTGAACATTTTTGTAAATGAGTTTAATGATGCTTGATAAATTGATAATTCAAATGCTCTTTCAAATTCAGATATTGCATCTAACTCATTTTCAACCTGAGGAATCAAATTCTTATATTTTGTATTTGAAAGCTCACTAAATGCATCTTTTATTGTACTAGCTGAAATCATTCTTGTAAGCAAATCTTTTGCAACTGGACACTGAACAATAATTAAATCTTGAATTTGTTCATCATCAATTCCCCAAAACTTTCCTCTAATTACACTTAGAATATTGTAAAAATCAATATCCATTCCAATTAATTTACCTGCATCAAGACCTCCAGATTTGAGTGCTTTTACAAGACGTGTAAACAAAATTTTATCAAAATACGTATCAAAAATCTGAATATTTTTTTTCTCTTCATACAATGCTGCAGCTTTAGCAATTTCCTCACCAAATTCTGCTTGATTCAAACTAGCAACTGCTTCTTCCAAATCCTCTGCTACAAGTGCTTTAACTACTACATCTCTTTGCTTAATTAATTCTTCAGCCCGAAAATTAATGTGAGCTTCAATGTCTTCTTGAGATTTTTTCAAAATTTTACCTTTTAGAATTTGTTTTAAATTAGAAATTATGAATTTTGAAAAATAAGCATCTAAAATTTTTGATTCACCAGCAGTTTTTGAAATACTATAATGCACATCAGCTAGATGACCTCTTAGAGCATTTTCAATACCTAGAGATGTATATGGTTTTTGAACATTAGAAATTGATTCTCCATAAGTTGTATTTTTTATCCTAGTCATTAATTCATCAAGATCTCTTGATTCTGCCAGGGTTTGAAAATCAGCGTTTTTTAGTAATTTTCCTCTTTTACTGTATGATTTGACTGCTGCAAAGACATTTTTTGAACCACCCATTTTGATTAATTTTAAAATAATACTGATTTTAATGTTTGGCGTTTATTTTAGGAATGAATTTTATGTTATTTTATCTAAAAATTTAATGGCATTGTCTTTTTCTTGCTTTGATAGTTTTACAAAGGCGGAAAGCACTTCTTTTTGAATAATTAATGATTCATCTGAAATTTCTTTTAATTTTGAGAGATCAAAAGGGAGCAATTCCTGAATTTTATTATCACAAAAAGCTTTAACATATTTTTGAAAAATTGAATATATGAAATTGGGACTAGCCTCTAAAAGACTAGTTAGGATTTCTTCAAATTCTTTTTCAGTAGATTCTGACTTTGAGAAAAACTCTTTTAGAATATTTTCCCTATTTTTTACTTCACTAATTGATAGTGCAATTAGAAGACCTTTTTTTGTCAAATGATAGAAAGGAATTCCAATTTCTTGAAGTGCTTTTGGGCCTCTTTTGAGAGGTAATCTTCCATCCTCCTCTGCGATTTCCATAGGAAGTAAAATCTCATCAAGATCACGAAATATTCCTGAATAGATATTCTTCCAAGTAATACCTTGTTTTTTTGCCATTCTTTGAGAAATTCCAGTTCTAGTTCTTTCAGCGGGATTGGCATTACTAGCAAGAATTGTAATAATTGATCTTTGTCTATTTGCTTCTCCTGTCAAATCATTACCTTTAGTTTTGAATGTGTCAAAAATTGCTAATTTTGTAGTTGATTTGACCATTATTCATTCACCATTGATGTAATTTTCATGTTTTATGTTACTATCTGAATGTACTAAAATATAATTATATAGTTTTTTCATGATTTCGAATTCTCAAGGCTTTAATACTTTTCAATTTCGATAAATTTAATGAATTCTAGGAACTACAAGTATGCTCTATTACTTGTAGCCGCAGTATCTATCACAGCAGCTGGTGCAATGTCACAAGCATTTGCACAAAGCGTTGATGATGGTATGGACGGATACGTCGCAGGTACCAGTGGAATTTACACTGGTAATCCTAACGAATGTTGGTACGATGATGGCGAAGGCGGCATGCTACCTTGTCTTGTAGACACAGGAGATATGGCATGGATGCTAACAGCAACATCAATGGTACTCTTCATGTCACCCGGAGTCGGTTTCTTTTATGGCGGATTAGCCAGATCAAAGAACATCGTCAACGTACTTGGTATGACCCTAATTGTTATGGGCCTAATGTCAGTACAATGGGTACTATGGGGTTACTCACTAGCATTCGGCGGAATTGACTCAGAAGCAAATATGTTCATGGGTAATTTAGATTATGTTGGCTTTAATCAAGTCTCAGCATGGGCACCTCTAGGTGAGGTAGGTCCGTGTGCAGATACATGGTCTAATGCTTATCAAATGAACGCGATGAAGGACGGAGACTATTGTAGTCAAGGTTGGCCAGGTACAGTACCTCACCAACTATTTGCAATGTTCCAGGGAACCTTCGCAATCATTACACCAGTTCTAATTATTGGTGGTTTGATTGACAGAGTCAAATTCAGCGCATTGATGATATTCGTACTCATATGGGGAACCTTCGTTTATGACCCAATAGCACATTGGGTTTGGGGAGGAGGATACATAGGAGGAGGTTCAATTGACCTCGATCCAGATCTATCACCATCGTACGCATTAGACTTTGCTGGTGGTACTGTAGTACACATTACTTCAGGATTCTCCGCGTTGGCAGGAGCGCTAATCTTAGGCAGACGTCTTGGATATGGCAAAGTGCCAATGGAGCCACACAATATCCCAATGGTAGTGCTGGGAGCAGCAATACTCTGGTTTGGATGGTTTGGTTTCAACGCAGGAAGTGAAGTAATGGTAGACGGCATTACCGTAAGTGCATGGACTGTCACAAATACCGCGACTGGTATGGCAGTGATAACATGGGTCCTTATGTCATGGGCTCATACAGGCAAACCAAGTATTGTTGGTGCTGCATCAGGTGCAGTAGCAGGATTGGTTGCAATCACTCCAGCTTCAGGTTGGGTAGGTCCAATGGCTTCGATTATAATTGGTATTGCAGCTGGAACAATTTGTTATGCAGCAGTAGCATTCAAGAACGCACGTAAATGGGACGACGCATTAGATGTATGGGGAGTACACGGAATGGGTGGTCTTACAGGTGCAATTTTGACTGGTACATTAGCTAGTCCACATGTATGGGATACTGGAGACGGTATTGGTGCATGGACAGGAACTGCAGAAGGAATGGAACAGCAAGCAATCAGCATCATTGGTGCTGTAATATCAGTAGGTTATTCCTTTGGTGTTACCCTTGTAATCCTCAAAGTAATGGATGCCGTATGGCCTGGCGGAATCAGAGTCACTCCTAAAGAAGAGGAGATTGGTCTCGATTTGGCACAGCATGGCGAAAGAGCATACGTTAACGAATAGAAAAAACACCCTTTTTTCTTCTTTTTATTTTAATACAAATCAATTTAGATTTGATCAATTTAGATAAATCATGTTAATCTCAACTTCTGAATTAAATTCAATTCTAAATGATTCAAACATCATAATTGCTGATACTCGTTCTTTCAAAGAATATTCAGAAGGTCATATTCCAGGAGCAGTTCATTTAGATCTATTTGCATTTCATTGGAATGATACAACAAAACAAGGAATTGAGGATTTCAATAATCAAGCAAAAACACTTCTTTCGTTTCTTGGAGTAACTCCAGAAAAAAAAGTTATTTTTTATGATTCAGTTTCTGGAATGCTTGCAGCAAGGGGAGTTTGGATGCTGATGTATTTCTCTCATCAAAACGTCTTGATGTTAGATGGAGGAATTTCAAAATGGCAAAAAGAAAATCATTCCCTTGAGACAAAACCTAATGGTTTCAAACCATCTAAATTTTCAGGAAAAATTAATCCAGATATTATTTCTGGATTTGAGTATATTCATGAAAATCTGAAAAATGTGAAAATTCTTGATGCTCGCTCTACTGGGGAATATGATGGAAGTATTATTCGTGCTGCCCAATCAGGACATATCCCAAATTCAATCAATATTGATTGGAATCAAAATATCTCAAAAGATGGGACCTTCAAAAATGATGATGAATTATCTCAAATGTATGATTATCCAAAAGACTCTGAAATTATTACTTATTGTCAAGGGGCATATAGGGCAGCTAACACATTTTTAGTTTTGAAAAAATTGGGATTTTCAAATGTTCGAGTTTATCTTGGTTCGTGGGGAGAATGGGGAAATAGACTAGAACTTCCTGTTGAAAAGTAAATATTAGTTCTAACTTGATCTCATTCATGGATACCTTTGATGCAATCAAAGAACGTCGTTCAGTAAAACACTATGATCCAAATCATAAATTCTCTGATGATGAAATAGAACAATTAATGTCACTTGCAGTTTTATCTCCAACTTCATTTAACATGCAAAACTGGAGATTTGTAATTATCAAAGATCCTGAAATTAGAAAGAAAATACGCTCTGCTGCTTGGGATCAGGCGCAAGTAACTGACTCTTCACTATTTCTAGTAATTTGTGCAGATTTGAAATCATGGAAAAAAAGTCCTGAACAATATTGGAAAAATGCACCAAAGGAAGCTCAAGATTTTCTAGTACCTGCTATGGGACCATTTTATGAAGGAAAAGATCAATTACAAAGAGACGAGGCAATGAGGTCTTGTGGTATTGCTGCTCAAACAATAATGCTTACCGCAAAATCTATGGGATATGATTCAAATCCTATGATTGGTTTTGATCCTCAAAAAATTGCCGAGATAATTAATTTGCCTGATGATCATATCATTTCTATGTTGATGGCAATAGGAAAACAAATCAAACCTGCAATGCCTCGTGGAGGTCAACTTCCATTATCTGATATTGTTTTTACTGATAGATTTTCATCTTAGAAATCATGTCAAAAACTCCTTTGTATAATGACAAATACATCCAAATTTTTGATGATAAAATACGATTCAAATCCTGGGTTTTACCCTGGGGTAAAAAAGACGTAAAAATATCCCACATCAAGAAAATCTCTGAAAGAAATATTGGATTATCATCAGGACGATTAAGAGTTTCAGGAACTAGTAATTTCAGAGACTGGTTTCATTATGATTCATCTAGACCTACAAAGAAAAAAGCAATTGTTCTTGAAACTGATTTTAAAATATACAAAAGATTGTGGGTGACTCCTGAAAAACATGATAGAGTGTTTAGTATTCTAAAAAAATTAGTTTAATTTCATTCGTATTTTCTCTGAAAGAAAGAATTTAGCCTCAAAACTCAGTTAATTCCTTTGATAGATACTTGGAGCATATTCAAATCTTATTAGTAAGAATTTACTATATGGAGTGTTATGGCAAAAATAAAAGTTCGATCTGGAAGAGGTACACGAATTATCGAAGTTGATGACAATGCTCAGAAATGGCAAGGAGAAGAGTTCAAAAAAGCACAAGAAGCAAGAAAAAAAGCACTTGAAAACAAGTACATCATTACAGGACGAGGAACTGGAAAAATTAAATTTGGAGATATTAAAACCACTGTTACTCCATCAACTAAAGGTATGTGGGTCAGTTCTGGAAGAGGTACTGGAAAGAGACAACTCAAAAAATAATTCACATCTATCCAAAAAAGAAAAAATACATTTCGTATTCACACAAAATTTTATTTATTTTTAGAATTTTAAAAAAAATAATAAAAATAAAGTTGTTATGACTATCTAAAAGAACGAACTTTACGAACAACTTTGTTATGATCTAGTGATGCAGTTGTAGTAATATACAAAATATGATTTCTTCCTGCAGGCATAATTATTCTTTTTACCTTATCATATTCTGCAACAACATATTTGCATGAACCTAGTGTCTTTACTAATTTTTTTCTTTGGCTCCAATCCTTTGACGCTGCTTTTAATGATGCCAAACTTTGTTTCTTTGACACCAATATTTTCACTTTCTTAGAACGTTCAGAAAATATTAGTTTTCCTTTGAGATCAACCACACTGACTACTCTAACAGATGGGCTTACTTTCAAAATCTTTTCAACTATTTGTTGAATTTCCATAAAATAAAGAAAACTTTCTAGATGATAACATTTTCTAATTTTAAATTTTTCTTATACTTTGAAGATATTTCATCAATTCATCTATTGTATTGCCAAATTTCAAATATTTGTAAATTTTGGAGGAATGACATGAAGCCAATTTTTTATATGATTCTTCCAGTAATTGCATTTTCTATAATATTTGTAAATGCCTTTTTTGGTCATTTGATTTTTGAATCAGAATCTAATCAAGTAGTAAACAAGTATACCGTGTATGTTCATTTATTATCCGAATGGGATAGTGATTCAAAAAATATTATTTTTGATATAACAAACTCTTGGTATAAATCAGATAAAGATGAAAATATCAATCCTGTATTTGATGCAGAATCTAAAGAATACAATACAAATCAACTTCAAGAAATTAATGACAAATCATTTGTTGAATTAAAACATGAATTTAGTGACTGTCAAGAAGAATGGCAACCCATGATTTACAGAAAAGCTGTGGATACTATTCGTCATGAAATTGAATATGTGCAAGGAAAACAACTCAGCATAAATCCTGATATCTCTGTTTATCCAAATATAGAAAACAAAAATTATGATAATTCAAAACAACAATCAAAAATTAAAAATGGATTTGCACAATTTTTCCCTATTTGTACATCTAAGGAAATAACATCATATGATTATAGCATAAAAACCGATAACAAGGATTTAGGATTTGATGTATACTTTGTTTCGTCATCTATACAACGTGAAAACTTTGGAAATTCAGAGTTTAATTCATACACTGAACTCGGTTGTTATGGACAAAACAAACAAAGCTACAGTGGTACCTGTAAAAATATCCAAAAAGATAGCGGATTATTGGTAATTTTTCCTGATGAACTAAAACCATGGATTACAAAAGTTACAATAAATCTTTATGAAAATTAGCGAAAACTATTATGGACTAATTGCAGAAATTCCAAAAATTGCAAACCCTAACATAATTAATGCTGGAATGATAGTAACTCTAAATTCTTTTGACATAATATTTCTAATTTCTACTTGGTATTAATCGTTAAGAATTTTACTATTTTTTATTCTTCCCAGAATAATTATTGTAAACCATTTCTGGAACAAGTAGTTTGAATGGTTGAGAACCTCCTTCATACCATTTTGTAAAGAATTCATAGAGGTGAAGTCTTAGTGACTGAATATAGACAATCAATCCCTCAATCATCATGATTCCTATTTGTCCTCCAATAATTAATACAAGTGCCATTGGGGAACTTAGACCTCCCAAATTTTCATATGCCTGATTAACTGTAAGTAACAATGCTGCATGCACTAGGAGCATAATTCCTATTCGCGCATAACTGATAGAGTGCGCCAGACATTCGATAGTTTTTCCAAGTAAAACTTCCATCATCACACTTACCATATCTCCTCCATCCTCTGGATGTTTTTTGTTATGTTTTATTCCACCAATTATCATCATTACAACACATACAAGAATTAGAACTATCGAAACCCTAACAACTATCCATACAACTGCCCATTCCCCAACAAGGACTGAAACCCATGGAACAGCTTCTGTATGAATTTTAGAATACATGTTCATTACATCATATCCAGAACCTATTGCTGCCATCATCACACCAAAAACTCCTAACCACATGAGCAAGTTTGGAATAGCTTCAAAGATCACTGCATCTCTTTCCTTTCTTCTTACATGATTCCAAATTCGTAAAATGAAAGCCCATGACAAATGAATAACTCCTAAGAATAATGATATTTTGAGAATCATGATGACTTGATCAAATGATAATTCTGAAATACTGATTGAACCAACTAACCATGATATTGAATGAAGTGGCCCACCTTCATGTAACAACATTTCAAATCCAATAAAATGTTCTAAATGAAAACCAAATATTTCACCTTGGAAAATTCCAGCAAACGCACCTGCTCCACCCGATATTGCAAGTAGCATTCCCCATCTTGAAAGATTTCCTTGTCCTTTGAATTTGAATAATAATCCTAATCCCATTAATAATAATCCGTGACCTACATCTGCAAACATCAATCCATAAAATATTGGCCACATGAGGGCAATCATCCATGTTGGATCAAATTCTCCCTTTTTAGGAATTCCTTGACTATCAGTAATTACTTCAAAAGTTCTAACCCATCTTGGATTATCTAAATAAACTGGAATATTTTCAGCCGCATCATCTGTAACTTCTTCAGTTATTGATGTCCATTGACTAGTTACTTCTTTGAATTTTTTTTCCATCTTTTTTGGAATAAATCCCTGAATAACTGCAAAATTTTTGGTACCGCCTGGTTTTCGTAAAGTTTCTAGTACTTCTTTTGCAACATATGCATTTTCATGCATCATGAGAATTTGACTACGAATTTTCTTTGTTATAGAAACTATTTCTTTTGAAAGTTTCTTCTTCTTTTCTGTTAATTCCTTTACCTTTGATACTGCCAAAGAATATGCCTCAGTTGGAATTTGTGGTAAATCTTTTGGAATGTTAAATGGATTAGAATTTAGAGTTCTCATGATTTTAAGAATTTTCTCAGAATCATTAATGTCGGCAATAATGATTATTGCTAATTTTTCTTTAGATTCTAAATCATACTTGAAAATTGAAATTCCTTCTAATGATCTTTCAATTTCTCCATAATCTGAAGAATTTATGACAAATAGATTTGTATAAAAATAATTCATTGCTCCAAAACCACTCATGTCAACTTTGAGTTTATTTGTAATTTCTAATGTTTCTTTTAGTGATGTATATTCTTCAAGAGAACGATTGACCTTTGAAATTTCATCTAATGCTTTGGCAGCATTAGTAATTGACTCGGGAATTTTTTCGAGATCATTAACCAACCCCTCAATTTCTTCAAATTCATAATTCTTCCTTTTAATTACAGTACCTTTGAAAAGAATTTCTATTATTCCAACTCGAATAGGAATATTCAATCCTTTAACTACATCTTCAACAAACTGAAATGATTTTTGGGCTCGTAAAAGAAGATCATCAATTTCTGGAGTAACTGTTTCATTTTCCATCTCCATTTTGTGAAACCATTCAAATTTGGTTAGAGACGATATTGCTTTTGGAGACTCAGTTCTTGGAAGTATGACACTACCCACTAACAGTTCTGCAACAGTCACACTTCCAACGAAGATTAGTACATTATAATATCTTTCTGAGCCCGATCTAGAAATTGTATATTTTTGTCGATTTTTTTTCATCATTTTCCAAACATTAAAATCTATTATCTAATGAGAAATCGATATTGACATCTAATCTTTCATTAGAACAATCTATTGACACAGTTCTTCAAAAAACAGAGAAAGACATTCTTCTAAATCTTAAAAATTCAAGTATCAAATCAAAGGAAACTCTTGATAATTCACTTTCTACACTTGAAGGAGAATTTGATAAAATAATTTCAGATGGAAACAAAGAGGCAGATAAAATTGGAAAACAGATTATTGGAAGTGCTGATCTTGAGGCTAGAAATAAACAATTAATGGCATTAGAAGAAGGAGTTAACAAAGTTTTTTCAAAAGCATTAGATGAAATTACAAATACTGCACGAAGTGGTGATTACTCTAATTTGATAAAATCTCTATTAGATGAGTCAACTAAAATTTTGGGTACTACAGAAGTTATAGTTTCTACAAACACTAAAGATAAAGATCTAGTACAATCTACCTTATCTCAATTTCCAGGTTCTGAATTATCATCTGAATTAATTGATTGTCTTGGTGGAGTAATGATAAAATCCAAAGATGGTACAACGAGTTTTGATAATACTTTAGATGCACGGATTGAACGCTTGAAGCCTTTAATAAGGAAAGAAATTGCATCCCAATTCGGAGTGGGAAATTAGTATGGCAGCTCAGGGTAAAATTGTTTGGGTAAGCGGTCCTGCAGTAAGGGCTGATGGTATGTCTGAAGCAAAAATGTATGAGACTGTATCTGTTGGTAATTCAAAATTAGTAGGTGAAGTTATTCGACTAACTGGTGATGTAGCATTTATTCAAGTTTATGAATCAACAAGTGGATTAAAACCAGGTGAACCAGTAGTTGGTACTGGAAATCCATTAAGTGTTTTGTTAGGTCCAGGAATTATTGGTCAACTATATGATGGAATTCAAAGACCGTTAAGAGAATTATCTAAACAATCTGGTTCATTCATTGGTAGGGGAATTACAACTACTCCTGTTGATATGACCAAAAAATGGCACTTTGTGCCAACGGTAAGTAATGGTGACGAAGTTTCTGCAGGAAGTGTTATTGGTACTGTTAAAGAAAGTGAATTAATTGATCATTCCATTATGGTGCCACCAATGCATAAAGGTGGAATAATTTCAAATATGGTATCTGAAGGAGATTATGATTTAGAAACTGTATTAGCAACAACTGAGAAAGACGGACAAAATATTGAATTAAAAATGTATCATAAATGGCCAGTAAGAAAACCACGTCCAATTAAGAGCAGATACGATCCAACTGTTCCTCTAATTACTGGACAACGTGTAATTGATACATTCTTCCCAATTGCAAAAGGTGGAACCGGTTCAATTCCTGGAGCATTTGGAACAGGAAAGACTGTTACATTACACCAAATTGCAAAATGGGCAGATTCACAAGTTGTTGTTTACATTGGTTGTGGTGAAAGAGGTAACGAGATGACAGAAGTTTTAGTTGAATTCCCACATCTTAAAGATCCACGTAGTGGAAAACCACTTATGGATAGAACTGTACTTGTTGCAAATACTAGTAACATGCCAGTAGCAGCAAGAGAAGCAAGTATCTACACTGGTGTAACAATTGCAGAATATTATAGAGATATGGGTAAAGACGTTGTACTTGTAGCAGACTCCACAAGTAGATGGGCAGAAGCACTCAGAGAAATGAGTGGTAGATTAGAAGAGATGCCTGCAGAAGAAGGTTATCCATCATATCTTGCATCACGATTAGCAGAATTTTATGAAAGAGCAGGCCGTGTTAGAACTATTGGAAGTCCAGACCGTGATGGTTCAGTAACTTTGATTGGAGCTGTATCACCATCTGGTGGTGACTTTACAGAACCAGTTACAACTCACACTATGAGATTTATCAAAACTTTCTGGGCTTTGGATGCAAAACTTGCATACTCTAGACATTACCCATCAATTAACTGGATGAATAGTTATTCTGGATATCTTGGAGATATTGCAAAATGGTGGAGTGCAAATATTAGTGAAGATTGGTTTGATGTAAGAGGCCAAGCCTATGCAATTTTACAAAGAGAAGATACACTAAAAGAAATTGTCAGACTTTTAGGTCCAGAAGCATTACCTGATGAAGAAAAAATAATTCTTGAAGTTGCAAGAATGATTAAGATTGGTCTATTACAACAAAACTCATTTGATGATGTTGATACTTTTTGCAGTCCAGAAAAACAATACAAACTAATGAAATTATTAGTTGACTTTTACAACAAAGGTCAGCAAGCAATCAAAGAAGGCACACCATTATCAGATATTCGTGCAATGTCAGTTATCACTTTAATTCTTAAAGCCAGAATGGATATCAAAGATAGTGAGATGCCAAAACTAGATCAATTAGCAACTAAAATGGATGAAGAGTTCAAAGAAATTTCAGGAGTTAAAGTATCAAATTGACAGCAGAAGGTGGAGTTCAATATAGTAAGATTGCAGAAATCAAAGGTCCTCTAGTAGTTGTAGATGACGTTGATAATGCAGCATTTGATGAACTTGTAGAAATTGAAACTACCGAAGGTGAAAGAAGATTAGGTAAAGTTCTAGAAGTAGGACACGGTAAAGCAATCGTTCAAGTTTTTGAAGGAACATCTGGATTATCTATTGCTGGAACAAAAGCAAAATTTGTAGGAAAAGTTATGGAAATGCCAGTATCAAAAGAGGTACTAGGTAGAGTATTTGATGGATTAGGCAGACCAAAAGATGGGTTACCAGATCCAATTGCTGATAAATTTATTGACATTAATGGTGAACCAATGAATCCAGAACAACGTGAATACCCAAAAGATTTCATTCAAACCGGTGTATCTGTAATTGATGGAATGATGACTTTAGTTAGAGGACAAAAACTTCCAATCTTTTCTGGTTCTGGAATGTCTCATAATCTTTTAGCAGCACAAATTGCAAAACAAGCAAGTGTTGTTGGAACAGACGATGATTTTGCTGTAGTCTTTGCAGCAATTGGTGTTCAGTATAGTGAAGCAGAATTTTTTAGAAGAAGTCTTGAAGAATCTGGCGCACTAAAGAGAAGTGTTCTATTTCTAAATACAGCAGATGATCCTGCAATTGAGAGAATTATTACTCCTCGTGTCGCTTTAACTGTCGCAGAATATTTGGCATTTGAATTAGGAATGCATGTTTTAGTAATAATGACTGACATGACAAATTATGCAGAAGCATTAAGAGAAATTAGTGCAGCAAGAGAAGAAGTTCCTGGAAGAAAAGGTTATCCTGGTTATCTTTACACTGACCTTTCAACAATTTATGAACGAGCAGGAAAACTAAATGGAAGAAAAGGAAGTGTTACACAAATTCCAATTTTATCAATGCCTTCAGATGATATTACTCACCCAATTCCTGATCTTACTGGTTACATTACAGAAGGACAGATAGTACTTGGTAGAGATTTATTCAGACAAGGAGTTTATCCACCAATCAATATTTTGATGAGTCTTAGTAGATTGATGAAAGACGGAATTGGGGAAGGAAGTACAAGAGAAGATCACAGTGAAGTTGCCAATCAAGTTTATGATGCATATTCCAGAGCACAAGAAGTAAGAGCATTAGCAGGTATTGTGGGTAAAGCAGGATTAACTGGAATTGACTTGAAATACATGGATGTTGGAGATGTATTTGAAAAAGAATTTCTTACACAAGCAACTGATGAAAATAGAACCATTGAAGAAACACTTGCTATTTTATGGAAGATTGTTTCAAAACTTCCAAAGAATGAAATTACTAAAATCAAAGATAAATACGTAGACAAATACTATCAAGGAGATTAATTAAATGTCATTTGGACAAAATGTCACTGCAACAAAAATTGAACTTTTCAAATATAAAAAATCTACACAAGTCGCTACCATGGTTCAGGGAATTTTAGATGATAAACGTAAAGTTCTCTTAAAAAATATTGAAGAAATGATTGACCAAGCATCAAAAGCAAGAGGTGGAATCTGGGAACCATTACAAGACATTTACAAATCTGTCAATGAAGCATATCTTGCATTAGGAACAGGAACTGTTGATTCTGTTGCTGAATCTACTCCACCAGTTATGCAAGTAGATGTTCATGTTAGACGAGTAGTTGATGTAAAAATTCCTGCATTAACAGTTACTGAAAAAGATACAAAATCAATGCCTTATGGATTTGCAGATACAAATTCTTCAATTGATCGAGCAGCAAAACAAATCAAAGAATTAATGCCAAAAATTTGTAAAGCAGCAGAATATGAAAATTCTATTTTTAGTCTTGCAAAAGCATTAGAAAAGACACAAAAACTTCTAAACGCACTAGAAAATGTAATTATTCCGCAGTATAAACATAATATTCGATTTATCTCTCAAGCTCTTGAAGAAAAAGAAAGAGAAGAATTCGCAAAGTTAAAAAAAGTCAAGGCAAAGATGGAAAGTAGAAAACAATGACCAAAGAAGAAATTAAAAAATCAATTGAAAATTCTAAAAAAGAATTAGACAAAGATTCCGAAAATTTTGAAAAATCCATTAAAGATGATCTTGCTTCTTTCAAAAAGAAAACATTAGATCAAATTTAGTGATTTTATGCCATCATGATTTAAATATGGAATTATGAGGATTTCAAATAGATGAAACATATCGTTTTATTATTATCATTTGCAGCCGTTGCATTATTTGCTGCAGGTCTAACTGATGTAGCATATGCTGCAGAAGAAAGTACTGCATCTAGTGGCGGTGATGGAATGAAATTCCTTGGTGCTGGTATAGCATTTGGAGTTGCAGCACTTGGTGCTGGTATTGGTTTAGGTCAAGTTGGTGCAGCAGGTCTTGCAGTAATTAGTGAGAATCCAGCATTACAATCTAAAGTATTCATCTTTGTAGGTATGGTAGAATCAATTGCTATCTATGGTATAGTTATGATGTTTATCATCTTAGGACAATAAACCACAACAACTTTTTCAAATTTTTAAATTTCTTTTTAATTGTATTTTAGCTGATTAACATCTAAAACTCTTGCACAATATCTACATTTGAGAACTCTTCCTTCTTTATCAATAACATCCATAACAGATTCGATATGTTCAGTGCTGTTTGTAATACATTCAGGATTTGAACATCGAAAAATTCTATCTATCTCATTTGGTAGTGAAACTCTTCTCTTTTCAACTAACTTGTAATTTTTTATTATATTGATTGTTGACTTTGGAGCAATTACTGCAAGTTTGTTTGTATCATCATCTTTTAGAAATTTATTTTCAATTTTGATAATATCTTTTTTCTTGAATTTCCCACTTGGCATATTCAAGGCTATGGTGATTAAACCTCCATCTGCACCATCAATTCTTAATGCATTTAGTACTTGGAGACCTTTACCCTCATCAATATGGTCAATAACTGTCCCTTCTTTGATTCGTCGAACCATAAGTTCAGACTGTTCCATCAGCATAGTTTGTATAGTGACCTGTATATATTATTGAAAGATTGAACGAGTTCTACCAAAAAGATATCATTTCAATTAAGGACTTTGATAAAGAAAACCTTGAAAAAATCTTTGCTGCAACTGATAAAATTATGAATCTTGCTCCTTCTGAGCGACGAGAGATTTGTAAAGGAAAGACCTTGGGATATTTGTTTTATGAGCCAAGTACTAGAACCCGTCTAAGTTTTGATTCAGCAATGGCATCAATTGGTGGGAATTCATTAGGAATTTCTGATGTTTCATCTTCGTCAACTCAAAAAGGTGAAAGTCTTGCTGACACAATACGAATAATGTCAATTTATTCAGATGCTCTTGTTTTACGACATACTCTGGATGGTTCAAGTAGATTTGCTTCAGAGGTTTCAGAAAAACCTGTAATTAATGCTGGAAGTGGAACTGAAGAACATCCAACACAAGCAATTCAAGATCTATTTACAATTAAAAAAGAAAAGAAAAAGATTGATGGACTAAAAATTGGAATTGTTGGTGATCTAAAGTATGGCCGAACAGTTTACTCATTATTGTATGGACTTGGGAACTATGATGTTGATGTTCGTTTAATTTCTCCTGAATCTCTAAAAATTAGATCTGATTCAGTTTATGAAATCAAAAAGAGATTAGATTATACTGAATCTACAAATCTTGAAGAACATATTGATGAACTTGATGTACTTTATGTAACAAGAATTCAAAAGGAAAGATTCCCTGATGAAGAAGAGTATCTCAAACTCAAAGGAAGTTATGTTGTAGGGTTAGATTTGTTAAAACAAATGAAAAGTGATTCAATCATTTTACATCCACTTCCACGAATAGATGAAATTTCTCCTGATGTTGATAAGACACAAAATGCAAAATACTTTGAACAAGCTGAATATGGAAAACATGTTCGTGCAGCACTATTAGGTTTGATACTAAATGAAAATGGATTTTAATTTTTTTTGAATAATTCGTATCCAATATATCTAAAGACATTTCAAGAAAACTAATTGACTGAAACAAAAATTATTCCAATCTTTCCTTTAGATTTGGTTTTATTTCCTAGACAGTCTCTCCCACTTCGAATATTTGAGCCTCGCTACAAGCAATTAGTTGATGATTGTATGATTGGTGATGGTCAGTTTGGAGTATGCTTGATTGATGAAAATAATTCTGTTAATGGATGGAATTCACCTAGATTGATAGGAACTATAGCTAAAATTACTGAATGTAAAGATGTTGAACTTGATGGATTACAATTACACATAGAAACTGTAGGCAGAAATTCATTTAAAATTAAAAAAGTTATTTCACCAATAATCTCTCAACCAGAAAATTATGATCCACTTTCAGTAGAAGGACATCAACAAGTATCTGAAATACATGAAAAAATTGGAACTGGAAAAAAAATGTACATCCAAGCTGAAGTTGAAATGATTCCAGAAATTGATGAGAGTATCTCATTAGAACAGTGGGAAAATTTGGTACAATTGTGGAAAAAGAAAATCATACATCAAGCCCTACCACAAGTTGTTGATTCTCATGGTTTAGATCATGTTTTAGAGCAGTACTATCTTAACACTGATACACCTACAATTGATTACATTTACTCACTTGCAGCAATTGGAGCTAAAGTCCCAAATGAACTTCAACCGATTTTAGAGGCTACCAATATTGAGAATTTGATTCAAAAAGTTAAAGAATTACTCACAATAAAATAACCCTAATTAGAAATGAAAATAATGTTGGCTGTAGCAAAATTTGTAGTTTTTGTAATGGTTGTTTGTTTGCTATTTCCTGCAAGTAGCGTATATGGTCATGGATTGGGAATTGAAACAATTTCATCAATTGATGTACAAGGAAAAAGCTTGACTGTAACAGTTGAGATGCCAATGTATTTTGAAAATGAATCAGAACAAATCACAATTACTGCAATAGATGATGAAACAGACGAAACTGCAAAAAATGTAACATTTCTAATTGGTTTATTTCATAATGGCGAGATGATTTTTAGAAACTATTTCTTTGCAGAAGATGGAATTTTACCAATTAATGTTAAACCTACGCAAGAAGAAAAAATTACAATTCATGGTGAACAAGACTCTCTTCTTGGAGCCTGGCATCCTACTGAATCAAATCCAATAGAAATCACAGGACCTCTGTTTAATTCAGGTGGTTTGTATAATTTTGAGATTGAAGTAAGAACTATCGATGAACCAACAAACATTATTGAAAATTCTAAAGTCTATAAAGTTGATTTGACTTTAGTTGAGACTGTTTCATTTATTCAAAAAGACACTGAAAATAATGATATAGAATTTAGTTTAAAATCATATTTTGATACACTTTCTAATTTTGAGTATGATTCTGAGAATAAACAGATTACATTTGATATGCCATTTGATTGGAGTGAAAAACAAATGTCTCATGTATCTGTAGTTCATGTTGAAACACATTTTCCAAAAGACTTTTCAGAGTTTTTGAGTCCTAGTTATTCTGGTTATGTTAATGGAATTCAATTATTCAAATCTTCAGTATCTGTTGATGATTATACAGTAGAAGATGAAAGAATCGTTCACATGGTTTTATTACAAGATCATCTCAAATTTCTAAAAAATGAAATGAAAAAATCTGAAGAACCAATTCCTGATAAAATTACTTTTACATTATCTACAAGTAAAAAAATTGCATTTCCTTTAGAAGCATATACAAAAAGTGAGGACTTCAAAATTAATCTTTCATGGGATCCATTAAATGTTGAACCCGGAGTTCCTACAAATTTTATTTTTACTATTCGAGATGGAAGAACAAATGAGCCTCTAAGAAGTTCTGATTTTACATTTGTAATAATTCAAAATGGAAATGAAATTTTTCGTACAACAGGACTAGCACAAGTTGGAGGTGATTTTGAAAAATTCACTTTTAGTGAGGATCAGACAGGTCCAACTATAATTAAATTTGAAAACATTAGAAATACAGGACAAGAAACAGAGTTTGGCTTTGTTGTTGTAGCGGAATCTACAGAGAAAAAAATGGTAGAGGAAGTCATGGAAGAGACTACTGAAGAAGAAGTCGTAGAAGAGACTGCTGAAGGTGGAGGTTGTCTTATTGCAACTGCAGCATTTGGTTCAGAATTAGCACCTCAAGTACAACAATTACGAGAACTTAGAGATAATACAATTCTACAAACAGAATCAGGAACTGCATTTATGGCAGGATTTAATCAATTCTATTATTCATTTTCACCAGTAATTGCTGATTTAGAACGTGAAAGTCCAATTTTCAAAGAAGCAGTAAAACTAACACTAACTCCAATGTTATCATCACTATCTCTATTGAATTATGTTGATATTGATTCAGAACAAGACATGTTAGGATATGGAATTAGTTTGATTATATTAAATGCAGGAATGTATGTCGGAATTCCATTATTAGGAATTTTAAAGGTATACCAGATTAGAAAAAACTAAATTCCATTTTCTGAAATTCTAGTGAAGTTTTTATGTATGAGTAATAGTAATCAATATCATGAAGACTAAAGCAATTTGCTCTTTCTTTGTACTATTTGCTATCGCAGCTGTGATGATTTCATCAACTCCAGCTGCTTTTGCAGATCATGCAGAAGTTACAATCGCTACATCAGAAGATGCAATGAGTCCGGATTGTGGATCAGAATGTTATACTCCAAGTACTGCAACAGTTGATGTTGGTGGAAAAGTAATATTCTCAAATCCTACAGGATTTCATTCATTTACAGCAGGAACTGTGGATGGATTTACACCTAATCCAACTGAAGAATTTGATACTGGTGTTCTAGAACCAGGACAGTCTGGTGAATGGATTGCAACTACTGTAGGTGAAGTTCCGTACTATTGTTCATTACATGCATCATACATGTTTGGCACAATCATAGTACAAGAAGCACATGCAGATGAAGCAGCAGAAGCAGCAGAAGCAGCAGAAGCAGCAGAAGCAGCAGAAGCAGCAGAAGCAGCAGAAGCAGCAGAAGCAGTATTGATGGTAACAATTACCGACTCAGTAGTAGATGACGGAACTCAAGTGGATCTTGAATTCAGTGAATTACATGTCAACTATGAAATAACTGCAACACAAAACGGTGAAGAAATTTACAAAGAAACTGCACACTCCATGGAAATGACTACAAGTCACATGGTTGATGCTATTGGATCAGATGATAGTCCAATTGATATCGAAATAGTTTCTCTAGGAATTGGCCCACCAGATGCTGAAGCAGATTGGACTGGACCATTAGGTTCAGTAGCTACATCACAAATTGTCCCAGAATTTGGTACAATTGCAATGATGATACTAGCTGTCGCAATCATAAGCATCGTAGCAGTAACTGCAAAATCTAGAGTTGTTCCAAGATTTTAGGAATCCCTCTTTTTTATTTTCTTTTTATTAAAGCAATTATCGACAGAATGATAGCTGCTGCAGCAATTGATAATCCAAATATTGCAAAGTCATAAGCTGCTCCACCATCAGATGGAACAGAAGTTTTACCAGATTTTAGTTTCGAAACATCTTGTTGTAAAGAGGATATTGCATTCTTTAGAGCAGTTACATCAGCAGTTCCTTCACTATTTGTAGGTGGAAAATCCAGTACTGCAGTAGATTCTATATCTTCAACTGGAATTTTAATATCAATTGGAATCCCTCTTAGTTCACCTTTTAGTTCTACCATGTAAGTTCCTATTTTAGTTGGAATAATCGGTGAAAAATAATATCCAGGTCTTGGATCTGAATTAATATCTATTTTTTTTGATATACCTCCAAACATCACAGTTGCATCAACATCTTTGAAGACACTAGTTACTCCAGAATAAGTTCCTTCATTTTCTCCGGATTCAGTAATTTTAAAGACAATTTCATTTCTAATTCCTACAACAGGTGGTTCAATTCCCCAACCAACTTCAATACTATATTCTTCAACATGAACTGTTGTATGAGCAAATGAAGGTATAATCATTCCAATTGAAAATAATAATCCAATAAAGACAAAGAGTATAATCTTCACTATATCCAATTGGAAATTACATATTATTATCTTTACGTGAAATGGGATAAATCTCGAATTATTGATAAACTGTTTAAATTATCAAAGATGATCGTAAGAGTAAATGAGAGGATTGCTAATACTATTACTTGTATTTTCATCAATATCAATTCCACTTGTATATGCACATCCATTTACAGAAGAAACTATTCCAAGCTTAGTATCTAATGCTCCAACGGGTACTTCAGAAGTAATCATATTTTTTTCAGAACCAATTGACATAAACTTTAGTGAAGTAAAAGTACTTGATAATAATGGAAATCAAATAGATAACAAAGATACCGATTACTTTGAAGATGAATTATCTCTTATTGTTACAACTCCTCCATTAGAAGACGGAGTTTATACTGTAACAACTAAAGTTCTCTCAAAAGTTGATGGGCATTTAGTTCCTGATGCATTCTTGTTTGCAATAGGTAATGCTATAGTAGATTCTGCATCATTAGAATTTGAAAGACCATCAGAAATAGTATTTTTACCCGAAGCAGGAGCTAGGTTTCCAGGTCTTGTTGGTCAAACAATCGTTTTAGGAGTAATAATTTCATCTCTAATAATTTGGGGTACACAAAACAAGCAATTAATTCGAGAAGAATTAGACAAGATAGAAACATTCCATCATAGAAAATTTATGACACTTACAGGTATAGGACTAATTTTAATTTTTATTTCAAATATTTTGATGATTGCTATTCAATCTATTAGATTAGAAGCATCAGTATTTGATGCAATTCAAACCGATTTTGGAAACATTTGGATCATTAGAATGACAATTACGGTAATTTTACTGGGAATTTGGTTTGGATTGAATAGGAAAAAAGTTCTATCAAAGAAAAATCAAATATCAATGTTAGTAGCAATGCTTGTATTAATTGGAACTTCAAGTTTAATAGGACATGGTGCAGCTAGTGGAGAAACACCTGCACTTGTTTTAGATTACATACATAATTTAGTTTCAGCAGTATGGATAGGTGGAATATTCTATTTTGTTTTCACATTATTACCAACATTTGCACAGTTAAAAGAATCAAAACGAGAGAAAATGAGTTTATTACTTATTCCAAGATTTTCAATTGCTTTTATTATTGCAATTGGTGTTGTATTAATTACAGGACCAACTCTAATGTGGTTCTTAGAAAGTGATGTAGGATTAATTACAGAATCCGTTTATGGCCAATTAATTATTTTAAAAATTGCAATTGCTGCAATAATAATTGGGTTTGGTGGATTTTTCCAGTTTCGAATACAAAAAAATGCAGAAAAAAATATTCAGTCAGGAAAAATTTCTGTTCATAGAAAACTAAAGAGATCACTCAAAGTTGATGTAGTATTGGGAATTGCTCTATTAGGAGTAGTGGCATTACTAACTAATGGAACACTTCCAGCAGGAGAAATTCAAAAAGTTGAAGCACAAGAAATAATCTATGGTTTTAAGACTATCGAATTTACTGAAAAAGCAAAATTTGGCATTGAAATTTCACCATTTTCAAGTGGTGTAAATACAATTCTAGTTAAAGTGAGTGACTTTGAAAATAAACCACTTTCAGATTCAAATCAAATTAAAGTAAAAATTTCAAATCCATTAAAAAATATCTCTCCAATTGAAATCCCAATGAATTTAATCAAACAAAGTGAGAACAGACCAACTGAATTTCAAGGTGAAATAACATTTGGATTTTCTGGAGTTTGGTTATTAGAAGTTGAAGCACAAAGAACTGAGAATGCTAACGAATCAAAAATAATGAATTTACTGATAAAACCACAACTAGTAAACATTCAAACTCAAATAATTGAATATGAATTACCAAAAGATGCTAAACCTCTTTTCCCATTGTATGATGGAAAAAATTCTATTTGGTTAAGTGATGCATCATCTCCACGATTGTGGCAATTTTCACTTGATTCACAAGAATTTACTTCATATTCATTTGATGGTCTAGCTACAATGTTTCTAACACAAGATAATAGTGGAAAAATATGGTTTGTAGATACTCCAAGAAATCAAATTGGTTTCTTTGATCCAGAAAATAAACAAATTACAACAAAAACAATTCCAAATCTAGATCCTACAATATCCGATAACGCTCCAATCTTTATTCAAGCAGATTTTGATGGGAATATTTGGATAAGTATCATAAACAAAGATAGTATTGTAAAATATTTACCAGAATTAGATACATTTGAAGTAATACAATTAGAAAGAGAGTCATTTCCATTTGCTTTAACAGTAAATGATGATGGAAAAATATGGTATTCTACATCAGGTACAGGTAAAATTGGATTCATTAATCCTGAAAATAATCAAATTACTCAATTCTCAAGTGACTCTCCACTTCAGTCCCCTGAAGCATTAATGTTTGATAATGATGGAAATTTATGGATTGCAGAACATACAGGCTCAGCAATTACCAAATTTAACCCCGTTTTAGAGACATTTGAGAAAATTTCAGTACCAAATAAAGATGCATTACCATTTGGAATGACACTTGACAAATATGGGAATATTTGGTTTGCAGAACACACAGTAGATAATATCGGAGTATATGATCCAGATAACAATAATTTGATCGAGATTCCAATTCCAACTGAAACATCATTTGTACAATTCATGACAACAGATGGAAATGATAATGTATGGTTTGTAGAACAGCAATCAAACAAGCTTGGAACAATAAAAATAACAGAAATTCCAGTTATTCCATCACAAATACAAACAACTAGTAATTTTGAATTAAAATATACAGAGATTGCATCACCACTAGTTGCATTAGGAATTATTGCAACATCATTGTTTTATGTAAAAAGTGTTCAAGATAAAAGAAGACTAAACTCTTTAATTAATTCTTAGATAATAGTCCTGCTGACTTTATCCCCATTGTTCCTCCAAGTAATCCAATTGATAATAAAACAATGGTTCCTGCAGGAGTAATGTCAAAAATATATGAAATTAAAATTCCTGCAACAACAGAAAAAACAGAGAAACTCATTGAGATTATTGCTGTCTGTTTGAAACCTTTTCCATACATTATTGCAGTAACATTTGGAATTACAAATAGGGCTGAAATTAACAAAACACCTACAAGTTGAACTGCTGTCACCACAGTAATTCCTGCCATAAATACAATCAAATAATTAATTTTTTCAACAGGGATACCACTAACTTTAGCTTGTTCTTCATTAAATGTGGAATAAAGAATTTGTCTATACAATAATAAAATTACAATTAGAATGATTCCAGTTAATGATAAAATTAGAATAGTATCATCTACACTAACTAAAAGAATACTTCCAAATAGAAAACTAAAGATATCAATCGTAAATCCACCTGAAAAACCAATAATTACGAGCCCAACTGCTATTCCTGAGGATAAAAGTACAGCAATTGATGCATCGCCTGAAATATTGTATTTGTCCTTGATTTTTGTAATTATTAATGCACTAATTATTGAAACACCATAAGCAGTCAACAATGGATAAACACCTGCTAGCAAACCTAATGCAATTCCACCAAATGATGAATGAGCTATTGCATCACCAAATAATGAATAACGTCTCAATACTAAAAATAAGCCAACAACTGAACAAAGAATTGCAATTGCAATTCCAGAAATTAATGCTCTATGCATAAAGCTGTATGTTAGAATTTCAAATGACATGATTAATGATGATGCATGTGTTCTTGCATTGATGCTTCAGAATATTGCTTTACAAGCTTGTCATCAGAAAAGAATTTTTCAGATTCACCATGAAAAAATAATGTTCTATTCAAACATGCTACATGATTTGCAAGTTTATTTACGGCATCAAGATCATGAGAAGACCAAATAATTGTAATTTTTTGTTTAGAATTTAGTTCACGTAAAATACTATAAAATAATTCAATACTTTGTTGATCAATTCCAGCTACTGGTTCATCTAGAATCAAAATTTTTGGATCATGCACTAATGCTTTTGCAATAAAGACTCGTTGTTGTTGTCCTCCAGATAACTCACCAATTCTTCTGTTACGTAATTCATGTATCCATAACTGTTGTAATATTTCATCAATTTTTTCTTTATCAGATTCATTTCTTAACCCCATTTGTACAACATCGTTTACTGTAACTGGGAAGTTTTTTTCAAAAATTGGTTTTTGTGGAACATATCCAATTCCTTTAAGATAATTTTTTGAATCTCTAATATCTTTTCCAAAAAATTTGATTATCCCTTTGTATTTGGTATTTAGCCTCAACATGCAATCAAAAAGAGTGGATTTTCCAGCACCATTTGGTCCAATTATGCCTAAAAAGTCGCCTTCATTAACTACAAAGCTCACATCATCAAGGGCCTTTACATCTGGATAATGAACTGTGAGATTATTAATTTCAACTATTGACATAGGGCCTCCTTTAGATTTTCAAGATTTTCAGTCATTTTGGAAATATAATTTCCATTTGAAGAAACTTCCAAAGTAGATAACAATAAAACTTTTCCACCAATTTCATGTGCAATAATTTTTGATGTTCTAGTATCAGTATTTTCTTCACTAAAAATTACTGTAATGTTAAATTTTTTTGCAGTTGTAATTACATTTTCTAATTTTTTTGCAGTAGTATCTCCATGCATACCATTTGATGAAATGATAGTATGTTGGTTTAGATCATATTCTTTTGCAAAGTATGAAAACGCATCATGAAAAGAAACAAAATCACGAGTACAATCAGATAATTCATTTTGAATTTTTGTATCAAGTGAATCTAACTCTTTGATATATTTTACAGCATTTGATTGATAGAATTGTTGATTTTCAGGATCTGAAATAGAAAAAGCATTTGCAATATTTTGTACTTGGATTTTTGCATAAACTGGATTTAGCCATATATGTGGATCTCCAGAATTTTTAATTAATTCCTCATCTGAAATATTATTACTTGTATCAACTATTACACCTTGATAATTTGTTTCATCTAATTTGTCAACCCAATTTTCAAATCCAATTCCATTTATTATAATTAGATCAGATTGTTGCATTCTTTGTACATCTTTAATTGTTGGTTCCCAATCATGTGGTTCAACTCCAACTGGAACAAGTAATATTTCATCAACTTTGTCCTCACCTACATGTTGAGAGAATTCATGGAGGGGATAAAATGAAGAAATTACTTGTAATTTTGAATTATCGTTTTTTGTAAATTGTTGATTTGAATCAGTCCCATAAACTGCAATTGAGCTTAATGGAATTATAATTACTATAGCAATTATTGCAGCTTTTACTTGAATATTCACAAACCAAGTTAATGCAAATTATTAATAAATCTATAAAATCTTAATAACATTGACTGCTAAACTTATAAGATAATTAATAACATTAGGCATATGCCCATAGTTTCAATCTCATTAAATGATGAAATTCTTTCAGAATTAGACAAATTACAATTATCTATGGGATTCTCAGGTAGGTCTGAGGCAATCAGAGCAGGAATTAGAGCATTTGTTTCTGAAGAAAAACAAAAATCAGATTTGTCTGGAAATATTCATGCAATTCTTTTGGTAGTACACAATGATAAATTTGATCATGCAGTTTCTGGAATTACTCATAATTTTGAGGATCTAATCATCACACATCTTCATAGTAAAATTGACAAAGAAAAATGCATGGAACTATTTGTAATTGATGGTGATGCAGAAAAAGTATCTACAATGACTAAAGATTTTCAGACAAACAAAAACATGGACACTGTAAAACTAGTTGCACTTTAATTGGTATATGAAATGTTTCAATCCTTGTTAAGATAGATTTATCATTTTGACAATGTTTTAGATGAATGTAATGCGAAAGTCCAGATTGTTGGAGTTAAAGGATTAATTTCTTGATTTAATGCGTTTACTAATTACAAAGCCAGCTATTGCAGGTATTGTAATGTACATTCCCAAGTTAAGTATAATTACAGAAATTCCTAGTCCTAATACTTGTGATTCATTACCATCTTCAGCTAATGTCATTATTGATAAAGTAGAAATCATTGGAGTTAGTGTTAGTTTTACTGCTTCTTTGAAAATTGGACTTTCACGTTCCAAATCAGATACTATTGGTGAAAATGAATAATAGAATTGATTAAATCCTGCCATAAATGCAGTTCCAGATTCTGTTGATAAAATAGTATTATCTCTAAGTTCTCTTAATTGTTGTACTTGAGGTGCTAATTCTGAACCAAATGCTGCAGTTGCAATTAAACAACCGCCTCCATTTGAAGTATCTTCTGCTACTCCATTTTCAGAATCTGGCTGTGCAAAAGCCTCACCTACTGAAATCTCAAATGAAACAGTTTCTGGTGGAATTGGATTAAATAAAATTCCCTGTACTTCAATATTCATAGAATATGTACCTTCACCAAGATTAAATTCAATTGGGATTTTTACAGCTCCTTCAGACGTGTGAATTAATTGTGTGGGCCCAAAAACTGTTTCATTATTTTTTGAAACTGTAACTATGTAATCAATATGAATTTGTATCTTTTGTGTTTGCGGATTAATAAATTCAATACCAATTTTATTTAGAATGTCTTGTTCTATTGTATCATATGTTAGTTTTACATCTAATGTTCCTTGCTCTGTTGGTAAAGTTTGTGTTTCAGCAAAAGCTGGAATTATCATAAATGTAACAAGTAACAATACCAACAAAATTTTCATAATTTCAATTTTAGTATGACAAATAAAAATTCTACTTTGTTTGAAAAATTTTCATGAATAGAAATACTATACCAGCTTTAAATATGGAATTGACTAATTTGTGCTATGTATGCCAAGTTTGCATTATTAGCCATAGTTGTTGGTATTTTCTCGATTTCTACCGTTCTTCCAAATGCATTTGGACATGGATTAGGTGGAGATCAAGCTGAACCAATATCATTTGGTGATATGGAAGTAACTGTACGTACACAATTATCTCCATCTGATATCACAGTTGGAGAAATTGATTCTGCAAATATGCAGATACGTTTCTTTGATACATTAACTGACAAAAATCTTGATCAAGTTACATTTAGAGTGGAATTATGGCAAAGTGGTGAACTTTTAGCTAGAAATTTTTTTTATGATGATGATGGAAGATTAGATGTAAAAATTAAACCACAATCTGGATGTGATGCAGTTAATCTTCATCAATGTACAACTTATGGTGGTTCAGAGCATGTTAGTGCTCCTGGTGCTCTATACGTATACGGTGTAGCATGTAATGATGATAATTTGGATATTTGTGCAAGACCCTCTATCACAGGTCCAATATTTGTAAAAGGTGGATTATACAACATCAAAGTTAACATTGAAGCTGCAACTAGCCCAAGAACTTTAGTTGCTGATATGCTAAGTTATGATACTTTTGTTAGTGTTGCACAAGAACAAGACTTTTTTATTCAAACCGCATATGCTGAAGTTCCAGTTGTTGTAAAAACATACTATGATGATATTGATAATTTTAAATTTGATGAATCAGATAATTCAATCTCATTTGATATGCCATTTGATTGGAGTCCAGATTATGTTAATTTGGTACAAGTAGTACATGAAGAAGTTAGAGTTCCAAAATCATTTGCACCCTATGCAGAAGGAAAACAATTCAAAGGATATGTTAATGGTGTAGAAATTGATCAAAGAGCATTACTAAATGATCCTTATTCATATGATGACACAAATATTGTTCATTTCTTAATTACAAAAAATGAGTTACAAAAAATCAATGAAACATTAGGTTCAGATAATTATGATAACAAAAAGATGAATTTGAAATTAGTTCCACTTAGTGAAGTATCAAAGAGTTCAACTGAATTTTATCTAGTTGACATTCAAAATGAACAAGTTCCAACTACAGTAAATATTTCATGGGATGGAAATTATGGTGCAGGTGATGATGTACCTTTTGAAATTACATTTTTTAATGAAAACAGAGATTTAATCAAAGACATTAGATATTCAATTTCATTTATTGATAATGCAAGTAATCAAGAACTAGAAAGATTTTCTGGAGATGATCCTCTGAATCTAGGTATTGTTGCAGTTGAAGGAATTGATATTCAAAAAATTTATGTTCCATCTCAAGGTCAATACAGAATAGATATTCTAGCTTATGGCACAGGATTAGACTATAATCCAAAGTATGCCGGAATTGGTTCAGGTATTATTGAGATTGGACCAAATCTAGGAAAAACTGTAACAACTACACCTGAAATTCAATCTCCAGCAGTAATTCCTGCATGGATTAAAAATAATGCAGGCTGGTGGGCTGATGGCTCCATTGATGATTCATCATTTGTTCAAGGAATTCAATTTTTGATCAAAGAAGATGTTTTAAAGATTCCACCAACCACACAAGGCACTAGTTCTACTTCCAATGAAATTCCTGCATGGATTAAAAATAATGCAGGCTGGTGGGCTGATGGCTCCATTGATGATTCATCATTTGTTCAAGGAATTCAATTTTTGATCAAAGAAGGAATTCTTAGTGTACAATCATAGGTTTTTAAATAAATTCTGTAAAGTGATAGTGTAATGAAAGATATCAATGACATTATGCCAAAAGTTCCAAACATGAAATGGGGAGCTTTGATGAACAAAGCACCAACTAATAACAAAGTCAAAGAAATGAACAAGATTTTTCCAAATAATGGAAAATGGCATACTGTTTTTGAAGAAAAAGATCAAATCACTATTGACGGAAAAGAAATTCGTAAAAAAGATCCAAACAAGTGGACATAGTTTGAAAAATTTATTTTTATTTACATCTTTGATATTTTTTCTATTTTTTGGAATAGATCATGTATATGGTCATGGCTTTGGTAGTGAAACTTTTCCACCCGTTGAATTAGATGGTCGATTAGTTACTTTGGAAGTTTCATCTTCACAAAACAATCCTGAAACTAATGATGATCAACAAATTTCTATTTCATTAATTGATTTTGATTCAAAAATTACCTTACGAGATGTAACTTTTTTAATTACTTCTGAACGTGGAGAAACATTTCTTTTTGAGCAAGAATTTCAAGCAGATAATGGTTTCATAGTTTTTAATTTTGTATCAGAAGATACAATTCCAATAATAATTGATGATGATAATAACAGTGATGATTTTTTTGGTTCATTATTAGGACTTGAAAGTAGGATAGTTCATGTAATTGGACCAAAACTAAGTGAGGGTGGTTTGTACAAATTTGACATTAGTGTGCTTACTGCAGATGGATATTCCAAAAAATTAGATAAACCTCTAGTCTTTAATGCAGGAATTTCAATTGCTCAAACATCAAAACATAGTATTATTGATCCAAATTTTGGGGAACAAAATATTTACACCATTTCGTATTATGATGAAATTTCAGATTTTGAATATGATTCAAATTCAAAAGAGATTAGTTTTTCCATGCCTTTTGAATGGAGTCAATCAAACATTAATCAAACATCTGTTGTCCATGAAGAATTACAAATTTCAAAAGACTTTGGTGATTTACTAGTATCTGGTTTTACAATGTATGTAAATGGAATTGAATTATCTAAAGATGTTGTAAACATTGATGATTTTATCTCTCATGAACGGATAGTACATTTTATTATTTATCAAAAAGAATTATTGAATATTTTTCAAAGTAATCCCAGTACTGATGAAATGGATTTTATAATAAAACCTGACCGTGATTATTCTCATTTGAGTTCTGTTACAGAAAATGGGCAGTTTAGAATTCTTGTATCTTGGGAACCAGAGAATCTAAAATCTAATTCAAATGCAAAAATATTATTTGATGTTACAGATATTTTCTTAAAGAATAGACCAATTGCTGCAATTTATGACTTTTCTATTACTCAAAATGATATAGTAATTTTTGAACAAAGTGGAACTAGTACTGATTCAAAAGAAGAACATAATACTGCCGAGTTTTTTATTCCTAAAGATATTTCAGGTATAGTTTATCTAAATTTCAAAAATTTAGATGATAACCATCTTGCTACAACTAAAATTCCTATTGTAATTAATAGAATCACTCAAAATAACTCCATTCCCATTCCTGATTGGATTAGAAATAATGCATTATGGTGGTCAGAGCAACAAATTGATGATAATACTTTCATCAAAGGAATTGAATATTTGATAAATAATAATATTATTATAATTCCTCAAACACAACAAGAAAGTTCTGAATCACAGGAAATTCCTGATTGGATTAGAAATAATGTAGGTTGGTGGGCTGATGGCTCCATTGATGATGAGACATTTGTTCAAGGATTAGAATTTTTAATAAAACAAGGAATTTTACAAATTCAAAACTAAATAATGTTATTATACGATTTTTATCGAAGCTAATCAACTAATGTTTCCATTAAGAGATGAGAATCCACATCCTCCAGGATTCAAACCAAAAGTAACATATGCTTTAATCATAATTAATGTAATTGTATTTTTAATAGAAATTGCATATACTGGACAATTCTTTGACTTTACAAATCAAAATGCATTTAATTTATTTTACAATTGGGGCGCTGTTCCTAATTGTGTTACAGGTGCATCTTTTTCTGCAATAGATTTTGGTGCAGGACCCGTTAGAATTCTATGTCCTTCTACACCATACATCTCTTTGATTACTTCAACATTCCTGCATGGTGGATTGATGCATCTTGGTGGTAATTTATTGTTCTTGTGGATATTTGGAGATAACATTGAACAAAAGTTTGGAAAAGTAAAGTATCTTGGAATTTATTTAATGTGGGGTGTAACTGCAGGACTAGTTCACATTTATGGCGATCCAAGTAGTGTGATTCCTGCAGTTGGTGCATCTGGCGCAATTTCTGGAATATTGGGAGCTTATTTGGTAATTTTTCCAAAAGCTAGAATTCAAACTTTCTTGATGCTTGGTTTCTTTTGGAGAATGATGCACATTCAGGCTCGATGGTTCTTACCATTTTGGTTAGTTTTCCAAAATTTATTGCCATTTTTTGTTGGAGGATTCGGTGTTGCTGGCGGCGGTGTAGCTTATTTGGCTCATATTGGTGGATTTGTAATTGGATTGGCAACAGGATACATTTACAAAAAAACTCACAGCTCTGATTTTACGTATGGTTCAAGATACGGTTACAGACCCAATTATTGAAAACATAAATTCCTGAATCTATTTGAATTTTTTATGCCTTTGATTACAGTATCAATGTATCCTGGAAGAACTCAGGAACAAAAAGATGAATATGCAAAAGCAATAACAAAATCAGCAGTTGAAATTCTAAAGACTAAGGAGAGTCATGTAATTGTTGTTTTTGAAGACAATCCAAAAGAAAATTGGTTTTTAGCAGGAAACCAACTTTAATTCTTTTTACAAATAATTTTACTAAAAGTTCATCCTTTTATTGTCATTGAAATAATCAATCTCATGAAAGCTGCAGTAGTTCAATTCAAAGCATCAACTGACAAACAAACAAATTTAGAAAAAATTATTTCATATATTCAAAAGGCAGCATCAAAGAATGCAAAACTATGTGCATTTCCAGAATTTATGATGTTTTACACAAATTCTAAACAAACTTCAAAACAACTAGCAAGTTTAGCTGAAACAATTAATGGAAATTTTGTTTCAAGTATAGCAAAAGCAGCAAAAGAAAATAGAATTCAAATTATTGGATCATTTTATGAAAAGAGCAGAAAAAAAGATCGTGTATATGATTCTTCATTTGTAATTGATAATTCAGGTAAAGTGATTTCTACCTATAGAAAAATTCATCTCTATGATGCGTTAGGATTTAAAGAATCAGACAAAATGGTTCCAGGCTCAAAAATTACAAAGCCTGTAAACACAACATTGGGAAAAACAGGAATGATGATTTGTTATGACTTGAGATTTCCTGAAATGGCACGTTCACTTGCAGCATCTGGTGCTGAAGTTTTAGTTGCACCATCTGCATGGGTTAAAGGTAACATGAAAGAAGAACATTGGATTACAATTAACAAAACGCGTGCAATTGAAAATGGATGTTATGTTATTGCACCAGATCAAGTTGGAAATATTTACTGTGGTCGAAGTTTAGTAGTTGATCCATATGGAAAAATTTTACTTGACATGAAAAAGAAACAAGGTATTGGTTATGTTGATATTGATTTAAACAAAGTAAAACAAACACGTAAAATTTTACCATTACTTAAAAACAGACGAACAGATATCTATTCTACTTTGAAGGCTTAGTCTTTCTGCTTTCACAATTAAAATTTCCGCATTGTTTTGTCCATTTCTGATTTCGTGAATATCGAAAAATTATCATTGGCCATTTACATACATCACAGGGCATCTTTATTGCCCTCATTCTTGCTTTTTGTAATAATGGGGATGATGCTTTACATCCTCCATAATAGTTTGAACAACCCATGAATCGCTTCCTTGTTGCCTTCGATCTGATTACCATCAACTCTCCTACTTTACATTCAGGACATGGTACTAGACCATTTTTAGGAGAATTTGTTCCAAGTATCATGTATTTTTTTTCTTTTGATGACCAAGAAAGAAATCCATTACTATCATAATACTGAATAATTTCTTTTTTGAAGATACTAGTTCTTGACTTTGTAGTTTTGACGACATGTCTCATAATTGGTTTTTTAATTTGAGGAGTTTTGAGATTTGATTTCCTTGGCATTTTCTATATTGAATTTACTAAAACAATTTTTATAGGGAAATGGGTCAGTGACATTTGTGGAAAAGGTTTGTGTTCTTGGTGCTGGTAGCACTAAATATGGAAAATTAAGTGAAAGTATTGCTGATATCACTACTCAGGCATCAGTTTCAGCCATAGAAAGTGCAAAAATTTCTCCTAAAGACATTCAAGCATCTTACATTTCAAACGTTTTTGGAGTTGCTGATAAGCAGGTACATCTTGGTCCTGTTTTAATGAGTAGATTAGGAATTCCAGAAAAACCATCATTAACAATAGAGTCTGCATGTGGCAGTGGTTCTGTATCTTTTAGAGAGGCATATGCTAATGTTGCAGCCGGATTTTATGATTGTCTTCTTGTTACCGGTGTTGAAAAAGTAACTCACACTGGAACTGAATGGACAACAACATACTTTGCATATTGTTCAGACTTTTTCTATGAAGGTCAGGCAGGTGCATCATTTCCAGGTTTGTTTGCATCTATGGCAAGAGCTTACTTGACCGAGTTTGATGCAACTGAAGAAGATTTTGCAGCAGTTGCAGTAAAAAATCATGACAATGGAATTCTTAATCCAAAAGCTCACATGCAAAAGAAAATTACTATTGATGATGTAATGAATTCTGCAGTGGTTGCAAGTCCACTAAAACTTTTTGATTGCTGTCCATTCTCTGATGGTGCAAGTTCTGTTATTCTTTGTTCTGAAAAGTTTGCAAAAGAAAATGGTGGAGACTATATTGAAGTAATTGGTTCTGGCAGAGGTGGTTCACCAGCTGCATTACAAGGACGTGAACATTTAACAACAATTCCTAGTACAAAGATTGCAGTAGCAGATGCTTACAAAATGGCAGGTATTACTGCAAAAGATATTGACTTTGCAGAAGTCCATGATTGTTTTACAATTGCAGAAATAGTTGACACTGAAGACTTGGGATTCTTTGATAAAGGACAAGGAGTTCAAGCTGTTCGTGAAGGTAGAACTAAATTAAATTCTGACATTTCAATTAATCCATCAGGTGGTCTTAAATCAAAAGGACATCCAATAGGTGCAACAGGTGTTGGACAAGTAGTAGAAGTATTTGATCAATTAACTGGAAAAGCTGGTGCAAGAACTGTTAAAGATGCAAAAATTGGTTTAACTCATAATTTTGGTGCAACTGGTGCAAGTTGTGCTGTTCATATATTCCAGAGTGTATAAAATGACAATTGAGGAACAACTTATTGAATATGCCAAACAAGGTAAACTCTTAGCTCACAAATGTACTAGTTGTGGTCATCTTCATCTTTCTACAGCATATTATTGCTCAAAATGTGGTAGTAAGGGTTTTGATGATAATGTTTTAGAGGGTACAGGCTCAGTTGCCACGTATACCATCATTACTGTGGCTCCTGCAGGCTTTGAAAAATACACACCATATGCCTTTGTTGTACTTCAAGTCGATAATACAGATTTGAGAATTTCAGGATTTATGCCAAATATTGCCACCCCCGATGATCTCCCTGTTGGAACAAAAGCAAAAATTACTGGTTTTGATGATCGTGGAATCATCATTGAAAAGCAGTAAAATAATTTGCTTGAATTATTAAAAAAAATCAAAATCGATTCTTAATAATTTTACACATCTTGTAATTCTTATGTCAGTAGAAATTACATGTGGTAAATGTGGTGAAAAGATCACAACCATGAAGATGTTAAAATCTATCAAAGATGTTATGAATCCTTATGGCGGTAAATGTCCATCATGTGGACAAAAGCTTTCTACATCTGAGTTTTCACTTGATGTTCAAGAAAAATGATCTTCAAATCAAGGATCTATTTTTAATTTTTAAAAAATTTATCCTAATTTTTGTATAAAAAATTAACAAATCTCAAATTAGATCATAAATGATCAATTAATCATATAGTCATAAGTCTTAATTACTCCTTTTCTTCATAAAATTCATGAAATTGAATCCAGAAGAATTAGAAATGGATACTGATGTAGATTCAGATCTAGACTCTGATTTGGACTCAGACTTTGATGGTGATGATGAATCATCAAATAGAGGTGGAATTTTACAATCTACATCAAAACGTGTTAGGATGATTTTCTCTGTAATGGCTAGTCCAAACAGAATTGATATTCTCAGAATTCTAAATTCTAAAGGTCCATTAACATATTCTGAATTAAAATCACTTGCTGGATTCAAATCAAAAAAAGAAAGTGGAAAATTTGCATATCATTTGAGAAAATTATTAAGACAATCCCTTGTTGCTCTAAACAAATCTGAAAGACGTTACACAATTACAAATCTTGGAAAATTGGTTTTAAGTTTAGCAAGACAAATAGAAGAAAGATCAATTATTGAAAGTGGAAAAATGTATGTTAGAACATCACATGAATCCATTGAAGAATTTAATTCTCATAAAATTATTCAATCACTAGTTCGTGAAGGTAGTCTTCCATTAGAATTAGCACAAAAAATTACTGAAGAAGTTGAAAATAGAATTTACAAATATCAGACTACCTATCTTACAGGCGCACTTATCCGAGAAATGGTCAATTCTGTCCTTTTAGAGCACGGTCATGAGGAATATCGTAATAAATTAGCACGCCTAGGATTGCCTGTTTTTGATGTACAGGAAATGATTTCCAATTTAGATAATGTAGATAATGGTGCTGAAGGTTTATTGTTTCACACTGGTCAGAAAGTATTTGCTGAACATCTTCTTACAAACACACTACCAAAAGATGTAGCAGATTCTCATCTTTCTGGAGATTTGCATATTTCAAATCCTGGAATTTGGTCTATGATTCCTGATACAATATTTGTCAATGTTAAAGAATTAATTGATGATGGAATTAATCTTGGTGGAAAATACCTTGATGTTTCAAGAATCCCTGCATCAAAACAATTAGATGAGATTACAAGTGCACTATCAATAATAATATCTCTACTCTCAAAAGAAGCTTCACAAGAAGTTGTCCTTGATGGTTTAATCCCCTTGTTTGTAAAACATTCAAAATCTCTTCCTGAACTTGAACAAAAATTATCAAATGCATTTTCAACTGCATCTACTTCTTCAAAATTCAATATGAAAAATACAAACGTATCAATCAGACTACAACTAGGATTTGATACAAAAATAATCAATGCAATAATTAATGCATACAAAAATTATACAAAGATTACACCAATTCCAAAAATTGGTTTAATTATAGATACTGAGAAAGGAAAAATAACTGATGTTTCAGCATCAGTGGCTGAAATAATTTCTATTGGTGGCAAAGTAATGTTTGCTAAAGGTCAAATGTCAAGTTTAGGAGTTACAAATGGTTCTACAAAAACTACAGGTCCACTTTCAATTAATTTACAATCTGTTTCTATTAATCTTCCAAGACTTGCATTTGAATCAAATAAAGATGAAACTTACTTTAGAGCAAGACTCGCATTATTAATGAAACCTGCTTTAGTATCTATGGCATTAAGAAAAAAAGATATTTCTGATCTTACAAGACGAGGACTAAATCCGATTCTTGCAAAAAATACTCAATACATGCAAAGAAGTTCTGTCTCACTTGTCATAAATTTAGTAGGTCTCAAAGAGGCAATTTTTAATATTTTAGGATACAAAGACAATAAAGAAGGTCGTGCTATTCTTCACAAAGTCATTGAAACTGCAGTTGATGTGGGTGCTAAAAAAGGCAAAGAATTAGGTGATTCTGTTGCTATTTGCATGACTGAAACTGAGAGTTCAACCCGTTTTGCAAAACTAGATGGTGAGAAATATGGCAAAAATTCTTCTCTTAACTCCATGGAAGGCGATTCTTATTCTGAAGGTGTGATAATTAATGCCTCTGATGTTTCTGATTATACTAATAAAAGCGAACCTATTGCTGAATGTAACAAACTCTCAAAATTACTCAATGGAGGATTATTTGTTGCATTAAATATTGACAAAAATGCAAAGGTTGATGAAATCAAAAAATCAATTGAGAAAACATCTCAACTAACATCATCATTCAAGCCTGTTAGAATAACTGCAATTTGTGGTGAATGTGGTTTTAAAGATGAACCATTTGAGGACAAATGTCCAAAATGTAAATCACCATACATTGTCTGAAATTCATAAATAAAAAACTAGTAACGATCATTTTTCAAAACTTTTTGATCAAATTCGGATGATGCGATCATCGTTAACAACGATCAATGTTATGCCGTTATGAACTTCATAGAAGTGGTGTCAACATTATTGCACTGAACTTTAAGAAAAAACTGCAGAATCATTTATACCCATACTGATCATAACTATGTCGGGGAGATTATAATGGACAATTCACAAATAGAAAATACCATAATTGATATTCGAAAGCGCAGTGGCGCAGTAACGGCATTTAATAAAGATAAAATTTCAAATGCCATATTTAGGGCATTGGCAGCCACATCTAAAGCAGATCGTGGCCTAGCTGATCAATTAGCAGAAAATGTAGTTAACAAATTAGTGGAACAAGGATTTACTAGTACTAGAACACCTACAGTTGAAGACATTCAAGATATTGTAGAATCAACTTTGATTGATAGTGGCAATAGTGACATTGCAAAAGCATACATTGTTTACAGACATGAGAGAAGAAAATTAAGAGACCAGAAAAAGAACGTCTTGAATTTAAAGATCCTTGATCCAGTTTCTAAAAAGTTTGATTTGAATTGTCTTAGAGTATTGGCATCACGATATCTTTTCAGAAACGGAAAAAGTGAGATTATTGAATCACCAACTCAAATGTTTGAGAGAGTAGCAATTCTAGTAGGAATTGGTGATATTCTATTTGATTCACAAATATTTGACAAATCAGGAAATATTACTCAGGATATAGATGAAGCAAAATCATATCTTGAAAAGTTAGATGCATTTGACTACAAGTTCAAAGTAGGAGATTATTTTTTCAACAAATGGCATTTTAGGTCTCTAATCAATCACTATGTGGCCCTTGCAAACCAAGGACAAATGAAGATTAGTTTCAAAAGTGTCCTAACTTTACTTGCAGCAAAGAAACTTGAAAATTATGCAGACAAAATCACAGAATATTTTGATTTGATGGTTGCACAAGACTTTTTGCCAAATTCACCAACAATGATGAATGCTGGCGGAAGACTAGGACAACTTTCTGCATGCTTTGTACTTGGCATGGATGATGGAATGTCGCAGATAATGAAGTCAACTTCTGATGCAGCATTAATCTTCAAGTCTGGTGGAGGAGTTGGAATTAATTACTCTGATCTTCGTGAAGAAGGCGCTATTGTAGCATCAACATCAGGTGTTGCATCAGGCCCTGTATCATTTATGAATATTATCAATACTGTAACTGAAGTTGTTAAACAAGGTGGAAAAAGACGTGGTGCAAACATGGGAATTATTGAAGCATGGCACCCTGATGTTGAAAAATTTATTACAAACAAAACAGAACCAGGCGTCTTAGAAAATTTCAATATTAGTGTTGGAATCTGGGAAGACTTTTGGCATTCTCTAGTTAATACTGATGGTAACTATGTCTTACGTAGTCCGCGTGATAGAAAACCAGTTAAAGAAATCAATTCACATCAATTAATTGATTTAATTGCATTATCTGCATGGAAAAGTGCAGAGCCTGGATTGATCTTTTTTGATCAAATTAACAAATACAATGTATTTGCTAAAGCTAGACAAGGTCCACTAAGAGCAACAAATCCATGTGGCGAACAAAGTCTTTACCCATACGAATCATGTAACTTAGGTTCTATCAATTTAGTAAATCTTGTAAAGAGACAAGCAGATGGATCCTATGAATTTGATTGGCAAAGATATGAAGAAACAATCCGAAAGACAACAAGATTTTTGGATAACATTATTGATGTAAACACATATCCAGTTGAGGAAATTACTGTAGCATCAAAAGAATCTAGAAGAATTGGATTGGGAGTAATGGGTGTAGCAGATTTACTTTACAAATTAAGAATTGCATATAATTCCAAAGAAGGATATGAATTACAATCTAAATTATCTGAAGCCCTAACATACTATTCAATGGAAGAAAGTGTGGCACTTGCTAACACTCGTGGTGAGTTCCCACTTTGCTCAAAGACTGAATATCCTGAAGGTAAGATTCCAATATCTGGATACTATGAGAAACCAAAAGAATCTCATTCTTACGAATGGGATCCACTAATTGAGAAAATCCAAAAGCATGGTATTAGAAATGTTTTGACTACTACTGTAGCTCCAACTGGAACACTTGCTATGATTGCAGATTGTTCTAATGGAATGGAGCCTGCATTTGCTCTTGTGTTTGAAAAGAGAGTAACTGTTGGACGATTCTTTTACACAAATAAGATTGTTGAAGAAGTTCTCAAAGAACATGATCTTTACTCTGATGAAATTCTTGCAAAGATTGCAGATAACTATGGTTCCTTGAAAGGACTAGCTGAAATTCCACAATGGATGCAAGATACTTTTGTTACTGCAATGGATATTCATTGGGCTGATCATCTTATGGCTCAAAGTGTATGGCAAGATTGGATTGGAAATGCAATCTCAAAAACAATTAACATGCCATACGATGTTACAGTAGACGATGTAAAATCTTCATATCTTTTGGCACATGAATTAGGACTAAAGGGCATGACTGTTTATCGTGATGGTTCTAGACACAAACAAGTTCTTCATATGACTAGTGAGAATGCAACAAAAACATTTGAAGTAACTCCAAGTGAATATGTTTCAAGATATGTTGCAGATAATATAACAAATCCATACATCAAATCACAAGTTAATGCTTCACTAGCAATAAAAATTCATGATGAAGAAATCCAAATTGAAACTCCAAAAATTGAAGAAGTTTCAGAAGATCGTTTATGCCCAACATGTAAAAATAATCTAGTCTTTGTTGAAGGATGCAGTATGTGCATTGAATGCGGATACAGCGGTTGTACTTCTGGATAACAAATTACACTTAACCCAATTATCAGAGACCTGCTTTGCAGGGAGGCAATATCTGCCTGCCAGGTAGAAGTAGTTGCCTATTGGTAATTAGTTAAGCGTGATGGTATATGAAAAAAGGCAAAAGACCTGAATTCCTTCAGGTGTAATAGCTTTCCCGCGAGGACGTATACTATCACGATATAATTATGAATATTTTATTTCGATATTAATTAAATGTTTAAGAGATCCATAACATTATGTTATTGAAAAATGTGACAAAGCTATAACAACTTTTTTACCCCTTTTCATTTTCAATTGTTTGTGGACAAGAAAATTCTAGGAATTTTTGTAGTAATAGCTGTAATTATTGCAATAACTTCAATATCTTTGAGTTTACCTAGTGAAGAAATTATTGTTATACCTCAAAAAACTAATGAAAAAATTGGTCTAGTAATTAATTCTCCAAATCAAGCTATAACATTACAAGATTTGGATGATGTTTATTCTAAAGCAGCAAGTGCTGGGATTGGTAGAAGTAATGTCTATCTTTTTTGGAATCTAGTAGAACCAGTACGTGGTGAATTTGATTGGAAACAATCAGATGTATTGATGAGTTTTAATAAAAAAAATAATCTGCAAGTTACACTTTACTTTTCTGTAATTAATGGAGAAACACTTGGACCATTTCCAAGTTGGATTGGAAAACCACCAATTCAATCACTAGGTGATGATAGAGTGACTAGTGTACTTGATGCAATACTAACGCGGTATGATATTGTAGATACTGTAATTCTTGCAGGTGACACTGAATCACAATTTAGATTCTATGAGCAAAATATTCCAGCATACAAGGAACTATTCAATACAGTATATGATAATATCAAAGAAAAACATCCAGATGTAAAAATTGGAAATTCATTTGCATTACATCAAGTAATAAACAAAAATTTGAATCACATTGTTACTGATTTGGCAATTGGTGATTTTGTTGCATTTTCTTATTCACCAATTGACACTCTAAATGATATTGTAAAAACCCCACAAGAAGCAAAAGAGGAATTACAACTAGTATTTGATTTAGCAGGCGACAAAAAGGTTGGAATTTTTGAGATTAGTTGGAGTACATCTGAATTTGTAGGAGGAAATCAAACAACACAAGCAGAATTTTTAGAAAAATCCTTTGAATTTTATTCTGAAAATGAGTCTAAATTAGAATTTTTTACTTGGTATAGGCAGTATGACAAGCCTGATGGTACATGTGTATTTGAAGAGCAAGAAATTGGTGATAATACAATAACAGTTGGAGGTTCTGGTTTAGGAGGTAGTGAACACATCATTGAAAGATTAAGCAACTACATTTGTAATACTGGATTAATTGGTACTGATGATTCTCCAAAACAAAGTTGGAATGTATTTAAAAAACAAATTCAGATGACAAACTAAAATGATTTCTCTAATTTTATCAGAATCTGCATTAGAACTTGTTCCATCTGAACTAAAACACCATCCATCAGTTGTCACCCATGCAAAAAAACTAGGAAAATATTCATCAGAAATTTTACTAGATAACTCCTGGCATTTTGCAGCAATGAAAGGAATAAAAAATGAAATGAAACGAGGACGACCAGACTTAGTACACTTTTCAATACTTGAAGCCACTACAATTCCATTATATCTTGAAAATAAAATTAAACTCTATGTTCATACAATTGATGATAAAGTAATATCGTTTGGAGAAAACGTTCATCTTCCAAAATCATATCATAGATTTGCAGGAGTAATTGAAAAATTATATCAAGAAAAACAAATTGTTACAAATAATGATGTATTACTTGAGATAAAGGACCAATCATTTTCTGAGTTAATTGATGAAATTAACCCAACAAAGGTAATTGGTTTTTCTACAAAAGGTATTTCTAGTTCCTATGAAAAAATTACAGCAGAAATTTCTGATAATTCATGTCTTGTTATTGGTGGATTTCAAAAGGGACATTTTTCAGATTCAATTGAAGATAAAATTACTAATCTATACTCTGTTGGTGATAAACCATTTGAAGGTCATGTTGTAGTAGCAAGAATGCTCTATGAGTATGAAAAAACCATTTTTATGTAGGAACTCAAATTTTTATTTTATTGCAGTCATAGTATAGCCTGGTTAGTATTCGGGGTTTCCAACCCTGTGACGCGGGTTCGAATCCCGCTGACTGCATTTTATTCATTAAGATAAAAAGTAATTTTTAGGTGTACTTTGAGAAAATGTTGTGAGACCTGCAGTTAGAAAAATAGCAATAGAGAGAATGCAAATTTTAATTGATAATGCTATAACTAATGCAAAAACAAACCCTGAACTTTCTCAAAGACAAGCTTTTCTTGCAAGACGAATTAGTACGCGGCATAAAATTAGAATGCCATATCCTCTTAGAATGGTTTTTTGCAAAAAATGTAAATCATTTATTGCACCTGGAATAAATTCTCGAATTCGTCTAGGAAGAGCATCTGTCAAGTCGATCAGAATTTCATGTCATCTGTGTGGGCATATTTATCGCAAAATAATACCTCAATGATTTATAAGACGATTCTCGATTTTTTGTCCTTATGGCAAAGGTAAACGATGTACCAGCAGATGTATTGATTAGAAGATTGGCAGAGATTCTAAAAAGTGAAGATATCCCTGCACCTTCTTGGACTCCATTTGTAAAAACTGGAGCTCATGCAGATAAACCACCACAAGATAGAGAATGGTGGCATACACGATGTGCATCAATAATGAGAAAAATATACCTTAATGGTCCAATTGGAATAAATGAATTAAGAAAAGTATATGGTGGTGGCAGACCATCCGGATATGGAGCTGCTCATCACAAATCTGCAGGTGGTGCAATTATCAGAAATGCAATTCAGGGATTAGAAAAACTTGGATATTTAGAAAAAGTTGAAAAGAAAGGTAGAAAAGTTTCCAAACAAGGAATGCAAAAACTTGATAGACTAGCAACAGAAATTCTTAAAGAACTAATTGTTGAAACACCTCAATTGAAAATATACTCTTAGATTCAAAATGAGTTTTCCAGAATCTAATGAACCACCCTTTGATCATTCTCAAAATGAACATGCAGCACAAAATGAACATGCAGCACAAAAAGAACAAATTCTAAAACAAATTCTAACTCCTGATGCTCGAATGAGATTAAATAATATCAGAATGGTAAAAAAAGAACTATCTGATCTTGTTGAACAATATCTAATTGGAATGGCAACTCAAGGAAAGATGCCAGGTCAGATTAATGATGATCAATTAAAGCAAATATTACTCTCAATTCAGCAACCAAAACGTGATTTTAAGATAAATCGAGTATAATTCAGAAAAAATATAATTATGGGAATAAATTCGATTATGTTATGAAAGCAATTGTATACACTGAATATGCACCAGATGATGATTTCGCTAAAATCCTTAAAGTCCAGGATATAGATGATCCAAAACCAAAAGCAGATGAAGTAGTTTTTGAAGTAAAAGCTGCAGCACTCAATTATAATGATATTTGGGGAATGAGGGGAAACCCTGTTCCTGTTCCATTACCACATGTTTCAGGTTCTGATGCATCAGGTGATGTAATTGCAATTGGTGAAGACGTTAAAAATATCAAAATTGGAGATAGAGTAGTATCTCATTCTAACATGTCATGCAGAGTTTGTAAAGCATGTACTGATGGTAGAGAATTTGATTGTATAAAAAGAACCATTTGGGGATTTCAAACTGGTCCTAACTGGGGAGCATTTTCTGAAAAAACCCATTTACCTGAAGTAAACATTGCAAAAATTCCTGACAACGTTTCTTATGATGACGCAGCAGCTGCATCAATGACATTGTTGACATCATGGCATATGTTAGTTGGTAGAGCTAAAATCACCCCAGGACAAACTGTCTTGATTATGGGTGGCGGTTCTGGAGTTGGAAGCTTTGGTATTCAAATTGCAAAATTATACAATTGCGATGTAATTGCAACAGCTAGTCCAGACAAACTAGACAAATGTCTTGAACTTGGAGCAGACTTTGCAGTTGATCACAGAAAAGATGATTGGCATAAAGAAGTTAGAGGAATTACAAAAGAAATTGCAAAAAAGAAAGGTGAAGTACCAGGAATTGATGTTTCCTTTGATCATATTGGTGAAACACACTGGAACAAACAACTAACTTTACTCAAATATGGCGCTACCCTTGTTTCATGTGGTGCAACAACAGGATACAACGCACAAACTGATCTAAGACATGTATTCTTTAAAGGAACTAACATCTTGGGTTCAACACAAGGAACAAAGGCTGAATTAGAACAAGGTCTTTACTGGATGGGTCAAGGTAAAATCAAAGCAACTATTGATTCAACATACACCTTTGAACAAGCCGCAGAGGCTCACACAAAGATGTTAACAGGAAAAGGTCTCTTTGGCAAAATCTTAATCAAGCCAGAAGGCGTTTAATCCTTTAATGACTCAGTTTTTTCGAAGTCTTATCTTTGTACCTGGAAATAATTCTAGGTTTCTTGAAAAAGCAAAAAAGCTACAAGCAGATATTGTTTGTTTTGATCTTGAAGATTCTGTCCCAGACATTGAAAAAACAAATGCACGAAAACTAATTAAAAATGCATTAAAATCTAGAAAATTATACAAATCATCAATTTTTGTTCGTACCAATTCTCCTACCTCTGGAAAGATTCCACATGATCTCAAAGAAGTCATTCAAAAGGGAATTGATGGGATTGTAATCCCCAAAGTAAACAATGTACAAGAACTGCAAAAAATTGTAAAAATTTTATCTGTATTAGAAAAAAAACAAAAACTAAAACCAATTCAAATTATTCCATCAATTGAATCTGCAGAAGGTGTAGTGAATACCTATAACATTGCATCTTTTGGAAAAAGAATTCCTGCTGTAATTTTTGGTGTTTTTGATCTGTTAAATGATTTAGGGGTTGAATATACAAAAGAATCGGAAGGAGAAAAATATTCTAGAGGGAAAATCCCTGTAGATGCTCATGCAGCAGGCATTGTTGCAATAGATGCAATTTGGCAGGATCTTAAAGATTCAAAAGGTTTTGAAAAGGATTGTAAAACTGGAAGAAATCTTGGGTATTCTGGAAAAAGTATCATACATCCAGATCAAATCTCTATTGTACACAAGTCATTTTCTCCAAACAAAAGTGAAATTTTGTGGGCAGAAAAAGTTTGCAAAGTTTATTCCGAATCAACAAAGAAAGGAAAAGGAGCAACCACAATTGATGGTAAAATGATTGATGAGGTACATTTCAAGCAAGCACAAGCACTTCTTGAACTTGTTAAAAAATAAAATTAATTTAGATATTATTCTAATGCTTCAATAATTGATTTCATGCTGGTACTTTTCTCAAAGAGTTTCTTAGAAATTATTCCATTAATTGAAATTTTATCTTCTTTAACATTAATTGAAATTTCTTGAAAAACACATCTTATTTTTGAAACCTTTTTACTTTCACTGAGTACTTTACCTGTTTCAATTAAAAATCCATTAATTAGTAAATCCTCTATTTTTCTATAACCTGAAGTCTTAGGAATTTTAGATTCTTTTAGAATTTGTGGAATTGTGTACTCATTTTCTAATAAAATTGAAATAATTTTTCTTGATTCTAAATCTCCAAGAGATTCAAAGATTAAATTAACTAATTTTGAATCAATAATACTTACATAATACTTATCATCTTTTTTTCTAATCTTTATAATTTTATTAATACAGTCTTTTTCAAATTTATTGATATTGATATTGGAATTTTTTTTAAGAATATTGATAAATTTTTGAAAATGTTCAATTGAAAGTTTAATTGACATTCCATGCTCTAAAAATAATTCACGTTCAACTTTTTTTAATACATCCAATCCAATTTCTTTTTTAATTTTTGTAGATAATCCAGTTGAAATTAATTTGTCAATTCCTGCCATTTATGAATTCTAAAAAATGGAAAATATTAAAGCATCCTATTTCTATCTTGACTAGGGATGTCTAAATCAGTTATTGTAATTGATGATGATGAGGATACTGTTAGATTGTTTAGTGAGTTTCTTGAAGAACATGAAATTAATGTCATTGGGAATGGATTTGATGGAGTTTCTGCAGTTAAATTATTCAAAGAAACCAAGCCTGATGTCGTTTTAATTGATCTAAACATGCCTAATGGCAGTGGATTTTATGCTATCAAAAAAATCTTAAAAATTGATCCTAAAGCAAAGATAATTGCAGTCACTGCTGATTCCAGTTCTGCCACTGAAGAAAAATTAGACAAGCTAAAAATCAGTATGATTCAAAAACCATTCAAAATGGATCAAGTAATTTCAAAAATAAACAACTGATTTCCATTTTTGGAACTTTTCATATAGTATTATATTGTTTATTTGTCTAAATGTGAGTATAATGAGTAAACGTGTTACTATAATGATAGACGATGATCTTGATAAAAAACTTAGATTGCGTCAAGCAAAACTAATTTCACAAGAACAAACATCATACAGTTATTCCAAGGTACTTAATGAAACAATTCGTAAAGTCTTAAAATAATTACATTTTTTAGTATATTAGATAATGATTGATCTTTTAGATCCTACTAACATAATTACTAGAATGTTTAATGCACAAAAATATGAAGAATTGTATAATTATTGTAAAAGTTTGCTTGAAAAAGTTCCAAATGATATGGTCGCCTTACAAAATATTTCATTATCTCTAATTTATCTAAAAAAATATTCAGAGGCAATTGTATATTGTGATAAAGTTTTGGAAATAAAAAATTTAGATACATATGCACTAAAAAATAAAATCTATGCACTTGAAAATCTAAATCAATATGAAAAAGTTATTGAATTGTGTACAAAAATACTCTCTGCAAATTCTAATGATATTTGGGCATTAAACAGTATGGGTTTATCTCTCAATGAATTAAATCGACATACTGATGCATTAGAGTTTTATGATAAAGCCCTGGAAATTGATACAAATGATGTTACTGCTTTGATGAACAAAGCAATTTCACAAAGCCATATGGGGAATTATAAAGATGCAATTGATAATTATGATTTAGCGCAATCAATTGATTTAAGTTTAAAAGAAATTCCACTTGCTAAATCACGATTATATGAAAAAATAGGTATGAAAGATGATGCATTTTTAGCTGCTCAAGGTATTCTAAACAAAGATATGAAAAAAATTAAGACTGATGCTAAAGAAAACAAATGTTCTGTTTTTCACCAATTTTGTGAAGATGAATTTCAAAAATCAAATTCCAAATGATTACTATTGATATTTATCTAAATCATTTTATATCTAAAAATTAAGATATTTTTCATGTTTACTGGAATTGTTGAAGGTGTTGGTAAAATCAAAAAGATTTCAAGAAATACAAAAAATAGAAGTGACATTCAGATGACAGTAGATTTAGGAAAACATGCAAAGGGATTAAAAATTGGACAAAGTGTTGCTCTAAATGGAGTTTGTCTTACTGCTACAAAATTATCAAAATCTAGTTGTATCTTTGAAATGATTGAAGAAACTACAAAAAAAACAGATCTTGGTAATCTCAAAGTTGGAGGAATAGTCAATATTGAAAGAAGTTTGAAAGCCGGTGATAGATTAGAAGGACATTTTGTATTAGGTCATGTTGATGGAGTAGGTACAATCAAAAAAATCTTAAAAAAACCTAAAGAAGTTCAAGTATGGTTTGAAATCCCAAAAAATCTTTCAAAGTATGTTGTAAAAAAAGGATCTATTGCAATGGATGGTATTAGTTTGACTGTTGTAGACATTAAAAAAAATCTTGCATATGTCTCATTGATTCCTCATACAATTGAAATTACTAGTTTTCGTACAAAAAAAATTGGTGACAAAATTAATATCGAGACTGACATTCTTGGAAAATATATCCTAAAATAGGAACTATAATCTACCATTTTAGTGGTAATTACCAATTTTTTAGTAAACTTTATAATCAGTTTAAAGGATTTTTTTTGTGATGTCACTTGAAACTGCATTAGATTCTCTGAAACGTGGAGAATTTGTATTATTGTTTGACTCTGCTGGTAGAGAAAATGAGATTGATATGGTAGTAGCTGCAGAATTTGTAACTCCTGAACATGTAGCAAGAATGCGTCAACATGCTGGTGGATTATTATGTATTGCATTGGAATATAATTTTGCAGCATCACTTGAATTAAGATACATGCATGAGATTCTAGCTGATTCACCAATTTCAAATAAAGAAATGATTATGGGTTTAGCACCTTATGGTGATTATCCAACTTTTTCATTGTCTGTAAATCACTATCAGACTTATACTGGAATTACTGACAAAGATCGTGCATTAACAATTAATGAAATGGCAAAAATCTATAACATTGAAAACAAACAGAAAAAATTTGCTTCATCTTTTAAAACACCTGGACATGTTCCTTTACTGATATCATCCAAAGGATCATTATCTACACGACAAGGACATACTGAAATGTCTGTTTATTTAACTCAAATAGCCGGACTAACTCCCGTTACTGCAATTTGTGAAATGATGGATGCTGAGACTTATTCTGCATTATCTGTGAATAAAGCAGAAAAATTTGCAAAACAAAATGGAATTCCATTAATTGATGGAAAAGAACTATTAGAATACGCCAAGGTGCATTAATTATGAATATTGCAATAGTAGTTTCGGAATTTAACAAAGATGTGACATCTAGAATGCTTTCTGTAGCACAAGAAAAAGCAGAATCTATGAAATTGAAAATAGTCTATACTTGTTCAGTCTTAGGCTCTTTTGATATGCCTGTAATTGTAGATGCATTATTGAAAAAAAATGATGTTGATGGAATAGTCACTTTGGGCGCTATTATTACAGGGCAAACAAAACATGATGAGGTAATATCTCATGCAACAGCTAAAACTCTTACTGAATTATCTGTAAAATACCAAAAACCAGTTTCTTTAGGTATTATAGGTCCTGCATTGCAAGAAAGGCATGCTCATGCACGAATAAGACCGGTTGCAGAACGTGCAGTTGAAGCTGCTGAAAGAATTTTTGATGAACTAAAACGGATTAAATAATGATCCAACTAAGTATATTGAAAATTAGTGAATATGGTCCATGGACTTTAACTCTTGGAAGTGATCGAGAACATGAACTTCAAATGCTTCAAGCATCACTATACAAAGAAGTTCAAAAACTATTTTCAGATAAAAACTGTCTAGTTTTTCTAAATCGTTCAGATGAATTTTTTGTAGTTACAAATGGACTTGAATTAGAAGATCACATTCAAATCCAAAAAACACTTGAACAATCTTTTGATATTCGTTTAACTGTCTCAATTGGTTATGCTGAATCTCCTTTTGAAGCAAATTTGAAGGCATATGAGGGAAAGAAAAATGAAATCATATTAAATAAGGAACATAACATTTTTGGTTTTGTAAATGGGAAAAATGAACTACAAGTTTCAATAATGCATTTAGATGTAAATGATCTTAGTTCAAAGAGAAAAACAAATTCTCCATATGAAATTTCATCAATAATTTTTGAATTATATTCTAAAATGTCAAAATTTTTCCTGGAGAAAAAATCTCTTACATTTTTTATGGGTGGTGATAATTTTATGGTGATTGCAAGTAATGATGGTAAAAATTCTGTTCAGAGTTTTATTGACATGATTAAAAGCAATGATGGTATTTCATTAAATTGTGGAATTGGAAATGCACATACAGCTAGAGAAGCCGTAAAATTAGCCACAAAATCACTTGATACTATTCGGGAAATTAGAGATTCAGGAAAAGAAAAACCTGATATTTATGAATTATAATGTTAATTAAAAATATTAGTGCATTACTGGGTCCAGAATTAAATTTTACACAAAACACTAATCTTCAAATCCAAAAAAATATTTTCAAAAGAATTCAATCAAACATCAAACCAAGTGGGAAAGAAGAATCTATAGATTGTGAAGGCCTTTTACTAATTCCTGGATTCATTAATGCTCATACACACATTGGTGATTCTATTGGCAAAGATGTAACTTTGAATAGTTCAGTTGATAAAAGAATTCATCCCGTGTTTGGAGCAAAATCTAAAATTTTAAAAAACACATCTCCTGAGAATTTAGCTAATTTTATGAAAAATACATGTCACTCAATGATTCACAAAGGAATCACTACTTTTGTTGATTTTAGAGAAGGTGGCATAGATGGCGTAATATTGTTAAAAAAAGTCGTATCTGAAGTCCCTATTCGTTCAATTATTTTAGGTCGAATCGAATCCTATCATGAAACAGCTGAAATTAGAAAAAATTTACCTTTTCCAAAAGAAAAAACTGATGAATTAATTACATTACTTCAAAAATCTGATGGAATTGGAATTAGTGGCGCTAATGAGAATAGTACTTCAGTTCTAAACTATTATTCAAAAACAACAAAACTTAGAGTAATTCATTCTTCTGAAACAAAACAATCTGTTTCTAAATCAAAGAAAATGACTGGAAAATCAGAAACGATTAGATCATTATTTCTAAAACCTCATTTTCTGATTCATATGACACATGCATCAAAAGGTGATCTTTTTGCTGCAGCAAAAAAAACTAGAGGAATTGTAATTTGTCCAAGAGCAAATGCATCTTTAGCTGAGGGAATTCCTGATATTGAATTAATGCAAAAGGCTGGATGTACCATAGCTTTAGGCACAGATAATGTGATGATTAATTCTCCTGACATGTTTAGAGAAATGGATTTTTTATGGAAAGTCACTATGGGAATACATAAAAAAAGAATTAGTCCTAAAGAAATTCTTAAAATGGCTACAGTAAATGGTGGAAAAATTTTAAAAAAAAATATTGGAGTAATTGGAACTGGAAAAATTGCAGATTGTATTTTTCTTGATAAACATGCTTTAGATTTAGAACCAATGCATAATCCACATGCATCAATTGTTCATAGAGCATCTGAATCTGCAATTAAAGCCGTAATGATTGGAGGGAAAATAGTTCATGGAAAAATCTAGACCATATGTTATTCTTAGTGCAGCAATATCAATTGATGGAAAAATTGCTACTAAAACAGGTGATTCAAAACTTTCTTCAAAACAAGATAGCATTAGACTTCATAAACTAAGATCTAAAGTTGATGCCATACTTGTTGGAAAAAATACTGTTGCAATAGATGATCCCCTACTAACTGTTCGTCATACAAAAGGAAAAAATCCAATTAGAATTGTTTTAGATTCTAAAGGTACATTATCTGAAAAATCTAGAATTTTACAAACATCTGATAAAATTAAAACAATAATTGTCGTTTCAAAAAAAATTACAAAATCAAATAATAATAAATTGAGTAAATTCCCCGTGGAATTAATTGTTACAGGAGAAAGATCTGTAAATATTAAATCATTATTAAGAAAACTTTCAGCAAAAAAAATTAAAACAATACTTGTTGAAGGCGGTGGAACAATAAATTGGGAATTTATTAAACAAAATATTTTTGATGAACTAATAGTTACACTATCTCCATTTCTTATTGGTGGAAATAATGCAATATCCCTTGTAGAGGGACAAGGTTTTGACAAAATTTCAAAATCACCTAATCTGAGACTAAAATCAGTAAAGAGGCTCAAAAATCACTTGGTTTTACATTACGTCAAGGTGTAAGTTCTTATACTTTCTTTAAAATAAAATTACAAGAAATTGGCTATAAAAAAGAAAACTGTAACAAAAAGAAAGGCTGCACCAAAAAGAAAGGCTGCACCAAAAAGAAAGGCTGCACCAAAAAGAAAGGCTGCACCAAAAAGAAAGGCTACTAAATCTAAATCAAAAAAACCAGCATTTGGAGGATATGCAATTAATTTTGCAGGTCGACAAGAAACTGTTGAAAAAGTATTTGGAAACAAACCAATTGCTCCAAGTGAAATGACTAAAAAGATTTGGATATTCATAAAAGCTAATAGTCTCTCTAATCGTTAAATCGATTTGTTAACGTATACTGTTAACTACTTTCCATCTTTTAATTATTTTTGATAAAATAAAAAAAAGATATAGATATTGGATATTTTTTGAATTTATCATGTCAACTACTTCATTAAGACGTGATCATGAATTAATAGAAAAAGTTATCAAATCAATGGAGGCAACAGTTCAATTATTATCTGATGGAAAACAAATTCCTGAATCAATTTTACTTCCCGTGATTGATTTTACAAAAAACTTTACTGATGTTTGTCATCATACTAAAGAAGAAAAATCATTGTTTCCTGCATTAGAGCAAGCTGGATTACCTAGTAACATGGGACCTGTGGCCATGATGTTAATGGATCATCAACGTTCTAGAGAAATTGGAAAAGCTATGGAAGAGTCAGCAAAGGAATATCTTTCATCAGGTGAATCTACAAAATTGATTAGTGATATGCATCTATACGTTGAACATATTACAGAACATCTTTGGAAAGAAAATAATAAATTATTCATGATGGCTGAAGCTCGATTACAATACGTTTCAGAAAAAGTCGATAAAGAACTAAATGAAATTGAAGCATCAAAGCTCAAAGATTTGGGAAAATCAAGAGAACACTATGAAAATTTAGCTGAAACTCTTTCTAGAGATGTTTCTCAGCAAGGAAGTTAGGCTTGTCAGATTCTATATTTGGTCAAGTAGTGGGAGTTAGGAAATTTACTAATGGTGATATTGAAGTAGATTTCTATCACGACGATAAAATTACTGAATACAGATATTCATCTGATTCCAGTAGATTAGGAAATTTTCCAAAAGAATTAACTGAGACTTTAGCATCAACATTGGCTACTGATATTTGCATTGAGATTTTCTTTGGATCTGATGGGAATCCTACGCATATTGAATTAGAAGAATGTGATGATGATTCAGATGATGAAGATTTAGAAGACGACGAAGAATTTTCTGAGGAAGAATAATTCAAGTTTTTTTTAAAAATTTATTCCACAAAATGATTATGTGTAAGATTATCATAAAATCTGACTGATTTTAAATTAATAAATTCCAACATTCCATATCTTGATAATTCTCTTCCAAACCCACTATGTTTTATTCCCCCAAATGGAATTCTAGGATCTGAAATTACTACATTGTTAACACTAACAATCCCTGCCTCGATTCTTCTAGACATTTTATCTGCTTTTGCTAGATCTTTTGTCCAAATACTAGCACCCAATCCAAATTCACTATCATTTGCTAGTTTGATTGCCTCACTTTCATTTTCAACTATTGTAATTGGTGCTATTGGTCCAAATGTTTCTTCATTTGCAATTCGCATGTTGGGTTTTACATTTGTTAAAATTGTTGGTTTATAGAAAAATCCCTTTCCATCAATCTTAGAACCTCCCAAAAGAATTTCAGCACCCTTTTCTTTTGCATCTTCTACAATCCCAGAAATTGTTTCAAATCCTTCTTTACTTGAAATTGGTCCAAGATCTGTTTCCATGTTCATCGGATCTCCAATTTTGAGTTGTGATGCTTTTTTAATAAATAATTCAATGAAATCTTTTGCAATGTTTTTTCCTACAAAAAATCTTTTTGAGGCTACACAACTCTGACCACAATTGATGAATCTACCTTTTACTGCTCCTTCAGCAGCTTTGTCAATAATGGCATCATCTAAGACTATGAAAGGATCACTTCCACCTAATTCTAGTACACATTTTTTCAAATTTCTTGCTGCTCTTTCTCCAACTTTAGCTCCTGCACTTGTACTACCTGTAAAAGTTACAGCATTAACATCAGAATCAATCAAATGGTTTGCAGAATCTACACTTCCAACTACTGTCTGAAAAATTCCATCAGGCATTCCTGATTCAGTAAACGCTTTTTCAATTTCAATTCCTGATTGCATGGTTATTCTAGATGGTTTCATTACAATCACATTTCCTGCCATTACACAAGGAGCTGCAAATCTTAATGCTTGCCAATAAGGAAAATTCCACGGCATGATAGAACCAATTACACCTAATGGTTCAAAAGATAGAAAACTCTTTCTTGCATCTGTATTTAGTACTTCATCAGACAGAAAACTATCTCCATTGTCTGCATAATACTCTAATGCCCATGCACATTTTTCAACTTCTCCAATTGATTCTTTGAGAGGTTTACCCATTTCAGATGTTGCAACTTTTGCAAGTTTTATTTTATTTTTTTTAAGATATTCTACTAAATTGTAAACATAACTTCTACGTTTTTCATAATCTTTTTTCCATTCTGGATATGCCCTTTTTGCTTTTCCTACTAGTTCAAAGACCTGATTTTTATCCATTGGAGTAAAATGTGCAATTTCCTCACCAGTCGCTGGATTCACTGTAGTTATTTGACTCAAGGATATGTCCACTAATTTCTCATATTTAATTTAGTATGGCGATATTATTATTTGCAATTACTATCTACTTTTATTTCTAAATCAGAAAATTTGTTGCATATCTTTTTTGATTTCATCTATTTTTTTTGCGTATGCTTTTTTAGACTTGTCATTCTTTTTTAGATTTAGAACATCTCCACATGATGGACATTTGAACATACCTTCAAGTGAATCCTGAAATGTTACTCTTTCACAATCTTCATTACCACAATGATAAAAGTCACCAAAATTTTCGTAATCTAATCTTTGTTGTAATCTCTCTGTAATTTTCTTTTTTTGGTTTTCAATAAAATGTTCTACTTCTTCTCTTCTAGTTCTCCATCTATAGACAAACCAACCTTTTCTTTCATCCTTTACTCTGATTCCAGTAATTAACGATTTTCCAAATAGATCATACAACACTTTTCTAACCATGTTGATTCTGAGACCTGTAGAACTAGCAATTTCTTCATCAGTTGCATCTTCGGCTTTAAGTAACGATCGTGCTACTTTGAGGTATTCCTCCCCTCCAATCATTGAGGCAATTCTAACAAAAGGATCTTCGTATTTGTCTACCAACTCTAATCACTCCAAATTTTCTATTATTAATCCCTTGTCTCTTTCACTTCCACATTTTTACCTGTTTTTGTGGGTATGATCTTCCTTTTTGCATTTGGAAATACTTTTTCAAATTGTTTACCTTTTTGGATACGATCTAATAATATTGCCAAAGCACTAATCTCTGAGTGAGGTTGACTTCCGACTCCAACATTATAATCTGCTAAATCATAAATTTCTCTTGGAACTTTTTCAGCACCTACAACAATTAGTAGATTTTCTTCCTCTCTAAGTTTTTCTTGCACATCATTAATGCTTTCACCATACATTGAAAGATGAACAATCCTAAAGTTTTCTTCTTTTTTCTTTTTGATTATTGATTTCCATTTATCAATAAATTCTACCATAAAATTACCTCCCCATGTTTTATTGATTTTCTCTAAAGTATCTTTGATTTCTGGATTAACTTCAGTCATGAATATTTTTTCAGCTCCAAATGCTCTTGAAACTAACGCAACATGAGTTGTAACTCTATCATCTCTTACAACTCGTTGACCTATTCTGACTACTTCAATTACCAAATGTTGCGTCCCCTCCTAATGAATTCATCTTAGATTTTCGGGGATTATCACTGTCAATAATCTTTCTGATTAATTTCTTTAACTGTTTGATATTGTTTCCTGTTTTTGCAGAAACTGATATACAATTATTATTTTCAGTTAAATTAAGCAACTCTATTTTTCGATTAATTTCTTCAACTTGTATTAAATCTGATTTATTTAATGCATAAATCATTTTTTCACCTTTTATTTCTAATTCACTTAATGTTCTCATACAACTTGAAAATTTCTTTTTTAACTCTAGTACTGAATCACTAATATCAATTACAATGATTATGACATCTGTATACTTTAACTCCTCTAATGTAGATTTGAATGCATCAATCATGTATGCTGGTAATTTACTGATAAAACCAACAGTGTCTGAAATTAAGAACGGTTCTTGATTAATTGTTACTCTTCGTGTAGTTGTAGAAAGTGTTGTGAATAGTTCTTGACTCTCTGGTTTTGCCTCCCCTGTCATTTTGTTAAACAAGGTTGTCTTTCCTGAAGATGTATATCCTGCCAATGATATTATTTTGAATCCCATTCTTTTTCTTCCTTGTCTGTGAAGCTCTCTTTGTTTTCCAGCTTTTTCAAGTTTAGATCTTACTGTCTGCATTCTGTGCTTGATATCATTATAATAGACATCTACTTCGAATTTTCCTATTCCCATAAATCCTGGCTGTTCTCCCATATTTGATAGACGTACTTTTTCTTTAGCTCTTGTCATTTCATATCTTAATTGTGCTAATTTTACTTGTAATTTTGATTCTGCACTTGATGCCCTACTTTCAAAAATTTCAAGAATTAATGCTTCTCTGTCTAAAACTTCTCTACGTAAAACAGATGCAATATTATAATTTTGACTTGGTTTTAAAATTTCATCAAATACAATTACATCTGGTCTAAGTTTATCTGATAATTCTTCTAGTTTTTCTAATACTCCACCACTAATTCCATATTTTCGTTTTTGCATATTTTTTGCAGTAATTGTATGAACTACTTGATATCCTGCAGCATCACACAAACCCTTGGCTTCATTAATTGCATCTTCTCTATCATATGTGATCAAAATTGCTGAATTCATTTTAATTCTATATTTATTTAGATATTGAGAACCTATTATGAAATTTGTGGTGATGAATTATGTTTTCAAAATGGTTGAAACGACATTTTTTACTGCCTCATCAAAACCTGCATCAATTTTTGATTGTAGATCAGATACTTTTGCTTCTCCTTCTTGAGTAATTTTTGCAGATTCAGTAGTTGCTTTTTCTTTTGATGCGTTAATTGTTATTTCAGCTTCTTTTGTTGCCATTTCACGAGTTTTTTCTAATAACGAATCAATTTCGGAAAGAGCTTTGACATTAAGTTGTTTTTTCATATCTTCTGCCTTTTTATTTAGAGAATCCATATCTTCTTCTAGAAGATTCAAAGATTTGATAATTCCAGTGATTTTAGATTCAGGCATGTTGCTCATTATATTGAAAATTTAATGATTCCATTACTTAAATCATTCATTTTTTGTTCAGTTTTAGGCACAAAATAACTATGCTGAAGTAAGATTCAAGATTGCTTTCGCAAGATCACCTTTGGCTTCTTCTAGAGCAGTTCTTGCTTTTTCCTCATCAACTCCAGCTTGTAAGCTTACTAGTTGAATATCTTCTTCTGAAAATATTGGAACCTCTAACTCCTTCTCCTCATAACTATCTGCAGTTACTGTAAAAATGGAGTTGTCTTTTGCTTTCATTTCAGTAACCGAGGGTTTAGTGATGATAATTTCTTTTTTATCTGTCTTTATTATTACCTCTTGGACATTTGTTAGCTCATTCATATCAAGTCCCATTTTGTCCATCATTCTTCGCATTTCACGATTTCCTCCACGCATCATAGTTCTATTTCCTCATTTCGACTTTTTAAACTATCTCTAACCTTAACTGCTACACCTTGATTAAAATCAGAAATCATTTCTGATGATAAAACAGCTCTTCCAACTGCTATGACTTTATTTTTAAATAAAATAGGCGTATCTGCCGAAATTAGTACTTTTTTTCCACATTTAACAACATGTTTACAAAATACAGACCTTCCACTCATTACAAAAGGAGCCGCATCCTTGTTTATCTCAATACAATTTTCTTTGAATGATTTACTTTTTAGTAAAATTTGAGCAAAATGAATACTAATTGCCAATCCACCATCAATTCTTAATGTACACAATAACTTTCCTTTGTGAGAAACAGTTCTAATTCTTCCAGTTTTTCTTGAAAATGTCATTTCAATATCTTTTGGTAAATATTTGGAAACACCATTTCCAAATAATGCATCAATAGAATGTTCAAGTTTTAAAACATGGTTCATGAACATGGCCAAATTTTTCTAAATATTAGTTCAATGTAAGACCATATATTATCTCTATAACTATATAGAATAGTTTTTTCTCTTTAGATTATGGATGAACAAGGTGAAACAAGGAAAATTCAATTTACTGGGAAATCATCATACATTGTTTCATTACCGAAACAATGGATCATGGAATTAGGTCTAAAACAAGGAGATCAAATAAAAATTATTAGAAAAGGCTCATCAACACTAGAATTACATCCACTAAAATTTGAATCACGCATACAAAAAAAAGAAGATGCTATAATCGAGATTAGTTCAGAAGAAGAAGCATCATCAATTGTTAGAAAATTAATTTCATTGTATTTTTTAGGATACAAAACAATTCATGTAAAACCAAAATGTGATAGATTAAGTCCACATCAAAGGACTGTCATAAAAAAAGCAGTAAAGCAAATGCTAATGGGTTCTGAAATTATTTCAGATTCAATTAATGGTGTTACTGTTCAGGTTCTTGTAAATTTACTAGAATTATCAGTAGATGGTGCATTCAAACGAATGCTTCATTTAGCTGAATCAATGTCTAGTGATGCAATTTTATCAGTAAAAGAAAATAATATAGATCTTGCTCAAGAAGTAATCAACACTGATGATGAAGTAGACAAATTTGGTTTTTACATAATTCGACAATTAAAGATAGCAATCCAAAATGAACATATGTTAAAAGAGATGGGATTTAGAAATGCTAGAAATTGTTTAGGATATAGATTAATTGTTAAAAATATAGAAAGAGTGGGAGATCATGCAGCATTTATTGCAAAAGATGTTCTAGAATTTAAAAAACCAGTTAAAAAAGTAATTTTAGAAAAACTCGAAGATATGAATAAATTTTGTTTGTCTGTGTTAAATGATTCATGTTTGGCATTATTTACAGAAGATTATAATCAAGCAGAAAAAACTATTAAAAAAACAAATGAAATAGCAAAATATGAAAAAAAAGTTAGAGATGCCTCAAAATCTCTAAACGATGAAGAAGAGATTTACAGAATAAGACGAATGACTGAAAATATTAGAAGGGTTTCAGAATATGCCAGCGATATTGCAGAAATCGTATTAAACATGAATATAGAAAAAACACTAAAAAAATTATAATTTTTCAAAACATTTGACAAATCTCAAACATGAATTAATGCAAAAATTTCTTGAAACTTGTCAAATACTCCATTTTAATTGAAAATAGTCCTCATTATACTCGTTCAGTGATGAAAGTATGATGTTATCTTGAACTTTCTCTAGTTTTTAGCCAAAAATGTTGAAATTTTTTGTCAAACAACTATATGGATACATGTTATTTTTTCAAAAAAAGGCTCAACACAAAAAGCTATACATATTTATTGATGTTTTTGAGTTTTTTTTTGAAACTAATATCTGTGATCGCAAATTTAATTGTAATAATTTCATCTTTTTCTATCGATTTTTATGAATTTCATCGATCCATGCTTATATAGTTATGAATTCTATATACAACACTAAGATGACTTGTAAAGGAATTTGTGTACGATATAAGGCTCAAAAGCCTGTAGGAACCGGAAGATATGCTTCTGGACAACGTCGATGTCAAATTTGTGAAATATTCATCAAATGGGAAGGACTTTGGTGTCCATGCTGTGGTTATAGATTAAGAACAAAACCACGTAATCTCAAATATAAAGCAAAATTACGTGCTAGAGTTGAAGCTGATTCTATTGAAGCTAAAGCAGTTGCAGATACTCAACTAGAAGTTGAAGAAGTAACTATCAAAGCTAAAACTAAATCAAAAGCAAAATCTACAAAAGCAAAAGCAACAAAATCTTTAGTATCAAAAAAAGGTAAAATAAAAACTCCTTGTCAATTCTGTGAAAAACTATTTGTTTTTACAGATAAACACGAAAAGAATTGTAAGAAGAACCCAAGTATTGATACTTCCCTAGAAAGTGAATCAATAGCAATAAAAGCATAAGATGTGTTCATAGCTTATTGAACTCTCCAAATGGATTTATCCAGAAAATGGTACATTTGGAGAACCGAACTTTTTCTTTATCTATTCAAAAATTTGATAATGGATGTTTTATTTCTATAACTGAGGGTTCAAACAAAATTGGTTCTATGGTAGCTTCTTTATCATCTGGATCAACACCAATCACAACTACAATTATCCCTTCAAGAACAGAATCTCTTTTTCTAAAATTAATTGCAGAACGAATTAGTACTAGAATGAGAGGTGTAGCTTTAGTTTCTGCTTTTATTCAAAAAGAATTACCAACTAGTACTGCAAAAGGCTTAATGACTGAGATTATGGAGATGACCGAGAATGAGTGATTTAAGAAATTATATTTCACAAATTAAAAAATGTAATGAACTTAAAATTATTAAAACTAAGGTTTCTACAAAATACGAAATTGCAGGTGTAACTGCAAAAGTAGACGGTTCTCATGCAATTTTATTTGAAAATATCAAAGAAAGTGATTTTAATTTAGTTTCTAATTTAGTTGGAACCAGGAAAAGATTTGCTCTGGCAGTTGGTGGAACCGAAGAAAATATTCATGGAAATATTATTTCTGCAATCAAAAAAGCAAAACGCCCAAAAATCATTTCTTCAGGAAAATTTATGGAAAATAAGTCAAAAAACATCTTTTCTATGCCTATTGTGACACATTTTGAAAAAGAATCAGGACCATTTATCACATCATCTATTGCATATGCCAAGAATCCTGAAACAGGAAAGCAAAATTCCTCTTTTCATAGATTAATGCCAATTGATAAAACTCATTTTTCTATTAGAATGGTTGAAGGCCGTCATTTACACCGATGTTTTGTAGATTCAAAAGAACATGGTGAAGATTTGAAAATTGCAATTACTGTTGGTGTTCATCCAGCAATTTCAATTGCAGGTGCATATCAAGCTGAATGGGGAAAAGATGAAATTGATATTGCAAATTCCCTTCTTGGTGGGAAACTTACTTTGGCAAAACTTCCTTTTACAGGATTGAATGTACCATCTGGTTCTGAAATTGTAATGGAGGGAAAAATTCTTCGTGATAAAACACATCCTGAATGGATGGTAGAAATGCTTCAAACATATGATCATAAAAGAAATCAACCTATTTTTGAACTTGAAAATCTATATTTTAGAAATAACCCTATTTTCCATGATGTTTTATCTGGATATTCTGAACATAGATTACTTATGGGAATGCCAATTGAATCAAAATTAAATGGTATATTGAAGAAAACTTTTTCTCAAACTCTACATGTTTCAATGACTAATGGTGGATGTAATTGGCTTCATGCTGTTGTACAAATCAAAAAGAAAAATAAATCTGATCCTAAAAAAATAATTCAAAAAACATTTGAATCACACCGTTCTTTAAAACAAGTAACCATAGTAGATGAAGACATTGATCCTAATAGTGCTGAATCTGTAGAATATGCAATGGCTACACGATTTCAAGCAGATAAAGATTTGATTATTCTCAAAAAAGTTCGTGGCTCTAGTCTTGATCCTTCTAGTGATCAAAATAAATTACAAACTGCAAAAATAGGCATAGATGCAACAAGATCTTTTTCTAAACGCCCAGAAGGATTCGAATTAGCAACAATCCCAAAAATTGATAAGATAAAATTAGAAAAATATTTCAAATAATCATTATTAACTGATTAAATTTAATTGGATGAACCAAGAACTTACTATAGATTAAAAATGTCATCAGAAAATTCCAATATTCCAGAAAAAAGTCCTTCTGAATCACATGCAGAAGTAATTGTTAGGATGTTTCCAACAGATGCAAATCCTGCAGGAAACGTGTTTGGTGGTGAAATTTTAAAACATATTGACATGGTTGCAGGAATTGTTGCACAAAGACATTCTCAATCAAATGCAGTTACTGTGTGTATGGATAGTGTTAATTTTCTAAAACCCGTCTTTGTAGGAAATGTTCTCACTCTTAGTGCTAGAATAAATTATGTTCATAACTCTTCAATGGAAATTGAAGTAAAAGTAGAAGCTGAAGATATTATTACTAGAATTAGAACTGTTACAGGAACTGCTTTTGTTACCTTTGTAGCACTAGATAAAAATGGAAAACCAACACATGTTGCTAAATTATCTCTTAAAACCGATGATGATAGAATCAAGTTTGAAGAAGGCAAAATTAGAATGGAAAAACGAATAAAAAATCGCCAAAAATAGAACTCTGACTTTTATGGATCAATTTAAGAATAATGACAATAATCTTTAGTTAATGTCTGAAGAAGAAAAAACTCATGAATGGGATTCATTATGGCAAGAATATACAAAATCTCTTGAAAACTGGAAATCCCTTTTTGAACAAATTCAAAATTCTAGCAATGACATGCAATCTAAATTCAATGAAGTTTGGGAAAAAGCTACTGTTGAATCTAGTAATGAAACCATGAAATTGTTTGGAGAAAATTGGCAAAAAGCAATGTCAGATGCAGGAATGAATTCATTCAAAGGCTTTAGTGAAAATTGGCAAAAGGCCCTCAATGATACAAATGCATCAACTTTTAAGCAATTTATTGAAAATTGGCAAAAGACTCTAAGTTCATCTGGATTAGAACAGATGAATGCATATGGTGAAATGATGAACAAGTTCACTGAAACCTGGACTTCAATGTGGCCAAAATCACAATAAATAATTGAATTACAACACAATTTCTCTTTTTTGTAATTAACTACATTGTGAAAATTATGATTTTTAGATTAAAATATTCAAAAGCATTAAAACATGATTTATTCATTATTTTTTGATGGCAATTATTCAGAGTGAGTGTTTAATCGAATTATCTAGTTTTAATGATTTGGCAAGATATTCTTGTGCTTTTAGGGAATATCCTCAAAGAATCTATTCTCATGAATTAGATGGTTCAAGAATTCTTTCTAGTAGTTTGACTCTAGCAAATACTTTATTGATTTTTTATACTAAAATGCCAAAGTCTGGAAGGTATGTTTCGTATCAGGTAACTGCTGGCAAAGAAATTTGTGATATTGTAGATTCTACAAAAAATATTTCACATTATGCACCTATTGTACACATGGAATCAAAAATTTCTTCATTACCAACAAAGTCAAAAAAGATCGTAGATCAATTTCACCCCATTAAAATAAATGACTTGGGAAGTTTAGCACGATTAACATATGATCCTGAATTCCCAGATGAACAAAATCTCACTCTGTATGCATTACCACTCAATAAATCTTGGATAATGGGTTACATCACATCATTAGATATGGATGATGTATTCTATAATTTCAATTATGTTGAATTAGATTCTGAACCTTCAAAACATTTTGTTAAATATCAAGGAAATCATGGACAAGACCCAGAATTTTCTGATAATTTTGATCATGGGTATTCATATTTACCTATAATCAAAATCAAGAATAATCATTCTATTTTTGGATTTGATGAATAAATTAAAATCAATTTCTTATTGTTAATTCTTTAATCTTTCTTCTTGATTCTTCAACTAACCGTTTCATTACAGGTATGTAAATTTCTGATGCATACACAATCTCAATGTTTTCATGTTCTTCTATGTCCACAAATCCTGATGCAATTGCTTGATTTTCACCTACTTCAGGCTCATTTTTTTCACTTCTTTTGTGATTTATGACTTCTAAAAATATTGGTAGTTGTCTTTTAATCTCAATAATTAATTCTTTTTTTGACCGTAATTTTTCATTACTTAAATTAACTTTGATTTGTTGATTGATATCGTCTTTGTATCTATCTGACGCTCTAATCATAATTTTAATTTCAGGAAGTTTACCAATTTTCTTTTTTAATTGACATATTTTTTTAATTGCATTAGGATATGGATTTTCATGTTCTTCTATAAATTTCATTAAATACCATTCTGAAAATTTAATTGCATTTTGATCATTTTTCATTTTAGCTTTTTCATAAATTTTATTTTGAGATATTTTCCCTGAAATAAATAATCCAAAATCTCTATTTGCCTCTTCAAAAATAATATCAAAAGTATCATTTACAGAATCAATAAATTTAGCAAAAAAATAATTTACATAATAAGGATCAGGATCATATTGATTAATTTGTTTTAAATAAATTTCACAATTTTTTATTGTATCTTCAATATTCATTAGCTACTGCCAGATTCAAGATTTGTATATTTTGATCGTGTTTTCAAATTTGTTGATAATTCTTTAAAGATTTCATTTACACTGACATCTACTAAATTTATGGTTGCATTTTCTTTCACAATTTGTTTTTCAAATTTTTCTTTTATTGCAAAAGATACTGACGACCAATGTAAAATTCCTTTTAATTGTTCTTCAACTGTGGCATTTGTTGTTGGAAAATTTGCTGATGAGAAAACAATTCCATTTGTCCATTGCATTGTAGGAATTGCTCCTCCTGATGATCTTGTACTAAATGCTATTTGCTTAACCCAATCATCAAATTTGTATTCAATTACCTCATGAATGATTAATTTTTTCCATGGTTCTACGGAAATTTCCATTTGCACATTGTTTTTTCAATCCAATTATAATCTTATTTTTTGTGCCTATTTTGTTTATTATTTTGTTTTTTTTGGCAAAAATCAGTGAATTTGGTGCACTAAAATTATTTGTCTTTTTAATAGTAACAATTTTTACTTTTTATGAATCTAGATTGCTTAATTACTGGATAATAATCAATATTTTTTATATTGAATAGATGGGCTGAATACTTAATTTCTGAAGTTAATTATGATTCTGAACATTTGATTTCTATTGCTATAAGACATCAGGATACTGACAAAGGAATTACTATCGGAATACCTGTTGATCGTCTAACAATTTCTTCTGATATTAAAAATGGATTATTTTACTCAACAATTTACCATGGAATCAATACTTGGAAAAAAGGAAAAGTGATTCAAACTTTTTTTATTGATGGTACTCCATATTTACGAATTGATGGGAATAAAGTCAGATTAGATCATCTTGGTGATTTACCAAACTCATCAATTGTTATAGAGGAACCTACACAAGAATTAGAATCACCACCTAAACCTAAAGTAGAATCACCACCTAAACCTAAAGTAGAATCACCACCTAAACCTAAAGTAGAATCACCTTCCAGTTCCAAAGGTTCACTACCAAAAGAATCAGCAGAAGAGCTTCCACAAGAATTAGAATTACTTCCTGAACCTGTAGTAGAAACAACTCCGAGTTCTAAAGGTTCACTACCAAAAGGAACTGCACAAACACCTCCTCCACAAACTAGTTCTACACATGCTGAACAAAAATCAAAAAAACAAGAACTTGAGGATTACGAAAATGATTACATGAAAAGAATAGAACAACAAAGAATAGATGATGAAAAAGCATACCAAGAATTAGTTGCAGATGAAGAAATTACTAGAGCTCAACAAGTGCGTGGTAGCTTACCAAAAGAATTAGAATCACCACCTAAACCTAAAGTAGAAACATCACCTAAAGTAGAATCACCTTCCAGTTCCAAAGGTTCACTACCAAAAGGATTCACAGCTAAACCTACACAAGAATTAGAATCACCACCTAAACCTAAAGTAGAAACATCACCTAAAGTAGAATCACCTTCCAGTTCCAAAGGTTCA
>LFLC01000054.1 GCA_001543015.1 Nitrosopumilus sp. LS_AOA | reverse complement strand
AAGAGACCATCAGTTGGTCCGCTTCCACTTGCTGCTGTAAATGTTACATCATTACCTAGTGAATCACCAGTTGTGGTGTCACCATCAGCATCGTGTTTGAATCCAGTAAGGATAACCTCACCAGTAAAGATGCCTGTGTCAGTACCAGTTTCGACTAGTTTGTACTCATCGATATTGTGTCCTCTAGTTGAGACCTTTATTGGGTCATCATTAGAATTTCCAATTTCATCGATTAAGTCACCATCGAAATTGTGATCTGGTGCGACGATAGTAATGTAGACTTTATCAGTCCAAGTGTAAACTTTTTGGTCAAGCTCCACAGTTGCTCCAAAGTTGGATGTAAAGACTGTCAAATTGACATCTTCATCTTCATGTCCAACAAAGTTGGCACCTGATGGACCCCAGTCAGTGTATTCTAATACGATTTCCTCGCCACGATCAAGTTTATCATTAGCTAATGATTCAGGGATTTCGATAACAATCTGGAAGATTCCAGTAGAGTCACCTGTTTCTCTAAAGTTTGATGGTTCTGGGTCAAATGCAGTTGCACCAACACCAAGGTTGCCCATGGTAGTAGTTGCGGCATCTGAATCCCATTCAATCAAATCAAGATCATATGTTTCTGCCTGATCATTGTCCAGATCAAAGTCTGGTTCAATGAGGGTTAGAATCATATCAGATCCAATGATATAGACGGATTTGTCGGATTGTAATACACCGTTTCTAAGGTCAAAGGTTGCAGAGTCAGTAACAGTATTTAGATCACCTGATGCATCAGTTGGATCAGTGTATTCTACAGTGAGAATATCTCCTTGTAAGATACAATGTTGTTGGCTAGGACTTCCATCTTTAGCTGCTGCTGCAATATGTGATACTGCAGAAGCTACACTAGTTGGACATGAAGTTGATTCAGGACCATCAGTGTATGCAATAGATAAATCAAGTTCAAAAATACCTGATTGTGGTGCGGTCTCTACAATAGAGCCATACTCACGAGTATTATTTTGAATTGCATTACCTAGGGTGATTTTCATATCATCACCCAAAGATGTAGTTTTAGCGCCAGCAGTACCAAGTAGTACAGTATCAGAGCCTCTTTTAACCATGATCTTTATAGGACCATTAGGTTTCTCTTCGGCAATCTTATCCTCACCACTTCCAGAAACGTCATAGTCTGGATCATTTACTCTGACATGTATTGTCAGTGCACCTGATTCCAAATGACGTCCCTCAGCAGTTACTGCTGATTTGATGTCTTTATTGTCGTCACCAATAGCAGTTGCATGTACTGGGAAGTAAGATTTACCTTGATCTGGTTGACCGTATGGTACTGGATAGACTGTTCTGTCAAGTGAGATAGAACCAGTGTTTGCGCGAACGCCTGCACTGTCTCCAATTTCAATTGTTTCACCAGATGCATCCCTAAAGTCTTGATAGTTTACCTCTAAATCAAGTCCAGTTACAGTTACTGCTTTACCTACTGGTGTACAGTATTTCTCTGGAATTTGGAAATTAGTAGTAAAGACACCTGTGTCTTTACCGGTTTCCATCAAACTATTAATTGACTTACTCAAACCATAAACTTTTTCTTTAGATTCATTGTCAATACAATATTTCCATGGATTATCATCAAAGGTTACATCAAGTAATAGAGATCTAGTATTGTTTACAAGTGATATAGTATCAACATTACTTGCTGAAATATCACTTACAACAGTATAGATGTCTATAACATCACTATCAGTGTTAAGGTCTCTGTCCTCTAGTGTAATGATAACAGTATCTGCGACTTTGTAATTATCATTATCAAATGATACTACAGCAGAATAGGTTGGAGCATCAATCTGAGCAGATACCTGGGTTCTAACACCCTGGCCGTCTACATCATAATAAATTACTTCAACTGCATCCTCATCAGTCAAATCCTCATGCACAATAATGTCTAACTCATCACCAATGGTTTCCAAGTTAGCAAATGTTGTGGCTTTAAAGATGTTGATCTGATTTAGCATTACATATTCTAGGGTACCGGTATACATACCAGAGTTTACAGTAGTCTCTTCGGCTTCAAATCTATAGATTGCATCATTATACCTTGTTCCATCAGCACTCTGTCCAAATGTAAATACATCCAATACAATATTGTATGGATTCACATTAGTTAGAGATGAGTCAGTTTTTATGGTAATTTCTAAAACTCCTGCAAAATCATTGTCGCTTGTAATTTGTGTCAAGCCTTGTTTTGCATTTGTAATTTTAATTGAACCAGACTCTGTGCCGTTAACAAAGATAGTTGACGTACCTAAAGATCTAACATCGTAGTTGATGAATTTATGCACACCATCTTTACTATCAGATACATTAAGTGTATCAGCATTTACGTTAGTTGTTATCGTAAATACTGCATCACTTATTGATGTAATATCTAACAGATCAAGACTTAGTATCTTACTAAATGGTGTGACCTTAGGTTTAGAAGTCAACTCTTTATTAGATTCAGTTCCAACTATAGTTGCAGCAGAAATTCGAGCTTTCTTATCAGTGATTTCAGTGTTTTTAACATCGATTAGAGCTATTGTACTATTAATTCCAATTCCTTCAACATTGATTTGACTGTTTAGAGAACGAATAAGAATAGTTAGCTCAGTTTCACGAGATGTTAATTCAACTGGAGTAACTGTAGTATTTGGATGATCTACTCTTTCTTTATCCAATGCTCTTTGTGCTGTAGCTACATTATGCTCTGCAATAGTTTTTTTACTACCTGCAACATCTATTTCTGTCTCTTCTGCATCAGTTAAATGATAAGTAGCATCTAATGCTTTTTGTGCATCATTTAATGTAGTTTGGAGAGGTGCCTTAATGGAGTTCTCAGTAGCTAATGCTGTCTGATTACCAGTAAAGTATCCATATGCAGTAAAGTTTGCCATTGTTAGCTTATTAACAGATGTTATAGCAGTACTTAGAGCCAATTCTGTGATACCATTATCCGGATCTGTATGTGCATCTTGTGCGTTGCCTAATGTTGTTTTAGCATTTTCTAATGCTGCTGAAGCATCATTGAGTGTAGCATTTGCAGTATTGAATGATACTTGTGCAAACGTTGCTGATGCATCAATTAATAATGCTTTAGCATCAATTAATGTGCCATTTGCAATATTAAATGATTTTTTTGCATCGTTCAATATTGTTCCTACAAATTTAGGAGATGTATCATCTAATGCTAATTTAGTAGTTTCAACTTCTGTTTGTGCAGCTTCTAATGCTTTTTCAGATTCATCAAATAATGCTTTAGCATCATCAAATGCTGTTTTTACAGGATCGTATATTGCTTTAGCAGTATCAAATAATGCTTTAGCATCATCAAATGCTGTTTGTGCAGCTTCTTTTTCAGAATCAGTAGCATCATCTAATGCTAATTTTGCAGCATTGAATGTAGCATTTACAGGATTGAATGTTGCTTTAGCTTCTTCCAAGTCTGTGTTAGCTCTATTGAATGTAGCATTTACAGGATTGAATGTTGCTTTAGCTTCTTCCAAGTCTGTGTTAGCTCTATTGAATGTAGCATTTACAGGATTGAATGTTGCTTTAGCAGTATCAAATAATGCTTTAGCATCATCAAATGCTTTTTGTGCAGCTTCTAAGTCTGTGGTAGCTTTTGGTAATGCTATTTTTGCAGCTTCTCTATCACCTAATGAAGTGCCATAACTGACTCGTGCATCATCTAATTCTGTTTTAGCAGTATTATATGCTGCTTGTGCATTATCTAATGCTGTTTTAAGATTAGATATGTGTATATTTGCATCTTCTAAGTCTTTTTCAGCTTTATTGAATACTTCTTGTGCATCACTTTTTTCAGAATCAGTAGCAGTATCTAATGCTAATTTTGCATTATCATATACTGTTTTTGCAAATATTACAGAAGAATCATCATATGCTTTTTGTGCAGTTTCTAATACTGCTAAAGCATCATTGAAATTTATCTGTATTTTAGTTGCATTCACAAGTCTTTTAGAGGCTGTATCGAATATACTGGTTTTATTTTCCAATAAACCAATAGCATTTTTCACATCAAGATGAACTACACTAGTAATATTTTCTATTTCACTAGCATTATCTGTTAGATATTTTGTAGCATTTATCAAATTAACATTACTTGAATTTTTGTTTGCAATGAATGATTCGAGTTTATTGTCCAAATCATTAAGACTGGATTCCAAACCATCAAGTTCATCATTCAAATCAACAAGTGTTTGACTTTGTGATGCTGTTTGAACAGAACCAGTTACGTTAACAGAAGTAGCTGATTCAAGTGTGAATGGATTACCAAATTGTACTGTAGGTATTGCCACAACTGAGCTATCTGAAACATCAAAGTCATCGTCACGTAATGTGTTTTTGTTTTCATCTGCATCAAGGATATTGACTTTTAGTGGTTCGCCTGAACTCCAATCTGAATTAATAGATGATACGTCTATGACCACTCTTCCTAAGAAGAATTTGACAAGTTTGTTTATTGTTTTGTCATTGTATTCAACAATAAAGTCCAAGTCACGAAGTGATTCATTAGATGTAGTCTTTAGATTAGAATTGTGAGCATTATCAGTATTTGAAAAAACACCAGAGTTTGGTGATGTTTCTTGTACTGTAACAATATTCTCATTTTCTAAGACGTTACCAGGTAATGATTTTTTGTCTTGATCCAAATTATCTACAAACAATAAGATATTTTTATCCTTAGAGTTTGGGCTTGGATCAATGTCAAGAAAACCATTATCAATGTATGATGTGGCATCTAATTCTACACTATAATCTTTCAATTCTGTTGAAGAATTAATTTGTGATTTTCCACTTTCATCAAACAAGTAATAGTATGCAGCTCTCTTTCCATCAGTATTAAATGTCCAAATATCCTCATCAGTTGGATCAATGTTTAATTGATTATCACTGATGGTGAAATGAACATCTGCATTATGAGGATAACTTTCTCTATCAAATGATGATGAAGCAAAGTCGTCCATATCTTCTTCATAAGTAATACTGATTTGTTGAGGATTGCCACCTGAATTGTAGATTACTTTTATTGTAGAGTCATCTGCAAAGTCATCAAATGTTTGAATAAATGGCCACAAGTTTACACTAGATAGATTGTTGTTACCTAATGTGACTAGAGTTGTAGTTTGAATGATGTATTTTGGAGTTGGTGTTTTTGAATTTCGTAGTACATTCATAGTGTCCTTACTTTTATCTGCCAAGCTAGGATCACAAGAACCACCAGATACAAAGACTATTGCATCATTAAATTCAATTCCTTCACCAAATATTGAATTTTCTTGGTTGTTTTTACATTCAACACCAAAATCTAAACCAATACCATCACTAGATACAGCATCTACAGTTTGTACATTGCCAGTATGAGCAACATATGCATACCAATAACCATCTGAGGCCTGAACCATTCTAAGGTCATTACCATCAAAGGTTACATCTGGTTCTGGTTCATTCTCATCTGTTTGACTGAGTTTTTGATCCTTTACAATGACTTCTACAATCATTGGTCCACCAAATGTGGTAGTTGATACATATAGATTTGCAGTTTCTTTTGATTCAGCACTAACATCCGGTAACACACCAGGGATTGCAAACGTCATTCCGCCTGCAAGCATGATTGTCATAAGTGTTAGACTAGTTATTTTTCGTTGTATTTCGTTATTCATGTTATTAATAATTGCTTAAAAAATTTAGTATATAGCGTTAATGAACAATTGGTTCATAATGAACAATTTCACACGGCTAAAATTATAATTAATAATATTTTCAAGTATCAATTACAGCTAGTGCCATTACTGCAATGAAGACTAGTTTATCTTTTAGCACGAATATTTTATGGACATACTTTGCTATATAGCTGATCCAAAATGTTTATAGCAAATAAATTAAAGTGAATATCACCCCTGATGTCTACATCTATTATTAATACAACATTCACATGTTTGTATTAGATAGTAGAATGTACTCCCATTCTATCTCAATGTTGACTAGGGGGTAATTATTTTTTCTTCCCAGTATACCTTACTACATTTTTAACACAGTTGGTACTTTTTAGATTCTTGATGTGATATGATGAAAGTTCTGATGTGATATAGTGGGTGCCATCTGTAAAAATTATTTTATAATTCATAGTAGAGATACCAGATAACCTACCATTATCCCTATACTAAAAGATGTGAAAAGTGCAATATTTACGAGTGATCGAATCTGGCCCATAGTTTTTTATTCTCCAATCCCTTACATTTCCTACACACATTAGATGAGAATCCACTCCAACCACTTCCGTTACAGTCTGTACAATTTGATTTTGACATGATTTTATTGTGTAATTATTTAGGTACGGGTACAATAGTAAATTTCTTTAAATCAAAAATTAGGACGTTACCGGATATAATTAGTGATTGTTCTTCACTATCTTTTGCAGTTAATGTGTATTCATCCCCATCTACATCTATAAAATTTAGAGATTTGACATTGTATGATACAGTGGTGAACTGTTTAAATTCTGACATGTGAATATACTTGTACGTTACAAAATGTGTTCCTATTTCTTCTGTTATTTTCAATGATTATTAGTTGATGATACTATGCTATAAAATTTATGGATATGTTAAACAGTAATATTGTATTATTTTAAAGAGAATTTTAGTAAGTTCCATCTAAAATATCAGGTGGAATTTATGAGTCAGTCACTTCCAGTTTAGATGCCCTTCTGGCTGGGAGGATGGCTTTGTTTTAATGTTGATCTAATAATTTATAACGTAGATTCTTTTTGTTGTTCTATTGGGTACAAAAAAGACCGTTGGTTTTGTTATTAGTATTATAGTAATGATTCTCGGGATTTTAATGATACCACTTGGAATAATCATGCTTGGTGATGGTTTTATTAATGCTATAACAACTAATGAAGAAGATCCACAATATCAACAAAATATTGATTATGCAGCAGTTGGACTTGCAACTCTAATATTAGGATTCTTTATGTTTGTAATTGGACTTGTATTGGCTTTGATACTAAGAAGAAGATAACATTCAACCGAGTCTATTAGATAAAAAAATAAAGTATGTTACATTAAACAGCATACTTTTTTACGGCATTACATACTTCTTGTGGGGTTGTATCATTTGGAGTTGTGATATTTACTGGTGAAAATTCTCCCAGAGTTTCATTTCTTTTTGTTTTTGCATCTCTATCATATAATAGAAACGTGTCCTCAGTTGCGTTGTATTCTAAACTCATCTCATATCTCTGATTTGTCTTTATGAGAAACTTTAGACTTGGTGGAGAATCTCTTTCCCAATCGATTTTCCCTGTGAAATCACGGTCTAGACGAGATTTTACCTGATTTGAAAAATGTATTGCTCGTTTTCTTTGTGCACCTGGATTTTCTTCCATAAAATAGCAAAAATGTTTAGGGCTTTAAGCGTTTATTTTGAAAACTCGTCTAATTTTTTATTAATTTGTTCTAACTTATCATCAATTTTCATTAATTCTATACTATTTTTAACATGTAGTAATACTGATGCAATTATTGAAATTATTGCCACTCCCAAGCCTGCATACATACCAAGAATTATTGATGATTCAGAAACATGTTGAGAAATAAGTATAGGTCCAACAAGAAGTGTTGCTGCAATAATGAAGAGACATGTATGTACCTTACTTGATCTTGCTTTATAATTAGCTATTTTTTCTTTTGCTGCACAAGATATTATCATATCTTAAACTAATCAAACTATGCTTTAAGCTTTAGGGAAAAAAATTAGAAATTGAAAGATGGTACACCAAACAAATCATCGATTGTTTGTAGTTCTTTATCAATTTGTGGGATTTTATTTTTGAGTTCTTCTGGATTAAATGTCCAATTAGGTGTTTTGCTTTGTATTAATAGAGTTGTTTCTATTGATGATTTGTATGATTTGAGTGCCATATATGCTCCTGAAATATCTGTATCATCTTCAAGATAACAATTAGGTCGAAGGCGACTTAATATATCACATAATCTACCAACGAATTTGCCTGTATGTTCTACTTCCATTCTACTTTGACTTCCCATGAGAGATTTTTTGTTCTCAAAAGTAGTCATTTCGAACTCTAGGTGATGTATGGCGTCATCAATTATTTGAGCACCTGCTTCGTCAAAATTATATTTTACCATATTTAATTATGAAAATAGAACGCTTTAACAATTTGTATGTTTAAATTAACATTTTATGTTATTTAGCAATTATTTTACATTATCCAAAAATCTCATATCAATATCAATCTATTTTACCGGATTCTATACCTTCCGCCCCTTTCATTATCGGCCCATTGCACATGAGCTTTACCTGTAGCTCTTTGAGAACCTGTTAGGCCACTACCCAAGTTATCATCTGTACTGTGGTACAATGTTTTTCTCTTAGATACTACTCTAGTTCTATGGATAGCTGATTCTAAAAATTTCCTGCCACCCAATATTGCAATCATGAGTCCTTTAGTGAGATGATCATACTCTTTTTCTTCTGCATAGTAAGATGGAGTACCAGCTGCAGTAATGTGTTCAATGAAAAATGGCAGTTGCCTCATTGCCTCTTTTACTGTTTTTGTGGGAATTGTAGGCCATATGATATCATTTACATTTTTGAGTTGTCTTACATATTTGGAATTCTCTGCCATATCCATGGATTGCATGTATTCGATATCTTTGGTATCTACTAGCTTACTTTTGATAGTGAGGAATTTAATTGGTAGATGTTTTTTAATTATTTTAATTAATTGATTCCCTATAATATAATCGGCATATGTATAACGCCATTTTTTTTGAAAATACATTTCTCCTAGATTTCCAGCTATGATATCATATGATGCATCTCTGTCCCATTCTCTTGCCATCTGTATCTTTATCTTATGCTCTGATGGTACAACATCAATTCCAACACAGCCAACTTTAGTTAAATTTGTACTCTGAGATATTCCAACTATAGATATTATTTCTTTATCCATGTGTCTGTGACTCCACTTCTTCGCGTAAAAGTCTGACTACATTCAAACATAAAATTAACGGCATAAACAAATCATCATGTCGACCTAAATCTGCCCTCATTGTTGATTCTCTAATTATACTAATTTGGTACAGTAACTCTCTAAACTCTTCACCTCCATTCTTTGGGAAAAACACATCGTTTTGATTTTTCTTGTACCATTTTGACATGAATCGTTTATCCATGTGAGACCATTTTTTTCTTGAATCATCAGTCATATTCCCTGATGTATACACGCCCTTTAGATATGGCATGTCATGTTTTGTCTGAAATAGTTTTAGAATATCTCCACCCATGTTGTTAGTTTCTAATCCCATGAATCCAGGATGTATAGTATCATGAATTCTTTTTGCCCAGTTTGCAACTTTACTAAATGGTACATCCTTCCATCGCTTTGCTAATAACACATTCACTCTTCTATATGGGTATCTTGATTCAACACCAATCCAACCGAAATAATCATGTTTGATATTTGTACCATCAGGGTAGGGAATAATCTTACCAGCTGGGTCCCCCATTACTATTCTTGCAATCTTTGGTAATTTAGTTTCAATCATCATAGTTTCAATCATCGTAATTTGCCCACGTGTAACTCTCCTTACCATCTTTTGTATCACCTGCAGCTAGTAATCCATCGTCTTGTTCTACATATCCGTCATCTTCATTCTCTGCAGGTGGATCATCATATACTCCCCATCCTTTAAGATCCTCTCTCTGTGAATCCTCCACCACACCATACATGGAGTCTCTTCCTTGAGATGGTACTGCCATGTATTCTTGTTGCGCATCCTCTACTGATTCGTTAATCATTTCATCGACTTGTTGTTTTGTGTAGAGATTTCCAATTGTAGCTAGTATGGTATATTTCATAAATACAAAGTCTTTGGGTCTGGTCTTCCAGATTTCATAAAACATTTTCTTTGCACCCTTGAATGTTGCCACCAAAAATAGATCAGACCCGTTTGTTCGTATAATTGGCATGATACCATTGAATACTGGCCTGTCATCGTTTTTTATCCATTTGGCTGATTCATCCATGAATACTGCTGCATACTTTGTATCTCCAGTGATTGGTTCATCAGTTGCAGGGTATGCACCAACTGTAGTGTCATTTGTTAAATGGCAGGCGTTTTGAAATATTCCTTGGGGAATTACATTTCTGATGTGTTTGAACAATTTCATGAATCGTCTTAGATTCTTTTTAGCTAGTGCACCGTTTGTAGCTGCAATGATTGCAACGTTTCGTCCCGCATATCGGTTAAAACAAAAATGAAATATTATTCGTAACACCCACTCGGTAAATCCCATCTGTCTGCCCTTTGCAATATGGAATTTGTGGGATATTCTCTTCCACATCTTTATGGCAATCTTTTTTGGTTTTCTTACTGCCTTGAAAATTTGTTTGATAAAATGTAATTGGAATGGAGTGGGTGGCATCTCCTCCATAGTGGCGGGGTGTTGTGGTAGACCTGCGACATGAGTACTACAACAAAAATCAAGATGATACTTTGGATTCTTTAGATGTTTGGTATTATCTCCACACCACATTGGGATATCCCTCATCTTATCGTAGATTATCTTATCAGAGAGTTCAAAACCTTCATTGTTTACTTGTTTGTTATTTTTGATGATTTTGTGTACCATCTGCTGTACTTTGATGATATCTTTTGCAAATATGTTAGTTTGATTGGATGTCATTGAGTGTAGCCAATATCTCCTGTTTTAGTAGAATGTCTCCAGGAGCTTGTGCATCCATGGCATCATAAAGATTCTGTAATAGGATTAATTGGTTATCTAATGTTTGGAGTTTACCTTCATAAGATAATACTTTATTATGTGGTATTTTAGATAATGATTTTAATACAAACTCTACTGTCTCCTCACCTGTTTTTTCATCTTTTGTTTTCTTTTCAATGTGAGTCATTTGGAATATCATTTTGTCATACATTTCTCGTCTGGATGTATACTTTATGATTTTCTTAGTATATCCTTCAAGGGAACGTACTCTTACGCGTTTCATTCTATATGCCCAAGTTTCATGATCTGGTTCACTGATGAGTTCTTCGGCCCACATGTCAAAATATAGTTTTACAGTAGGACGAGTAATTCCTGTTAATTTTGCAGCTTGGTTTGGAGTGATACCATCCATGATAAAATATTCTTCTAATTCAATCTCTTTCTCTTTGGATATCTTTCTCCAGTCACGTTTATCATTTTCACCACTATAGGCACAAATACCTTGTTTTTTATCCATATGTGAAAATGATAATTGATATTATTTAGGATTTAAAGTGATTTTTATAAGAAATACGAGGAAAAGGACAATAAACAATTCCAATGTGAGTAAGAGTAGCCTCTTAATCCCAATCCTCAATGTAAGTTAATCGTGCCGATATTTAAAATACCCGATACCTACCTACTCGAAATTTTGAGGATTAGGACCAGATAGATACCAGGCAATTATAATTTTTAAAATAATGCTATAACAAAAGGTGTGAATATTATTTTATAATCTATGTTCATTATCTATGTGATTTTTCATTTCTTTTTTTGTTGGTACAGTAAATTCACAACCAATTATACCGCACTTCATACCAAATTATGAAATTGTGATTATTTAAACTGTAAGTGGTTTAATAATTTCTTCTTTGCAATGAGGACACTTGTTCTTAACATCATCTGATGGGATAATGAAACGGCATCTGCGGCAGGTGATAAAATACTCTCTCTCAAATGCATCTACATCTTTAAGGTTAAAACACCTTACACATGTTACTTTCTTTGAGTTGTTTTGTTGAATTTGAGTTCTGAATCCCTTACAGTTTGGACACTGTTGCCCGTAAAATCCATGAAGTCTGGCCTGGTTAGATGTTGAGAATTCTAACTGATCACAAAGAGATACAAGCTCTCTACCAATGAATTTCTTCATTTCTTTTGGTGTTAATATTTGGTTTGTCTTTTTTGTGTTTCTTCTGTTTTGGAGATGAATTTTCTTTATCTCATCAAAGTATAACCCAAATGCGTTGTTAATGTCTGATGATGCATTGTATTGAAGTAAGAAAATTAGTTGTGCATTTTTTGGCACTGTCTGTTTATTATTTAGATAGTCTGAAAAGTTTTTGGAAAATGCATCGAGTCTTGTGAAAATATCTTTTAGAATTACAGGAGAAACCATACTGATAAATTTATTATGATTTGCATATTTTTTTAACATGAGAGTTTTTTCTACAAAATCATCAATACATCTAATCAATTGCTCATTTTCTTCATAAAACGGTCCTTGTTTTGTATTTAAAGAAGTATTTTCTCGCTCTGGTTCCGTAGCGACAGTATGAGAATATTTAGGATTAATAAAATTTTCTTCTCTTGCAACATCATACCACCAACTTCCTATGTGTATATTTTGGAGCTCTTCTTCTGATGCACCATTTGATTTTTTAATATCTATTTTTTTATCAATTACTATTTTTTGACCAACAGTAGATACTTTCTCTCGTGGAATTCCATCAATTAAAAGTTGGTTCATGAGGTTTACATAACATTTTCTTAGGGTATCAAAATTTTCAGTCTTTCTTAATTCTTCATTTGCAGCTTCTTGTGCAAGATTATTTGATAGACTAGATGGTTTAAATTTTAATTGCTGCTCAGACACTATGAATCATTTACAATTCAAATTTAAAAATGTTATTAATAATTGTGTCAATTTTTAATAACTAATATGAAGATTCAGGTCAATAATTATTAAGAATAAAACTGATTCAGTCGTGCCATAAATGGATTAACATAATCATCAACCTTTTTTATAAATTCTTGTTTGGTGTTCTTTTCAGATGATACCAAGATAACTAATTGTTTTACCTTATGACTGGTTAATTCTTCATACATTTTGGCATATGCCGTAGTCTGAATGAAATAATCAGTTAGCCATTCTCCTTTCTGTGGTGTTCTCTTTGTTTTGTAATCTATAACAGATAAAACCCCATTATACTCTGCAATACAATCTGCAGTACCACCAAGTTTGAATTTATCTGAGAATAATCTCAATTCTATACCATGAATATTATCAATTTTGTTCAAAAATGATCTAAAATTTTTAAAATGAGCATGAGATATTAGACGAAAATCGTCATTTTTATCTATCATGTTAAGATAATTCTCATTCAATTCATGAGACTCTCTTCCAATTATTGAGGATTCAGTCAAAATATAATCTGCTAATTTTTCTCCTTGTTCATCTCTCCATTTTTTTAATTGTTGTTTATCTTTCTCTAGTTTAGTTCTTGAGACCATCATGGTAACTGAAGGATATCTATGATGGGTAGGAGTTGAATAATGATGTGCACCACCACTATCATCTAATTCTGCTTGTTGTACAGTAATTGGTAAATGAGTGAACATTCTACAAACTTTCATATTAGTTATTAAGAAATCAATCCAATATTAATAACAAAGGTATCTAATCTTTGACCTATTCCTTTATTTCATGAATTTTCATAAATTGCAATAATTTCAGAAATTATAATGGGTCAAATTCATCAAAAAACAGGGTAAAAAGCGTAGCTGATCGTAGCTTTCTGTAGCTCTCAAATGTGAGAACAAGATGTTTTGTATAATTATATTGAAATATTTTCAATGTTTTTTACTCTTATTTGTAAAATAGCTAAAAAGCTACACAAGCTACACAAGCTACACCTCTTTTAGTTGATAGAAATAAAAAAAAATAAAAATAAAAAAAACAAAAATATTTCAACTAACTTAAAGTGGTGTAGCTTTCGTAGCTTCTGTAGCTTTTTTAAAAAATACTATTAAGTAACTAGATCTTTGTAATTCTATATTGTCTGGATTAGAACCAGCCGTCGTTGCTGCTCAAATTGGAATTCCATTAGTTATTAAAAATAGAAATAGTATTGGAGATTTTATTAGACGTAAAATTTTCAAGTTAAAAAATATTGAATTTAATATTTATGCTAGTCAGACTATACGCTTTAAATCCACACAAGAAATGGAATTTATTTATGAATGTATGATTAATTCTATTTCTAAATATAAAATTGATGATAAAGAGTGTTCTTATAAAATAGACAATGTAGAATTTACAATTATTCCCGAATTTACTTTTAATACTGGAATTGAAATTGAGAATTCAGATTATGATTTTTATCCCAAGAACGATAATTTATTTATTCCAGGAATAAATGCATTAACAATCTATTTTTTTGCTAAAAAACCACTTCCAGAATATCTTACTAGAATAAATGAATTAATTACTTTGATTGGATCTGCTATAATGAAAGATTATCCTGTGAAACAAACTTTTTCCTTTTTATATTTACAATTTGATACTTCTAAAGATAAATTATTTTTTCAAAATCAATTACAAAACAAATCAAAGAATATTGATACTACTCACTATTTTTTAAATTCTAAGAATGATGAAATAAAACTTAGTTTTACAAGTCCAGTTTATTCTTTGATCGCTAACATCTTATAATACTTAAAATTTCTTTAATATATGCATAAACTTAATTTAGCTTGTAGACTATTTCGAATAGATTCTCAATCTGTTGTAATTATAAAAAAAATTTTAGAAAAAAAAAGCAAAAAATCTTACCTTTATGAAATTTATGAAGAAGGCACTCCTCAAGAACAGAAATTATATTTTAGTGTAAAAAATATCACTAAAAATAAATTGGGACATTTAATTGAAATTTATTTGGATAGATTAATTTTTTTACCTCAGCGAGATATTGAATCACAACCAGTTAAACATACTCCAACTTATTTTTTACAACTCCTTGAAACGCCTCAAAAGTTTAAGGATCATATTTTGATATTTGGTCCACAATCAATAGATGCTGGAATTCGTCGGGCATTTACGCGACATGTATCTAAAACACAAAAAGTTAGCACTGCTTTAATTCAAAGAAAAGTAGATTTTAATAAAATAAAATCTCTTTCACTTGAATTTCCCAATATACAACATTTTTGTGTTAAAGATATTACAGATGATAGATTACAAGATATTATCGTAAAAGGAAGTAGATTGGAAGATACTGTGGAATATTCTCAGTATGCAATCAATGAATTAACTAAGGGAGAAATAAATATTTTAGGTGTTAGTGTAAAAGGAAAGACAATTTATATTAAAAAAGATGGATCTTTCTACTCTCGTCATAATTTTGATAAATTTGATACTTCGGAAGTAATATTTTCTTTAATTGAACGTATAGACAAAAGAAAAGGATTTATGGCTTCATTGGATGATTTTTAAAAAATAGTATATATACTCAATTCAACCCTTCCTGTTTCTCATCCCTTAATTGGCTAGCAAGGGTAAACCCACACCACATCCTTTTTGATTCACCTCTTATTCGGGTTGGTTTCGGTGATTCTCCAGTGATTGTTTTAAGATTATCAAAGAATATTTTTCCAGGAATCGGTGTCATTCTCTCTTCATTGCAGAATTGGTTATATGCTGACTCTATCTGTTTTGGAGATATCATATAATCAGTACCAATAACTATGTGTTCTTTTCTGAACCTGTAAAAAGAATCAGATCTTGCAAGCCAAACGGCCTTTGTATCCTCAACTGAACTCTCATGGAGTAATTTCCTCTCATGGAGTAATTTTTTAATTATTGGAATTAACCTATTGAATATTCCTGAACGTTCTTCACTATCATATGCGATCTTATCTACTTCCAAATCTCTATTATTACCATAGAATTTTTGATCCCAATGGATAGTCTGTATCTTTCTTGCAAATCCATCTGATGCATCAGTAATTGGTGGTAATTCATTAAACGTGAATATCATGGTAACAAATGGCATAAAATCAAATGGATCTCTAAACTTTTGCTCACATCTTATGGCATCACCACCTAACACACCTTTGATGAATCCAGTCTTTGTGATTGGTTCTATTCCACCATCTGCAGAAATATTTGCGCATTTTCCTCTCAATTCATACCCGATAAATTGACTCTTTTGGAATTGCTGCATGGGTATTGATGAGGTGTTGTTTATTCCAATTGTATTTCTCAAAATATTTAGAAATGTTGATTTTCCATTACTACCAATCCCATAATTAACATATCCTTTCTGAATGATATATTTTTTGATAAAACACAATGCCATCATCTCCCATATCTGACTAATTCTAATACCATCACCATTAAAACAAGAATCCAAAAACTTTTCAAATTTAGGACATTTGGATAATTTATTATAAAAAATTGGATGTTTTATTGTGGATAAAATAGAAGAGTCATAATTATTAAATTCCATTATACCAAAATCATACATTCCGTTTTTTATGATAATTTTTTTGTAATCGTTATCAAATATTTCCTGGTTATCGTCTTCTGGAATTATTATTGTCTTATCTCGAATTATATTTGTCACCTCACTAATCATTGTGGTGTCAATGTCTAGTACCTCCCAGTACTGTCTACATTTTTTTGCAATTAAATGTTTACCGTTTTTTCTATAAATTCCATTTGCGTAATAGTATATTTCACCTGCAATATGTGAGACAAAAATATACTCATTCATTAGTTGTGATGATGCATCGTATGGAGTGAATTGTTTTGGTTTGATTTTTTTATTTGGATTTACATCTAATGATGGTACTACTTGGTATTGAAAAAATGATTCTGCATATTGCATATTATGTTCCATCTCTTTATCAGATAATGGTTCAGATAATTTTCTATTCACTTCCAATACTTTTTTTCTAACTAATTTTTCATTCCATCGTCTTATGCGTAGTTTACAGTATAATGAATTTAGAGATTTTCGTCTACTCCCACGTGGGAACTTTCCCATTAGTAATTTATCAAGATCGTAATCACTATGTAGATTATCATCATCAATATCCTCTTTTAGGAAAAATCCTTTTGATGCAATATGTGCCTCAAACTTTACCCAATCAGTTGGAGTTGGTTTTAGAGTATCTGATATGAATTGATATCTACCTAATTGTTTTTCTGGATGAGAGGATGGTGGTAATAATGTGTAACCACCTTGAGTTTTAATGTCAATTTCAATTCCTTCTTTATTGAAATATTTTGCATTCTTTGGAGGTAGATTCCCAATCGGTTCACAGATAATATGACATCCCTGTTTTGGTGTTTTTACAACTAAAGCTGAGGATAATAATTTCTTTATATCTTTTGCAACTATATGAATTGCATCCTCCCACCCACCACCATTCTTCATATCGATATCTATGGCAAATGTATTTGATATTTTACCATGTAGTATCGCGATACTATCAGAATCAGTAATGATACTCTCACATTTTTTATCAAAGAATGACTTTAGGTGAAATCCTTTTGGTGGGAATTTTGTACCAGGTACTATAGGAATTATATTTTTTCCTTGTTTTCGTAAATATTCTACTACTTTGGTTGTAGTGTTTAGACTATCAATTAGTGTAATAGATTCATCTAGAATTGGCTCTTCAAAGCCTGGACCTCCCTTTGAGATCTTCAATTAAGTTCCTCATCATCCTTTTGTAATTTGTATGGGTCATGATATACTTTTTCATGATATACTTTTCCATAATATTCTGGTATGAATATTTTATTTGATACTTTTCTTGTTTCATCAAATTTATTGGTGCAAATCCACCAAACATTTTGTGCCATTGACTTTGGAATCCAATCAGTTTTTGATGATTTGTATAATGGTTCAAGTTTTTTTCCTACAAATTCATCAACTTTAATCATACCATAGTATGCTAGATCTGATTCTTTTTCAGGAAGTAATGTTGTTTGTATTTTAACCCAACCGATAGGAGTCTGTAACATTCCCATACCAGTAATTTCAGAATAATCAGATTGTGTCATGTTTTACTCCTTTAGTTCCACCACATTTTACACAATGAGATTGACCTGAATTACCAAATGGAATGTGGCATTTTACACATACCATCAAGGATGAAACACCGCCAACATTGAACCATACCTAGGATGCTTTCCATTATCCAGGTGTAATGGTCCACGTAAACTAAGAATATCTGATTTTGGTACAACTAAATCAAAATACCAAACTGCGCGAGTATCATAAGGTAATAACATTACAGATGTATTACCTAATTCCATTTCTGTGATAGCTTTCTTAATCCAAGGTACTTTGTCTGAATATGGTGGATTGATGTAATTATATTTCTTCCAAGGAATAGAAAGACCGTCAAACTTTGGATTATCATCTAATGGACATGGGTCAAAATAGTCATGATACATATCTAAAATCCATTGTGGTGTTTTACTAGAATCACTAACTTGCCAATCTTTATTCATATCAATCTCCTCTTCTCATTCGTTTAATTACACCGGATATCTCACCATATTCTTCGTTCATACCGTCAAGGTAAAATTGGATATCATCACTTACCGAAAAGGAATTATCTCTTACAAATTTTTCATAATTATTCATAATCTATAACCTCCCAAAATCTAGGAAATATTTTTGAAACTAAATGTGTGTATTTCACAATAACTTTTCTGTGTTCTAATTTTCCTTTTAACACAATACAAATTATAATTCTAGGGTCAGTTGTGGTTATTTTCTTACCTATATGATATTGTTTTAATGTTTGATGAATTGTTTTAGACCTATCAGTTTCGTGATTTTTCCAACTTGTGTATTCACGAATCAAATTGTCTAAATGTTTTTCATTAATTATAGCATCAAAAACAGCAATTTCGGAATTATCAACTTTATAACGTGTTCCATCAAAAAAATATTTCATCATTCTAAGAATATTTTCATCTGGTTGATTCATCATTCTAAATATGGAAGATGTATTACCATCATCCCAATTTCTTCTTACTTTGTATGCTAATTTAGTATAGTAATTACCTAACAGATTATAATCAATAGGAAATAATAATAGTTTTGCAGAATCCATCTTAGAGCTGTTAATATCACGAAGTTTTCGTTTTTGTAGTTGTTTTCCCATAATCAATTTCTTTTTAACATGTAAATCATCACGGTATAAAACATCTAATTTTGTTGCTAATCCACCATAATTCAACACTGGAATTTTTTTATTATTTCGATTCAATAATGCCAAATAAATTGCCATTAAATCATCACTAAGATTTTCTACATTATCTCTAAGAAATTCTTCAACAAATAATGTTTCATTTTTAATTTCTAAAATAGCACATGCAGATAAGATTAATTTACTTTTTGGAATTAATTTTAATATTTCATTTTTCATTTTTTAATTCTCCATATTTCAGCTGTGCATCTAATATAGTCAAAATTTCATCTTCTGTGTAAACATCTAAAGCCGCAATACAACCAAATAATAATTGCTCAAGTCCATCTTTACCACCTGTTAAAACATGATTCTCTACCATATTGTAAAGATCTTTAGATTCCCATCCTTGAGCACTTTTAGGTTCTCCCCAACGGAAACTAAAGAATTTGGGAGTTTTGTATTCACTATCGACAGGCCTACATAATTTTAACATGAAGCAAATATCAAAATATGCCATTTTTTGAGAAACGAAAATAATATCATTGATTAATTTTCCTTTTTCTAAAATAGGTTTAATTAGATCTTTTAATTGTTGTTTATTCATTTCTTAAACCTCTCCATAAATTCTGGTTTTAGTTTGTCAAGGTTTTGACTAGGTTCTTCACATACAAATCCCCATAATGTAGGTGCAGAACTATCTGCATGATAAATCACTATCATAATTGTACCACAATAATAACAAGGAGTTTTGTCCTTGTCATCATGTTTGTTTTTAGTTGATGATGTAGCCTTACATGTAGGGCATTCAAGAATATATTTTTCCATTATTCTTTATCCTCCTCTATCGGTAACTCATACCATCCAAGCTCTAACATCAAACCAATTGCGTTGTACCCTACCAAATCACCGAAACTATCAATAAATCCTTCTTTTCCTAAATCAACACCTTGAAGGCCATTTTTTAATCTCTCAAATTTATCATTCATTCTAAGAGCTACACCTTTCTTTGGTTCTATTCCAAAGTCAGATGAATTTAGTATATTGCCTTTACCGTATTTTAGATTCTTTGAAATTAATAATAATTCAAGTGCTTTACCTAAAACTTTAGAGGCTTCTTGAAATGATTTTAATTGTAATCCTGGATAATCTGGGTATAGTTCTTCTTTTGCTGTTGTAATTGCAGTAGTCCAATCAGGAATATCTTTAATCATCTTCTCATTCTCTCCTTTACCCTATGACATAATCTACAAACACGTCCACCATTTTTCATCCTGTATGTGTTTTCAGGATTGTATATATGGCCACGTGGACAATGTGTTTTTCTTAGATTATAATTTAGAATTGTTTTAGTCATTTATTCAAACTCTCTTTTTCTTCTGCAATTCCCATCTCAATTAAACGAAAAATCCTTTTTGATCTAGACTCGTCACCTAATGGTTCAATGTATTTGGCTATTGAATCTGGTAAAAATAGAGTATATTGTTTACCAGGATCATGTGTAGGACGACCTCTCTTTTTTGTTAATTTTAATTCCTCCAAATTAGGCATATCTTGAGATATTATATCAGGATTAGATAAAATCGAAATCTTGCTATCACAAAAATTTCTTAAATCAACAACACTATTCATATGTACATATCGTTTGTTATACATTCCAAGTCTGACTGATATCTCCTCTGGAATTTCAAAATAATCTCCTGACATTATTTTTCCTCCTCCATAGTTAACCTCTCTTGGATAAACTCAAAATATCCTGGTACTATTTCAAATCCCAAATAGTTTCGTCCTAATGATTTTGATGTGGTAAGTACTTGTCCTGAACCAGAAAATGGGTCTAACACCAAATCACCAGGATTAGAAGAGTATTGGAGTATTTTTTTAATAATTTCTGTAGGAAGTTTTGTTGGAGTTTTTTTGCCTTTCCAAAATTCTTTTTTAATTTTCCAGACAGATATAAGGTCATGATATCGTGGTTTACTATTTGAAAATCTACAGTCAGAATTGAATATACGTTTTTTTGGATTCTTGCAGACATAAAATATGTTATAATGAGATACTACAAAATTTTTCTTGGCATATAATCCAAATGGATATTCCCATATGACATTACTCTGTAAAGTGAATCCTACTGAATCCAATGCATTAAGAATATCTTTCATGTTGTTGAATCCTGAAAATACATACATACTTCCAGAATCTTTTAGAACTCTGTAACTCTCAGTTATCCAATCCAAGCTAAATTTAGGATAATCTTCTTTTGGAATTTCTACATAGCCGTCTAGAACTTTGGAGGAATCTCGCCCATAATTTCCCTGTTTTCCATCAAATTTTATTGCAAAAGGCGGATCAGTAACTATTAGATCTATACTTTCAGATGGAATGTTTTTCATTCCAGAGATACAGTCCTGATTGTAAACTTTGTTTAGAGAAGGAGATTGTATTTGACTCATTTCTTACTCCTAAAAATAATCCAACAGGAATCATAAGGTGCAGGTGTTTCAGTCATTTTTGATTTGCATTGTGGACATGTAATTTCTTTTACATCATAGAATGATTTTTTACAAGTTTTACAATTCTTTGGAACTATTCCTTGTAGAGTAAATTTAATTCGATGATCAATTGGTTTGAACTCTGCAAGCCATTTGTCATTTTTTCTGTCATAGATGAATTTGTGAAACCATTTTACTCCTATTTTTCCAAAAACTAGAATCAATCCAGTTACATTATGTTTCAGGTGTTGTGTGTAGGCATATTCCATCCAGGTATTAATTTGGGAATAAGGCGGATTCATGAAAAAGTCTTCATCCCACTGTTTTGTTAATGCGTTATCTGATTCTGAGAAATATTTCTCGCAACGTCTATTGAGTATAGTTGCACATACGTCTGTTTGTGGCGTAACGTCATAATTCCAAACAGCATATGCGTATTCTTTTTTTGGAGTCTCCCAGTAATCATTTTTGTTAATTATTTGCATGTGATGGACTGATTTTTTCATTTACTCTCCCTCACAATTTTTACTAAATTTTCAAATCTCTCTGACTTGAACTGCTTTAAAATCTCAACTAATTTGTGATGTTTATTACATAACAACGCATAATTTTTTGGTTTTGATTCAATAATTGGTAAAATGTATACGTTGTATTGTATCCAGTTTTTTATGGATGCAGAAACATCAAAGTCTTTATGTGTCTTTTCTCCTTTAGTGTATTTTTTATGGTGAAAATGAAATCCTTTACCAAACTTTCTTTCACATACAACACACAAATTACCTAATATGTTAGCTGTACGTTTTCTTTGTTTTTTTATTTCATTTAGTTTATTCATTTTGTTTTCACTTTTGTTTTTTTTTGTTACTCATTTTACATCCGAGTAAGGATGTTTTTTTTAAAAAAAATAAAAAATGATAATGAGGTTATTTCGTCCTCAAGGTATCAATTGTGATATGTCTGAATTCTCCGGTTCCTTCTAGTGTAATTTCAGGTTCTTTACCAATCCATTTTTCAGTATCATCGCCGTAAATGTCAATGAGTGCATTTCTGCTCGTGTTGTTCATTCTCCAATGTTTTGGGTCTCCGTCTTGTTGACCTTCATAAGAAATTCCAATGAGTAACCTTGTAGTTGGTTTATCACCGCTTCCTTCCTTTGGAGTGTATGTATTCATTTCACCTTCATTTATGATTTTTAATTTTGTGAGTTTTCTCTCCTCAACAAAAGCAACTGAAATATTATCACTACCAGTATTTCCTTTTTCAATTTTCATCCTATCACCCCCTCTAGGTTTTTTTCTAGTGTCAATTAGCCCCCTCTCCTTTGCGATTTTCATGTTGTCCTCGTTTATTCTGTAACACGGAGCACAACACGGAACCAAACACGTGTCGAATAACTCCCAGGTGGTCCAAGGTTTTTTCTTGCAGTAGTAACATTTGTCTTGAGGCCATACATCGTGACCGCATACTAACAATCAAAAGCGCCCTCCTTTTTTATGGACAAAACGTATGGTCATAGTATCATCAAATTTTTGAATAGAGTAAATCATGAGGTCTAATCTCATAATCGATTCAATTTTTTCAGGATCTACAACAGTTGCAACTGATGTTATGGCAACGTATTTCTCGTCTTCTTCGTCATATTTTACATCAAACAAATCCAACACTTGTTGTAACTGATAAGTGGTTTCTTCAAAAATAGGATTCATGATGGAAACATCCTATTTCTTTCATGGTCTGTGAATTTGTTCAGATATAGTGTAACAGGACTAGGATTAGCACTGTATACGATAGTTAATAATGGATTTTCATTTTTAGGATTTTCTTTAATATTACATCTGTGATAACATGAAGGACATATTCCATCATCCCAGGATATAGCTGAGCATTTTGATACTGTAATTCCACATCTACTACATGTTTTAGAAGTATTTACTTGATAATCTATATCATTACATTTAGGAGCTGCAAAAGTTTCAGGCAAAATTATCCCCCCTACAAGATGGACTAGAACAATTTTCACATTCCCAACCGCAACAGTTTGAGAAAGTTACTGCTTCTGCACCACAATGACATTTGCTATATGATGCACGAATCATTTTCTATCCCTCATTATTTGATCAAATTTTTCATTTTCCAAATTCCAAATAAGAGTACAAATATCGGCCTCATTTCTATGATTATTATTCTCATCATATCTAAAATGACTATACAGACATTGACCTTTGCGTTGCATTATGATTTATCCTCATTTTGGAAATTAGATTCAAAACCACAACAGAGACATTTCATCGAAATAATATTTTTGCGGAATTCAATATCAGAATCATACAGTCTATGGGGAACATTCAAAACTTGTTCGGAATTGCCATCATCATATGTTATTAAAAATACTTTAGGATATTCACACATTTGTATCAATTTTTAATCTCCTTCTCAATCATCTGGATTAATTCTTCAGTTGATTCAGGTTTTGAGGCAGCAAGAAGAAGGTCTGGGTTTTTTGCTAGTAATGACATGTTACGACTTACTAACAAATACCCAAACCTTCCAAGCACAGATTTATCTACTGTGTGTCCCTTTACCCGTAATTCTTTTACAGTATCGGATTTTTTGATAATACGATCTATTATACAATTACAGTTTTCAGTAACACGAAGATATATTCCTGAGATCTTGTCACCGGTTTTCAGATGACGCTGCCTCCAACTTCATTTTGTCTCACAGATATACTAGGAACAAATGGTATATTTAAACACTAGCATTGTGATATACTATCAATATACATTCATATATCAAAATTATTTTTTTTTGAATGTTGTCCTAGTAAGATGAATAATCTCCAACAAAATTTTGTCTCACAACAAATTTTGTAATACTAGGGCAACATTTGTTTATCAATATAATTATTTTATGCTCACTTGTGAATTATGTTTTTGTATACCAATATGAATTTTATATGTAATATTGTTTTTATTTATAATTTTACCCCCGTGCTTCAGTGAACCGCTTTTGTTTCAAATTAACCGCCGTTTTGTTTTTTGCATTTCTCGAGTGTCCAAATAATGTTAGAGAAACTTTGTTCTTGTCTTGTTGTTGTAATATTTGCTGGGGCTGTTCTGGAATCTAGTTCTACTGTAGATTATTATAATATTGTTTTATTATTTGTTTTATATAGGTTTGTAATGAATTGACAAGATTACATGATGTTATACCGCATAAATAAAGTTAATAATCGATTGACAGTCATGGTAAGTGTTTTTGAAAATGTACATTTTTTTTATAAGCATGACCTTTGTAAGCATCACCAGGCTCAAATTTGCCCAAAATCTAAGCATCAATTAAGCATCAGCCCAGCCTCAATGTTGAACATAAGGCATAATATTTTTAACCATATAATGGGCGGGGGTACCCAAATTTATCTTAGAAACAAAAATGTTCAGAAGACGTTCAGAAGATTCTATTTTTGTTTGGAATATCTAAGGCTCTGTGTACACTTTCTAACACTACAGCATTTTGAGTTTATAAAAATCACCCGGAGAGTAGTAAAAGAGTATACAAACAAGCATCAGCTAAGCATCATTCCAGCCTCAATTCCTGAAAAATATACCCTATTCCTCCGTTTTTTGGCCCATGGGCTTAAAAGCGGATTTTTAATGTTTTGGTGTTGCTGAAATTAGGAAAAGTGACCCGTATTTAGGCCCATGGGCCAAAAAAGTTTCCCCTAAGTTTTGGGCAAAAAATCAGTCACGTGTCGAGAGCTATTTCCCCGTACATGACATATATTTTAGCGAACGGTGGAAAAGCTACAGTCGAAGTGATTGGCAATAGAGAAAATTCAAGAGGAAATGGACTTGAAGTTCCTGGAAAATTCGTTGTGAAAGGCCAATATCACTCCACAGAAAAAGGACATTCCTTAATTAAAGACTATTGCAGACGAAACCCCTGTAAATTTGACCAACAAGGTTGATTTATAGAAAAGAAGAGTTATATCTGAAATGGCAATTTATTTTCCAAAATGTTAAAAAATGAACCCGTATATAGGCCCATGGGCTTAAATCCGGATTTAGGCTCATGGGCTTAAATCCGAGGGGGCGGCAAAAAACGG
>LFLC01000045.1 GCA_001543015.1 Nitrosopumilus sp. LS_AOA | reverse complement strand
GAACCAACTCCAGAACCAACTCCAGAACCAACTCCAGAACCAACTCCAGAACCAACTCCAGAACCAACTCCAGAACCTGAACAAAAATCTAATCTAAACAGCATACAATTATTTATTGAAGAATTATCTTCAAAAGAAATTCTTACGACTTGTATTTCGATAAATAAACACATCATGAATGATAAAGAAATAAGATTTTTAGATTTATCAATTGGAGATATTAAAATTAAAGCAGATAAAAGAAAACTTTTAGAAGTATTTGGTACTTTAGTTCAATATGCACATGATTTTGTTGGTTCTTTTGGAAAAATTGAGATTGGTGTAACTAATAGCGAAAATGAAGTTAGATTCTTTGTAAAAGATGATGGCGATGGAATTTCAAAAGACAAACAAGATCAATTATTCAAAATAGATGGTACCTTTAGTGGCTCTTCAAGTTTGATTGCTTCTAGAAATTTGGTTGAAAAAATGGGCGGAAAAATATGGATTGAAAGTAAACCTTATCTTGGAACAAAGTTTTTCTTTACCATTCCCAAATTCAAATAAAAATTCCTTTCTAATATTTTCATACAGTCAACTAGAGCATTAAAGTAATGGCATAATTAAAAAAATTACATGGAGAATAAAATTTTTGATTATCCTCAAATTTGTGATAAAATAAAAAACCTTGATGAAAAAATTCAGTTTGTTAGTGTAATAAATGAGAAAGGAAATTTAGTCACAGGTGGTGTAAGTGATGATTCTGAATCTTCTCAAAATAAAAGATTCTATGAAGATTTGTATGAAGAAGTTGCAACAAGAGTCAAACTGCGTAAGGATTTTGATATGGTTTTAGGCAAATTAAAAGGAAGTATCATAATTAGACATAGAGTCGTAACCATGAGTATTCCAATAAAAAATGATATCTTGTTTGTGTCTGCAGACACATCGATAAATTATAGTGCACTTTTAGAAAAAATACTCAAGGAAATCCTAGTTCAAAATTAGATGATATTCAGAGTTGAATTTTGAAGAGTCTCAAACTAAAATAATCCTATGATTTTACCATACAATTAATTTCAAATGTAATCTAAAAGAAATTCTTAATATGTCTTGATTGACTACTATAATTATGAAATATTGCAATGATTGTTTAACTCCAATGAATAGTAATTCCAAAGAAGAATATTGTACTTTCTGTAAAAAGGATAGAGTTCTTAAAGCGAACTCTATATCTTAGGGCTGATTACCTATACAAATTACCAAATGGTTTTTTATATTGAATGTTTATAGTATTGATAAAAAATGTTGATAACAATCTTAGTTGGCTCAAGTGGCAGTGGTAAGTCAACTCATGCTAAAACATTGAATCAGGTAATTTGTTCCACAGACAAATATGTAGAAGAGCAGGCAAACACACTTGGAATAAGTTATGATAACTCATTTAACATGTCGCAATCATCTGGTATCTTTAAGAAATTTACAAAGTATTTTTACGATGAAATAGAGTACTGCATAAAAAATAATATTGATTTTGTGATTGACAGAACTAATTTAGGCTCTGAAATAAGGTGTAGTCTTATTCTGAAACTCAGAAAAATGGCAAAGATATATGGAAAAAAAATTACCATTAAGGGAGTCTACTTTATTATTCCAGAGAATGTTATTTGGCAAAGATTAGAACATAGAAAAGTTATAGAAAACAAATCAATTCCTTCAATGCTAATCCTTGAACAAATTGAAAAATATGAGATGCCTACAATTGAGGAAGGGTTTGATTACTTGATCAAAAAACCATGAAAGTTATTGTACAATTATAACCACTAATACCTGAAATTGATAGTTTATTTATCCAAAGCAATACTGCTTTTTTGATATCATGTCGCAACAACTTCAAAATAAAGAAAAATGTCCTAGATGTGGAAAACATAATCTAGTCACTGATGGTGTATCTGGAGAAATATTTTGTGGAAAATGTGGGTTTGTAATTGATGAAAAAATTTCAGATAATGGCTCTGAAAGAATTTTCTCAGACAGTGCAGTAAGTAAATCTCGTACGGGTGATAGAACATCACTAACTAGACATGATAATGGTCTTAGTAGTATAATTAATCCAATTAACAAAGATGCATCAGGAAAGCCATTATCTTCATCCATGAAATCCTCTCTGAGTCAACTCCGAAAACTGGACAGTAGAAGCACTACTCATAATTCTACAGATAAAAATCTCAAACAAGCATTAGGTGAACTACTCAAAATGAAAGAAAAATTATCCTTATCTGATAGTGTATCTGAAAAAGCAGCTTATATTTACAGAAAAGTACTAGAGCGAAAATTAGTGAGAGGTCGTTCTATTACTGCAATGATTGCATCATCACTATATGCGGCATGTCGTGAAACAGAAACACCAAGAACATTAAAAGAAGTTTCAAGTACAATTAATGTTACAAAAAAAGAATTATCTGGATGTTACAGATTGATAGTAAAAGAATTAGACTTGAGAATGCCAATAATTAATTCAGTTTCATGCATTGCAAAGATTGGAAGTACTACTAAATTATCAGAGAAAACAAAACGATATGCAATGAATATTCTAAAACAAGCAGAAAAAGAACGAATCCTTTCAGGAAAAGAACCAATGGGTTTGGCAGCCTCTGCATTATACTTGGCCAGTCTTGTAACTGAAGAGCATATTACGCAAAAAACTCTGGCCGAGGCTTCAGGTGTAACTGAAGTTACAATTAGAAATAGATGTAAAAATCTCAAAAAATTCATTGATTAACAATTTTTAGACTTGATAATTATAGCGTTGAACCTATTTGCAGAAAGGAAATTATTGAATAAATTATGTGTGCCGGGGGTGGGTTTCGAACCCACGACCTCCAGATTATGAGTATTGCCTTAGTTGGAGAACCGTTAGAGATTACCAAATTAACTGGCACTCTAACCAGGCTGAGCTACCCCGGCATAGTATATGCCTAAAAATTTGGGAAATTAAATGCTACGTATGGAATAATGATTGAATTTTTACTGTTTGGCAATCTCTGACCAACTTAATTTCTCACTTTTTACCCAAAGGAATTTCTTTTGTAATGCAGCAGTGTACAATTTCTCCCATTCTGCACCTACCTCATCAGTCCATGCTTTGAAAACTCTTGGATCAATATAATTTCTTAGTGATGTTCCAATGTTGTAATCCCTAGTTTTCTCAGACAAATTAATTTGCAACTCTAATTTTTCTAATCTTTCTTTATGCTTAATTTTTTGCTTTTTCACTTGATCATTTAGTGTTTTGATTCTTTTTTCTTTACTTTTCTTTTGAGTGTCAGTCTTTGGTGTGGATGCTTCTACTTTTTTCAAAGTTAGTTTTGTTTTTTCCCATGCTTTTTCTTTTCCTCTCTTTTTTAATGAATCTCTTTTTTTCTGTAATGATTCCTCAAATGTTTTTGGAATAGTTCTTTTGTGATTACACATCATTGCAGCTTCCAAGTTTGCTAATTTTGCATGGTATAATTTCTCATTTGCAGTTTTTCCTTTCATGTTATCATGTTCTACAAGATATTTCTTGACCACTGCTGTTGCAAGATATGTTCTGAATACTTTGGCAGTTAGCCCCTTTACAATACTTGAATAATACACATTGACATGTCTTGATGTAATATTTCCAAAAATCTCATCTTTTGGTTTTATTTTTTCAATTAATTTTTTCAAATTTTCTTGGAATTGTTTATCTTCTCCTTCTACTACAAGTGATTCTTGCCATCTAACACTGTCTTTACCTAGAAAATCAAATTCGATTGTATTTGCTGTGATTTTGATGTGCTCTTTTCTAAGGGTAGTGGCACCTACAGTATCTGCCTCATCTGGGTCTTTTTCGTCTCCTACCCTCATTGATGTTCTATAAATCAAATAACAAACTGTGGCAATTCTACTAATTCTTGGATCTTTGTTTTTCAAATCTTTAACTATTCTATTTTTAATTTTACCAATCTCATTTGCAAGTTTAACTGCTTTTTCATATTTTGCCTTGTCTCTGTCTTGTTTTAATCCTGAAGAATCAGCAAGCCAGACATATTTTCTTTTTTGAGTTAGAAAATCCATCCAACTAGCTAGCCACATTGAATCTTTGTCATGAATAATTTTTTTCCATTTTCTTTCAGGCACTTTAGCTTCTTTGCCAAGATTGAGTGTAACATCTTTTGATGTAACTGGTGGTTTCCATTTCCCTCGTAGTGGATGTTCTCCTCTACCGATGAATATTCCTGGGGGTTCTGCCATGTAATTTCCAACCTCGACTTCTTTTCCATCCATGATTGCAATTCCATATTTTGCTTTGAGTTTTTCTCGTAGTTCTTTTCTTTTTACAGCAACTGCTTTTCTCTCTTCTTTTGTCATCATTTCTTTGAGATCTTTTTCTTTGTCAATTACTTTGAAAGCACTAGAAAAATTGATATCATCATATGAAATTTTTTTAAATTTAGAATCTAATGTTTTTGCAAAATCTGCTGTGAAATTTTTTTGAAAAACCTTATCTTGAGCATATGGGGTGTCTTTCTTTTTTGCCCATTGGTATATCATCTCTTCTTGATTAATATCAAGATCAACTGTTTCACCATTGATCTTTATTTTTATTCCTTGTTTCTCATAAGCTGAGGGAAACAAGATTCCATTGTGTTGTAGCGTTTTCCATTTCATTTTTTTTCATTCAAAATTGGGGACTTAGACAAAAACTTAACTTTATGCGTATATCAATTTAACGTACTATTTCAACTAGGAAATAGCTCTTTACTCATGTATTTCTCAAATTCTATGTCTGTTTTGGTCTTTTTTGCCTCCATAAACATAGCAGCATCAGTTCCTGCGATATATCGTGGTAAAATTTCATCTGCATTAATTGCTTTGAGAATTACTTCTGCCACTTGAGCCGGTTCTGTACCAAACTGTGCCATCATTTTGAGACCTGATAACATGTGGTCAGTTAGTTTTTTGTATTTTGGATCTGCTTTTGATTCTTGAACTTTCATTGAATCAAAAAAGTTTGTTTTGACAGCTCCTGGTTCAATTAGTGTAACATTGATTCCAAACTGTCCTAATTCATATCTTAAACAATCACTTAATCCTTCTAATGCATATTTTGTACTTACATAAGCTGGAAATCCTGGTAATCCCATCCTTCCAACAACTGAACTAACATTTACAATAATTCCTGAACTTTGTTTTCTCATTATTGGAGATATTTCTTGAATAATTCTAACGATACTGAAAAAATTGGTTTCAAACTGTTTTCTAAAATCATCTATTGGAGTATCTTCTACACATCCAAATAATCCAAAACCTGCATTGTTTACTAGAACATCTAATCTTCCTCCATCTGAAACAACTTTTTTAATTGCAGATACAATTGATTCTTCTTTATCCACATCTAATTCTATTACATCTATTGGGAGATTTTCTTTATCTGCTATTTTTTTAATTTCTTTTGCTTTATTGACATCCCTCATACTTGCAAATGTATGATATCCCTCTCTTGCCAATGCTAATGATGTTTCAAATCCAATTCCTGATGAACTGCCAGTTACAAGAGCTACTTTTTGCATATTATTGCTGATTTATTGTCATATTTATCCCATTTTGATTTCTTATACTAAAGGTCTGTCACCCTCAATTGGATCAATTAATTCTGTTTTTTCACCCTTGTTGATTCTCTCAAGAATTTCTAATGCAGAATTTTTGTGTAAATATTCATTATTGTTTCCACATCTGTAAGAAAATGTACATCTGGGACAACCTGCCTCATTTTTACAAGGACATTCTTTTACGATAAACATACTTCTCTCAAGTGCTTTTTCAAATCTGTCATACAATGCCTTACTTGCACCACTCCCACCTATTGCCCCATCATAGATGAAAATCAAGCCTGAAGTGCCTAAAGATATGCCTCCTAAATCTTGAGACACTCCTCCCGTTATCATGTTACTACCCTCAATTACAACATGTTCTGTTGCATGATATCCACTTGCTTCAGTATATTCCTCATCATCTGATTCCTCAATTACTTTGAGTGGTTTTGGGGCATGAAAAACAATTCCTTTTGTGATAAAATCATACTCTAATGGAGTGTCAAGTAATATTTTTTCTCCTTGAGTAATTTCTTGTCCTAATTCTATGTTGACATAACCATAAACTTTCTTTTGAATATGTAATTTACAAAATGCCACTTCTATCCCATTAGCTTTTCTGCTTTCAAAGACTGTTTCAATTGTTGGCCATTCTTCTGTGAGTGATTTTGTATAATATGGATAATCTTTAGGAATTCTTTCTAATTTGGCAAAATTTTTCTTTGGATAATCAAATTCTTTTACTTTGTAACGAATTCCTGCCAAAAAATAGATTGCATCTTTGTGTAATTCTTCTAATGCGATTGGTAATACTCTATCTCCTACTTTTTTCTCATTAAGAAAGATATCAATTGATTTTCCAATTCCTCTAATACTGTAATCATTTAGCATGGAATTAATTTTATCAAAATTTGGAATGATTCTATTATTAATTAATTGAAGATTTTCTTTGATGATATGATGTTCTATTACTTCTTGATGTTCTTTTAATTCATGTTTTGAAATTGGTCTATCACATGCCATTGCCAACACTTGAAATTCTTCAACAAATGGATTCTTTGGATCGATGTATGTTTTTTCAATATCTTCAAAATAATCATCTGGATGATTTTTGTAATATTGAGAAATAGGATCATTCCCCAATGCCAAAAATGCATACCCTCTTTGTCCTTTTCTTGCAGCCCTTCCAATTCTTTGAATTAGTCTGTTTACTGGAATAGTTGATGAAATCACACAATCCACATTGCCCACATCTATGCCTAATTCTAGTGTAGGTGTGCATGATATTGCTTGAAGCTTGTCTTCTTTGAACTGTTTTTCCACTGCAGTTCTATAATTTACCATTAATCCTGCTCGGTGAACTTTGATGTTGACTTTTTGTTTTTTTGCTTGCATTGCTAATAATTCAGAATTTAGATGTGAATTACTAAACACCATTGTTTTGTGATTTTTCTCAGTCAATTTTTTTGTTAATTCTACCATTAGTGCTCTTTGAGTTCGAAGAGATGGAAATAACATTACAAAATCTGTTTGACCTTTTTTTCCAGAACCATGAATAATTTGCATTTTTTCTCCAAATAATTTTTGACAGAATTCTTTTGCATCATCTAATGTTGCTGATGCTGCTACAAATTGTAGTTTGTTGCTACAAATTCTTTTGAGTCTTTTTATAATGTAATGAACATTTGAACCAAAAATTCCTGAATACACATGAGCTTCATCCACTATCAAAATTCTTGTTGAACTCAATATTGATGAAAATTTAGTTTGATGCCAAAGATGATAATGTAAAATATCAAAATTTGTAATTAGAATTTGTGGGGGATCATCAATTATTTTTCTTCGCTCATCAATCTTTGTATCTCCATCAAAAACTTTAACATCTATTCCTATTTTTTCAGAAAATTTCTGAATTTTTGGATATTGATCTCGTGCCAAAGCTTTTGTGGGATATACAAAGATTGCAAAAACATTTCCTTTACTGGCATCTTTTTTTATTCTTTGAATTACTGGAATCAAAAATGCCTCTGTTTTTCCTGATGCAGTTGGTGCCTCAATTATGACATTTTCTCCAAAGATGATTTCTTTAATTGACTCTTCTTGAAATTTGTAAAACTGATTTATTTCTAATTCTTTTAGACGCTCTGATATGGATTCATCTAGTCCTAATTCTTCAACTTTACAGCCCATTTTAGGCTCAGAATTCTTTAAAACTTTGTATTCTGAAATATAATCTTTTTTTGAAAATAAAATTTCCTCAGTAATTACATCTGGATTATTATCTCCAATCATTTCTTTGATTTCATCTTCACCTCTGATGATTCCCTCATCTTTGAGACTTTCAGATAATCCCCTCTCTGTAACTAATCCTTTATCAAATCTTGAAAGAAATTCTAAAAATACCTCATCAAAATTTTTTGAAAACTCTAACAAGTCCTCAATTCCACATTTTGTACAGGAGACATGCATTTTTTTATTGAATGTCTTTTGAATTTCTATTTTTGATTTACATTTAGGACATGAGAATTTCAAGATCTATTTTGTAAGAAATGTTTAGTGATTTATTGTTAATCGCTATAAATGACCCATGACATTATTAAGCTAGAACCTTGTCTTGAATTTAAAAATGAAAAAAATCGAAATCAACAAAATTTACAATCAAAATTGTATTGAAGGAATGAGTTCAATTTCTAAAAATAAGATTGATCTTGTTATTACTGATCCTCCTTTTGCTATCAATTTTAAGGCAAAAAAAGCAAATTATAACAGAACATCCTCAAGAGTCATTTCTGGATATAATGAAATAAAGCCTGAAGACTATTATGATTTCACATACGCGTGGATGAGTGAGGTATTCAGAATTTTAAAGGATTCTGGAAGCATGTATGTTTTTTCAGGTTGGAATAATCTTAAAGATATTTTGAGAGCATTAGATGATATTGGATTTGTAACAATTAATCATATCATTTGGAAATACCAATTTGGTGTAGTTACTAAAAAGAAATTTGTTACTTCTCATTATCATTGTCTTTATGTTTGCAAAGATGATAAGAAACGAAAATTTTTTCCATTTACCAGATTTAAAAAAGATGATAAAACAAAAGATGGACGTAGTCTTCATTATAGAGATAAAGAAGATGTATGGGATATCAAAAGGGAGTATTGGACTGGTGATGAAAAAACACCAACTAAACTTCCTTCTGAATTAATTAAAAAATTATTAGAATACTCTAGTGAGAAAAAAGACATTGTATTTGATCCATTTCTTGGATCAGGCCAGGTTGCAGTAGTAAGTAAATCCCTTAACCGACGATTCATTGGATTTGAAATTGTTCCTGAATACTACAAATTTGCTAAAAAACGACTTGACAAGAACTTGTATCGAATTAAAGCATCAAAATAATCTATTTTTCTTTTTTTGGTTCGTCTGTTTTTTTCTGTCCTATTTTTGTAGCAATCATTTCACGTAATTCATCGTCTGTTTTTTCTTCAACTTTAATGCCAATTGATTTTGCAATAGTTTCTAACTTTGCTCTTTCAGTCTCCACTGGTCCTGATATTGTTGGTGTTTGTTCTTCTCCTATCTTCATCTGTTCTTGAATTTCATTTTTTGCTTTATTGTATTCATTAACTGCTTTGCCAAGTTTTTTTGCAACACCTGGAAGTTTACCTGTTCCTAAAATCAAAATTACTGCGACAAAAATTATTATCATCCATTCGCTTCCTGCAATATTTAATGAATAATCAAACATATTCTTCTAAGTAATATTTTGAAATTAAACGTAATGTTTAGGATTTATGCCTAAAGATTCAATTCAACTTTGAATTCTCTGTGGTTCTAGTTTCTTTCTAGATGAAATTGCAAAAAGTGTAACACTAATTCCTATTACACAAAAAACCAAATACGGTGTTTCGTTTCCAAACGTTTCTGTAATTGGACCGCCAATTGTGGGTCCTAATGCCCAACCTATTCCAAAAACTGTTTCATATGCACCAATTATTTTCCCTGTGATCTGTTTTTTTGTTTTACTCAAAATTATTTCTAAAGTTAGTGGGAAGAATATACTAAATCCAAATCCCATTAGAACTAGAGCAATTCCAAAAGTAATAATTGAATCTGCAATAACTGCTATGCCTAATCCTATTGAAATTGATAATGTGGCTGCAATCAAAGTCTGACTTGTTCTTTTTGCAAATTTTCCTGCTAATGCTAATGACGCAACTCGTGAAACTCCAAAAACAAAGTACAATAATAAAATATTTGTTGCACTCATTCCACTATCATTCAAAAATGCAGGAAAAATTGTGAGAATTATTCCAAAAGATGATGTACAAAAAATTAATAGAATTATCACTTCAGGAAATCTTTTCATTTCTTTAATTGCTGAAAGCGATATCCGTTCTTGATGAACTTTGATTCTTTTTTTTGAGATTAGTAGTGCAGAAATTATTCCAGTAGCCAGAATAAATGCAGTAATCTGGAATAGAATTCTGTATGTAATGTCTAGTCCTTCTAAGAGTACAGTGCCTAGTAATGGACCTATCATAAACCCAATTACAAAAAACATTGTAAACCAAGAAATGTTTCTAACTCTATTTTTTTCTGTACTTTCATTTGCAATTATTGCCTGACATGGTGGCCAGAAAAATGCATGAGCTATACCTGTCATTATTCTGAATCCCATAATTTCTGGAATTGATTGTGCAATTGATAATAGATAAATTGATACAGAATTAATTGCAGCACCAATTGCTAGCAGGTATCCATTATTAATTCGGTCAAGAAGAATTCCTACAAAAAGAGGAATGAACATGTATGGAACAAAACTTGTTAATCCAATTAATCCCAATTCAGAATATGTTGCACCAATAACATTTTTTGCAAAAATTGGTAAAATTGGTCCATGCAATCCATAGGAAATTCCTATGATCAAACCAGTTATGTTAACTAGAATTAGAATTCTATTCATTTGAATGCTGCAACCATTATTGCCCCGCCCATAAGATCTTTCTCAAATTCTACTTTAGAGAATTTCTCTAGCAATAATTTTTCTAGTTTTTTGTTTTGAGGCCATCGTTTGTATGTGCCATATAATTTTCCAAACTTCAATCCTAGTCTACCCCCTGCAATTAATGCCAGAATGGGAAGGATGAATTTTAGATAGCATGATACACCAAATCTAAAAAATACTTCATCTGGTTTACCCAAATCAACAATGACGAATCTTCCATCTTTTTTCAACACTCTATGAATTTCAGAAATTGCAATTTTCAAACTTATTGCATCCCTCAATGAATAACCGCACAACACCGCATCAAATTCTTCATCTTTAAACGGAATATGTTCAAAAACACCATTTGCCATGTCTGGTGATTTTTCAAAATATGTGCTTGTATTTTTTAACATGGGAACTAGCGGATCAAAAAGTGTAATTGAAAGTTTTCCGTCAGTTTGTTTTAGTGCAGTCTTTGACATGTTGCCAAAACCTGAACCTGCATCAAGAATTTTATTTCCTGGAAAAACTCTTTGTGAAATTCCACGATTTCTGTGCTCAACATCCTTTCCTAGAGAAATAATTGAATTCACTTTATCATAAACTGGAATTATTTCTCGAAGTACATCCATTACTTCTCCCCAGTAACTACCTAATCCCATAATCTATCATTTTTGTATACTAGTTTGAATATGTTTTCAAATCTGTGGCTTTTATTCTTTAGAAAATTTAGATATGTTTTGAGAATAATTTTGTATATCTGACTCTGAAATCTTTTCAAAGACTTTGGATTTAGTTGTAATCTTTGCCATTTTAATATGATTGACTTCATCCTTTTTCTCTGCTTTTAGATTAATTGCTGCAATGGCTAATGCTGCTGCGTCTTCTAAACTCATATCTTTATTGTAAAATTGTTCAAAAAATTCATTAACATCATCAGAACCATTTCCAATTGCAATTGCTGAATATTGTACATATGTTCCACTTGGGTCAGTGATGTAGATTGATTCACCTTTTTGATCAATTCCTGCAATAATCATGGCAACTCCGTTTGGACGTACACCGCCATATTGTGTAAATTGATGAGCTTGATCTGCTAGATATTTGGCAACTGATGAAATTTCAACTGATTCATCATATGTCATTCTGTTTCCTTGTGAAAAGAATCTTGCACCATCTACTTGGACACGTGCATCTGGAATGTATCCAGCAGCTGCAATTCCAATATGAAAATCAACTTGGAAAATCTTTTGAGTAATATTTTTAGTTTGTAATGTTCGTGGTTTTTCCTCTACTGCTAAAATGACTCCTTCTTTAGTACTGATACCTACTGCTAATGTTCCTCTTTTTACAGTCTCTATGGCATATTCTACTTGGTATATTCGTCCATCTGGAGAATACATGGTAGGGGTCATATCATATCCACGTGATGCCATCATGATATCACAACTTTATTCCAAGTCAATTTAAGGGTAATTGTCTTGCCTGAATATGGAATAGATCTGGAAATAGGGTTTTAAGCAAAAATATCTAATTTCTTTTAGAAACTATGACAAACCAACTATTTGAATTCAAAGAGATCATTAAATCAAAATGTGTTTCTGAGCAAAGAAAACCCGATAAACAGACTAGAAAATTACTACTTTACTTGTTTACAAGTACAAGAGGTGGATTTACGCGATTACGGATAATCATTCACTTACTTGATAGACCATACAATACTCATCAGTTATCACAAGTTCTTGAACTTGATTACAAGGCAGTTCAACATCACATGAAAGTTCTTCAGAAAAATAACATGGTCTCAAAAGTTGGAGAAAAATATGGAGCTATTTTCCACTTGTCAAATTTTCTTGAAATAAATATTGGAGCATTAGAGGAAGCAATCGATAAACTAGATCGAAAGATGAATTACAAGAAAGTGTATTTGTAATCACACTTTCTTAACTTACGATCGGAATTCCAACCAAACTTATATAAAATGAAATCACTTAGGACAAATATCTTGGTTAAGAATGACCCATTTGCTAATGCAACAAAACAAGTTAATGATGCATGTGATGTTTTAGAAATCAAAGACAAAGGAATTCGTGAATATCTTGCTATGCCAAACAAGATGATGCGAGTAAAGATTCCAGTAAAAATGGATAATGGCAAAATTAGAATTTTCACAGGTTTTAGAAGTCAGCATAATAATGATAGAGGTCCATACAAAGGAGGAATTCGTTACTTTAATCCTGAAGGTGGTGTAGAATACATGGAACGTGAAGTCATGGCATTATCATCTTGGATGACATGGAAATGTGCAATTGTTGATATCCCATTAGGTGGTGGCAAAGGTGCAATTTACGTAAATCCTAAAACAGAAAAAATAAGTGATGCTGAATTAGAAAGACTAACTCGAGGATTTGCATTCAAAATTTCTGAAATCATTGGACCTGAAAAAGATATTCCAGCTCCTGATGTTTATACCACTGGACGAGAGATGACACAAATTATGGATACATTTAGCAAATTAAACGGTAACAAATATTCTCCAGGTGTAATTACTGGAAAACCAATTTCAATGGGTGGTTCTCTTGCAAGAAATGTTGCAACTGGATTAGGTGTAGCATATACCGTAAGGGAAGCAGCAAAGACTTTGAAACTTAATCTTAAAGGGGCCACAGTTGTTTTACAAGGATTTGGAAATGCTTCAACATTTTCTGGTGAATACTTGGAAAAAATGGGTGCCAAAGTAATTGGAGTGAGTGACTCTAAAGGTTCTATCTCTATTCCAAAAGGTGCAAAGGTTAGTGCAATTTTGGCACACAAACAAAAGAAAGGTTCTGTAGTTGGATTCCCTGGGAGTAAGAAAATTTCAACTGAAGAATTACTTACTACTAAATGTGATATTTTAGTTCCAGGTGCATTGGAGAATCAAATTAATGCAAAGATTGCAAATAACTTGAAATGTAAAATTATTGCAGAAGCTGCAAATGGTCCAACATTACCTGAGGCTGATCCAATTATTTACAAAAAGAAAATTTTAGTTGTTCCTGATATTTTAGCAAATTCTGGCGGTGTCTGTATTTCCTACTTAGAGTGGGTACAAAACAATATGGGCTATTATTGGACATTTGATGAGGTTGCAAACAAGATGGAAAAAAACATCACAAAAGGTTTCAAAGATGCATATGCACTTTCAAAGAAATACAAAATCGATATGAGAAGAGCAGCCATGGTATTGGCAGTAGAACGAGTTCTTGAGGCATTTAATCAAAAAGGCATTTGGCCATAAACTTAGACTAGATACGACTCATAACAAACTAGTTGTTCAATAAACATTATTTTTCCTTTAGTAATCTTTTGAAGTTCTCTTTTGAAAGAAAGATCAATTTTTGTTCTTCTTTGTAATAGTTGAATTGTTTTTTCAGTTAGGGTTCTTCCTTTTTTATCTCTGTCAAAAAGAATAATCAATCTTTCATATTTTGAAACTGAATCAGTAAAGTTGATCATTCCTCCAAATTTATGAAATTCTAATACTTTACCCGAGAAACCCAATTTTTTTAATGCAAGAGAATCTCTTTTACCTTCAACTATTACAACACTATTACTCATAGTGTTTAATTGCAAAATGAAATTCTTTAATTCAATAATTTCTTGTTCAGTTATTATCACACATTTAATTTGTTTTAACATATTAAGCACTTTTGTAATTAGAAAATAATGTCTGATGTTTTACTTGTACAAAACACTAGAGTTGAGGGTTCTGGGTATTTAGGAGAACTTTTAGAAGATGATGGATTTGATATTACATCAATTAATGCAAAACATGAATCACTTCCAGAAAATAATTTTTCTCTAGTTGTAATTTTGGGAGCTCCTGAAAGTGCAAATGATGATTTACCCTATCTTAAAGCAGAACAACAGTTAATCAAAAAAAATGTAGAGAAAAATATTCCTGTTTTGGGAATTTGTTTGGGTTCTCAACTAATTGCTAAAACATTTGGTGCTAAAGTATATCCTGGACCCAGAAAGGAAATTGGTTTTTACAACGATTTGAAAATTTCTAATGATTCTACCATGTTTTCAGGATTCAAAAATCCTTTTACTGTATTTCATTGGCATGGTGATACCTTTGATTTACCTGATGGGGCAGTAAGATTAGCCTCATCTGAACATTATGCTAACCAAGCATTTCAATACAAAAGTGCAGTTGGACTACAATTTCATTTAGAGGTAAATGAGACGATGGTAAATTTCTGGCTTGATAAAACAGACGCAAAACTACAAAAAATTCCGTATATTGACCCTCAAAAAATCCGATCAGAAATTAATGAAAATATTTCAATTGTAAAATCAAATATGAAGAATTTTTACAACAATTTTAAATCATCATTTGATCTTTGACCAAAGTTTAATATTGATAGGTTTTATCAACAAATTTAATATATGTACCAGTATCTAGATTATACATGATTCGTCAAAATATACTCCAATATGCGGCAGAAACTAAAGTAAAATCACGGGCTTACAAGAATTTCACTAGGGGTATTAACTCAAAAGCCACTCTATGTGACTATACTGATTATCTTAGAAAATTTATGAAATTTCATAAAATGGATGAAAATTATGATGCAGTAGTAAAATTTGAAACAATTGAAATCGATAATATGATTTCTGATTATTTGGATTCATTAATTGATAGAAATTTGAAAGGAATAACACAGCGAGCACATTTGATGGGTATTGAAAGATTATTCATAATGAATGATTGTATTTGGCATAAAGAACGGATTAGAAAATCAATAACCCAAGACGATGAAATACCAGGTGGTAACATTCCAATTACCACTGAAGAAATACAAAATATGCTCCAATGTACTAAATCGATAAGATCAAAGGCATTTATTCATTATCTTGCATCTACTGGCTCAAGACCTGCAGGAATGACTGATCCTATTTTACGAATGAAACATCTGGAGGAAATGCTTCATCAGAAAAAAAAATGTTATGGAATAAAAATCTATGATGGCTCAAAATCTGGGTATTGGGTGTTTCTTACGCCAGAAGCTACGACTTCAATGGATAGGTGGTTCCAATACCGAAAAACAAACGGTGAAGAAATCACTAGTGAATCTCCTATATTTGTTACAATTAAAAAAACAAACACAAAGAATGTTCATCTTACAGACGAAAATGCTAGATTCATTATGTATGATTTAATCAAAAGTTCTGGGTTACATCGAGAAAAAGTATCCTCAACTAGATATGATAAAGCAGTGATGTATATGTTTAGAAAGAGATTTAACACAATTCTCAAATTAGAAAATTCTGTAAACTCCAATATTGCAGAAAAATTAATGGCTCATAAAAAAGGTCTGGATGGGACATATTTACAACCAACAAGAGAGGAGTGCTTTACAGAATTTGTAAAGGCCATCCCAGAACTAACAGTGGACCAAACACAACGAAAAACAATACAACTAGAAATACTCCAGGATGAAAAAGACATCCTCAAGCTAAAACTTGCAGAAAATAAGAATCTTGAAGATCAGCTAAAAATAGAACGTGCAGCTAGGATGCAGTTTGAAAAAGAAATAAAACAGACACTAGCCAAACTAAGAGAAGAAAAGCTAACTAACTGGAACTCTAAATAAAATCCCCCACATTAATAAATAGTATAATTATATGTTATGAGAATATCATTTAACATTAGAATTATTTACAGATTTTTTAGAAACTAAATCATACATAAAGGAATAATGATCATAGTTTGATTTCATTTTATGTAAAATTTCCATGTGTATTTCTTGAATTTGTAAAGATATATCATGTTTAATGTTGGGAGCTTTATGATTTACAGAAAAATAATGATTAATGTTATTAAAATAAAACACAAATGGTATCAGATTATTTAATGCAGAATCATCATCACTATTCATACTCTGTTTATAAAAATTATAAAAATCAGAATCAAACATTTCTCCATGATCAAGAATATCAAATAGATGATTAATATCCAAATCACTACTTGCTTTAATGTAATCCAAGTTCTCAAAAATCAAAGGAAAATAATTATAATGTCTTTTTATAACATCAAAAATTCCTTTGATGTTTTTTTGATTGGAATAATTTACAGGTTTAGGAATTTTATCATACCCCTTAATTTGGTACTTGCCAAAATGAAAAACATGAATTGCATACAACACCCCAAAAGGACTAAGCTTGAATAGTTTACCTTCTTTAACAACTAGTTCCCGTTGTATCATCCCTATATTACCCGTATGTTTAGAACCATTCAAAATACGATATAGTATTTGCATGACACTCTCATAAGGATGATCACCATCCATATACAT
>LFLC01000055.1 GCA_001543015.1 Nitrosopumilus sp. LS_AOA | reverse complement strand
AGACGCTCTTCCGATCTTTAACAAATTAAATTTTATCAGAAATAGTTTTTGCAAATAAATTAAAATCGTTTTCATAATTTTTAAAAAATTTTTCAAAATGTTTTAAGGTAACATTAGAGTCATTTGTATTTCTTTGAATGGATGACAAGTATATTCCATCTTTCATAATTGAAAAGTAATTTACAGAAATAGAGATATTTTCAGTAGCTTGAATTATTGCATTTAATTCATCATTTTTAAATTTGAAATTGTTCAGTGAAGTTTTGATTAATTTTGGTAATTTGGAGATTTCAGAAATTTTAGTGACCATTGAAACTACATCATAATAGTCCTCAGCTAAAAGGAACACAGGTTTTTTGAAAAAAAGTGTTTCAAATGCAGTAGAACCTGAAATTGCAATTACACCAGAACTTTTAGAAATCAAATCTTGAGAATTTACAGAAGGATGAAAAAACTTTACATTTGGAATTGCAAGAATTCGTTGATAGTCAAGAATGGAACGCCAAGATTTTGATTTCTGAGTAGGATGTTCCTTTACGCATAAGAAATAATCAATAGGCATAGAACGAGCAATGTTTTCTATAAGGCTAATTTGGTCACTAAAGAAAGGAGCAGTAGCCAAGATTTTTGCTTCTGGTTCAGTATGTAAAGGAAAATAGAGAAATTTTTCATTACCAATTGATTTTAATGAATTTTCATTAAGGAATTGTTCTCTCTTTTTAATTTTAAAATGATTCTCATATCTGGCTTTAAACATTTTTGATTTTGTTTTCCCAAAATTCTGATAAATTGATTCAGGATCATTTGAAAGTCTTTTTGCAAAATGTTTGATTTTCTGAGATAGCGTTGAATTATCAAATGAGAAACTAGACTGTATTCTAACGGTTTCAGCAAGACTTTCTTTTTTTATAAAATTTTCATCATATTCTTTACTAATATTTTGATTACTTGATAGAATTTTTTGAAATTCTTCAGAAATTTCTCTAGTAATTAAATTATCAGAAATAGCTATTCTATTATGTAAATGAACTATATTTGTCATTAAAATATTGAATTCTAATTTTTTTGCCAAACGATAAAATAATAAATTTGCAACATTTTCACCAGCAGTTTGCATTAGTATCAATTTTGGATGAAATTCTTCCAAAATATTTATGAAAAAATGAAGTGAATTTTCAATGATTGTTAAAATTTCATCTGGAGTAAAAACATGGAAATCGGAACGATACTTATGAAAAAATCTATCACTAAAAATATCTAACCATAGATCTAGTTCGTATTTTTTTTCAAACTCTTTAAGTTTTTCTGAATCGTAAGAAGATTTTTCTTGATAACATTCTGGATAGTAAAATAATTTCTTAAACTTAAGATATTTTTGATTTTCAAAAAATGAAACATCTTGTTTGTTGGTAACAATTCCAACAAATTCAGAGTTGCTAATTTTTGATAGAGCATGAGCTATTGCAAAATGAATATAGGCATAAGGTCCATTATCTAGCCATAATAAAACAGTGTTCTTATCACTATGAATTTCTTCCATTTTAATTTTATGTATTTGAATTAGATATCTTTTGCTTTACTAACTCTTGGATTTTTTCTTGAGGACTAATAAGAGAATCTAATTTTAAAATAGTCTTAATCTTAGATATATCTAATTCTAGAGAATCTTTGTCACTAGGATTTCCAGTTTCAAGGATTCCCTTATCTACAATAGATATTTCTGGATGAATTTTTCCATTAGTTTGTTCATTGAAAGTTTCAGATACAATATTGGCAAGATCTAAAATGGAGATTGGTTTTGGATATGCAATATTCATGATATGATCAATGCTATTACCTGGAGATTTTTTTTCATTTAAAATCAAATTAATGAAATTTTGTGATGCTTTACAAATATCATCGATAGCAGCATATAGCATAGGTCTATTCATACTGTGCTTATATGGTGTAAGTTTTTCTCCAGCAATAGATTTTTCAATAAACAAATTTGCAGCAGTTCCTTTTGGCATCCCTTCACCTAAAACAGTTCCAATTTTTAATGCTCCAAAAATTTTTTCTGGATTTTTCTCATCAAAAAATCTAATTATACATTCCTGAATTGTTTTTGATAGTGCATATAGTCTTGCACGATCTTCTACCATGTCTGGCCTATACCCACTATTTTCTTGCAAAAGACCAGAAAGATTTTGTTCGCCATATGTGTGCCAAGAACTGATTAAAACAACACCTTTTGTAGAATTTGAAGATGTAACAAAATCACAAATATTCTGAGTACCAATAACATTAACATTATATCCCAAATTTTTGTCCTCGTTAATTTTAGGAATCTGAATAATTGCACAATGAATAATTGTTCTAGGGTTTCCAAGTTTTTGAAATAAAGTATCTTTATCCGTAATATCTAAAATTGTATGTTCAATGTCTTGATTTTCTAAAGAAGGATGTTGTTCTACAACATCAAATGTTTTTACCGAATAAAAATTGGTCAAATATTTTGCTAATGAGGAGCCCACGAATCCTGAACCAATGATTGCAACATCATACTCAGTCATTGATTTTGAGATAATTTACCAATATATTAAGAAACTTCTTAAAAACCCAGATATTAAAAAATGAAATAATTATCATTAAACTATATTATCTTGAAAATTTTCTTTGAATTATGAAAGTAGCTTTAGTATCTACATTTTTGGAAGATGATGTTTACGAAAAAAGATTAACTGATAAATTTATGGAAGAAGTGATTTGTAATGAAGATCATTTCTATCATAGAATTGCTAAATCTCTTACAAGTGTCAATTTTGAACCTACAGTATTTTATATGTCACAAGAAAATAATGAGAAAAAATTTTTACATAAATATGGTCACGAGATAATTAGAGTTCCTTCAAAAAAAATTAGTTTTCTACATGAACCAATTGTTTATTCATCAAAACTAATAAACAATCTTAAAAAAAATTATCAAATTTGTAATTTTGTATCAGGATATTACGTAATGTATAAAATTCCAGACATGTTTGATTATACTGTTTTTAAATTAAATAATAAAATGCCAATAGTAGCAAGATGGGCAGGAGGAAGTCACAAATGGCTTGCACCGATAAGAAAATCAATTAAAAAATCAGCATTACAAAAATGTGATAAAATTTTAGTTTCAAGTATAGATGAAATTAATGTATTACAAGAAATATTCAATATTAATAAAGAAAAAATTTCACAATTAATAAATCCGATAGATTTAATTTTATTTCAAAAACGTAACAAAAATTTTGCCAGTAAAAAAATTTCAATAAATTCTGATTTTAGGTATTTATTATATGTTGGAAGATTAACAAAAAACAAAGGGTTAGAATTACTTTTAGAAGTTTTTAATGAGTTAAAATCAAAATATGAAAATGTAAAATTGGTAATTATTGGAGAAGGTACTCTAACAAATTATATTAAAAATTTCGTAATTAAAAATAATCTTCAAGAAAAAATAATTTTAGAAGGTAGACTTACACATGAAAAAATATGTTTTTATTACAATATATCTATGGCACTCATAAATCCAGGATTTTCAGCAGGATTACCAAATGTTATAATAGAATCATTAGCTTCTGGAACCCCAGTCATAACTACAGATGTAGGGGCATCTAAAGAATATATCAATGAAGAAAAACAAAATGGGATATTAATCAAACCATCAAAAAAAAATGAACTAAAAAATGCTATAATAAAGATCATAGAAAATGAAAATACATTTAGAAATTTTGATATCAAATTTTTGGAAAAATTTTCATATCAAGAATTTGGAGAAAAATTAGCCTCAATTTACTCTGAATTGTTGAAAAAATAAAGTACAATCAAATGAATATTTCTATTGTTTAAAATATATGATAAAAATTGTTTAAAAATAATCTTTAAAGTTTAAACGTCTGAATGAAAACCTGACCACATGCAAGAGGGATGGGTGAGAACTAGATGGTGGGAATTCCGAATGGGTCATAGTACTTATTTAATTTTCATTTTAACCTTTATGAATTTTGTTTTAATTTCATATAGATTACTTATTGAAAAAGTTGCATTCTTACAAGAAATTATTCCCGAATTATGGATTTTTGTGATTTTGTTTTTAGTTTTTTATATTCCGACATCAATTATCATAGGTTTTTGGCATAGAAAAACTCAATTAAAAGTTGAGACAACTCTAAGTATGCATCAAAACCCATTTGTTGCAAAAATGTTTAGAACGATGTTAGATGTTCAAACAGGAAAAGCTAGTGAAGAAGAAATTGAGAAATTCAGAGGATTTTTACTAAAAATAGAAAAGAAATTTGACGTAGAGGGACAACTTTGAACAACTATTGGTTTAGACGTAGATGGATGGATGGTAGAACAGGGCATTCAATATACTTGTTGTTTGCATTATCTATGATTAATTTTATAATAATTATATACAGATTTTTAATTGAAAAAGATCCATTATTTGAAAATTTAATCTCAGATTTATGGGTATTTGCAATAATATTTTTGGCTAGTTATATTCCTATTTCAATTGTTATTGGACATTGGCACAGAAAAACTCAATTAAGTGTACATAATACTATCAAATATCTTGAAAATCCATTTTTTTCAAAGATGTTCAGAGTATTATTAGACGCTAAAACTGGAAGAGCAACAAAAGAAGAAATTGAGAAATTTCATAAAACTCTATCAGAGATCGAAAGAAAATAATAAGCAATTTTCAGAATTAAAAAAGAATAAAATACTTATAAAAAATCCATTCTTTATTGGAATTTAGTTACATATCAGAATCTAAACAAAAACATTTGTTAGAAATATTTGGAAATATTGAATTAATTCTAAAATTATCTCCACCACAAATCAAAAATGAGTTAATAAACAAAAATGAAGGATTGTTTAGACAAACAATCCCAATAAAAAAAATAAAAAAAACATTTGAATTTAAAGTAAATCATAAAAAAATATCAGATAATACATTCTTATTTGAAATTGTTGATGGCCCATTAAAAAAATCAACAATAAACATAACATTTCAAGAAAAAAATGAGAAGACTAAAATCAATTTAAAATTAGAGTTAAAACTTGGTTTGAAATACAAATTTTTCTCATATATAATTAGTGAAAAATTAAAAGCAACAAACTTAGCTTTGATAAAAAGATTAGAGAATTTCTCAAATCTTATGTTTAATGAAAAATGTCCCATAACATTTGAAAATGATTATTCGACATTGATCATAGAAACTGATTCAAAGAAAAAAATAGTTTTTGAAGGATGGTGGTTAGGTGATGTTTCATCAGCATTTATTGGTGAAGTATATGGTAAATTAGATTTCAAAGATAAAGTGATCATAGATATTGGTTCAAACATTGCAGATTCATCAATCTATTTTGCAGTAAAAGGGGCAAGGAAGGTTATAGGATTGGAACCATTTCCCAAAAATTTTAATTTTGGGCGTGAAAATGTTCAAAAAAATTCATTGGAAGAAAAGATTGATTTGCTTTTATCAGGTTGCTCCTCTAAATCAGAAGAAATTCAAATTGATCCTAGTTTATCAGGATTAAGCTATAAAATGGAAAAATCAGATTCAGGTGAAATCATTAAGCAAACTACACTCACAGAATTATGTAATAGATACAATATTTCTGATGGAGTATTAAAAATGAATTGTGAAGGATGTGAATATGATGTAATTCTAAAAACACCAGAGATTACATTAAAGAAGTTTTCACAAATTCTTATTCAATATCACGATAGTGCAGAAAATTTAATTGAGAAACTTTCTAGTATCGGTTTTAAGATAATAGAAGAAAAATATTCTAATAAGAAAGGTCAAATTTTTGCAACACTTGTTTTATAATTAAATTATTAATTTTTCCGAGGATGATAAATTTTTTATGATGAATAATCTGTACCAGATTTCTAAAGCCAAGAGTCCATAAAATTTATTCACATATCTAACATCAAGATCTTTTTCAATATTTTCAAGAATCCAATTTTTATTGATTAATTTATCTTTAATAATTTCACCATCTATTAGAAAATTTTTACATAGTTTTTTTCCATAATTTTTCCAATGACTTTTTGTATCTACAGAAAACCCTTGTTTTTTTTGCATTACAAATTTTTCCACATTAAATTTTTTTAGCATGTTTCTTAAAATTGACTTTCCAAGTTTCTTTGGATGATCATATTTCATTTCATTTGGCATATGTGAAGTAAAATTAATCAATTCTGGTTGTAAAAATGGAGAAACAGATTGTAAATTAAAATGAGAATTTATTTTTGGATTTAGTTGTAACCAATTGTACAACAATTTTCCATTAAAATCAGCCAAAAATACTTGATCTAAAGGATTTAGGGAATTATCAAAATATTCATCAATAACAGAATAGATTTTCTCCCAATCAAATGGAAGATTTTCTCCAAATAGTTGAGATTGTTCCGGAATCCAATCTCGATTATGGCAGTTAAGATAAGCAATGGTTTTTTCTCTCTTAGAGGATTTTGAGTTAATAGAGTCTAAAAATGAACCATATCTGAAAGTATAACCTCCAAATAATTCATCACCCCCATCTCCAGAAATGATGGCATCAGAATAGGAGCTAGCATACTTAGCTAAGTAATACCAATGAATATCCCAAAAAGGTAATTTTGTAATAGAAATTGCTTGTGGGAGTTCTTCAAAATAATTTTCAATTTCAATAATATGATGAGTTGAATTTAGACTTTCAGCAATATTTTTAGCATTTTTTGTTTCATCAAGACTGTCACTAAAACGAATAGAAAAAGAATCCACATCTAGATCAGGAATAGTTTGTTTCAAAAGAGCTAGTAATAAAGTAGAATCTACACCACTGCTTAGAGATATACCGATTCTTGATTTTTTTTCTAAATTATCAATATAATAATTTGAAATTATTTCTTGAGTTGTTTTTTCAGGATTAATGATTTTATTTTGAGAAAAATCATTCCATTTTAATTTTGGAAGAGGTGCTGAGGCAGTAAAATCATATCGTAAAGTTAGAATTGAAGCAATTGAAGAAGGGTTAACTTCTAAACTCAATTTGGTCTTCCAATTCCTCTGAAGACTATTTTTAATTTATTTAATTCCTTAGGATCAAATAAACCTCTAGTGTCCACAATTAGAGGAATTTTCATTAATTTTGTGAAAATTTCAGGATTAATGGATGAAAATTCTTGATGGGAGGTCAACACCAAAATTGCGTCAGAATTTTTAACCATATCTTCAAATTTTGATTCAGAATCAATAGAAAAAATATTAGTTGAAATGAAATATGGATCAAAAATTTTCACGTTACATTTTAATGATTTTAATTTAGAAATAATTTTTTCTGCAGGTGCTAGTTGTATATCTTTAACATTAGGTTTGTATGAAATCCCAAGAATTCCTATCGTGCTTTTCTCAAGTTTTTTATTAATACTATTTAGAGCATCATTTAACAATTCTAAAGTATGAAAAGGCATTTTCTCATTAATTTCTCTAGAAATAGAAATTAATTTTGGTATAGATAAGGAGTTAGAACGAGCAGAATTTATGAGTTGATATGAATTTACAGGTAAACATGGACCACCAACACCTGAACCTGGATAATGAACTTGAAAATTATATTTTCTTTTGGCCGCATCCAAAACTGTAAAAATATCTATTCCTAATTTCTCAAATAGTATTGCTAATTCATTGACAAAAGCAATGTTAACATCTCTAAAAACATTAGTGGTTAATTTTACAGCGTTTGCAGTTTTACAATTAGGCATTGGAATTAAATCAACTGAAAAAACATGAGAATAAATTGAAGATATTAATTCTTGAGATTTTTTGTTGATACCTCCAATTAGTCGAGGTAAATTTTTAAAATCTTTTAATATTTCACCAGGATTTGCAGTTTCGGGACAAACTCCTATGCCAAAAGTTTTTCCTGCTTCAAATTTTTTATCATTACCCTCTATTATGGAAATCAAAGTGTTTTCAACAAAACCAGGTTCAACAGTACTTTCTACTATAACAAGAGAACCAGGATTTAGAAAATCATGTAATTGTTGTCCAACAGATTCAAGTGAGGAATAATCAGGAATGTTTTCATCAGTCATAGGAGTAGGTAAGGATAAGATAACAACATTTGTTTGAGATAAAGCATTTTGAATGTCAGTGGTTACTGAAAATTTTTGGTTAGAAAGTACATCATCAAATAATTCTTTCATACCAGGTTCATCATTTAAAGGAAAGATTTTGTTTTGTATTTTTTCAACTAAATTTTTGTTTATATCAACACCAATAGTAGACAAACCAGATTTTGCAAATAATATTGCAGTTGGAAGTCCAATACGACCGATGCCAATAACTGCAACTTTTATGATATCAGAATTTAGACAAGAATCAATTTGATCGGATTCCAAATTCATAATTTTTGAAATTTCCAAATTCTCCATCAACTAGTTTAGATTAGAAGCTTAAATAGCCATCTTTTTAATTTTGTATATTCAATTTGTAATCAATACTTAAAGAACCAAAGTAGAAAAGAGAAAATATGAAATTTGTTGTTACAGGAGGAGCTGGATTTATTGGAAGTAGAATTGTAAAATCTTTGTTAAACCAGGGGGATTCAGTCAAAGTAGTTGATAATTTACACACTGGAAAAATGGAGAATTTGGATGGTATTATCAATGAGATAGAATTTGTAAAAGCAGATATTCGTAATTTTGAAGAGATGAAAGAAAATATCAAAGATGTTGATGGTATTTTTCATGAAGCAGCTTTGACAGTTGTCCAAGAATCATTTACAAAACAAGATGAGTATAACGATGTAAATGTAATTGGGGCTGAAAATATTTTTAAAATTGCTCAAGAAAATAATATTAAAGTTGTATTTGCTAGTAGTTCAAGTATTTACGGAGATGCTACAAAAATTCCCATTAAAGAGAATTTTCCAAAAAATCCGATTAATCCCTATGGAATTACAAAATTAAAAGATGAAATTCTTGCAGAAAAATATTCTAAAATGAATTTAGATGTGATAGGATTACGCTATTTTAACGTCTTTGGTATTGGTCAAACCGGTTCATATGCAGGAGTCATAACAAAATTCATCAACAGATTGAAAGAACAAAAACAACTGCAGATTAATGGAGATGGAGAACAAATTAGAGATTTCATTTTTGTAGATGATATTGCAGATGCTAACATTTCTGCAATGAAAAGTAAAATCAAAAAAGGATTTTTTAACATAGGAACAGGTTTGGGCACTACCATTAAACATCTAGCAGATATTTTAATAGAAATTTCTGGAGAAAAAATTTCAATGATACATAAAAATCCATTAGAAGGTGATATCAAATTTAGTCAAGCAGATATTTCCTTAGCTGAGAAAAGTTTCAATTGGAAATTTCAAACATCATTAAATGAGGGTTTGAAAAAAATTTATCCAGAATTTTAGTTATTAAGTAAATCTTCATAAAATGTAATATATTTTGGAAGAATTTTTTTCCAACTCATTTGATTAATTACAAATTCATGTGCATTTTGTATTAATTCTTCAGATTTTCCTTTATTTTTTAAAATCAAATTTATTTCAATTGATAATTTTTTAGAGTCTTCAGTAGGAATTAAAATTCCAGTTTTTTTATCATCTACTAATTCAGGAATTCCCCCAACATTTGAAGCCACGACAGGGATTTTTAGATAAAATGCTTCTTTGATATTTGTAGGTAAACTCTCCATCCTTGAAGGTACGGCTAACACACTTGAAGATTTTAGTAGTTTCATTGCATCATTCCAGGGTAGATTTGTACAATATACTACTTTTCCATCAATGGATTTTTCAGCATCTCTTAGAATATCTATTCCTTTTTCATAACTGTCTCTTCCAAGATAAAGTACTTGATTGGGAATTTTTTTAACTTCTGGAATAGATTCTAATTTTTCAGTATCAATTGCAGATGGCAAATATTCAAAATCTAAATTTAATTTCTTTTTGTATTCATTTTTTGAAATTTTTGAATCAGTAGTTAATTTATCAGCCCATTTCAATACTTTAGATTCAGTAGCAGATGCTATTGAACTCACTGTACTTGAATGTAATTTTTTAACTTGATCACTAAATACACCGTGTATGGACAGAACTTTTTTTGTTCCTTTTGAATAATGCATTGCAAAAGCTGATGGTACATTAAATGCATGAACAATGTCATATTTTTCTTTATTTAGTATTCCTTTGATCATTCCAAAAACTGCAAAGCTAGGATTCTTTAGATTTTTTATTGGGATATGGGGTGTTTTCATTTTTGTTACTTCATGTCCAGAATTTTCTAATTGATCTGCTAGCATTGCAGCATGTCCACCAATTCCTCCAGAAAATCTAGGAGAAATAAATAGAAATTTCATAAATGAAAATTGAATTTAGAACTTTTAAGGTCTTGGATTAAAAAATTCTTTTACATTGTTGCTTGAGATGCATCATGGAACATTTGACTCTTAGCACAACCAGCAGCTAATTCATCACCAGCACCACGTCTCATTAGTCCTCTATACAGACAATCTTCTAGTTTAACATCTTCTCTTTGTTCCCATTCCTCAACAGTGACTGAGAATTTCTTTTGAATTCTGTCTCTATACCATTCAGGAATTACATTAAATGCACAAAATGGAACTATTCTAAGGTCTGGAGTTACATAGTGAATATCACATCTTTGGAGTCTTTCCAAATCTTCATTATACTTGTCTTGAAAATGCATCATTCCAAGGAATAATCCCTTTACATGCCATGAACCAATTGAATCAAATGATCTCTTCATGAGTATGTTACCAAACATTTTTGCCAAGTCTAATCCTGCTGGCTGTTTTTTAGAATCAACATAACCTTTGAGTTTTCTTACAACTTCAAGCATTGTAAAGTACTTATTTTTACCAGAACGAATCTCTTCTGCTTTATCTTCAAACAATTCAAGCATTCCTTGAATATCACAGAATTTTGTTAATGGGACAAACTTCTTTGTATCTGCATCCTCAAAGATGTATGTTCCTGCACCACAAGCAAAGTGGATTGATAATTCATATTTTGGTTTACTTGAAAATGCTTCAATTACATTAGTTAGTGGCATACAACTAGGAACTGGGAACCAATCATCAACAGTTACCTCACCATTTGTTTGTTCTTCAATTCTTTGAATACAATCAGGAACTGTAATTCGGTATTTTTCACGTTCAGTTTTACCCATTCGTCCTGTAAGTGATACTGGTTGGAAATTTACAGCATGAACTATATCCATATTCTTTTGTGCATATCTAATAATTCCGCCTAATTCATGATCATTAATTGATTTGATCACAGTTGGGACAAATACTACAGATGTGCCAGTTTTTCTGCAACTATCAAGTGCATATGGAATCTCCCAGTGGTTCTTTGGATTAGTTCTAGCAGTAACACCATCAAATGAAAGATACAAGTTGTTACATCCAGCAAGTCTTACTTCACGTGCAGCCTCTGGATCCATTGCGTGTCTAATACCATTAGTATTCATTTGAATATGGTCTACACCCTCTTCTTTCATAATTTTAATAACATCAGCAATATCTTCTCTAAGCATTGGTTCACCACCAGTAATTTGCATAGAATTTCCAGGAATTGGTCTTTCTGCTCTTAGAGTTTTCATCATTCCTCTAATTTGAGTATGATCTGGCTCATACATGTAAGCACCTTCTAGTCCTTTCTTTACATAGAAAAAGCAGTACCAGCACGTTAAATCACATCTATTAGTTACAATCATGTTTGCAAGTCCGCTGTGAGACAAGTGATTTGAACATAATCCACAATTATTTGGACAAGAACATTTGTCAATCATCACATTTGGAGAATGAGCACCTTTTCCATCCATCCAGTATGTACTGAATTTTTTGTACATTTCATAAGAACCAAAGTATAATTCCTCACATTCACCGTGAGTTGGACAAACTTTTGTCATGAAGACCTGACTATTTCGCTCAAAGACTTCAGCATCAAGAATCATGTTACAGTCAGGGCAGATACTTTGAGTGAATCTAATCGTTGATTTTTTACCCAAACTTTTAGTTGATTGATTTGATATCTGTATCAGTGCCATGCCTACAAGTGAATTTTTTCTAAATTGATATTTAATGTATTTCACACTTGGCCCCGTGTTGCATTTAGGAGATAGTCATACGGGATTTAAATACAGAAGCTGATCGATTAGATCGCATGAGTATATCTGACAAAACAAGAAAATCTTTGGAAAAAATTGGACTCACAAGTTACGAAATTAAAACATTTTCTGTTCTACTCAAAACTGGAGAGCAATCAGCATCAGATCTAAGTCAAAAGTCAGGAGTGCCATACTCAAAAATTTATGAAGTTCTAGGAACACTAGAGGACAAAGATTGGATTAGTTCAGATGAGTCAAGACCAACAAAATATTTTGCAAAATCACCATCAACAGGATTAGAATCAACAAAGCAGAAAATAGATGATGATTTTATAAAAAATCAGAGTGTAATTCTAAATGAACTAGTTCCATTATATGAAAAAAGTGGAACAAGTGAAAAACCAGATATTTGGGTAATAACAGGATCATTAAACATTGCATCTAAAATTTTAGAAATGGTAGAAACTTGTAGAAATGAAATAATGATTACATTACCAGAAGCTGGAGAAGATTTAGTAAAACAAGCATTACCAAAATTGAGATCACTTCACGATAAAGGAGTAAAAATCACAATACTTGCATCAGATAAAATAGATAAAGAATCAATCAAAGCAATCAAAAGAGTATCAAAAGTAAAAATAAAGAAAGGTTTGTTTGGGGGAGGAATTATTTCTGATAAAAAATATGTTGTAATTCTATTAGGTCCAGAAGTAGCAGGTGAGAGTTCATCAGATGTTGTAGCAATTTGGGCAGATCATGCAGGATTAGCAGGATTTGCACGACAATATTTTGAATATTTATTAAAAGATTCAAAGTTGGTTTAACATGGACATACTAGAGGACAAAGAGATTCTGTTTGTAGGAACTGCAGAAGCAGAACATATAGAGATGTATCTAAAAGCAATTTGGCACCTCAAAGAAAGAAAAGAGCCCATCAAAATTAGCACAATTGCTAAAAAGCTCAATGTAAGGCAACCAAGTGTTGTTCAAATGCTAAAAAAACTAAATGGTAGAAATTTGGTTTCATATAACAAAGCAGGTGTAAAACTCACAGAAGAGGGTCAATCAATTGGTTCCAGTATGATGAGAAATAGTAGATTATTAGAAGTACTAATGGAAAGTGCACTAAAAGTTGAAATTGATGAGGAAATGGTATGTGGAATTGAGCACCATATGAATAAACAATTTACAGATGCATTGTGTACAATGCTAAAGCATCCAAGAAAATGTCCACATGATCTTGAAATTCCACTTGGTGCATGTTGTGAATCAACTTAGAAAAATCCTAAAAGATATATCATAAAGAAAATTCATTCTATCATGGCATGCTTTTGTGGATGTGAAACTTACAAAAAAAATGAGGATGGGTTCAAAATAGCATGTATGGATTGTGGACATGGACCTCAAAATCATGATGATGAATTCAGAAATTCCGCAAGAAAGAATGAATCACAAAGTCAAAAGCGTGATGCAGACTTTGGATAATTAGTCGCCGATAATTTTTACTAAAACTCTTTTTGGTCTTTTTCCATCAAATTCTCCATAGAAAATTTCTTCCCATGGACCAAAATCTAATTCGCCATTAGTTATTGCAACAACAACTTCTCGTCCCATTACTTGTCGTTTGAGATGAGCGTCTGCATTATCTTCACCAGTTTTGTTATGATCATATTGTTTAGTTGGTTCGTGTGGTGCCAAATGCTCTAACCATTTTTCATAATCATGTAATAAACCATTTTCATTGTCATTTATGAAAACACTTGCAGTGATATGCATGGCATTTACAAGACAAAGTCCTTCTTTGATTTTACTTTTTGTAACAAGTTTTCTAATCTTTGGAGTAATATTGACAAATGCTCTTCGTGTTTTAACTTCAAATGTAAGATAGTCAGTAAGTGATTTCATACTTTTCAAAATTTAATCGTCCTTTAAAATTCTAAAGCAGGCTCAGAACTCAAGATCCTCATCATCATCAATCAGAGGGATAGGGTCATCACTGCCTGCAAGCCATATTTCAAGCAAATTCCTATTGAGTCTTTCAAAAAGCTTGATAAATGGCTAATAATTTAATTATTCAAAATGGTAACAATAGATACTCCAGCATCAGTAGAAAGTTTTCGTAGATTCATCATTTCAAGTACATGTAGATCTTTTGCTCCTAGAAGTTATTTAGAAGATTCTGAAGTTTTTGCAGAAAGAGAAGATGATCTTGGTGCAATTTACGTAGAGGCAGCAGACAAAGTTACTTTAAAAAAAATTAGAGATATGACATTTGTAAATGCAAGGGATATTCTTGGAATTATTTATAATTCAAAAAGTGGGAATACATCTCTAAAATGGCGTCAAATAAAAAGAAATAATGGTAAAGTTGCAGGTGAGGCTTCTGCAAACTCACTTACAAATCTATCAGAATCAGGAGTACTTACTTTGGATTGGGTTGAAAAATATCTAAAGAGAAAATCTGAAGAATCAAAAACTAACGAAGTTACAAACTAAACTCTTTTCTTTTTGTAATATAGTATAGCATCATGATTACAAAAATTATAGATGAAAATTCAATTTCTGTAATACCAGAAGATTCAGATGATCTTTTGAATTTACGGCGAATAATTAAAAAAGATGATAAAATAATTGGAGATACTACCAGAGTACTAAAACAAGATAAGGATTATTCAAGACCAGATAAGGGTGAGAGAATTAAAGTAAGAATTGCAATAATAGTAGAAAAAATTTCACTTGATGATGTCTTAGATAGGTTAAGAGCAGGTGGAACAATTTCTGAATCAAGTAATGAATCAGTACCACATGGTTCACATCATTCAATAATTCTAAAAATTGGTGATGGTATTACAATTTCAAAGAAAAAATGGTTACCATTTGAAAAAAAACTTTTAGAATCAAGTAATAATCAGATTGGTTTTGTTCTCATTGCAATTGATACTGGGGATTGTGGATTAGCAAGATTAAGAGGAACACATCTAGAGTTTATGCCAAATATCTATTCAGGCTCAGGCGGCAAAAGGTACAAAACTAGTTTTAATATTGAAAAATTTTTTGATCAAGTGCAACAAGCAACATTATCGATTCTCAAAAAAGGAGACTCTATAGTAATTTTTGGTCCTGGTGAAACCAAAAAAAGATATTCAAATTATATTCAAAAATCACAAAATTTTCAAAAATATAATATTCAAATTGTGGATGGAATTGATTCAGGAGGTGAAGATGGAATTTACATCTTTACAAAATCTCAAACAATGAGAGAAATAATGTCTGATAGCAATCTAGCCAAAGCATCATCAATAATTGATGAAGTGATGGTTCTTGCAAACAAAAAGAGTAAAAAATTTACCATGGGCTTTGATGAAACTTTTAACGCAAATCAAATGGGTGCAGTTGAATCACTAGTATTTTCAGACAAGGCAATTCAAGATGATGAGCAAAAAATGATAGATTTTCTAAATGATGTTGAAGGTAAGGGAGTCAAAATTTACAGTGTTGACTCATCTACAGACATTGGTCTAAGAGTTACGGGTCTAGGCGGAATAATATCATTATTGCGATATACAGTAGAATCTTAATTTGTAGATTCTACTAACCAATTAAGATATGTTTTGTTAATTGACGAAACATCAATTTCTGCTATTTCAGGAACATCGTATGGATGAGTTTCTTTAATTTTTTGTTTTAGTAATTTCTTGTTTTTTGAAATTGTTTTAAAAATGGCTAGATATTCTGATGTATTTTCTATTTTATTATTCCAAGAGTAAATTGAAGTAATTTGTGAAATATTAACGCATGCCACTATCCTATTTTTTACAAATTCTTTTGCAATTTTTGAAATTGATTTTTTGTTAGGATAAGTTGAGATAATTATCACTACTTTCATAGTAACCGATAAATGTCCGTGCCTTAAAAAATTAACAATTAGTTTGGAACTTGATTTTATTACTCAAAATGCAATAATCTATGTCTTAATGGCATGGGTTGTAATTATTGTAGTTGCTAAAGCCCTAAAGTTGGAAAAATATGGTTTTGAGTTAAAGGCATACAGCCTTGTTTACAAGAATAAAAGTGTCAATGATGTTTTAATCAAAGTACTTGGAAGAACAAAAAGGGGCATCAAAGTTTTTGCCGATCTAAGTGTAATTGCAGGTTTTCTTATGATGGGATTTGCATTTTACTTTTTGTTAAATAATGTTTCAAACTATTTTGTTGCTCCAGATGGGTTTTCAGAATTAACAGTACTTATTCCAGGAGTTACATTAACTTCAGCACCAGCTATTACATACTTTTTACTTTCAATTCCAATTGTACTAGTTATGCACGAAGGTGCTCATGGCATAGTAGCTGCATTAGAAAAAATAAAAATCAAGACAGGTGGATTTGCAATATTCATTGCATTATTTGCAGGATTTGTAGAACCAGACGAGGAAGATTTTGAAAAAGCAAAAAAGATTTCAAAATTGAGAGTGATTGGAGCAGGAGCTACATCAAATGTATTGTTTGCAATTGTTTTAGGTGCAATTATGTTAACAAATCCAATTTTTGGAATGGTTTTAGAAAGCATTCCACTATTTGGTGAAGTTATCTTAAACACATTTTATGAATTATCACAAGGAGTTTTGATACTTTCAATTATGGAAAATTCAGGAGCTGAACAAGCAGGATTGCTTGCTAATGATATTATTACTACAATTAACGATGTGCAGATTTATGGCCCAGCTGATTTTCCCACTTTAAATCCTGGAGAAATGGCAAGTGTCACTGTACTTAGAGATGGTCAAGTATTGGAGTTTGGATTAGAAGTAATGTCATCACCAGATGATCCTGAAAGAGGTTTGATAGGAATAATGAGAGATAATTCAATTCCATACACCCCTGTAATGAATTTCATCGATTGGACAAGTGTGGATTTCAACATTTCAATGTTTTTGTTATGGCTATGGATGATTTCATTTTTCATAGGAATTATCAATATGCTTCCTTTACCAATTTTAGATGGAGGAAAATTTCTCCACATAATAATTGAAAAGAGGTTTTCAGATAAAGCTGTAAATGGTATCATGTGGGGAATTTACGGATTTACCTTTGCATTATTTGGTTTGAATATTGCTTTATCATACATCAAATCTGGATGGTTTACAATATAATGAAAAATTATATTTTATAAAATTCATAAGTTTTTATGAAAATTAATTATGCGTTATAACTTTGAAAAACAAGAAATTTAAAATAATTTTAAGTTTACAAATTAAATATACCCATATTTTTTGAAAATTGTGTATAGTTATAAAAATAAAATTGAGATAAATGGTGTTTCAATAGGGTATGATGAACCATGCTATATTATTGCAGAAATAGGAATAAATCATAATGGTGATTTATCTCTAGCAAAAAAATTAATCGATGCTGCAATTGAGTCTGGAGTAAATGCAGTAAAATTTCAAAAACGTAATTTAGAAAGTATATATCAAAAACATATTTTAGAAAATCCAACATTAGATAGTCAAGGTACAGAAATTTTACTTGATGTTTTAAATGAAGTTGAATTTGGCGAAAAAGATTTTAAAAAAATTATAGATTATTGTGCAACAAAAAAAATTACTTTTCTATGTACACCTTGGGATACTACAAGTGTAGATTTTCTAGAAAAATTTAATGTGCCAGCATATAAAATTGCTTCAGCAGATTTAACAAATCTACCATTAATAAAATATATTTCTAAAACAAAAAAACCTTTGATTATTTCTACTGGAATGTCAAACATGGATGAAATTGAAAGAACAGTTAATTTTGTAAAAAATGAAAATGTTTCATTTGTATTATTACATTGTAATAGTACATATCCATCACCTATTGAATTATTAAATTTGAAATTAATTCCAATTTTACAAGAAAAATTCAATGTGCCAATCGGATATAGTGGACATGAAAGAGAAATTATGCCATCCATTATGGCAGCAAATATTGGTGGTGTAATAATTGAACGTCACATTACACTTGATAAAACTATGGAAGGATTAGATCAGGCTGCTTCATTAGAACCAGAAGAATTTAAGAAGATGGTCAAATATGTTAGAGAATCTGAAAAAGCAAAAGGGGTACCTATTAAAAAAATGACAAGAGGTGAAATTTTGCAAAGAGAGGTTTTGGGGAAAAGTATTGTTTGTTTTTGTGAAATCAAAAAAGGGGATCTATTTTCAGAAAAAAATATTGAAGTTAAATCTCCTGCAAGAGGTTTATCACCTCAATATTTTTATGAATTACTAGGGAAAAAATCATCTAGAGAAATAAAAACAGGTGAATATATCCAATTTGAGGATTTATAATGATTCTTGGAATGAAAACAAGAAAGCATGATTTAGAACATATGCTAAAATTTAATCCTAAAATTTTGGAATTCCATTTTTCAGATAGTGATATAAATTTAGAACTAGAAGGTAGTTTTGATCAAAAATTAATAGTTCATTGTTATGAATATTTTGAAAGAAAATTATTAGACATTGTGAGTTTAAAAGAAACAAATCAAATTCATTCTAAAGAAAAATCTTTAGAACTGATCCAAAAAGCAATTGACAAAACAATTGAATTGACCAAACAATTCAAAGGAACACCAACATTAATTGTTCATCCAGGTGGTTATTCATTAAATGAATCTACTCAAACAGAAATTAATAAAATGAAAGAATTAGTTGTTGATTCTGTTGATAAATTAGATTTAAAAAATGTGAATTTCCTTTTAGAAAATATGCCCCCATATGCTTGGTTTTTTGGTGGACGTTGGAATTGTAATGTATTCTTAAATACAAATGATTTAAAAAAATATTCTTTGAAAACAGATTTAAAAGTTTGTTATGATTTATGTCATTCACAGCTTTATTGTAATAAAAATAATTTATCAGTAATTGATGAATTATTAAGAATTGAGTCATATGTAGACCACTTTCATTTATCTGATGCAGGAGGAGAAGATGAAGAAGGATTACAATATGGTGAAGGAGATATGCCTTTTGAAAAAATTATTCCAATTTTAAATAAATTTGAAGACAAGAGTTTTGCAATTGAAGTTTGGAAAGGTCATGAACAAGGAGGAAAAGGATTCGGAGAATTTTTAGATAAGATAAAACAAGCAGGATTGATTATTTCATGAAAAACGCATTAATTTTTGGATTAACTGGACAAGATGGTACATACTTAGCAGATTTTTTGCTAAAAAAAGGATATAATGTTTTTGGAACATTTAGAAGAACTAGTCATAGATGTTTTGAAAGATTAGAAGAAATTGGAATTTTTGACGATATTACTAAAATTAAAGCTGATATATCAGACCAAACTTCAATAAATTCAGCAATTCGACAGGCAAAACCAGATGAAATATACAATTTAGCTGCACAATCCTTTGTAGGTGTTTCTTTTCAGCAACCAATCTTAACTTCAGATGTAACAGGTCTTGGAACATTAAGAATTTTAGATTCTATAAGAGATAATGCTCCTGATGCAAAATTTTACCAAGCATCATCAAGTGAAATGTTTGGAGATTTTCCAGGTAAGAAAGATGAAAAAACCTGTTTCAGACCACGCAGTCCATATGGTGTTGCTAAAGTTTTTGCCCATCATATGACAAATCACTATAAAGAAGCATACAAAATTTTTGCATGCTGTGGTATTTTATTTAATCATGAATCACCATTACGTGGGTTAGAATTTGTTACAAGGAAAATTACATATGAACTTGCTCGGGTAAAATACAAAAAACAAAAAAAATTTAGTTTGGGAAATATTTATGCAAAACGTGATTGGGGTTTTGCAGGAGATTATGTTGAAGCAATGTGGTTAATGTTACAACAAAAAAATCCAGATGATTATGTTATTGCAACAGGTGAATCTCATTCAGTTGAAGAATTTCTCACTTTAGCAACAGAATTTATGGGTATGGGAGACTGGAAAAATATAATAGAAATTGATAAAACCCTACTTAGACCAACAGATATAGAAAATCTAGTTGGGAATTCATCAAAAGCAAGAAAAGAATTAGGATGGAAACCAAAAACAAGTTTTAAAAATTTAGTAAAAGAAATGGTTGAACATGATTTGGAATATGTTAAATTAAGAACTGATCCTTTATCTGAATAATATTAATTTTACCAAATAGAATAACCACCATCAACAACAATTATAGATCCTGTCATGTAAGTGGATTTTTTACTACATAAGAAATCTATCAATCCATTTAATTCATTTTTCTTCATCATTCTTTTAAGAGGTGTTAATTTTGAATAGTTTTTGATGAATTTTGATGATTGGTTATTTAAAACCCCACCAGGGACAATACAATTTATTTTTATATCTGGAGCTAGATGTGCTGCCAAATATTTAGATAAATTAATTACTCCAGCTTTTGATACACAATAACCAATATCTTTGTGTGAATTGTCATACATATCTGGTCTAGGTGATTGTATTCCATAAATTGATGAAAAGTTAACTATAGTTCCTTTTTTATTATTTTTTGCAAACTCTCTGCAAACTGAAAATAATGAAATTATATTAACATCCATAGAATTTTTGAAAGATTTTAGATCATATTCAAAAAGGGTTTTATTTTTTCTTTTTTTATTAATATGATCATTAGTTACAAAACAATTAATTAAATAATCTGCAGAATTTTTAGAAAACCATTTTTTAACAAATTCTTCATTAGTGAGATCATTTCCAAATTTTAAATCAAGTTTAAGTATTGTATCATTTTTTTCAAAATGTTTAGAAATTTCTTTACCTAAAATTCCTTCAGAACCAGTGATAATTATTTTTCTTTTATTTTTCATCATAAATCTTCATATATTTTGGAATAATTATAATTATAACTCTGTATTTAATATAAAACCTATGAAGCCTATTTGTCTAATTGCAGCTAGAGGTGGCTCTAAAGGTGTTCCTAAAAAAAATATTCGTCTGTTACTAAAAAAACCACTAATAGCCCATGCCATTGAAAAATCCTTAGATTCAGGTATTTTTAGTCATGTAATTGTTTCAACTGAAGATAAAGAAATTGCAAAAATTTCCAAACAATTTGGTGCAGATGTTCCTTTTATGAGACCAAATTATTTAGCAAAAGATACAACAGGAATGACAGAAGTCATGATTCATGCAATTTCAAAACTTCAATCCATTGGATATGAATTTGATATATTTGTAAATCGTGATTGTACTGTTCCATTTATCCAAAATTCAGATATTGCCGCAAGCATAAAGTTACTTAAAAAAACAAAATGTGATGCAGTGTATGGAGTTTATGTTCAACATTTTAATCCATATTTCAATATGATGGAAATGGGTAAAAATGGATATCTAGAGTTTTCTAAAAAAATGAAAATTAAACCTACAAGAAGACAAGATGCACCAAAAGTATTTCAATTAAATGGTTTTTTTACATATAATTCTAAGAGATTTTTAAAATTTAAAAATCAATATCCTCCAAAAGGATTGCCTTTAGAGATTAAACCTGAAACAGGAATTATGATAGATACTGAATTAGAATTTAAAACAGTAGAAATGATTATGAAACAAAAGATGTTCAAAAAATAATTTTATTTTAAAAGAATTTTTTTTCCATATTTAGATGATCTTTTTATTGCTAAAGCTATTTTTTGTGTTTCATATGCTTCACTTATAGTATTCATAGGTATTTTTTTCGTTTTAACACAATTTAGAAAATATTTCATTTCTTGAAAATACATTTTATTTCTATCATATTTTTTATCAATATGTTTAGTCAAAAATTTATTTGTCTTATTTTTAAAAACTTGTAAGTGGTTATTTTCCCAATTCCAAATAATTGTTCCTTTTGTACCTATAATTTTACAATTTCTCACATTAGGTTTTTGGAAATAATCTAAATGAAGTTCTGCAATTATTTTATTTTTAAATTTTAATAAACTTCCAGAATAATCTTCAACGTCTAATTGTAAATCACTTAACTTATCCGTATATGAAAAAACTTCATCAATTTTTCCAAAAAACCAATATAAATAATCAATCTCATGGATTTGAGTTAATACTACTCCACCACCTAATTGTTTTTTAGATGCATAGCTATTTCTATAATTTTCCCATGGATGCCAATCAGGCATATATGAGCCATTTTCAACAATCGCTGAAAAAATTCTTCCAATTTCATTTTTTTCAATTAATTTTTTCATTAATTTTATTCCATCATGAAATCGCATATTACATCCCACCATTGTGATCAATTTTTTTTTCTCAGTTATTTTTATTAGTTCTTGAATATTTTTTAATGAATTTGAAAGTGGTTTTTCTATAAATAAATGAGAATTATTTTTTGCCAATTTTATTGCAGTTTTTACATGAAGACTTGTCTCATTACAAATAATTGAAATATCAGGTTTTTCTTTTAATGCGTTACATAAAGAATTAACAATTTTAATGCCTTTTTTCTCTAATTCTAAAGCCTCTTTATTTTTAGTAAAAATAATAATGTCAATATTACCAATAGATATCAAATTATTCGTATGTCTTTTTCCAATTGACCCATATCCAATTATTAGTATTTTCAAACAAAAAAACAACATAGTATTGCTTATTAGGTTTTTGTAAAATATAGAATTTTTAAAAAATTACAACAAATTATTGATTAACCAAAGAATAATTAATTATAAAAAAATATCATATTTATGAAATGCGATAAATGTGAAAATCAGGCAGCATATACTAGAAAGTATTCAGGACAAAAATTATGCTCACAATGTTTCTCAAATTCTATCGTAAGAAAAACTGCTAAAACTATTTCAAAATATAAAATGATTCAACACAGTGATTTAGTTGCAGTTGCAGTGTCTGGAGGAAAAGACTCACTAGCATTACTAAAAATCATTCATGAAATGGCATCAACTCATCATTTTAAAATTATTGTAATTACTATAGATGAAGGGATTGCAGGATATAGAAATGAGGCATTAGAAATTGTTGAAAAATTTTGTAGTGAATTAAATGTAAAACACAAGGTATACTCTTACAAAGATCTCTTTGAATTAACACTAGATGAAGCATTAGAATTAAGAGATAATGAAAAAACTTCTTCATGTTCAATTTGTGGTACTCTTAGAAGACGTGCAATTGATTATGCTGCAAAAGATGTAGGAGCAAATGTAATTGCAACAGGTCATAATCTAGATGACACATTACAAACATTTGTGATAAACATGCTTTCAGGAGATACAACAAAGATTGGTTGGATGGATCCAGATACATCTAAAAATTCTTTAAGAAAAATAAAACCATTTTGTGAAATATATGAATCAGAAATTGTATTTTATGCATTCACAAATAATTTACCATTTCAATCAGAACCATGTCCACACATGAATGAAGGAATAAGAACAGAGATTCGTGGATTCCTGAATTCATTAGAGAATCAACATAGTGGAATTAAAAATAATTTATATCAATCAATTCTAAAAATATCACAAATTGTAAAAAAATCAAATACCAAACAAAAAACAATCTGTGAAAAATGTGGCAATGAGTGTACAGGAAATGTGTGCTCAGTTTGTAGTATAGTTTTAAAACTTAAAGAAAATCAAACCTAATGCAAATATAACATACTTTGTTTTAGGAAAAATGGTAGTAGGTAAGATCAGGGTGCCAGCCGTGCCCTATTCTGAAACCGGCTATATGCAGAGATCAGTAACTGTTGGGTAAATCTCTAAATGGATAATTCCCGCTTGGTGTGCGGAAATGAAATCACGCCGAGGCGGGTGGTTGCAAGACTAGAATTATCCGAAGGGATAACTTCTAAGACTGAACCATTGAAAGGGGTGAGGTCCGGGAGGGAACAATCCTAAGATGGGGCATCCACGCTTCCTCGTCAACGTGGCGGATCTTGTACGCCTTGAAATGGGGCTATTCGTCTAGACTGGAACCAACAGAGCTACTACCTTTATAATTAAAAAATAATTTGCAAATTCATGGATGGAATCATATCATTTGGAAATAAAAGAAATTATGATGACTTTAAAAAACAAATTCCAATTTCAGTATTACCTCTTTTTGATTCCATTAGAAAATTTTGCTTTACTTTAGGTGATAAAGTAATAGAGGATGTTAGAATGCATAGAGTTGTTTTTTGTAAATCAATGACATTTAGATGGTTTGCAGATGTGGAACCTGAAAAAGATGGAGTTATAGTTAAAATTCAGAAAAGTCGAAAAGATCCGATTCAAATAATTCAGATTAAAAAAGACCAACAAATTTTAGAATTAAGTCAAATAATTAAAAATGCTTTTGAAGAAATTCATTAATACAAAACATCAAATTTTGAAAATTCGCCGATAAATTTCTCATTACGTATTTCTACATCTTCAACTCTAGAATTTGCAGGTCCGCCATGAGCCCATTCAATAATTTTACTAATTTTTTCTTCATCTCCTTCTAAAATTGCCTCTACTCGTCCATCTTTTAGATTTTTTACCCATCCAAAAATTTCATTTTTCTTTGCTTTTACTTTTAATGTTTGACGAAAAAATACACCTTGTACTTTACCAGTAACAATAATTCTGATTCGTTGATTTGACATTAAAATTATATTTCAAAGAGTCATTAATCAATTTTAGGCTAAAGAAAAACTATCTTCTTTCTTTAATTCTTGCTCTACCAGTTTTTCTAGCAGCAATACTTCCAACCTTTGCACCAGGAGGTGCATTTCTTGAAACAGTGGAACTTTGTCCAACGTGTTGATGGCGACCACCACCGTGTGGGTGAACATAGGCTGCTTGTGCAACACCTCTAACAATTGGATATTTCTTTCCTTTAGCTTTGAAGCTTCTCCATTTGTTACCTGCACTCATAAAGTGTCGTTCAGTAGCTCCTCCGCCTGCAAGAGTACCGATCATTGCTCTATTTTTTGGATTTAAAACAGTAAATTTTCCAGAAGGAAGTTTTACAGTAACACCTTCATCTCCATGAGAAAAAATGGTTGCATCAGTACCAGCTGATTTTACTATAGCACCTCCATCTCCAAAATGCTTTTCAATATTACAAACAATAGTTCCATCAGGAATGTTTTGAACACTAATGACATTTCCTTTTTCAATTTTTGATTTTAATCCAAAATGTAAAATTTTACCAACGATAGTTCCTAGAACTGCCGGTACAAATGAAACAGAACCATCTTCAAATCTAACTTTGGATAATGGTGCTTCTCTACCACGTTCATGAACTAAATCTATAATTTCGCCTTCATGTTGCTCAGATAGTGCAAATCGAGGATAATTTGCCTTAGAACCCACTTTTCCAGTGGATGTAGATCTAAATTGATTGCCTCCACGGCCACGTCTTCTTACTAATGGTCTTTTACCCAAGTTGATCGTTTCTTACGAATAGAGGATTTTAAGCTTGTGATTGTTGATTAGGATAATTACCACAAAGGTATAAAAATTAGAAAAATTGTTTTTCTGTATGAGTCAAAACGCACTTTCTCTCAAAGTTCTTGAAGCATATACAAGAGATGTTGGAAGGGGGGTAGCAAGAATTGATTACGATTCTATGGATACATTAAATGCCTCAACAGGTGATGTTATTGAAATTAAAGGTAAAAGAAGAACAGTTGCAAAATGTCTTCCACTATATCCATCTGATGAAGGAAAAGGTATTATCAGAATTGATGGACTAGGTAGAAATAATTCAGGAATTGCAATTGGAGATACAATTTCGGTCAGAAAGATAAAAGCAGTTGCAGCAGAAAAAATAGTAGTTGCACCATTAGAAGCAATTCCACCAATTGATGAAAGATATCTTGCTGATGCTTTAGAAAGTGTTCCTTTGATAAAAGGAGATAATGTAATGGTTCCATATTTTGGTGGACGTTTAACTTTTCAAGTAATAGGTGTTACACCTGCAGCTGATGCAGTGTTAGTTACACAAAAAACTGTATTTCATATTGCAGAAAAAGGAGAAACGTTACGTGGAGTTCCACAAGTCACCTATGAAGACATTGGTGGTATACACAATGAGATTAAAAAAGTTAGAGAGATGATAGAGCTTCCATTAAGACATCCAGAAATTTTTGAAAAGCTTGGAATCGAAGCACCAAAAGGTGTTTTGTTATACGGTCCTCCAGGTACAGGTAAAACTCTACTTGCAAAAGCTGTTGCCAATGAAAGTAATGCACATTTTATCAGTATCTCAGGTCCAGAAATTATGAGTAAATTTTATGGGGAAAGTGAAGCAAGGTTAAGAGAAATTTTCAAAGAAGCAAGAGAAAAAGCTCCATCAATAATATTTATTGATGAAATTGATTCAATTGCACCAAAAAGAGAAGAGGTGACAGGAGAAGTTGAAAGAAGAGTTGTATCTCAAATGTTATCATTAATGGATGGGTTAGAAGCAAGAGGTAAAGTAATTGTAATTTCTGCAACAAATAGACCAAATGCAATTGATCCCGCACTGAGAAGACCAGGAAGATTTGATAGAGAAATTGAGATTAAAGTTCCTGACAAAAAAGGAAGAAAAGACATTCTTCAGATTCATAGTAGAAACATGCCATTAGCAGATGATGTCAATATAGATAAAATATCATCAGTAAGTCATGGATATGTTGGTGCAGATTTAGAATATCTCTGTAAAGAAGCTGCAATGAAATGTTTGAGGAGATTATTACCTGTTTTGAATTTAGAAGAAGAGAAACTATCCCCAGAAACTTTAGATAAATTGATTGTAAATAATGATGATTTTACTAAAGCATTAGTTGAAGTAACTCCTTCAGGAATGAGAGAAGTTTTCATAGAGAGTCCAGATGTACAATGGGATGATGTAGGAGGACTAAAAGAAGTAAAACAAGAGTTGCAAGAAGCTGTTGAATGGCCAATGAAATATCCAGGTCTTTATGATAAACTAGGACATACTATGCCAAGAGGCATATTACTTCATGGTCCAAGCGGTACAGGTAAAACATTACTTGCAAAAGCTGTTGCAACAGAAAGTGAAGCAAACTTTATTTCAGTAAGAGGTCCTGAACTGTTATCAAAATGGGTTGGTGAATCAGAAAGAGGAATTAGAGAAATTTTCAAAAGAGCACGTACTTCTTCACCATGTGTGATATTCTTTGATGAAATTGATTCAATTGCACCAATACGTGGAGCAGGTGGAGAAACAGCTGTTTCTGAAAGAGTTGTCAGTCAATTACTAACAGAATTAGATGGGATGGAAAACATGCATGGTGTTGTAGTGTTGGCTGCAACAAATAGAGCAGATATGATTGATCCAGCACTATTAAGACCAGGAAGATTTGATAAAATTATTCAAATTCCACTTCCAGATAAAGAAAGTAGAAAGAGTATATTGAAACTTACTGCTAAAAAAATACCTACAGTCACTGAAGAAAGTGATCCTAATCGTGTTAATTTCGATAGATTATCTGAAATGACTGATGGTCTTAGTGGTGCAGATACAGCAGCTATAGCAAATACTGCAGTTTCAATAGTTATTCATAGATTCTTAGATGAAAATCCAGATGTCAAAGATGTTGAAAAACACGCCGATACTGCTAAAGTAGAAATGAAACACTTTGAAGAAGCTGTAAAGAAAGTGCGAGAACAAAAAGACCTCAAGTTAGGTGAAAAACTAGTTGCATCCTATTACAGGTAGTTTTAATTAAATAATAAATCTAAATCTCGTGAATGTCAGAATATAGAGGATATCAAGGAATTTCATTAGAATTTCTAAAAACAAATCAAATTTCGGTAGGAGATTCAGTGAATATTTTAGCAGAAATCACGTTTTCAGGCATAATTATGCCAAGATATGAACACAGTGATGATAAACATATTGTTTTGAAATTAAAGAGTGGTTACAATATTGGTTTAGAAATTGCAAAGATTGAAAAGATTGAGAAAAATCAAGAAACAATAAAAATTATAAAAACAGATAAAAAAATTGAGAAAGTTGAAGGTTTACCAAAAATTTTGTTATTATCAACTGGTGGAACAATTGCAAGTAAAATTGATTACAGAACGGGTGCAGTAACTCCAGTACTAACAGCAGAAGAATTGAATTCTTCAGTTCCAGAACTTGCAACAATTGCTAACATTGATGCTGAAGTTTTATTTTCAGAGTATTCTGAAAATATAATGCCAGAACATTGGTTAAAAATTGCAGAAAAAATTAAAGAGTTTTCAAAATCAGACTATTCTGGAATAATTATTGCACATGGAACAGATACAATGCATTATACCTCATCTTTTCTTTCATTTGCACTTGCAGGATTTCCAATTCCAATTGTACTAGTAGGTTCACAAAGATCATCAGACAGGGCATCATCAGATGCAGCATTAAACTTGATAGGTGCTACTAAATTCATCATTGAAAGCAATACTAAAGGAATCTATGTTGTAATGCATCAAGATGAAAATGATGATACAATTGCATGTCATATTGGAACTAGAGTACGAAAAAATCATACAAGTAAAAGAGGAGCATTTCAAACTATTGGAGACAATCCTGCATTTTTAATTGTAGAAAATCAAATTCAAAAAAATATTTCTAAAGATTTTTTCAAAGTAAATGAGTTTCAACCTAAAATTAATCTAGATACAAAAGTTGCATTAGTTAAATATCATCCAGGATATGATCCAGATTTACTTAATCAATTAATTGAGAATGGGTATAAAGGAATAATTTTTGAGGGTACTGGATTAGGTCATATTGGAAAAGTAATGTATGAAAATGTTAAAAAAGCAAATGAAAAAGGAATTTTTCTAGGCATGACATCTCAATGCATTGATGGAAGAATAGGCATGACAGTTTACGAAAGTGGTCGTGATTTACTTGATTTAGGCATTATTCCTCTAGAAAATATGATTCCAGAAGTAGCATTAGTTAAAGCAATGTGGGCCATAGGAAACTATCAAAATATTGAAGAAGTAAAGAAAATTATGCTTAAAAATATTGCATCAGAATTATCAAATTAGGAAGATGTGATATGTCAGAATTTTCAATAAATGATGTGGGAGTTAAAGTTGGATTAGAGATTCATCAACAATTAGCAACTAACAAAAAATTATTTTGTAATTGTATCCCAGCAGATACTGAAGAATATTCTATAAAATTTCAAAGAAAATTACGTGCAGCAAAAAGTGAATTAGGTGAATATGATCCCGCAGCATTATTTGAAAAATCAAAATCAAAATCAATAATGTATTATGCAAATCCTGATAGTAGTTGTCTAGTAGAACAAGATGAAGAACCACCTCATAAATTAGATGAAGATGCTAAAAAAATTTCTTTAATCATTGCTTCTGCATTGAAATCAAATATTTTTAGTGAAATATATCCTATGAGAAAAACAGTAGTTGATGGTTCCAATACAACAGGATTTCAGCGTACAATGTTAATTTCACAAGGAGGTAATTTTGAAGTAGAAGGTACAACAATAGGAATTCAATCCATTTGTCTTGAAGAAGATGCTGCAAAGAATTTAGGAGATGAGGGAACCATTAGAAAATTTGGATTAGAACGTCTAGGAATTCCTTTAGTAGAAATTGCTACAGAACCTTTTGAAGTAAAACCACAACACATTAAAAAAATTGCATTAGCATTAGGACGAATTTTACGAAGTACAAAAAAAGTGAAGAGAGGTTTAGGATCAATTAGACAAGATGTCAATGTTTCAGTTAAAGATGGAGGAGGAGTAGTAATTGAGGTAAAAGGGGTTCAACAACTAGATCAATTAGAAAAAGTAGTAGAATATGAGGCTAAAAGGCAACAAGGATTATTAGAAATTTCAAAAGAATTAAAAAAAAGAAATTGGATTCATGATAAAGAAAAGGATAGAAAAGACATTACAGAATTATTTACTAAATGTAAATCAAAAATAATTCAAAGTGCAATTAAAAAACAGCAGAAAATTTTTGCGGTTTCATTTATCAATATGGGTGAAATATTTGGATATACACCATATGATGGAATTAGATTAGGAAAAGAAATTGCAGAATTAGTTCGATTTTTTGGAATTGGAGGAGTATTTCATTCAGATGAACTTCCAAATTATGGGATAGAGAAAATAGATATTGAAAATCTAAAAGAGTTTTTAAAAATTAATGAAAAAGATGCTTTTTTGATACTAGCTACAACAAAAGAAAAAATTCACATAGTCATTGATCAAATAATTTCAAGAATTGAATTCATAAAAAATAATGGAATCCCAATTGATACAAGATTAGCTACTATGAATGGAGAAACAAAATTCCTACGTCCAAGACCAGGAGCAGCAAGAATGTATCCTGAAACAGATATTCCACCAATCATCATATCAAATGAAGAACTAGAAAATGCTAAAAAAAATATTCCAAAATCATGGGATGAATCACTTTTAGAATTACAAAAAAAATATACATTAAATCCCCAACTATCAGAACAAATTTTTGATTCACGTTATATTGAATTATTTGAAAAAATAGTTGGAAAAGTTAAAATCAATCCAACATTTATTGTGTCAATTTTATGTTCAACAATTACAAGTTTTGAGAGAAATGGTTTAAATTCAAAATTATTAAAAAATGAAGAAATTGAGAAATCATTTCAATTATTAGATGAGGGAAAAATTGCCAAAGAATCAATTGAAATAATTTTTGAAAATATAATGGCTGGAAAATCACAATCAACTCAAGAAGCAATGAAAAATGCATCAATTGAGGCTGTAAATGAATCAGACGTGGAGGAAATTATTAAAAAAATAGTTGAAAATAATCAAGAAATTGTTAAAAATCAAAAAGAACGAGCGGTTGGACCACTAATGGGTATCGCCATGAAAGAATTAAGAGGTAAAGCATCAGGTGAATTAGTAAACAACCTTCTTTTAAAAAATATCAAAAAGAAGTTAGAAAATTTTGATTAATGCGGGAAGTGGGATTTGAACCCACGAACTCCTAGAAGATAAGGATCTGAACCTTACACCGTTGACCAGGCTGGGTGACTCCCGCATTTTAAAAAAATCAAAATCAAGAATAAGTTTCTTTATTATACTGTATTACAATTTACAACTTACCAAAGTGAGAATATGGAATTCAAGGAACTATTTTGTACCAATTGTAAAAAAGTGGTTGGGCGCTATAATATTAAATTCTACGATGAAATCAAAATTGCTGAAGTACTAAACACAACTCATTCAGAGCACATAAAAAATGGACATCACATAGTTATAAGAAAATTTGTTAAAGATTAATCTATTTTATTTCATCAACTGCTTCAGAAAGATTTGAAACTCTACAAATTTGTTTGTCTGTGATATGTTTATTCCATGGTTGAGAGTATAGAATCATTTTTTTATTTTGTTGAATAATTTTTAATGCATTTAGGGGAGAATCGTCAATAAACACATCATAATCTAAATCAGCTTTCATTGGTCCATCAATTACTGACACATAGTTGTCATATGATACATCATAATATTCAAGCCAATTTTTTACAAAAGAATCAGTTGAACGCTCTCTTGCAGTAACAATATCTACCTGGCCAATTTCTGAGAGATTTTGTGTTACTAATGATAGATTATCCTCAGTTGGAGGTATAGATTTCCAATTTTTCCAACATGAACTTAATTCCGCGTAAAAATCATAGCGATTAATTTGATGTTTCTTCCAAAAATCCCAATCAGTAATTTCATGTTTTGAGATTTTGTCTCTAATTGAATTGCTATAATTCAACCACGATTGAATAACATCTGCAAGTACTCCATCAACATCTAGTGCAATTTTCATTTTTTTAAATCAATCTCTAGTTTTTTGAAATTCATCAAGAAGGTTTTTTTGATGTTTACTGAGTTTTTTTGGAATATTAACCACAATTCTAACATATTGATCCCCCTTGCCTCGAGAATTGATATGTGAAACCCCTTTTCCTTTTAATTTGATTATAGTATTTGGTTGACTGCCCGAATCAACTTTAATTTTTTCTGTACCCTCTAATGTTGGAACAGTAATTTCACAACCTAATGCAGCATCAATCATAGTAACATCTTGATCATAGAAAATATCTTTTCCATCTCTATTAAAATGAGAATGAGGTTGAACATGTATTCTAACAATCAAATCGCCATTAGTACCAGAAGAGACTTCATTTCCCTCATTTGGAACAGTATAATCACCTGAATCAACTCCTGGTGGTATCTCAAATGTAACTTTTTTAGAACCTTTTTTCTTTCCTTGTCCTTTACAATCACTACATGGAGTCTCAATGATTGAGCCCTGGCCTCTACAAGCAGGACATGTGGCAGCAGTTACAAATGACGCAAATCCCATGTTACGAGTTTGACGGATTTGTCCTTGACCATTACAAGTAGCACATGTTTTCTTGTTAGTACCAGGTTTACAACATGATCCATGACAAACATCACATTGAATTTGTTTTTGTAAATCAATTTCCATTTTTTTCCCATGTAAAACATCCTCCAAAGTTACTGTAGTTTGATAAAGAATATCAGAACCCCGTTCTTGATTAAAACTGAATCCTCCTCCGCCTCCACGACCAAAAATTGATTCAAAAATAGAGTCAAAACCTCCGCCTCCACGACCAAATATATCACTAAAATCTCCACGGGCACCTTGGAAAATATCTTCACTAGAATATCGCCCATCAACACCAGCATGACCATGTTGATCATAGAGTTGTCTTTTTTCAGGATCTGATAATACAGCATATGCTTCAGAAATTTCTTTGAAATGTTCTGGTGCGTCTGAAGAATTATTTCGATCAGGATGAAATTTTAATGCTAATTTTCTATATTGTTTTTTTAATTCATCAACTGAAGATGATTTAGAAATTCCTAAAACTTCATAGTAATCTCGTTTTGCAGACATGAATCATTCCTTTATTCTATTTACTGTATAAATGATTAAGTTTGAAAAATTAATTGTTCTTTGTTTCATCAGTTGAAGATGATTCTGTTTTTTGTCCTTCTGCACCTTGTTGTCCTTCTGCACCTTGTTGTCCTTCTGCACCTTGTTGTCCTTCTGCACCTTGTTGTCCTTCTGCACCTTGTTGTCCTTCTGCACCTTGTTGTCCTTCTGCACCTTGTTGTCCTTCTGCACCTTGTTGTCCTTCTGCACCTGGAGATGGTGCTGTATTTTTGTAAAGTTCTGTTGTAATTTCATTAACTATTGTTTGTAATGCATCAAGTTTTGGTTTTAATTCTTCAGGTTCTTTATCTAAAACCTCTCTGACTTCTTTAACTGCATCAGTAACTTTAATTCCTTGTTCTTGAGAAATTTTATCTTTAAGATCATGGTTTACTAATTTTTCAGTAGTGTAGATGAAACTTTCTGCTTCATTTTTAAGATCAATTTTCTCCATTTTCTTTTTGTCTTCATCTGAGAATTTTTCTGCATCTGCTTTTAGTTTTTCAATTTCTTCTTTAGATAGTTTTGATGATGATTCTATAGTTATTTTTGCTTCTTTTTGTGTTCCAAGATCTTTTGCAGTTACGTTAATTATTCCATTTGCATCAATATCAAATTTGACTTCAATTTGAGGAACTCCTCTTGGAGCGGGTGGTACATCTGTTAGATTAAAGCTTCCCAAAGACACATTGTCTGTTGCCATCGGTCGTTCACCTTGAACAACATGAATAGTTACTGCCGTTTGATTATCAGCAGCAGTTGTGAAAACTTTAGCTTTAGATGTTGGAATAGTAGTATTTCTTTCAATTAGTGGTTCTCGAACTCCACCCAGAGTTTCAATTCCCAATGTTAGTGGAGTTACATCAAGTAAAACAATATCACTTGTAACATCACCTGCAATAATTCCTGCCTGTATTGCTGCACCCATTGCAACTGCCTCCATTGGATCAACTCCTGATTCACCCTCTTTGCCAACAACATCACTAACAAATTTTCTAACTAGAGGCATTCTTGTAGGTCCACCAATCATTACTATTTTATTAATATCAGAATTTGTTAATTTTGCATCCTCAAGTGCTTTTGTAATAGATGGTTTGCATCTTTGAACTATTGGTCCAACTAGTTCATCTAGTTTAGATCTAGTAAGTCTTAATTCAAGATTTTTTGCACCCGATGATGGATCATGTGAGATAAAAGGTAAATTAACATCAGTTTCCATTACAGTTGATAATTCAATTTTTGCTTTTTCAGCAGCTTCTCTAATCCTAGTCATTGCAGTTGAATCTTGAGTGAGATCAACTCCTTCTTTTTTCTTGAATTCATCAGCAATAAAATCAATTAGAACTTTATCCATATCAGTACCTCCCAATTGAGTATCTCCAGAGGTACTCATTACTTCAAAAACACCACCACCCATTTCCATGACAGTTACATCTAAGGTACCACCACCAAAATCAAATACAAGAATTTTCATATCTTCTGTTGATTTGTCTAATCCAAATGCTAATGCTGCAGCTGTTGGTTCATTAATAATTCTAACAACATCAAGACCTGCAATGATTCCAGCATCTTTTGTTGCTTGACGTTGATTATCATCAAAATATGCAGGAACAGTAATTACTACTTTCTCTACGGATTCACCAACAAATGCTTCAGCATCTTTTTTGATTTTTTGTAGAATAAATGATGATATTTGCTGAGGTTTGTATTCTTTATCTTGAATTTTATAAATAAAATCTGAACCCATTTTTCTTTTTGCTGCAACAATAGTATTATCAGGATTTGTGACTGCCTGTCTTCGTGCTGGTTCTCCAACTAAAAGTGCACCATCTTTTGAAAATGCTACAACTGATGGAAATGCTTTTCCACCCACAGTTGCACCTTCAGCAGCTGGAATAATTGTAGGTTTTCCACCCATTACTACTGCTGCTGCAGAGTTACTTGTTCCTAAATCTATACCAATTATTTTAGTCATTTTTTATCATTCTTTTTTGAAATTTCTACCAGAGTAGGTCTAATAATCCTAGTTTGAGAAATATATCCCTTCCTGATCTCTTTTGTAATTGTATTGTCATCTAGATCAGAATCTGTAATTATAGAAATTGCTTCATGAGAATTTGGATCAAAAATTTCACCCAATGCATCAATAGGAGTTATTTGATATTTTTTCAATATTGAATCCATATTTTTCAAAATTGAATCTAGACCATCAGTGTTAATCTTACTTCCAGAAAAAACTTCTTTGGCTCTTATAAAATCATCATATATTTTTAAAAAATCCAGAATAAATTCATCTACTTTTGCATTAACACCATTTTGTATATCAGATAATGTTTTTCTATTTAGATTCTGGAAATCAGCTAAGGCATGTTTTAATTTTTCATCAATTTCTTTCACTTTTTGTTTTTCTAAATCTAATAATTTTGATATTTCATCAACATTTAGTTGAGATGATTTTAATTCTTCAGAAGTACTATTGTTTTCAGATTCTTCAGAAACAGAAGTTTCATTTGTTTCAATTTGTTTTTCAGATGTTACATTAACAGGAATTTCATCAGAATTATTATCAGTTGACAATTCAAAGAAAATAATAATTAAGCTAATTTATACTATTATTGGATTGTTTCACATAAAGGATTAGCTTTTACAATAATTAAATTAGAATCTTCTTTAGATTTTTTAATATTTTCAAAATCAGATTTTGAGCATGCTACAACAATAGTAGTTTTGTCACTGTGAAATAGATCAAAGTTTGGATCTTCATATGCTTCCACATCACCAATATAGTCACGCAGTCGTGTAGTCAAATTTTGAAGCATTTCAATTTTATCTCCACGCATTACATGTTGATCAAGTGTCCAGGATAATGCAATTTTAGTTCTACTTGCTTTAAGATCATTTTTCTTTAATGTAGAACGAATTTCATCAATTAGTCGTTTAACATATCCATCAATTCCCTTTACACTTCCATTAATTAGATACATGAGCGTATTTGCACCTTCAAATGAGGAACCTAATGATTTTAGGTCTAGCAAACCACCAACCATATCATCTAGAAATATTTCTTGAAAGTCATCTGATGATAAGTCATTTTTAGTAATTTCATCTTGAGCGTATTTGCACACTTCTAAAACACTACATAAACTTGAAAATCTAGATAAAGTGTCAATTGCATGAAAATGTTCTGCTGAAGAAAGTGCAACAAATTTTTTCTTATTTTTATCTACAGTTAATAAATCAGATAATGTAGAATCTTCTTTTCCATTAAAAGATCCAATGGTTTTAGGTTGTTGTTTAAGATCTTCTAGTGGAAAATAAAAATATGATATTTGTTTTCCAACCTCAAAACCTGTTACATGTTCTAGTAATGAAATATTTTCATTGTTACCTCCAAATCCTGTTGGGAGTGTAAAAATTACTGAGCTATTTTTTTTTAATGATGTTACTGCATCCTTAAATTTCGAATGAATTTCTGTTTTGACATCTTGTCCTGTTTTTCGAATTCTTGGAGTAAAAAAAAGATATTTTGCTTTAGAAATAGCTACATCAATTGGTTCCATTGCTAATAATGGTTCATCTTCTTTTAGAGAAGAAACATTTGGATAAGTTTTAGCAATTTCTGCTTTAAGTGAAATTGCTGAAGGAGTAGATTCATCAATTATGTAAACATCTGCTCCTTTGATTGCCATTTGTGATGCAATTGCATATCCTTCAGTACTAAGTCCGTAAACAACAACTTTGATTCCCCCCATTACATTAACAGCAGTAATAGACTAAGAAAAACTTATTGAAGCACATCAATTAGAAGAATTACTTGAAAATATGGATAGATATTCTTACACCAAAGCAGTTATTGTTTTCTGAACCAATAATTGAGAAATTAAGGAAAAAACATGATCTTTTATGCACTTCAAGGGATTATGATGAAGTAATAAAATTAGCAAAAATACGTGATTTTGACCTTATTATCGTTGGAAGACATGGTGGAAATGATAAGAAATCTAAACTAATGGCTAGTATTGACAGAATGGAAAAATTATCCAGAAAAATTAAGACTTTTTCACCAGATTTAGTAATAAGTTATTGCTCTCCAGAAGCTGCAAGAATTTCGTTTGGTTTAGGAATAAAGCATATAGCATTTTGTGATTCACCTCATGCAAGTGCTGTAATGCGATTAACATTACCGTTAATTCAAAAATTATTGATTCCTTTTGTAATCTCAAAAAGTGAGTTTTCTAAATATGGTATAGACAAAAAAAATATTATTACTTACAAAGCAATCGATGCAGTTGTAACCATTAAAAGAAAAATTAATCAAAAAGAATTATTGCCATTTAAAGACAACAAAAGAAAAAATATTTTGATTAGAATAGAAGAAGAAGAGGCATCATATACATCAAAATCAAGTAAAATAATTCCAATTATTAAAAAAATTGTAAATCAATACAATAATGAAAATATTGTAATTTTAGGTAGATACACAAAACAAATTCAAAATCTTCAAAAAATATTTGGTAAAAAAGCTAAAATTGTAAAAATGTCATTTGATGGAAAACATTTGTTAAATAATACAGATATTTTTATAGGATCTGGTGGTACTATGACTGCTGAATCTGCTTTAATGGGAATTCCAACTATATCATATAATGCAATTCCAAATATTATTGAAAATTTTCTAGTAAAAAAACAATTAGTGAAAAGAGAAGTAAATGTAGAAAAAATTTCCAATTATATCAAGAAAACTTTTGAATCAACAAATAAAATGAATCAAAAAAGGGCAAAAAAAATTGTTGGTGAAATGGAAGATCCCATAGAAAAATTATTGAAAATAATCAGAGCAATTTAATTTTAAGAATCAAATAAAATAAAAAGTTCATTAAGGGAATGAGGGTGTTCGATTTAGTAGCCCGGTAGTGTAGAGGTCAAGCATATGGGCCTTTGAAGCCCGTGACGCCAGTTCGAGTCTGGCCCGGGCTACTGTATCTAAAAATCAAGGAATACTGTAACACGAATATAATGAAGATAATTTTTCTAAAATTAGATACATGACAGACATCATATTAGGAATGGGTGAAGTTGGAGAAACCCTATTTGATTTACTTGTTGAAAGGGGTATTGATTGTGTAGGAATAGATCTAGATAGTTCAAAATGTAAAAATTATTCTGAGAATACAATAATTGAAAATCTAGAATATCTTCATGTTTGTCTGCCTGGAGAATTATCACAATTTGTAGATATTACAGTGAATTGGATTAATAAGATTGAAGGGATAAAAGTTGTTGTAGTTCATTCAACTGTAAAACCTGGAACAACTAAAAGTATTCAAGAAAAATTAAATATTCCAATTTTGTTTTCACCAGTTCGTGGAGTGCATAAAAGATTTTTAGATGATATCAAAAAATATACAAAATTTATTTCTTCAGATGATAAACAAGTAGATTCAAAAATAAAAATAGACTTGGAAAAAAGATTTGAAAAAGTCAACTGGATGTCTACGACTAAAACAGCAGAACTTGCAAAAATATTAGTTGATACAACATATTATGGATGGTTAATCAATTATGCTCAAATTACAAAAATGATTTGTAAAAAGGAAGGTGTTGATTTTGATGAAATGTGGAAATTTGCAGATGAAATTCATGAGAATTTGGGTAATCGACCAAAAATGTATCCAGGCATAATTGGAGGACATTGTGTAATTCCAAATCTAAGTTTAGTAGAATATGAAAATTTAGATATGATTAAAAAAATAAACGAATTATATGAAAAATTT
>LFLC01000060.1 GCA_001543015.1 Nitrosopumilus sp. LS_AOA | reverse complement strand
TGTGATATTACTTTAATTTTCAAACTCTTACTTTATATTCCTAATTCACATGTATATGGTTATGGCACAGATGCCCGCATTAATCCCAAAAGAAGTTGAGATTCAGAGACTAAAAAAAATCTGGCTCATCATCATTGCTATGGGATCGGTTGCAGCATCAGTCGAAGTAGATAACTTCGTTGATGGTTCTCTACACCAGACATCTATCAGAGATAGTGCATTTACACCAGCACATTGGTGGCTATATTCCCACTTCATCACATTACCACTTGGATGGGGAGCAGCAGCAATCTATGATAGAAAAGTCCCAGTTCTCAGAGGTCCAAATAATTCAATGAACACAGGTTTGAAGATGACCATTCTTGGTTACTTAGCAACTATGTTTACAATTGGAATCAATGAGATGTGGCATTTCTGGTTTGTAGAAGAAATATTTGCGGTTCCAAACCACTGGATGTTTAACATGGGAGTCGTTGTGGCTTTCATAGGTGCACTAGCGTACGTAGTTAGAGTATATGCTCGACTCGTAGAACTTGGTGCAGAAACTCCGGGTGAGAACCCATACATTGCAGAGATGTACAAGATGGCCTTAGAAGGCAAATTGTACAGTCGATCAATTCCATAGACAAAATGTGTTAAAACACACTTTTTTCTATTTTTTAAAATAAGATATAGATCGTATCGTCTCTCGGTTTAGGAAAGATTTAAAAGGATTCTGAATCAGAATTAATTCATAATGACTCTTCCAAAAGGATTCGGATCTGGCAGTGCTGGTGGTTCATCAAGTGCTGACGTGGAACGAATGATTGGACGACGCGTTGAAAACATGACTGGTATGATTACAGCATCATACTGGGCAGCAATAATATCAACTGCAGTTGGAACAGCAGCTGGATACTTCTATTATCCATGGGCTTACCCAACATCCAGTGGTCACTTTGCATTCATCGTACTTGCAATCATAGAATCAATCGGTTACATCTTCTGTGTTAAAGTCATGGAAGAAGGTTCCAACAAAAATAGTAATGTTCTCATCGGTCTGAGTGTAGGCGGTGGTGCAGCATTTGTACTAATTGTATCACTATTCGTTGGTTGGTAATCAGAAGGAAATTCCTTCAGAATCACTCTTTTTCATTTTAATTTAGTTAACTTGACTACATTTTGTTATTATACGAAGACGATCTATATCACACTCTAAAATTTTATATACCGACTGTTTACACAATTTCATATGGTCTGGTTAAGACGATGTACACACTACTTATTCATAGTAGTAGTTGCAGTTAACTCAACACTGTTAACAATTAATGCAGGAGATTACATTTTCTATACTGACTGGGCTTGGACTTCGTACACGGTATTTTCAATATCGCAAACGTTGATGCTTCTCGTAGGTGCATGTTATTATCTTACGTTTACAGGCGTTCCAGGCACAGCAACATACTACGCTCTGATCATGACAGTATACACATGGATAGCAAAAGGTGCATGGTTTTCACTCGGATATCCATATGACTTTATTGTTACACCAGTTTGGCTACCATCAGCAATGCTGTTGGACTTAGTTTACTGGGCAACAAAGAAGAACAAACATTCTTTGATACTGTTCGGAGGAGTACTGGTAGGAATGTCTTTGCCATTATTCAATATGGTAAACCTGATAACAGTAGCGGACCCACTTGAAACGGCATTCAAGTATCCAAGACCAACATTGCCACCATACATGACACCGATTGAACCGCAGGTAGGAAAGTTCTATAACAGTCCAGTTGCGTTAGGTGCAGGTGCAGGTGCAGTATTGGGATGTACATTTGCAGCATTAGGTTGTAAACTAAACACTTGGACATACAGATGGATGGCCGCTTGGTCAAAGTGGGACTAAAACCCAACACTTTTCCTTTTCATTTTATTATTTTCTCCTAGAGTTTTCTGTAAACAAAAAAAAATCTAAAAATTTACATAATTACGAAGTTTGTATTTAACTTCGTTTTCGAATAGGAAAAAATTAGTTCAAGATCAAATTATTTTATGTTAAGTAAAGATCAATGAATTTTGTAATATTCATTATTGAAACAAACCTATCGTCAAATCCTTGTAACTCCAAAACCATTTGTAAAATGGGCTGGAGGAAAAAGACAATTAATTTCAACATTAAATCCAAATTTACCTGACTCCTTTGGAACTTATTTTGAGCCATTTTTGGGAGGCGGTGCACTACTATTCCATATGCTAACTGAACGAAATGGGCAAAAATGTAGTATCTCAGACCTAAATTCTGATCTTGTTTTAGCCTATACTACAATTCGAGATAGAGTTGATAGTTTGATTTCTTCTCTCAAAAGTCATGAAAGAAATTATCAAAAAGATTCAAAGTCTTACTATTATTCTGTAAGGGCAAATAATCCTAGAAGTGAAATAGAAAAAACATCTCGTTTATTATTTTTGAATAGAACTTGTTTCAATGGACTTTATCGAGTAAACAGTAAAGGAAAATTTAATGTCCCACTTGGAAAATATACAAATCCTAATATCGTAAATGAAGAAAATCTTCGTTCTGTTAGTAATATCCTACAAGTAAGTAGAGTTTCAATAAAATGTCGTGATTTTGGAGCAGTTTTACGAGATGCAAAAAAAGGAGATCTTGTATATTTTGATCCACCATATCAACCAGTAAGTGACACTGCAAATTTCACAAGTTATACTAGCAAAAATTTTTCTTTTGATGATTTGAGCAGATTAGTAGAACTCTGTCAAAATCTAGATGAAAAGGGATGTAAGGTTCTTTTATCAAATTCAGATTCTAAAGAAGTCTCAGAGATGTTCTCAAAGAAACCTTGGAAAATAAGTAAAGTTCGGGCAAATCGTTCAATTAATTCAGATTCTAAAAAGAGAACTGGTCACTTTGAATTATTGATAAAAAATTATTAAAAGCTTCGAACGGGATCTGAACCCGTGACCTTTACATTACCAATGTAACGCTCTACCAGACTGAGCTACCGAAGCATGAAAATTCTCTGTAGAAAATCCTTATAATTCTTCATCCTAGTCAAAAATACTCTGTTCTGGTGATTCCCAGAATGAAATTATCCAACTCTTATAGGTTTTGGTAAATTAGAATGAAATACCTGAAATCAAAATTTACAAAACAGACATTTTGATCGAGACTTTTTCTAACCCTATTGATCAATAATAAGGATCCTAGACTTTATAAGATTAGGTTAGTCATGGGATCGTGATTTGACAATAAATATTTCTGTTAAAAATGGGTTAAGACAGATCAGATTCATTCTAGAAGAAAGTAATGGAAATCTACCACAACAGGCAATTACATATGCTAATCTGGGTCATGTAAAAGTTGCCAGACAACCTGACTTTGATTTTGGTGCTGATTTTTTGGAATTAACAGAGTATAAAGCAAAAATGCTCTTAGAAGATTCGTTTTACAGAAATGAACAGGTAAGAAAATTTAGTAAAAAAATAAAAAATAATTCAGATAAAATACTCCTGTTTACAATCAATGGTTCTAAAACTTCTTTAAAATTTACCAGAGAGACAAATAAGATTTTAATCAACTTTCAGATAAAATGTGGCTTCAAATTTATCAAGGCATTTATAAAATATTCACGAAATGTAATGGATGATTACAGATACTATCGTAATCTCATACCAAAAAAATGTAAATTTGTGGCTCAAATTGATGAGAACATAAATCACAATATTTTCAGAAAGATATACCTAGATTGTTATGAAAAAGAACACGATGAACTAATTTGCTTTTTTGGTAGAAAACCAAGTAAAACTCAGCGTTACAATAGATTTAATTTTAATTTTATACGAAGAAGAAGGAAAGACAAAATAATCAGGTTTAGTTCATCTACTGCAAAGGCAAACGAAGGAGTTGCAAGTTCTCTTGTGTATTATTACTATGGTTTTGATGTATTCTCAATTCTTGTAAGAAAATGGAATCCAGACATGCCAGAAAATTTGAAATTGGAAGCATTGAATGGAATAGTCTTCGAACCACTGAATAAAAATACAAAACTTACATGTCTTTTAAGGAATGAAAGCCTACATGATTCCTCAAAACACTTTAAAGAAAAGAATAATCGGGAATCTCTCCCAATATCGGCTCACACTGTTTATCACTTGAATCACACATTAAAAGATCTACACAAGATTTTTTCATCAGATGATTTGAGAAAAATTTTAGGGGATAGAATAGTCTAATCCATTTTTGTTTTTTCTAATACAGGTTTGATTGTTTCCTGATAGACTCTACCAAAAATTTTTAGATTCAAATCATCAAGTTCATCAAGTTTTTTATCAAAAATTTTAAGTGCCTTATCAAAATGTCTACAATCATCTACATCATTACAATTACATTTTCTATTTTTATCAAAATATTCACGAAATTTATCATAATCTTCTTCTAGTTTATCGAATTCTTTATCCCATTTCTCCTGTAGTTTCTCTGTTTGGCAATTCAAGGATCCTCTATATTGGTAAAGGGTACCTTATGGATCTTTCTGTTATGAATTTTTTATAATACATAGTATGAGTAACAATAAAAAAAATCACAACTTTTGAATAAATTAGCCTTGATTTCTTATTGCTTTTAGAGAATATTCTACTGCATGACTTCTTGAAGCAAATCTAGCAGTATTTTCTATTTCTTGGTTTATCCAGTCTAACAAATCCTTTGAGATTGTGACTGTGATTTGTTTTTTCTTTATCATTAATTTCTAATTTATACATCACTAATCATTAATATTACATCATAAAATAATTAAAAATAATGAAAAACAATACAAAATTATTATTTCTATTACCTATAGCATTACTAATTATCCCTGTATTTGCTCAAGAAACACAAGAAGAATGTATTTTCACATCACATTTAGAAAAATCATGGATATTCTTTCAGGAAAGACCTTGGGTTACAGGAAGTATGATTAATTGTGATGATGGAATTCAATACCATCTAAAAGATACAGTGTACATTAGAATTTTAGACATTAACGGTGATCTCATAGGTGGTGGAAACGCTGACGTATCACAGGTAGAAGTTATTCATATCAGAGAAAATCAGTATTTCTTTTACATGCCACAAATCCATTCAATAGATTTTGAGCATAGAGGAATATATCAGATTGAACTAACGTATAATAATCACACCAATACAATTTGGTTTGCAGTGTTAGATCCTGAGAAAAGATGGGATGAACCATAGAATTATTTTTACTATGTAGTTTATGAAGACGGAAAAAAGAGCAATTTATTGTGGTATTTTTGTTATGAACAGTTAATTTAAAATAAGAAAAATTACAAGTTGGAATTACTTAATACACCATCAATTTCACGACCCAAATCAGTTATTTTGAATTTCTTTTGGTCATTTTCCCATATGGGTACTAAAATACCTGCACCTTGTAACAAATACAAATATCTAATCATAGTAGTTTCTCGTATATCTGGAAATTCATTTATTGCAACTGGGCTATGCGGACTAGATGCCTTTGCAATGATTTTTCTACTTACATCATCACCTATTACAGCCATACCTTCAAGAAATTTTTCCTTATTTTCAGCAGTTTTCATATTATGTAATAAAGTCAGTAAGTCATTATTCATATTGAATTTTGGTGTATTTGACATTATTTTAACTTTTTACTTTTGAGTAATATTTACTTTAAGATAAGCTGTTAGTGTATTAAACCAATTACTCAAAATTAAGAATATTCCATAATTCTAAATTTGATTATATAACATAACTTTAATAATATACCATTTTAAAAACTCAAGTTATAATATGTCTGGAATATCTCTTGAAACAATAATTCAATTCATTATAGATGATCTGCCTACAATGATAAAACAACAAGATAATACATCTAGATTTAGTTTGAAAATACAAGGAAATAAAAATATAACCAATGTGAGAATTGAATTACAGAAAAACCCTATAAAAGAAACATATCATGACGCTAGTATTGTAATTGATACTCTTTCTCACATGGTAAAAAATGTTGAACATCAAGTAAAATTAACAATTTATTCTAGACAGTGTTTGAAAAATGGAAAATTAAATAACAAATCTCCAGATAGAGAATTAGGTATAGACACAATTATACCAACAAAAGGAAAGTCATTTTTACAATTTCCAGAGATCGCAGAAATTGAAAATGAATTATCTTCCAATGTATGTTCTACATGGCATGATTTATTATTAAATTAATTATTAAATTAATTATTAATGTGTTGAAAATAATCCATGAAATTAATTCTCCATCTCACGAACATTTTTAATCGTTTTCAATCGAGCCAAATGTTTTTCATCCTCAACAAATCCTTGATGAGTAATTGTATAACCCACACCAATATCATGCCATGATATTATAACATAATACAATCCACCAACAATTTCTGAGAATTGAACCCAGCCATGTTTTATCTCCTTTACATCTGGTGTTTTATCTATCATCATGTATCATGACACCCACAATGACATATTCCATCTGCACAACGTGATTTCAATACCCTACCATGACAATTCCCATGCTGACTCTTTGAACATCTAGAACTAAACTTACTTCTGTCTGGATGCACACAAACAAGTTCACTGAATCTACCTCTTTTAATTATTTCATCCATATTGTTTAATCTCCTTTATCCAACACGAATCAGTTCCGTTTTCAAGCCATACAAAATGATTTAGATGTAAAATATCATTAATCTCTCGCCAGATGTGTTTCTCTATCCATTGTTTCTGTACTACTCTAACACAATCTTTTTCATTAATTATATCAACTAGTTTGACTCTCTTTGCTAACTGTGGTACAATATCATATTCTTTTCTTGCAGAATTTTTCTTAGCCATTGCCTGTTTAATCAAATCAAGATATGGATTATCCCCCAAATTCAAATCAATATTAGCTATTACTGCTGGTGTCTTACCATCCAACCCCATATGTGGTCTGACAAAATTATGATGAATTTTATGCAATTCTACAAAGGTTTTAGCTGTCTCATCATTTCCTAATCCACGTCTTGCCTTTAGTTTTTCTCTAATTTCATTATGGTATCTCTCTATTGATCGATTCACAAATCCATCTGTAATGGATTTAGTTTTGATATGTGCAACTCTATTGTTAAATTCCTCTCTTATTGCTTGTTCATACGCTGATAAAGAATCAGTAATGATATAGTTTGGTTTTTGAGTCATTAGTTTTTTACTACTGGATATTATTTTCTTAGCATCTAGAATCTCCCTTTTCTTTGATATTTCAACAGACATTAGGAATCTGGTTTTTGGATCAATTGTACTCCACAACCAAACACAAAATCCCTTATGCTTCATTTCTTTTGTACCCTTTACATTTAGTACCATCTCATCCAAAGATACAACATCTCCCAATACAGGATAAAATGATTCAACATATTCTTTTATGATATATGTGAATTTCTTTATCCAGTTTAGAATAGTTACATGGGTAATGGATATCCCATGTGATAGTTTTATGTGTCGTGTAACATTTCTATAAGACATTCCACTCATTACTAGATTTAGTGATTCAGAAATAATCTTTGGATCTGAATGTATATTGCCAAACCTATTTTCATTCTGAATAAATTGATAATGACATTGTTTACAAGAATATTTTTGTCGTCTAACATCATTTTTAATTAATCGAAATCCATTCTTTCTAATTGTTGTACAATAACATCTAGGACATATTTTAGGCTGTGGTGTTATCTCTATTTTGTTTTGTTGTATAGTATCCTTTAGAATGATACATGATACAATATGTTTACAACGTTTATCTTCTTTTCTTGGTAATCTATAATGAAAATCTTTACACTGACAAGTCCAGATATTAGTTTTAGGAATTTGTTTTACATTGTATATTATTTCTTGACTCTGTTGTGATTTTACAAGGAAATGATTTTTTGATAGTTTTGTAACTCCATTAATATCTGATATTATCTGTAATACATTTTGCTGTTTTGATTTCATGTGATAAATTATTAACGTGGATATAATAACATTACTTTATTCACGTAGAAACTATAAATAACTTTAAAGTAGAATATGTTTATGCCAAAATGGAAAAAAGATGCAACTGAATTTATTGTAAAGGTTGGACATCATGAAATTAGAGGGGAACAAATCTACATACCAAAACCCATAGTTGAAAAGTTGGGAAAACCTGATAGAATAAAATTTGTAATTCATGGAAAAAATGTCAGTATAGTTAGAGTTCAAAAATAATCACACT
>LFLC01000016.1 GCA_001543015.1 Nitrosopumilus sp. LS_AOA | reverse complement strand
AACCTAATCAAAACAAACCTAATCAAAACAAACCTAATCAAAACAAACCTAATCAAAACAAACCTAATCAAAACAAATCAAACAAACCTAATCAAAACAAACCTAATCAAAACAAATCAAACAAACCTAATCAAAACAAACCTAATCAAAACAAATCAAACAAACCTAATCAAAACAAACCTAATCAAAACAAATCAAACAAACCTAATCAAAACAAACCTAATCAAAACAAATCTAATCAAAACAAATCAAACAAAACCAAGTCCTACTAAAAAATAAAATTTACGTATCAATTTTTGATAGATGAAAATGTGCAATTTTCCAAGTTGGTTGTTTTACTAGAACAAATGTTGCACGTCCAGTAATTACCATGTGTTCTCCTGTGAATGCTTTATTATCTACTAACATTCCTTTTTGAATTAATTCAAAAGCAATCACTGCTGTGTCTCCAAATAAACTGATTTTTGGATTTTTTATTTCGTAAGAATAATCTGAGATGCTTATGAATCGTAATTCTTCAAGCTCAATTGTGTTTTGATAGTCTTTTAGATCGTATGGTGGTAAATCACTAAAACTTGAAAATTTTGGATCATTTAGATGAATGTCCTTTAGAACTGATAGTTCTTTTGTAACTCCTGCCTGAAATAATGTTTCAATAACTTTGATGATTTCTTCAGTATCTGTCAAAATAACCAATTTTGAATGTAGAAATTATTAGTTTAAGTCTTCTGTGTAATTGAGCCTAATGATATGATTATTTTTCAGAGAATCTTTATTAATTATTAATTGATTATTTTTTTGATTTCAATGAGTATTAAATTAACTAGAAAATTTGGCAAAAAATTGCCTGTTGTAATTCTATTGTAAGTATATTCACGATTTACTAGCTTAAAATTATGGAGATAAAATTAATGAATAAAATGGAAACTATGTCTGGTGCAAAGGCCTTGATGACTGCTATGGAAAAAGAAGGTGTCAAACAAGTATTTGGTTTACCTGGAGGTGCAAATCTTCCAATGTATGATGAATTTGCCAGATGTGATATTAGACATATTTTGGCAAGACATGAACAATCAGCAGCACATATGGCTGATGGTTTTGGTAGGGTTTCAAGAAAACCAGGTGTCTGTTTTGCTACTTCTGGTCCTGGTGCAACAAATATCTTAACTGGTATTGCAACAGCCCAAGCTGATTCCTCCCCAATGGTTGCAGTAACTGGACAAGTTGCAGTAAACATGATTGGACGAGATGCATTTCAAGAAAGTGATATTATTGGAATGGCTAACCCTGTTGTAAAATATGCCTTTCAACCCCGAAATGCTATTGAAATTCCTGGAGTTGTAAGAAAAGGATTTTACATTGCAGAAACAGGACGACCTGGTCCTGTATTAATTGACATTCCAAAAGATGTTCAAACAAATAAAGCAGAGATGACATTTCCTGATGAATTTAAAATCCAAGGTTATCATCCATGGACTGATCCTGATATTGCTGCAGTTGAAAAAGCACTTGATATGATACTTAATTCAGAAAGACCAATTATTTTAGCTGGTGGCGGAACTATAATTTCATCAGCATTTGCAGAATTACAATCTGTTGCAGAAGCACTCATGCTTCCTGTAGTAACTACTTTCAAAGGCAAGGGGGCATTTCCTGAAACTCATCCTTTATCATTAGGTCCAATTGGAATGCACGGACATGCAGAAGCTAACAAAATGATGGCAGAAGCTGATTGTGTATTGGCAATAGGCACAAGATTTTCTGACAGGTCTGTTGGAACTTTTGAGGCTTTTGAAAAGAGATTAAAAATTATTCATATGGATGTTGACCCAGCTGAGATTGGTAAAAACCAAAATGCACAAATTGCAGTAGTTGGAGATGTTAAAGTTTCACTTAGAATCATGGTGAAATTATTAATGAAAAGAGCAATCAAAAAATCTGAAGAAAGTATTTGGATTAAACATGTTAAAGAAACCAAAGCATATTGGAAAGAAAACTTGAAAATTCATCCAGGTGAAATGGGGGCTGCAAAAATTCTAAGAAAACTTCGAGATATATTGCCAAAAGAATCTATAATTACTACTGAAGTAGGACAACACCAAATGTGGGCATCATTATTTTATGATGTAATTCAACCTGGCACCTTCTTTAGCTCTACTGGACTTGGCACTATGGGTTGGGGATTTCCTGCATCAATTGGTGCTAAAGTTGCAAGACCTGATGTACCTGTTGTTGATATTGCAGGTGATGGAAGTTTTAGTATGACTGAAAATTCTCTTGCAACTGCTGTTTTAGAAGATATTCCCGTAATTGTTTTTATTTTAAATAATTCTATATTGGGAATGGTTGCTCAATGGCAAAGAACTTTCTATGATCGACGAATGATTGGTGTTGATCAACAACACTGTCCTGATTATGTAAAATTAGCAGAATCTTATGGAGCTCAAGGAATTAGGGCACAATCTATGGATGAACTTGATAAGGCAATTAAAACTGCATTAAGTAGTGATGTTGCAACAGTTATTGATATTCCAATTGACCCTGAAGAAGACGTGTTACCATTTGTCGCACCAGGAACTTCGCTTTCGGATATGATCTTACCTTCATAGTGAATATCATGTGGGCAATTCTTTCTATTTTAGTTGAAAATAAACCTGGAATCTTGTTTAAGATAACTCATCTTTTCAGAGCTCGAAATTTCAATATTGATAGTATTTCAGTAGGTGTAACTGATAATCCGGATTATTCTAGAATTACAATTACTACTATTGAAGATGAAAAAAGAGTTGTACAAATCGTAAAACAACTCGATAAAATGATTGATACTGTAGAAGTCAAGCATTTAGATGAGCACAAAACAGTTTATCGTGAACTTAGTATTTTTAAGATTAAACTAAGTAATGCTAATGACAGTATGGAAGTTAATAAATTAGCAAATGCATATGGTGGCAAAGTTCATGATGTTAAAACAGAATCTATGATGGTAGAATTAACTGCTACCCCTGATCAGATAAAGGCATTTGAGGAATTAGTGAAACCATTTGGAATCATTGATGTTGCACGAACAGGTGTTGCAGCTTTGCAACGGAGCGGAGCATGAATATTAGAATATTTGATACCACATTAAGAGACGGAGAACAAACACTTGGAGTTTCTTTATCCCCAGAACAAAAACTCTCTATTGCAAAAAAACTTGATGCACTTGGAGTTGATGCAATTGAAGCTGGATTTCCAATAATTTCTGATGGTGAATTAAAAGCAGTCAAGATGATTACTAGTGAGGGATTATCATGTGAGATTGCAGGATTAACTAGAACTATCAAAAAAGATATTGATGCAGCAATTGATGCTGGATTAAATTACATTCACACATTTATTGCAACATCTGATATTCATTTGGAGTATAAACTCCATATGACTCGAGATCAAGCACTTGAGAAAGCAATCGAAGCAGTAGAGTATGGAAAGTCTCGTGGTCTCCAAGTTGAATTCTCAGCAGAGGATGCAACTAGAACTGATAGAGAATTCCTAAAAAAAGTATTTGGTGAAGTTGCAAAAGCAGGAGCTGATCGAGTTAATATTCCTGACACTGTGGGATATTCTACTCCTGAATATATGGCAGAATTAACTCGTGATACTATTGAGGCAACAAAACTCCCAGTAAGTGTTCACTGTCATAATGATTTTGGATTGGCAGTTGCTAATGCATTATCTGGAATTCATGCTGGTGCTGCATGTGCACATGTTACAATTAATGGTATTGGTGAGAGGGCCGGAAATGCATCATTAGAAGAATTTTCAATGGCATTGAAATGTTTACCCTATGAACAAAAATATGAAACCAACATTAAATCTGAATTAATTTATGAAACCTCTAGATATGTTTCAAAAATCATGGGCATTAAAGTTCAACCAAACAAGGCAATTGTAGGAGATAACGCATTTGGACATGAGTCTGGAATTCACACTCATGGTGTGTTGAGTAATCCACTCACTTACGAGCCTATTAGTCCTGAATTAGTTGGAAGAAAAAGACGCCTTCGTGTTGGAAAACATGCTGGAATCCATGGAATGAATGCAATGCTTGCAGAATTTGGAGTCAAACCTACCGAAGAACAATCCAAAAAAATTCTTGAAAAAATTAAAGTGTTAGGTGATCAAGGAAAACAAATTTCAGATGTAGAGTTGCTATCTATTGCAAGTGACATATTGGGAGATAAAGGAATTAAAAGAATTGTTCAGTTAACTGGGTTTTCAGTATCTACTGGAATTGGAACTATGCCTTATGCATTTGTTAAATTAAATATTGATGGTACCGAACACATTGGAACTGATCACGGTGTTGGACCTGTTGATGCTGCATTAAATGCAATTCAAAAGATTACTGGTAAAATCTCTGAATTAAGAATTAAAGATTATGGGTTGGCATCAATTTCTGGTGGTTCTAATGCCCTTTGTGAAGTTACTATCAGTGTGGAGGATGCACAAGGAAATAGAGTTTCAGCAAAAGCCGTTGGTGAAGATATTGTCACCACTAGTGTTCAAGCTGTAATTGATGGAATTAATCGAATAATGCTCAAAAGAATGTTACAAGAAAAACAATTGAATTAGTATAATTATTGAAGAGCTTTGTCTCCAGTTTCTGCAGTTCTAATTTTTACCAGTTTATTGATATCATATGTAAAAATTACTCCATCGCCTTTCTCACCTGATTGTCCAGCTTTTTGAATTGCATCTATAACTCGCTCTTCATCTTTATCTGCACATAAAATTTCAATCTTTAATTTTGGAATATAATCACTTGCCTTATTCCTAACTCCTTCATGCCCTTTGTGAATCCCTGTAATTTGTACTTGATAAATTGAAAATGTTGGAATTCCTATTTCAAGTAATTCGTGCTGTATATCGTGAATTTTTATGGTTCTAACTACTGCTTCTATTTTCTTCAATTTTGATACTACCTAACTAAAATTCGAATATTTTCAATATTTAAGATTATGCCTGTTTGAAATGATTTAAAATTCCCTTTTCTAGTTCAATATTATGTATAAAATTTCATTAATTACGGGTGATGGTATTGGTCCTGAAGTATCAGAATCAGCAATATCTGTGTTGAGTACAATTAGTGATAAATTTGATTTTAAATTTGAACTTACAAAATTATCAGCTGGTGATAAAGCACTTGAAGAAACTGGTAAAGCGCTTCCTGATGAAACAGTTGAAACGATTAAACAATCTGATGTATGTCTCAAAGCTCCTGTTGGCGAGAGTGCAGCTGACGTAATTGTTGTATTGAGAAGAATGCTTGATCTTTATGCAAATATCCGACCTGCAAAATCATATCCACACATGCCCGCATTGCGTGATGATATTGATATGGTTATAGTTCGTGAAAATACAGAAGACCTCTACATTGGAAAAGAATTTAGCTTGGGTGATTCTGCAGTCGCTTTGAGAGTAATTTCTGAAGCTGCATCAAAAAGAATTGCTAAGTATGCATTTGAAATTGCAACACAGCGTGACTCTATGAAAAAAGTAACATGTGTTCATAAATCAAATGTAATGAAAATAACTGATGGATTATTTGCAAAAGCATGTACTGATGTATCTAAGGATTATCCAGATATCATATTTGAAGAAATGTATGTTGATGCATGTGCGATGAATTTAATTCGACAACCAGAACAGTTTGATGTTGTAGTTACAACAAATTTGTTTGGTGATATTTTATCTGATGAATCCTCACAAGTAGTTGGAGGATTAGGAATGGCACCTGCTGCTAATATTGGAGATAACTTTGCATTGTTTGAACCAGTTCATGGTGCAGCATTTGATATTGCAGGAAAAAATATTGCAAATCCTTCATCATTTTTGCTTTCAATTAAAATGATGTTTGATTGGCTTGGAGCAAAACATAATGACCCAAAATGCATTGAGATAGGCACAAAATTAGAATCAACCATATTTGATTTGGTAAAATCAGGTGTTAAAACTAAAGATATTGGTGGTAATGCAACTACTGTGGAATTCACAAAACACATCACTGATAATCTCTAAAAAATAGAATGCCCCTCTCAGTAACGAATTATGCGATATGATTTGCGTTATGATGTGGGTTTGAATGTAATTAATTACAAACAATCAGTAACATAGTGGTATGTGGTAATTATAATAGACAACTTCTCGGTGGTCGTACAAAGGCGTGTTATCCTTAGCCCACCAGTTAACCGTTTGATTTTGGAATAAAAGCCACGTCCCAGAATGCTTTAATGCATCTAGTGGAAGAAAATGGCTTTTTCCATTCACTTCTTAATCATAAATTGTGCGATATGACTTGCGTTATGATGTGAGTTTGTGTGATTATTGATTTAAGATATAAAATCACATGATTGATGAATTAATTCGTTCAGAAAATAAAGATCTTTTTAAATAAATATTATTTCTTTCAATAGGATTTTTATCTAATGATGAGAAACTATTGTGAAAAATGCCCATAAAAACAGAATTGCATTGTCATAACTCTTTTTCAAATTTTCATCTTGGATACAAGGAACCTCCACATGATTGTGATATTTCGATTAGAGAACAACTAGAACAATCATATCAATTAGGATTAGATACAATTTTTGTTACAAATCATAACACGTTGGATGGATATGAACAGTTATTAGAATACAAAAATGATCATACCAAATTTAAAAACATTGAAGTTTTTCCAGCTGAGGAGATTACAACAGATACTGGTGCACATGTTTTAGCATATGGAATTCATGATACAATTACTGGGGGAATTTCCCTTGATGATGTAATTGATGAGGTATCAAAACAAGGTGGAGTAACATCTGCTCCTCATCCATTTAGTCTAATTGATGCTCTACGTGAAAGTGCCAAAAAATGTGATATGGTTGAAGTTTTCAATAGCAATAATGTTGATTTGGTGTCTAATGTACGTGCAGCTCAATTTGCATTGGAGAACAATATGATTCAGGTGGCAGGTAGTGATTCACATGTAATATCTACTCTTGGTAGATGTGTTAACGTAATTGATTCTGAAAATAACCTTGATGATATTTTACATGCAATGAAACGCGGTAGAATTGAAATTTCTCAAACTGGTTATACGTCAAACAATGAAGTACTTGATCATCTTAGATACCAAATTAATACCTCGAGAGAATACATAGCAGAGTATGTTTCTGAATATTACCCCCATTCAAAATGGTTCTCTACATTATTACTCAAAATTTTTGATTCAAATCAACATAGTCCTCTATGGCCAATGTGTTTCAAAATAATGCTTTACTTCCTCAAACGAATTTCAAAAAAAATCAATTTCGAAAATATGGATCCAAGTTTAATGAAAGAAAGAAACCTTGCTACCATGTTGAAAATGGCGTTATAGCTGATATGGGATACTAAATCAAAATCATGTATGCAGTTTGGTTTGTATTTGAAAAAAATGATACAGACTATTTCTCAAATATCATCACAGAATTAAGTACAAAATACAATTCTACAGTCTTTACTCCACACATTACAGCCTATGGATTAGTTGATATCGATCTTAATGTTCTAGACAAAATTATCACTAATACCATACAAGGAGAGAAACAATTTGTTATTGAAAAAAGCAATATTTCATATTCTGATGTTTTTTGGAAGACATTGTTTGTAGAGTTTCAATATAATATCCAACTAGATCGGATAAACAAAAAATTAACAGAGTCACTTGAATCAATTAGTAAATATGAATTCATTCCACATGCTAGTTTGATTTACAAAAAAATGAATCAAGATGAACAAGAGAAATTAGTGAATTCCATTTGTATCAAAGATAATTTCAAAATTACAGGAATGTGGATTCAGCAATTTCATGAAGATGTGGATAAATGGAAAATTGTTCGTAAATATGATTTTGATGAGGCTTGATCCTCAAATATTTTAATTAAAACTCAATTTTTACAATAATGAGTCTGTTCTATTTGAATACTTTTGTGGAGTTAAAATATTAAAATATAATAACTATGGTAAAATAATTGTGGGTTTTAGTTTTACTAGAAAAAAAGATGATTCTGCATTAATCAATAATGCAAAACAAAAATTTGTTACAAATCTGATAGATTATTTGGAATGGAATAAAAAACAATCAAAACAATATAGAGTAATTGTAGAAAAAACACTTGATGCAACTGTTGACTCTTTTTCAATAAAAGATGGAAAAATTATTGCTGATATTGGTTATACTGGAAATAATTTTGAAAAAGCTGATAATTGCATCAATCAAATTTTAAAAGATCTTCCACCAAAACAATTTAAAGAATTTCAAACTATTTCTCTTTACACAATAAGTTATCTTGAAACTGTTTGCAGTGTTCATGCTAATTGTTTTACTGAGAAACTTGTTGGTAGACATTCTCTTGATAGTTGGAATGATATGTTTCAACATTCGTGGAATTTTTACAAATCATGGCAATCTCTTTTAGAAACTGAAACTATGATCCACGTTGAAAACTTTTCAGAAAAATTTCTTTATTATGATATTTCAAAAAAAGATATTGAACAATTGAATTCATTTCTATCTTACAACGGCGTAGAGATTCCTCTATATTTATTACGAAAATTTATTGAACAAGCCCAAATTTCAATAAAAAGAAATAGATTGGATGTTTGGATTGAAGCAAAAAATCCTAAAATCTTTGAGGATTATCTTGGATCTTTTATTGAATTCTTTGGTGAAAAAAGTGGTGATAACTTAGAATTACTTAAAATATTATTAAAACAAAAAAATATTTCTTATGACGGGTCTCTATCTGATGCATTGTTTCATCATAATAAAGAATTAGAAATGGACGAGTATGCACAAAGTTTGAAAGAACCATACTCCCCAAGTCCTTTTTCAATTAATGCTATTGATTCTATGACAAAATACGAATTTGAAACATTTTTGAAACATCTTTTTGAAAAAATGGGCTTTGATGTTGAACTTGCTGGGGCTGATAATATTCTAATCTCTAAACTTGGACAAAAAACAATTGTTAAAGCAAAACAAAGTATGTCTCCAATTCCTAAAAAAGCAGTTTTAGAAATTACTGATGCAATAAAACAGTATAGTGCATACGATGGAATGGTGGTATCTTCACAAGATTTTCCTCCATCTGAAATAAAAACTGCACATTCAAATGGAATTGAATTGATTAGTCGTTCAAAATTAAATTCTTGGGTTAACACATATCTTTCTGAATAATTTAATTAATTGAATTCTTTTTCATCATATTTTGTCAATACTAATTTTTATTAATCGTAGATTTTCCTCTTTAGTATGGTCTTGTGTTGTATTTGTAAACTCGTCCCTGGAACCCTCAAAATCTCTGATGGGAATCCAAAGTATAAGGGAAAACCAATTTGTAAAGAATGTCAGGGTTATCGTAAACTCTTGAAAGAAACAAAATAGTCTAGTCTACTTTAGGTTTGTTCTTTTTTGCCCATTCTTCATACATACTGATTAATTCATCAACATCTTTTCCATCTTCAGAATAAGTTATAATCACACCAAACGTTCCTTTTGTGTCATGACCTCGTGCAAAATATCCCCAAAATGAATCTGGAAGTTTTTGAAAATTGTTTGAATCATGTGATACTCCTATCAAATTATTCCCTATAACTTCTACAACTTTTTTTGCATCTTCTTTTTCAATCATGTTTTTTAGTAAAACATGACACAATAAAAATCTGAATCACTTTAAATTTTATCTCATTCCATATTTGTAGGCTAGATGTTAATTTGATGTATTTTTGATGCAGAAATGATACTAATTTAGACTCTATACTCTTGGAAATGGACTATCAATAAACCCATTTGCCATTAAACTCATCAATGACACCAGTATAACTGACACTGTAACTATTCCAGCTAAAACTAGGCCGTCTCTTTTATCCATTATCTTATTTTTTATTAATTCCTTGAGTGTTCTCTGTAATTTTTTTTAATTCTGAAAGAATCAACACTAGTAATTCTTTCTCACCCAATTTTAATAATTCAACTGTGTCTTCTTCTGTGAATTTAATTTCTTCATTTATTTTTGAATATGTATCAATATTTGTCATTATGTTTTGATGAGATTATCGTCTGTGATTAAACTTTTCCTAATTTTATTAATTGTTCATTGATTAACACATATTCTATGGTCTTAGTCTGTCAGGATCTCTTGGATACAACACTACTTCACGAACATTATCTATTCCTACAAGTATGGTCATCAATCTATCTAAACCTAAACCCCAACCTGAATGTGGGGGCATTCCCCAATCAAATGTTTTTAGATGGTCTGTAAACTGTGCAGGATCTAAACCTTGTTCTTTTAGTCTAGCCTTTAGTAATTCTGAATCATGAAGTCTAGTTCCACCTGATGATAATTCAAGATATCCAAATTGTAAATCAAATGAACGTGATAAAGTTGCATCTTCATCTTTTTCTCTAATGTAAAATGGTTTTAGTTTCATTGGCCAATCCATCAAAAAGAAAAATCCTGGATGATTTTTTCCAATAATTCTTAGATGAGAATCAAGTAAATCCTCTCCAAATTCCACTTTCTCTCCTGCTTGTTTTAATTCCTCAATGCATTGTTTGTATGTAATTCTCTCAAATGGTGCTGTTGGAACTTCAATAGTGTGCTCAATTGCCTCTTGTTCTTTTTTACAATTTTCAGACACAAATTTGTAAACCTCAATTATTACTGATTCTAAAATATCCATAACATCCGTATAATCCATGAATGCTGCTTCGATATCGATACTAGTGAATTCCGTCAAGTGTCTTCCTGTGTGTGAATTTTCAGCTCTGTAAAAGTTTGAAATCTCAAATACTCTTTCTAAACCAATCGTCATTTGTTCTTTGTATAATTGAGGGCTTTGAGCAAGGTATGCTTTTTCTCCAAAATAATCTAATGAAAATAAATCTGCTCCACCTTCACTTGCACTACCAATAATTTTTGGTGTAGTAATCTCTATGAATTTTTTTTCTACAAATGTTTTACGTAGTGATTGTAATACATGATGTCTTAATTTAAAAATCGAAGCTGTCTTTTGATTTCTCATATCTAGTGCACGATGATTTAATCTTGTGTCGATATTACTTTCTACTCTGCCAATTGGATCAACTGGTAATGGATGAATTGCTTTTGCCAACACTTCAATTTCTTCGGCCTTTACCTCAAAGGCAAAATCCCTTGCTTTGGTTTCTTGAACTATTCCCTTTATGCTAACTACACTTTGACGATTAATCTCACCTAAATTATCATTTAATTCACCTTTGACAATTATTTGAGAAATTCCTGAAACATCACGTAATGTAATAAACGTCATCTTTCCTAATTTTCTAATATCTTCAATCCATCCGCCTAACACTACTTGCTTTCCAATTAATTCAGTTGTTAGTTCTGCAATATCGTGAGTTTTTCCAAAAGTCATCTTTTTACCTTATCTTTTATCCTCAAATTCTATCTCAATGTCAAGGTTTCGGGCATTTTTTACAATTTCTACAACTTTTTTTGTATCAATTGGGAATTTTGGTGTCCATCTTCCTGAAACCACTGCTTTTGTTTTTTGAACTCCACCTGGAGCCCAAACTGAATTAATTGACAAAATTTTGGTGGGAAAAAACAAGTCTTCAATGAATCTATTATCTGACTCATCATTCTCTACAAGCCAAATTTTACCCTTGAATTGATCTTGAAGTAATCTGTAGATAGTTCTACTTTGTCTGATAACCATGATGTCATTTTTAGCTAAGGATAAAATAAAATTTCCATCAAATTCCTTACATGAATACATGGAAAAATCCTCGATTTCTTTATTTGATTTTGCAATATTTGCAAGAATAATTGATGCATTTGCATCAGCTTGGGTGATTAACCCTGAATCTATTTTTCTCTCACATTGGGGACAAAGAACAGAATTTTTTGCATCAAAAATACAAATTGGAAGTTTCATTGGAATCGACTTTTCTCGTTCTGATAATGTTGTTTATATCCCTTGATGCAAAATAGAAATTCTAGTTTGGATCTAAAAAAATATGGTATTTCTAGAAATTAATGGACTGTCATCTAGATATTCATCATCTAATGGTCCAGTTTATGCCGTTGATGATGTAGATTTTTCATTAGAAGATGGTGAGTCTATAGGAATTGCTGGTGAGAGTGCTTGTGGAAAAAGTACATTGGGATTATCCCTTATTCGAATGCTTTCTGGAGGAAAAACTACGGGAAAAATTATCTTTGAGGGTGAATCTCTTTTAGATTTAACCGAATCTGATTTTGATAAAAAATTTAGATGGAAAAAAATCTCTATGATTTTTCAAGGTGCAATGAATTCTTTAGATCCTGTTTTTACAATTGATGAACAATTTATTGAAATTCTAAAACAACATCGCTATGAAGGTGATTTACATAAATTAATTTTAGATGCGATTAGTTCTGTCAGCTTGGATGAACATGTTTTGAAAAAATACCCTCATGAGCTTAGTGGTGGAATGAAACAACGAGTAATAATTGCAATGGCATTACTTTTAAAACCAAAATTTGTTATTGCTGATGAACCCACCACTGCACTTGATGTATTAATTCAAGCCCAAATTGTAAACTTGTTAAAAAATCTCAAAAAAGATGGCATGTCTTTTATGCTAATCACGCACGATTTGGCAGTATTATCTGAAATTGCAAATAAAATTGGTATAATGTATGGGGGTCAGATGGTGGAATTTGGCTCCTCTGAAGAAATTTACAAAAATCCTAAACATCCATACACTCAGGGACTCTTAAAATCAATTCCTACACTAAAGGGTGATATTCCAAAATATATCAAAGGAATTCCTCCAAGCTTACTTGATGCTCCAACTGAATGTAGATTTATTGATAGATGCCCATTAGTTATAGAAAAATGCAAACAATTACCTCCAAAATTTAAAACTGATACTGGATATGTTCGGTGTTGGCTTTATGAAGACAAGTAATTTTTTTATTTTGGATTAAGATAGTTTTCATCAATTTTTTCTAAATGAATTTTTTGAATTTGTATGATTTCTTTTTGTATAGTATTTTTATAATTATTTTGTATATTTCAGTACATCTCTATTGATTTTTTTAAACTCTTCATTTTTTTTAAAATGAACTTTATTCAAATTTTATTTTATCTCTTAATTCTTAACTAATTTCCTTAACACTCATTTTCTTATAATCTTTGGAATTTGATTTTCTAAAATTGATGTTTACAATTAATTTTTTCATTTCATTCTAACATGTATAAAATATTTCAAATATTTACAAAAAAGTTATTTTTGAATTTTTTATATGTTCAAGAATATGTTTTAAACTCTATCCCACACTACGTGAATCTACTCAATTTCACAATAAATGCATTTCAAACTAGTTTAATGATTAAGAATGTTTTTTTACAATTGGTAAACACGCATCAATTATTCTTAACATTTCTGATCTAATTACTTTTTTATCAATTGATACCCAAACCCTTGATTTTTTAATTGCAAAAGAAATTGTCTGAACTTTCTTTCTTTCTTCCCAAACGAATTCAATTTCCCCTAGATTTTTATCAAAAAATCCTTCCAAATCTGTCTTCATAGCAATATGTGAGAATTGAAAATGAGTATTTTTCTCATTTAATAGTGGAACCAAATCTTGTCTTCTTCTATACGCAAATAGTTCCCCACTTTCTCCAATAATTCCTACAAATCTGATATATGGACTAAATCCTATGATCTCATCACAAATTTGTATGTGATCTTTTGTTGCCATTTGATTAATCACTAAAAAGATGTTATTTTAATCCTTATTTGAGGCATTTTAAAAAACTGAACCTAACCCCACTACTACTATCACTGTTTTGAATATTTTTCCTGATATCATGATTGTTGTAAACTTGGTGAACTTCATTTTTTTCACTCCTGCAGAAATTAAAATAAAATCACCAATTACTGGAAGCCATGATGCAAAAAATATTGCACCCCACCCAAATTTATCAAGTAATTTGTTACCTTTCTTTTTATGCTTGCCTTGATTACCCTGTTCTGATTTTTTGAATCTGTTGAATAACTTGTTTCCACCAAACCCAATAAAATAATTTAACATTCCTCCAATAATTGACCCAACAACTAGTACAAGGCCAACAAGAAAAATATTTTCTCCCCCAATTAATAACGCAGATGTTAAAATTTCAGTCGGTAATGGAATTGCAGTAGCTGATAATAATGAATTGAGAAATAATCCAATTATTCCATATTCTTGAAATGTATTATTTGCTAGGATTTCTTGTGCTAATTGATAGTACTCTAGAATTAATTCAATACTCATTTTTAATATTCACACCTTTTAATTTGATTAAATCTCCACATTTAATTATTTTACCTCTTACATGTTTTGATGATTGAATTATACCCAATATGGTTTTTTTAAAAAGAATTCAATTTTGTGTTTGATTACGATCATAACATTTTGGGTTTACTGACTAGTATTTTCATCCAAATCTATCAGTTTTTATTAAATACGGCCTGAAAATAGTCTGATTTATGGAGTTTGGTGAAATTTTTCCATTTGCTCCAGAAGATGGCCTTCTTATTTTAGCACTAGTCAATTTCATTGGTTCTCTTATCCCATTTGTTCCATTACCTGGATTTCTGTTACTTGCCACAATGTCTGTAGGTAATGAATACAATTTGCATGCTTTGGCACTAATTTCTGCAGTATCTGCAACATTTGCAAAACAAATTATTTTCTATATCAGTTTTAAAGGTAGAAGAATTATGAATGAAAAAACTCGAACAAGAATGCGCCCCTTTGAAAGATTAGTAAAAAGATATGGTGCTGCAGCTGCATTTGTTGCAGCAGCTACTCCGATGCCCGACGATATTATATTTATTCCACTAGGACTTGCAAAGTATAATCCAAAAAGATTCTTTATTGCAACTCTAACTGGTAAAATTATTCTTATGTACATCATTGTTTTCATTTCTCATTATGTTGGGTTATCATTCATTGAACCTTTCTTGGAAGATGTTGATGATCCTGCAACTGTTTACATTGGAATTATTATTTTTGCAGCAATAATGACTGCAGTGATAGTTTTACTTTTAAAATTAGATTGGCAAAGAATCATGGCAAAATTTGCTCCATGGACGTTGGATGAAAATAATAAAGACGAGTCCTAAATTTTTATTTTAAAATTCCATAACTTGTCTGTTGCTTCTTTGATCCCTATCCTAGATGATGAAACAATTTTTTTTGGTCTATCCCCATCTATTATGAATAATTTCGAATCAGTTGTCAAATCAACCCCATAGTGATTCTTTGTTATTTCTAAGGCTTGACATAATTTTGCAGGCCCATTAGTTAGATTTTTTAAATTTTCAATATTTCTATTTTTTTGCATTGTATCGATTCCTTTTTCAGGCTCTATTGCACGAATTAAAATTGCACCAGCTTTTGATTTTGGATGCCTTGCAACGACATTAAAGCAATAATGCATTCCATACGTGAAATAGACATAAGCCATACCTACTTCTCCAAACATTATCTTGTTTCTTTTAGTGATATTTCTAAACGCATGACTTGCTGGGTCATCCTTGTGCCTATATGCCTCAGTTTCTGTGATAATCCCAGTCATTTCAACTCTACCAATTTTTCTAACAATTTTTTTTCCTAGTAGATTTTTTGCAACAGATACCGTATTTTCTAAATAAAATTCTCTAGGAAGAATATTCAATATCTATTGTAATCTTTTTGTCATTTTTTAATTCTTTGATTAGTTCAAAGAGTTTCACAATATCTTCATTTAATACCTCAATTAATTTTTGATTGTAAATTGTAGCAGCTGGATGGATTGTTAAAAAATATAGTTGATTATCTTTTTGTACAATTTTTCCTCTAAATTTCATTATCTCTGATCCACCTAAAAGTGAATTAAATACAGTATTACCTAAAATACAAATTAATTTTGGTTTAATGATTGCTATTTCTTGTTTAAGATAATCTTGACATGTCTCTCTTTCAATAGTTTTTGGAACTCTATTTTTTGGTGGTCTACATTTTACAATATTTGTAATATACACTTTTTCTCTTGACATCCCTGCCTCTTCTAATGCTGCTGATAGTTTTTTTCCTGCTACTCCTACAAATGGCTCTCCATTTTTATCTTCATTTTTCCCCGGTGCTTCCCCCACAAAAATTACGTCTGATTTAAAATCGCCTTTACCTGGAACTGAATTAGTTCTAGTTTTTGCCAGTTCACATTTTGTACATTTTATGACATTTTGTTTTACTTTATCTAATTTTTGATTCATTTTAGTTTACACTCTTTACCGTTGCTCTTCCTCGAATTGATGGTCCCCCATTTCCCATCATCATTGATTGCATAGGGTCACCTTTCCCACAATTAGTTATTGGCCTTACTGTAAAATCATTTCCACATGCATCAATTGATTGAAAAAATTCTGGAGCTATACCCATAACAATCACATCTCTGAGTAAATCTGTAATTTCACCATTCTCAATTTTTTGTGCATATTGGCATGATATACTCCAATTGTATCGTTTCATGTCAATTGATGGTATCTTCATATTTGAAATTAGATATCCGTTTTTGACACCTTTGATCATCTCATCTACATTCCATTTTCCATTTCCAATACATGTGCATGCCATGCGTATTAAAGGCATGAATCTGTAGTTTGTTGCCCTCATATTTCCAGTTGGAGGAACATTAAACGTTTGAGCAGTTTCTCTATTTTGCATATGATTTTTTAAAATTCCATTTTCAACTAGTGTAGTTTTTTTAGTCTCTACTCCCTCATCATCAAAATAATACCATCCTAAACTTTCTTTAATTGTAGGATCATCAAAGACGTTTAATTCATCTGACCCAATTTTTTCTCCAATTTTTCCTTTCCACCATGCACCACCTGCCCATGCCATCTCTTTTCCTAACACCCTATCTGCTTCAGATGGATGACCTAAAATTTCATGTGTAAGTAATGATACAAAATCTGGATTCATTACAACAGTAGCTTTTTCTTCTTTTGCAGGTTTTGCATTAATTAATTGAGATGCTTTTGATGCAATCTCTTTTGCACTGTGTTGAATCTTATCCTTCTCTAAAATTTGTTCTAATCCTCCACGTCCACCCTCTGTAATATTTACTGATTGTGTCAATCCTGATTCGTGAGCAGTTGCTATCATCTCAACTACCACATCTGTAAAATTCTGTGTAATTTCTGAACCCTCACTATTTGTAAAATATTTTGAATTGATTGTATACCATGGATTAATTATTGATTTAATAATTTTTGACTCATTTAAAATAATTTTACTGCATTCAAATCCAATCTTTAACAATTCTTCAATCTCTGGTTTTTTTAAAACCGGAAAATCTATTTTATTTTTAGTAGTTGAGTTTGGATATAGACTAATTTTATTTTTTTTATTCTTTGAATAATGGATAGAATTTTTTATTGCATCATTTATTGCCACTTTAATTTGATCAAATGAATTTGGATTATTAATTGAACAAAAACTCCACATTCCATCTTTAACTAGTCTGATACCTAATCCTGAATCATCACTAGTTTTGATATTTTCTACTTCATTATTTTCAATCAGTATTGATTTTTTCCCTTGTTGTTCTGCTCTGACATCACAATATTGCACTCCAGAATCTGAGGCAAATTTTACTGCCTTATCTGCTAAATCTTGTAAATCTGGATTCATAATCTATATGATTTTGTATGATTTGTAAATCTGTTATCTAATGGTTTGATATTGCAGGCATGGTGAAATAATACTCATCCTCAAAATCATAATCTGTAGTACTTTTTCCTCGTAAGTATTCAAAATATTCTGTACAGTTTTTGTAAAATTCTTTATTTTCATTTTCCATACACTCTTTTTCAAAATAGTCATTTTTTTGAGAGAGTGAGGATTTTTAGTTCTGGATGATTGTTTTCTTTAAGTAAATATGGCTAATAGATTTTTGTGAACTGTAAAATTAAAACTGATTTTTATCTAATTATATCCTGATTGACAATTTATTTTGTGAATGATATAAAAACGATGTATTCTTTTACTTTGTAATATCATGTCTGATGAATTCATTACTGTTGCAACCCAAGAACTTAGGGATGATATTTTAGGAATGTCCAATATTATGAATTCTTGTAAAAATGACATTAATGTTTTTGATGTTGCAGATGAACTCAAAAAACATACTCATAAAATTAAAGGACTATCCCCTATGATGGGCAAAGATGATCTTGGAAATTTATCTGAATCCCTTGATCTTTTGTTGAAAAAGATTGTTGAAGGAAATAAAATTAAAGGTATTTTTGATATTTTGACAAAATCTCTTCCTGCCATGAATCTCTCACTAGATAATTCCCCTAATGACCAGGATCTGATTACTAGTCAAATCAAAAATATTCTGTCAAAAATATGAACATAATATTTTTTAATGGATGTTTTATTGCTAAATTATGGTGAATATTTTAATTGCTGATGATTCTGATGCAATTCGTTTAGTCTTAAAAGAAATTTTATCAATAGGGGAACATAATGTCGTTGCTGAGGCAATTGATGGTGCAGAAGCTGTTGATTTTTACAAAAAATACAAACCTCAACTTCTCATGACTGATTTAGCAATGCCCAATAAAGATGGTCTTCAAGTAGTACAAGAAGTACTTGTAATTGATCCAAAGGCAAAAATAATTATAATTACTGCAAGTGATGACAAAAAAATCATTCAGGAATGCATTGATGGTGGAGCTAGTTTCCATATCTCAAAACCTTTTATTTTCAAAGATGTCTTGGCATCTATTGTTAAAGTCATGGAAAATTAATTTAGGGTAATATTTGTACTAAAATAGATAAAAATTTGTCAAAAATCGTTGCTGATACTAGTGTTATAATTAATGGTCAACTGATTGCTCAGATAGAAGCAGGTTCTATTAGAAATTCTGAAATTATTATTCCTCAAGCTGTTTTTGACGAATTACAATCCCAAGCATCTAGTAAAAAAGAACAAGGTTTTGTAGGCTTGGAAAAAATTAAAAAACTCAAAGAACTATCTGGTAGTTTTGGCTTAGTTGTTGTAACTAAAGGACCACATCCCTCAACTGATGATATTAAATTTGCCTCAAGTGGACGAATTGATGCACTCATTACAGATGTAGCAATACAAAACGATGCCATTCTTTACACCTCAGATAATGTACAATATTTGGTGGCTCAGGCAAAAGATCTTGAGACCGTATTTCTTCAACCAATTATAAAAAATGAGACATTAGAATTTTTGAAATTTTTTGATGATCAAACTATGAGTGTACATCTTAAAGAAAATCAACGACCATTAGCCAAAAAAGGCAAACCTGGAACATTTATTCTAACTGCTATTAGTGATGAAATTCTCACTCGAGATTATTTGAAAATGATATCCACTCAAATATCTTCCACAATTGGGGTTTCTGATTCAAGCACACTTGAAATCTCAAAGACTGGTGCAACAGTAATTCAGCTTGATGATTATAGAATTGCAATAACTTTTCCCCCATTTTCAGACTCTTTTGAAATTACAATAGTTCATCCAATTGTAAAATTATCCCTTGATGATTATGATATTTCTGAAAAATTAATGGAGCGTTTTTCTGACAGGGCTGAAGGAATTTTAATTTCTGGTTCTCCTGGTTCTGGGAAAAGTACTTTGGCATCAGGTCTTGCAAATTTTTATCACTCTGGGGGAAAAATTGTTAAAACTTTTGAATCTCCACGTGATTTACAAGTTAATCCTGGTATTACTCAATACGGAAAACTCGATGGAAGCTTTGATAATACTGCAGACATTTTGTTGTTGGTTCGTCCAGACTATACAATTTTTGATGAAGTTCGGCGACAAGAAGATTTTAGAACTTTTGCTGATTTACGATTAACTGGAGTTGGCATGGTTGGTGTGGTACATGCAAATTCTCCTATTGATGCAATTCAGCGTTTTATTGGAAAAATAGAGCTTGGAATAATTCCTAGCGTCTTAGATACTGTAGTTTTTGTCAAAGATGGAGAAATTAACACCGTATATGAGTTGGAATTAAAGGTCAAAGTGCCTACTGGTATGACTGAATCTGACCTGGCCCGGCCTGTAATTGAAATCAGAAATTTTGCAGATGCCCTCTTAGCGTATGAAATTTACACATTTGGAGAAGAAAATGTAATTGTTCCAGTTTCCAAAAAAACTGAAAAAGTTGGGATACAAAAATTAGCCGAAGACAAAATTAAAGAAACTTTTCAAAATTATGATCCTCGAGCCCAAGTTGAAATTTTATCTGATAATCGAGTAAAGGTAATAGTTGATGAGCAATGCATTGCATCAATAATTGGTAGAGGTGGTTCAAATATTAATGAAATTGAAAAACGTCTCCAAGTTCACATTGATGTAATTCCAAAAGACGCTGAATCATTTCATTCATCAGATGATTTACCTTTTACTTTTTCAGAATCAAAAACTACACTTCTTTTAACAGTTAGTAGAGAATTCACATCCATGTATGCCGATGTTTATGTCAATGACCATTATGTTTCATCTGTGAGAATTGGAAAAAAAGGGCAAATCAAAATTCCAAAACGTTCTGATGTTGGAAGAAGTATTTTACAAGAATCTTCATCACAAAATGATATTAAATTACATCTTAAAGATTTTTAAAATTTTCAATTATTTTGGGATTAGCTTTAAGAAAAGTGATAAATTTTCTCAACTGTTTTATTGTTTTTTGATTTAAATGATGTTCAATTCCTTCAGTGTCTTGATTTGCAGTATCATATCCCACCCCTAAAATCTCAAAAAATTCTAACAAAATTCCATGCTTTTGTCTAATCCCCTCAGCTACTTGAATCCCTTTTTTTGTTAGATTGATACCGTGATATTTCTCATATTCTAAAAACCCATTCTCATCTAACCTTTGTAGCATCTTAGTTACACTTGGTGCACTTACTGTCATGTATCTTGAAATATCAAGTGTTGTTGCATATCCTTTTAATTCTACTAGTTCTGAAATTATTTCTAAATAATCCTCCATTCTTGTACTTGAACTAGCTTTTTCTGATTGATGGGCAGCTTTGATTGAATCCAATCTTTTGGAATTTTTAGACTTCATGTTATCTTTGTAACTGTAAATAATCTAGTATAATTGGGTGTCTCTTTTGCTGATTTTAGTTATTCTTTATTGACCAGCCTGTGACTGTAATTGATCTTTGAATCTTAACTATTTTTTTTAAAATTCATAGTTGTAATGGATGACCCCCTAAAGGTACGACTAGATAAATTGAGAAAAATCTCAGAATCTGCCAAACGTAGAGCAAATTTGTATTCAGATGTAGCAAAAATCGACAATGCTCGTAGTACTAGACCATTAAATGCATTACAAAAAGCACCCGCACCTGGTAAAAAACTCCAAAAACTTGGATTTCTAATGTTATGGGTTCCTGAACCCACTGGAGTAACTATTGCCATTGGTGGCCCGATGATAGCTGCAGGTAGATTTCTTGATAAAAAATACAATGGCGCCACACTTCATGATATTGGACATGTGACAAAAAGTACAATTTCATCAATTAATGATTTTAAATCATCTATTTTGTGACTCTTAGTTTTTAAAAGGATTAACACAAATTATTTTATGACTACTAGAACTCAAGCATTGGTTCCAATTTTCATTGCTGCAGTAATTATTGGGATTGCTGGATTAATGTCAATTCCAAGCGAAAGTAAATTACAATCAGTTGAATTCCCACGAGGAACAATAATGATTGATGATATTCCACTTGAAGTACAAATTGCAGATAATGAACCATTACGTATTAGAGGACTAATGTTTCAAGATCAATTACCTCCTGATCAGGGAATGATTTTTGTGTTTAATGAACCTGGATTATATTCTCTTTGGATGTTAAACATGCAATTCTCACTTGACATGATTTGGTTTGATCAAGACGGAAAAATTGTTCATATAGAAAAAGATGTTCCTCCATGTAAAACACCATTAGAAATTGCTGCCTGCCAAAGTATTATCCCTGATGACATGGCAGTTTATGTTTTAGAAGTAACTGCTGGATTTATTGATGAAAATAATATCACTGTTGATTCTACTCTTGATATTATCTCTATTTAGAATTGCAAAACCTTATTTTATAATATTTTTAAAATCATTTTGATGAATAAGAAATTTTTTATTCCAATTTTAATTGGTATTGCGATTATTCCAATTATTGCATCCTTTAATGATGATTCATCAGATATTACAATTACTCCGAAAATAGATTTTATCTATTCTAATGTTGATGATATTCAAAAAATTCTCATAGATGGAAATATTTCAATGTCCAACCCAAATGTAATTTCTGATGATACTGTGGGACAGTATTGTACATATTTTGATAATGGTAATGTTCAACGGTTCGTTCAGTATTGTGTGACTACTGCACTAGTTGACTCTGATGGTAAACCATTGGGTAATCTCAATATGGGTGGGAATCCTATTTCCCCAAGCATGGCATTAGCTATTCTTGAGGTATCGCCTAACATTGATTCAAAAAGAAACAAAATTGATTTCATTTTTCAAACTATGATTGAGAATTTAGTGTGTGATTGTTGGGGTGAGCAACAACCCGGTGGGTTTGAATCAGTTTCTGCTTGGCTTGATGCAGCACAAAAGAAATACTCTGAATCTTCTCAAACTACCCTAAAATCAAAGATTAATGGACTGGCCCAAAAACAATTAATTTTAGAAATTACTGCTACTGAAAAGTCCTATTTGTGGACACTAATTGTTGTAAAGTAGTTTCATTATATACTGTAAAATTCTTTGATTGGCGATTAGAATGATTGATCAATTATGGATGATTCTTTTAGGATTTGCAGCTGGGGTTTTGGGTTCTATGATTGGAGTGGGGGGCGGAATTATAGTAGTACCTGTTTTAACATTTTTAGGATTCCCTCCCACAGTTGCTGCAAGTAATAGTCTATTTGCTGCACTAAGTAATTCAATTGCATCCACAATTTCATATTCTAGACAAAAGAGAATTGAATTCTCATTAGGATTAAAACTTGGATTATTAACAATTCCTGGAACTATCCTTGGTGCATTACTTTCAACAGATGAATCTCCTGAAATTTTTAAATTTTTGTTTGGATTTGTATTAATTGCATCAGCAGCTTATATTTTTCTTAGAAAAAAAATTGAGAATAAAGAAAAAACCTTATCAAAACAGATGATTGTTTTTGCAGTTGGTGCTAGTTTCTTTGCAGGAATTATTTCATCGTTTTTTGGAATTGGTGGTGGAATTATTTTTGTTCCATTAATGGTAGTTGGAATGGGGATGGCAATGAAACGGGCAGCTCCCACATCACAATTAATTTTATTATTTGCATCCTTATCTGGAGTAATTATTCATAGTCTTTTGGGACATCCTGATTTTCTTCAAGCTGGATTTTTAGCAATTGGTGCTTTTGTTGGTGGATTAGTTGGAGCTAGACTATCTTTGGATATCAAAGAACGATATTTGCAAATTTTAATCTCTGTTGTAATAATAATTGCTGCGGGAAAATTATTCTTTGATTCTCTAATGGGGAATTCAAATTTCTTTGGAATTTAGCCTCGATATTTTTTGTGTCTTTTTATACTAATTTAGTGATTAACGGTGTTGTTAGGTCATCTGATCTAATGGCTGGAGAGACAAGTCTGCTCTCCGGTATCTTACTTATCAAAATATTTCTTCATGGGATGACCATTTTAGTGGACAACTCTGTGGGTTGCTGGTTAGTAACTCCACATCATAAACTCTCCCCATAAATGGTTCAAACCTCTAAAAAAAATTTCTACTTAAGATTCGAACTATTATGAACTCTCTAAACTCATTTACCTTTATCATGAAATAATTACGATCATAACAACTTTCAAAAATATAATTTATTTTTAAATTTCACACAATTGTTTGTTCATTTTAAGATCACACCACGCT
>LFLC01000027.1 GCA_001543015.1 Nitrosopumilus sp. LS_AOA | reverse complement strand
TATATTTGTATTAAATTTTATTTCATTTGATGTTTGTAATGTAAAAAACCATCTGCGTTCATAAAATAAAAATAATAACATAAATAACAAAAACAAACTCAAAAATGAATTCATTTGATTAAACTCATCAGTTAATTCACGATTGTGACGAGAAAGTGATTTAGCAATTACATCTAATGTTGAATTATTTTTTTCAGTTGTTAGAACATAATGTTTGAAACCATTTTCATCAATGCTATAATTATTTTCAATAAATGGAAACGAGGAAAAAATTCCTAGTACTAGAAAAAAACTTAGTAGAAATAAAAATTCAGATTTCATATGATTATGTTAGGTAAGTATTCCAATAAAAGATTCAAAATGTTTTTCCTTTATTGGAATTTTATAGATTTTAAGACAAAAATTAGTTTTGATATTTAAATTTGATTTACTTATTCCATAATTGGAAATAGTTTCAAAGTACTTTAATAAAATAATCCACATTATTTATTTATGAAGTTAAACAATGCTTGCAAAATCATATCTCCTGTATTATTTATGATAACTATTATGATCATACTTCCTGCACCCTTAGAATCAACATCAAATGAAATAAAATTTTATGGCTTTGCTGAAATAATAAAATATGATGAGAATGGAAATGTTGTTTATTCTCAAACTGTTCACAATAGACTACTAGATGCTGGAGAAGATTTCATAAATGATCAAGTATTTCAAGACTCAGCTACTAGTGCAGATAATGTCCAAGTAGCCGTAATTTGCATATTCCAAGGCACCATTGACACTGCAGAAACTGAAACGGCAACAACATTTGATGGTGATAATACACTAACTGAAGCTAATTGTAAGGAAGATACAGCAGTAGCTACCGCTTCATCAACTGCCGTAATTGGCCCACTAACCTTTGCTGCAGGGGGTACAAACGCAGCAAATGGAGACACCATAGCAGCTATTGGAATTTGTCAACCTAATGCTGGAAGTAATGCTGATTCTACTGATTGTGCAACAAATGGTATCTTATTTGCAGTAGTTGATACTACGGATGTTATACTAAACTCAGGTGAAACAGTTGACATTACATACACATTTGATTTATCATCTTCAGGCACTTGAGCAATTCACCCTCTTTTCATTTTTTAGAAAAGAATTTTCTTTTTAATTCAAAAACAATTCTAGTAATTGCAATTATTTTATTTACTGCAGCATTTTATTTCTATGGTACATCTAATTCATTGCTAAATCAAGCTGTAGATCCATTTACATCTCCAAATTGGGATGAAGTTGCAAATAGAAATATTGTTAAAAATAGTATTCCAATTATATTATTAGATGAAACTTTTGGTGGAAAATGTTTAGTTTCAGCTGAGAATTTCTCTCTCATAACATCTCATCAATATTTTCTAAAATCAAATCAATTATCAAATGAATTAAAATATGACTCTAATGAAAAAACTCTTCTCATATCATGTGATAAATTAGTTGGAGAAAAATCCGCACTAAATGTATGGTATGCAACTGAAGAAGCAAAAAAACATCCTACAAAATATGAGTATTTTGTAACTGAATGGAATGTGGAGTTAAATGAAAAGTAAATTGAATAACTTGTGTGAATATGAAAAAATTATTGGTGTACAATTAACGTACTGTTTAAGGAAAAAAAACCATCAAGGTAACTGCATTTGGGCATCATTATTTTATTAATTTAGTATTTTTTATTATACAAATTTTATGTAATTGCTGAAAATAATAAACGATAATTAATTTTTTGATTAATTCATATTAAACATTCATGTTTTAAAATTTAATTAGTTTTTGTAAGTATCACACAAGATTTTAAATAATATTTTAAATATCCAAAATTGGGAATTATGGATAATACTTTAAAGTCATTACCGAAAAAAATACCACTTATCGTATCATTTAGTGTTTTTTCATTATTTTTACTCACATTCGTGATTTTCCCAATGGGTGACGCATATTCTTTCAAGATGCATTGTGTTACTGGTACGGATTTTACACAATACCCCATCTGTGAGTATGAGGATTTATGGAATGAATCTGAATTATTTAATGAATTAGTAGTTAGTGAATTGACAAATAGGGCAAATGACATTAATTCAGACCCTGATTCTTTTCAAAAAATATACTCTGATTCTATCAATACGGTAAATAGAGAAAATCCTGGACTATATGAAAAAGGTCAGGAAATAAAAAATTGGATTTCTTATCAATTAGCACAAAAACAATAATGGACAATTAAATATTTTTACTAAATTCATTTACAGAATATGTAATTTTGATTAATCCTCCAACATTGGAGTATCTGTAACATTTAAAATATATCGTTTGTTTCCATCCTCATCTATAATGTAGTTGATATTTTCAGCTACTGCTTCTAATGATTCAGATATATGTGGTACATCTGAATTATCTAAATTAATTGTTGCTTGATCAATAATTTCTAAACCATCCTCTATTGATGGGGACATAGATTCTTTGAATTGTGTTGATGTTGATGCTACTAGTATTATGATGATAGTAGATATCATTATAGTTATTATTATTATTCTAATA
>LFLC01000015.1 GCA_001543015.1 Nitrosopumilus sp. LS_AOA | reverse complement strand
TATTTTTACCTTAGGCTAGAATCGCAAAAATAAATTACGCAAAAATGAGGTCACCTCCTTCGATCGCAAAAATAAATTCCGCAAAATTCGACTTATCTACGATGCTCAATCGCAAAAATAAATTCCGCAACAATTAATTCCTGCAATAATTTATGCCCTTAAGGTCAGTTTACAATGTTATCCTTCTCTTGGCTGATGGGAATTCTGAAGCTCAGGTTGTTCTAAACTTGTTCTTACTTTTTGATAAAATTGAGGCTCAGTGTTCTTACAAAATTGGTTCTTACTAAAAAAAAAAGAGTATACACCGTATTTACTTGAGTAAAATATTTTTTTTTGGTCTTCTAGGTGGGCGCTTATTAAATATTTCGTTATCAGTGTAGAAGAATGCAAGAAGTTGGTCTTGTTGTTCCAGCAAAATATACTGCAACTGTGAGTAAGTTAAATTTTCTTCTTCTTCTTCTTCTTCTTCTTCTCATCTAATCCCAACATATTCATCAAAACGTTTAAACCACCCATATTTCTTTTGATTGTTTCTACAGCTAAAAATTCACCATTGAGTTTGTTTGTCAGCTCTACCCAATCACCGTTTTTATTTAAAAATTCAAACATTAATCTCTGTGAATTTTTATTCATTTTGCATATCCAAGTTTTTTTAGATCTTCTTCAATATCTTCCTCTTGTTTTTTTATTTTGTATGTTTGATGACCTTATTTTTTTGTTTAAAAAATATGAAATAACATTTAATGAATTAGAGAAACAATTTATTTTAAAAAATTTAACTATCTTATTTTACATTCAAATTGGCAATTTTTTCCTTAAAATCTTTAAGGAAATTACGAACTTCTTCATGTTGCTGGATGGTTTTATGCACTTTGTAGAGTTCCTCATATGACAAATCTAATTTTTTTAGATCATCTTTTGAAATTCCATAGTGGTTTAATACATCCCAGTATGATGTAGTGTTTTTAATTTCGTTGCCTAGACAATTTCCCATGTGAATTGATGTTTTATTCATACTATGGTATTCTTTGTTATTCTTATACCTACGATGGAAAAACAGGTCATTAATCCATACCATTTTGGAACAAATCCATTACTAATTGTAATTTTAAAAAATATTATCAATTTTCTTAAAATTAACAAATTATTGGATTTTATCTCTTTTTGAACTCAAGTTTGGAGTGAAAATACTAGTGAATTATTCTGTAGTCTTTTTTACTTCTTTTTTAACTGCTGACCCTTTTCTCTTTCTTGCTCCAAAACTAATCAAAAATAATAAAAATCCTAATGCCATAAAAATACCTGAAATTGTATTGTAATCTTTGATATCTTGCTCAGCTGTTAACAAATCAATTATTTCCTCTTCAGTCATTCCTGAATGTCCTGCTGGTATTGTAGAATTAACATTTACTGAAATTATAATTCCAATAACTAGTAATACAATTCCTCCACTCAGAATTTTTTTATCAACTAAAACCATCTATCCCTTATCTTTGATTTTAACCTATATTAGGCATATTCTGTTTTTTACTCCTAAATTATTTTTAATAAAAAATCCAATTAATTTTTCTACAAACGGAAATTTTCAAATAAATCTACTTGAACTCTTCTGGTGGTTTTTGAACAAAGACATTACACACTAGTGCATCTGTTTTTGTATCTCTATACTGAACATTACATGTGACAAATTTACCTTTGAGTGCTCTTTCTAAATCATCTTGTGTAGTTTCAGAATATTGTGGCTCTTCAGGATTATCAATTTTTGCAATGACTATTTTTTCAGTTTTCCCATATTCGTCTTTATTGTCTTTTCTAAAATGACTTACAAGTAATTCAAAAGCATTGTTTGTAAGAATACCCATCACTGGACCTCCAATTCCATCTCCCATTAATTCTAATTTTTTTTTGTTCTATAATTACTTGGTGGCAATACTTAGTTCAAAATCTGGTACCAAATTCTTTTCTTTTGCCATTTCAAAGAGTTTTCTTATTGACTCTTCTCCAGGATCACCCATGTTTACTGTCACTTTATTTACATACATTTTTACAAATTTTTCAATTAAATCACGTGGTTTTCCTCTAGAATACTGCATTGCATATTCTAATGCATCATCCATATGTTCAATCCCAAACTCTATTGATTTTTGAAGATATTTGTCAAATTTACAAATTGTCTCCATTCCCAAATCTGTTTTCATTACATTAATTCCAAGTGGTACTGGTAACCCATTTGTTGTCTTGTCCCACCATTCCCCAACATCTAAAATTTTGACATTTCCTTCTTGCTCATATGATAACTGAGTCTCATGAATTACTAGTCCTACATCAATTTCACCTGATTTGACAGCTTTTGGTATGTCACTAAAATTCATCTCAATATAATCAAATTTACCAATCATCAATTGTAGTAACAAAAAGGCGGATGTCATTTTACCTGGTATTGCAATTTTACATTTTTTAATTTCCTCAATTGACATTTGTTTTCTTGCAGTAACTATTGGACCATAATTGATCCCAAAACTTCCACCACTTCGTAATATTGTATATCCTGGAATGTATGCACATGCATGCACTGAAACTGCAGTAACATCCAATTCTGGATTTGTTGCTTTCCGATTTAATTTTTCAATATCCTCAATTACATGGTTTACCGTAAATCCTGGTGATTCTATTTTATTTGTAAACATCCCATAAAACATGAATGCGTCATCTGAATCAGGAGTATGTCCTACAGAAATTTTCATATTTTTTTCCTATACCGTCGTAATAAAAACCAAAACCTATTCCGAATCATTTTTCTAATATGTCTAAAAATTTATTCTTGTAATGAACACAATCCAAGCATTTGAGAAAGACATTGACCTTCAATCTGATTTTTTAAAATCATTTAAAAATCAAAAAATATTATCATCAAATCAACAAACTAATGCTATCTTTTCTGGAAGTGGTGATTCTTTAGTCTCAGCAATGCTTGCTGAATCTTTTTCTGGTGGAGTAGTACGAGCAATGGATCCGCTAGATCTTTTAAAAAACAAACAATTGGTCAAATCAAAACATGTCTATTTTATTTCAATATCTGGAAATACTGTATCAAATATCAAAGTTGCAAAAACTGCAAAAAAAACAACAGCTATCACATCTATGCCTTATAGTAAACTGGCAAAAATCTCCAACGATACTATTTTACTATCTGCTCCAAATCATGGAGTATTTACTGCTGGTAGTATTTCATTTTTAGAAAGTGCATTAACTTGTATTTCTCTAGTAAAAAAAATAAATATTTCAAATCATTTAAAATTATTTTCAAAGGTAAGACTAAATGTAAAAAAATTCAAAGTCACAAAAAGAATTTTTGTTCTTGGAAATTTGTATACTTATCCAATAGCAATGTATTGTGCTGCAAAATTTTATGAGATTTTAGGGTATGCTGTACAATATTCTAAAATTGAGCAGTTCTCTCATATGGAATTATTTTCAGTAAAAAAAGGAGACACTGTGATTATTTTTGAGGAAAAAAATACTCATAATAAACAACTTTCATTACATCTAAAAGAAATTGGAATTAATGTGATCCATCCTGATATGCCATCAGAAAAATTATCTCAGATGTTATATTGTATATTTTTCTCTCAATTCATTACACTTTTTGAAGCCAAAAAGAAAAAGAAAAAAGATTGTCATTTTGTATTGGCAAAAAATATTCGTAATGTAAGTAATCAAATGATCTATTGAATTTTTTACAAGGCTAAGATTTAATAGCTGAATACTTAGGTTTGCGGATATGGTAAAATACAAGTCAACAACTGAAGTTTTAAAAATTATCAAGAACAAGGAGCAAATCCGTAATTTTGGTGTAATTGCTCATGTTGACCATGGAAAGACTACCATGAGTGATAGTCTTTTAGCATATTCTGGAATTATCGCTCCATCAGCTGCAGGAAAAGCACTGGCAATGGACTTTGATAAAGAAGAACAAGAAAGAGGAATTACCATTTATCAAGCAAATGTTACTTTACATTTTACAAAAGATGACAAAGAATACGTCATCAATATGATCGATACACCTGGCCACGTAGATTTCAGTGGAAGGGTAATTCGTAGTCTTAGGGCAATTGATGGTGCAGTTGTAGTGTGTGATGCAGTTGAAGGAATTATGACTCAAACTGAAACTGTAACTAGAATGGCATTAGAGGAGCGAGTAAAACCTGTTTTATTTATCAACAAAGTGGATAGACTCATTAAAGAACTTCGATTAACTCCTGAAAAAATGCAAGAACAACTAGCAGAAGTTGTTTCAAACTTTAATCAGTTAATTGAAACATATGGTGAACCTGAATACAAAGACAAATGGAAAGTATCCATTCAAGATTCAAGTGTAACATTTGGTTCTGCAAAAGATCGTTGGGCAATCAATGTTGATTTGATGAAAGAAAAAGGACTTACTTTCAAAGATGTAATTGATGCTTATACTAATGAAAAAGTTGATGACCTTGTAGAAAAAGCACCACTGGCAGAAGCTATACTTGGAATGGTTGTAAAACATCATCCTGCACCACATGAAGCAGTAAAGTATAGAATTCCCCAAATTTGGAAGGGTGATTTGGAATCTGATATCGGAAAAGCATTACTTGCATGTAGTGATGATGGCCCAATGATTATGATGGTTGTAAACATGGTTTTAGATGCTGCAGCAGGTCCTGTTGCAATTGGTAGATTATTTTCTGGCACAATTAAAGATGGACAAACTATCCATATTATAGATGAAAAAAGAGAGGGACGTGTACAATCAGTTAATTTCTTTATGGGTAACCAGAGAGAACAAGTTGGAGAATTAGGAGCTGGAAATATTCCTGCACTATTAGGATTAACTGAATGTAGAGCTGGAAACACATTATCATCTGTAAAAGGAATTCAAATGTTTGAAGGTGTCAAATATGTTTCAGAACCTGTAGTTCAAATTGCAATTGAACCAAAACATCCTAAAGATTTACCTAAACTTGTAGATATTTTAAAACAATTAACAATTGAAGATCCAAATTTGATTGTAAAAATTGATGAGGAAAGTGGTGAGACAATTATTGCTGGAATGGGTGTATTGCACTTGGATGTTGCAGTACATAGAATTCAGGATTCTAAACTTGAAATAATTACTTCTGAACCTTTGATTAACTATAGAGAGACTGTGAAGGGTGCATGTGAACCAGTTATGGCAAAATCCCCAAATAGGCATAACAAAATTTTCATGAAAGTGGAGCCATTAGAGCCTGAAATTGCACATATGCTCAGAACTGGTGAAATTAGTGATATTAAAGACAAAACCGTAGTTAAAGACTTACTAAAAAATGCAGGATGGGACACTGATACTATCAAGAGAATAATGAAACTTGATTCACGTGGAAATGTTTTGATTAATGGAACTAAAGGTGTTCAATTTGTACACGAATCTACTGATTCAATTAATTCTGGATTTGAAGAAGTGATGAAAGAAGGTCCTCTTTGTAGAGAGCAGATGAGAAATTGTAAGTTTATCTTTACACACTTTGTTCCACACGAGGATACAGCACACAGAGGTTTGTCTCAATTAGGACCTGCTTCACGTCGTGCATGTATGGGTGCATTACTAACTGCAGGTACTTCCGTTCTTGAACCAACACTAGCAATTGAGGTTCGTGTTCCAACTGATTTAGTTGGAAATATTGCAACCATTCTTTCTGGTAAACGTGGAAAGGTACTTGACATGTCACAAAAAGGTGCAGCAAGTATTGTAATTGGTGAAATTCCAGCTGCTGAAACTTTTACATTATCAGAAGCAATGAGAGGTCAGACTGCAGGCCGTGCAACATGGAATACATCATTTAAGGAATGGACTGAAGTTCCAAAATCAATGTTGGTAACTACAATCTCTGATATTAGAAAAAGAAAAGGACTTGCACCAGATCCTCCAGTTCTTAGCGATTTTATCGATAAAGATTAAAAAGACAATACTAGTGATACAAGTAAGATATTATGCCATTATTTTGTATACAATGTAACGGACGAAGATTACCCATTTTTCAATATACTGAAAAACTATCATTGTGGCTTTGTAAAAAATGTGAAAACTTTGTCGATTCTAATGATGTAATTATTAGAGAATTCACACAATCTGAAAAAGATGAAATGAATACTAAACTTGAGGAATTTGGAAAAAGTATTGAGTCAATTACATCTGAAAAATTAACTAGAAGAAAAGGCGTAAATTAATATTTTTTTCTTGAATTAAATTTAATTCTCAATAATTTTTGAAAATAATTTAATATTCTATCTGTGGAAATTCTTTAATAGATGACCTGTGTAATATAGGTCGACCTAGTAATGATGAGTCAATTTGAGCCCAACTCGGACATGTATGAGCGTGAAAGAATCGTATTAGAATATATCAAAAATAATTCTGATTTGCATCATAATGCCTTGTTAAAATTAATTGTACCACAGTTTATGGCAAAAACTACATTTGAGAAAACACGTAACTCTCTATTAGAAAAAGAAATTATTTCAGTAACTGCTAAAGGTAACATGAAATTTTATCATCCAACTGAAAATTATGAACAAAGATCATATCAACACATTGAACGCACTACAAACAATTTTTTTCATGATTTAAAATCAAAAATTAAACGACTTGACACTGATTATCCACATAAGGATATTGATGAAAAAATTAAAATCTCAAATTCTCTTTTAAGAAATTTACTTCAAACTGATAATGGATTTACAATATTAGATTCTGCAAAAAACCCAAAAAAAACATTGTATCGGGATGAACATTTGATGATTCAACAATTAATTCACAAAGTGATAGATATTATTCGAAATGATAGTGATTTTGATATAATTTATCCCACCATTGTAAGTTACCTTGGTATTATTATGCCCAAAAATTCATTGAACTCTTAGACTTGGCGTAGTTATTTATTCAGGTATGTTACATCAACAAATTATGGGATTAATGTACACAAAACTATACATTGATTTTGATGAAGAAGAGTGGAAACAAATTTCAAATGATCCTATAGTTTTTCAAACCATAAAAGATGATGTTACATTAGAAATTGAAAATACGTCTCTAAAATCATCCAAATTAAATTTCAAGAACGGGGGAAAATTAAACATGTTTCGAGTAACTGGGAGATTTCGCCTCACTTGGGATAATGATGATGTTCTTTAATTCTATAAAATAATAATGGGTAGAATTCAACTAATACCATGTCATTAGAAGTTCAAATTAAACACATCATGGATAATCTTGAGAATTCCTCGTCTGATGAAATACTTGAAATAATTACAAAAATTTTACCTCATTTTAGAAGTGAATTGACTACCGACTATCTTCATGGAAAAATTCAAAAAATCACAAATAACGCTGATGAATCAGAAAAAAAGAAACAATGTCTGACATTAATTCCATATTTTGAATGGTATCTGCAAGGATTGTAAAACTATTCTGAATATTGTTTTATTTTTTCTAGTGCAATTTTTATTGTATCCAAATCTTTTTTTGATTCTTCCACATTTTCAATTAATTTTGTGAAATATTCATGTTCAGTTTCTTGAGCTTTATGAATATCTGACTCATAACATACTAGTGCATTTTCTAAAAATGATACATCACCTTCTAGATTATTTACTGTTTTAATATCTCCAATATTATTTTGAATTTTTTTAATCATTTCTATAACTTTGGGATGCGTTTTCATTGCTTGCTGAATTAATAACGGTCCAAATATAGCTGCGGCTTCCTTTAATTCTGGACTATCTTCAATACTCCTTAATCTTTTTTTATAATGTTGAAGTGATTTTAAAACAATTTCATATCCTCCCTCATCTTTAAGATAAATTCCCCCCATCCAAATTTTTTCCGACATTTCTTGATGATGGATATTTTTATTATTATAATTTAGTTATTTCTAAATTTTTTTGAAGTTTATTCAAATATCATATTTTTCTTGTATTGGTGCTTCATTTCTACTAATTAAATATAATAAAATTCCTGCTAGAGTGACACCCATTCCAGCAAGCCCAACAAATGTGCCGCCTACGTATTTGATATTTCTCATTACAAGATCTGTTTGACCTGATTGAATTGAATAATATATCGTTAAACCCATAGTAAACATAATAATTCCTATGATGATTAAAGGGAATCCTGTTTTCATGATATTAGTATTTTTAATAATTGATAATTAAACATAGACCGAAAACTATGAGATAATTATGTGTGAAATTATTTTAACATATAATCGACAATTTTTTAAAAATTCTCTATTCTTGTAATGTACTCATTAGATTATATTTAGTGTAAAATTTTTCTAATTTGTTAATGGTTGCAAAGAAAAAAATTGATCTATTAGAAATTGTTCAAAAAATTATCAATTTAGATTCAAAAATGAGATTCGGAGCTATAATTGATCCAAAGGGCAACATTCGAGAGGCAATTATGAAAACTGGAAAAACCAGTATGAAATCTCAAAAAGAAGAGGAGCATTTCTGTAAACAAGTTGCTCAACGACGAGCTATGAGAAAAGAATTTGATAAATCCCTTGGGAAGGTAAGATATGTTCATGTAGAGCGAGAAAAAGTTTCTCAAATGGTAATCTATACACGAAGAAATATCATTTATTTTACAATGGAGCCTGAGATGCCAATTAACACAAAAATCAGATTGATTACTAGAATAAAGAAAATTACTTCTGAACTTTAGAATTTAATTAGATATTTGTTAATTCTTAATTTATGACGTTTCACAAATATTTGGGGGATTCCAAGATGTTTGAATATGATAAACACTATCGTGAATGTCAGCAATCAAATAAACCATTTATCAAATCAAAAATTAATCCTAGCCATGGAAATTTTTACGTGTTACTTGATTTGATGACTTGTAATTACAATTTATCAAAAATTGAGCAAGATGAGATAAAAAAATTAATTCTATCTGAAATTAAATTTGTAGAATCATCTTCAAGAAAATTTAATGATTTTAACATTGACTCAGAAACTTCATGGTTTGATGGTATCTCTGCAGAACATGTACATGATTTTTGTGAAAGTCTTTATGATTTAACACAAAAATATCATAACTAAAATCGAATTAAATTTTTTAAAATTTTATCAATTACTTGTAACTCTTGTTTTCTTTCTTTTATTGTATCTTCATTCCATTGTTTTGCAAATTCTGATTTTTTATCCATTTTTTGTAATTCTTCGATATATTTCACAAGGTGTAATTTGTACTCTTGAAGCAAATCAAGATGTTTATTGTGATTATTCTCAGTTGGTGCTACCATCCCACTCTTCCTTTGAAATATCTGGAAACATTTCTCTAATCCTATTCTGGTCTTTTTCCATGGCCTCTATTCTTTTGCTTAGATGTTCTTTTATTGCATCTTCTTTTTCTAGATTCATTTCTTTTTGAATTTCTAAAATTGTATTGATTAGTGATTTATAGTAAATTATATGATTTTTTTTTGATTCTCCAGACTGGTCTTCCTCTTTTACATCCATTGCATGACTATTGGTTTATTGAAAATAAGTAGTTGACTCTAGTTTAGGTTTACACTAATATTTGAAATCAATTTAGATAATTATATGAAAATTCTAATTGATGAAATGGATGATGGCTGGGATGAGAAACTCAAAGAATTAGGGTATGATGCATACAGTGTCAAAAAACTACGCACATCTGGGCATAAACTTAGAACTGACTATTCTGTGATAAACTATGCTAAAGAAAATGACATGCTTCTAGTAACTCGTGATACTGAGAGCGGACAGGCATGTGAGGAAAATAATTTACCTTTCATATTACTTGATAATGATGAAATTTTTAAAATAGTTGTAGATAAATTAAAAAAATCCTAATTCACATTTTTTGCATCAAATTGTAATACTCTCAGGTTTGATAGTATTTCATTTAAGAAATTTTCTTCGTCTTGATGTGCAATTACACCCATAATTATTTGCCAACAATCATCAATTCTTCTAACAATCTGTGAATACATTTTATCTTTTTTAAATGATGGATAATGTGATAATAATTTCATTATTCCATCAGTTGATTGTACAATGTGGATGAGATGAATAACTGAACGTAATCTTTCTTGAAAAATTAATTTTTCTTGCTCAATAGTAATGTTGAATTTTTTAATTTCATCATAAATCACTTCAATTTCTTTATGTAAATTTTTGAGTTGTTCATTTACTGATTCATCCAAATTAATTAATTCATATTCAATATGCGCTCTACTGTGAACTTTTTTATCAATTTCTCCAGATTGTACTAGTGAACTGATTTCTCTATACACAATTTTTTCATTACCTACTTTTTTAATCACTCTTTCTGCAAGTTCATTTCCTCGAATTTTACCACCTTCATTTAGAACTCTGAGTATTTCAGTTCTAATTATTTCTGAAGTTATATCCATGTTTCTTCCTTTTGATTATTTTTCATATTTTTCTAATACTGATTTTTCGCCATGATCATTAATTTCTTTTACTAATTCTTCTAAAATTTTAATTCCATTTTTTAGTGGTTCTTTTTCAATACTTTTATTTCCCAGTTTTAATTTAAGAATTCTTTTTTCATTGTTTAGAAAATTTAGTAAATTAGTACCTTCACCCATATTCAAATTTATGAAAAAATTCACATATTCTGTGCGTGATTGTATACCCATTATTTTACCTCTCCATCAATTTTACAACTACCATCATTATTTCTTAATTTTTTAGCCATTACATATGGTGTAATTATTAAAACTGGAATAGATATTGCGATAAATAATGTTTGTAACTGAGATAATGCAATAGATAATGCAATTCCACTAGCTGTTCCAATAAATATTGACAAAAATGTCCCAGCACAAGTTGGACACGCAATGAATAATCCAGCAGCTGCTCCAATTGTAGTTGCCCCTCTACCTTTCTTTGAAATATTATATGCACTAATGGCAATTGATGCATTTAATCCTACCAAATATGATACCATAATCTGTAAAACCAAATTAACTGGAATTATTTGCAATCCTATGTGCTCAGTTAGATAAATTATTATTTTTGGCATGTATCCTACTTCATCACAACATGGAGCGATAAATCCTGACGGTATTGTTGCACCATAATGAATTGCAAAATTTACTTCTGGTTGGTATACTAGAGTTCCTGAAACTAATGAAAAGAAAATCCCATATGAAATAAACACAGCAACAAAAATTTTTCGTGATTTTTGATTCCATGTTACTAGTGCAATTATAGTTGATAGATCTTTACCCTTATTTTGCACCTTTCCTTTATGATATCGATACATTCCAATACCAATTACCCCAAATGCTGCAATGAGCGTGATGTAAAATCCTAAAGCAATTCTTTGTACTGATTCTAAAGCACTAGGTGTAATTACTTCTGGGTCTTGGTATCTACTATAAATCAAAAATAAAATCCCAATTATCACAAATCCTAGTATGACTAACTTTTTACCTTTCTTGATGTCATTTGATTGCTCACTCATTATTCTGACTTTTCCATTATGACATTAAATCCTATCCTAGCTTAGCCTTGGAATAAAGATGTAGATTATTGCAATAATTTCCAATCTTCCAAAAATCATCAAAAATCCTAAGACAATTTTTGTTGCAGGGTCTGTGTCTATATTAATTACTCCTGCAGATAACCCACCTGTTGTAATTACCCCTACCGATTCAAAGAACGCATCTTGAAATGGAACATCTTCAATTGCTGCTAAATGAGCTCCTGCTATAGTTGAAATTATCGGAAACAATGCCAAAATTATCAAAGTTGATGTTAATTCTTTTTTAGATTGTTTTGATAATTCCTTTCTTCTCATTTTACTGAAAAATGCTCTACAATTTCTTAAATGGAATAACCTAAATATTTTCAAACCTCCGGCAGTTGAAAAGCCACATCCGCCAATAACCATCAAAATTATCAATATGGTGTGAGCTGGACCGCCTAACCCTGCTAGACTTTCTTGTTGTAATCCTGCAGTAGTACTAGCTGATACAGAATAAAATGCACTTTGTAGTGGATCTAATCCGCTTACTAGTATGAATAGAACTGTAGCACTACCTAAAATTGCAAAATATGTTAATACTTCTTTTCCTAGTTTTGGTGCTAGGAATTTTTTTCTAACAAATGCATAATGGAATGTAAATGGCAATGCACCAAGTATCATTGCACCCATTAGGATAATATGTTCTTGCCACAATAAATTATCCAATATCGTTGATGTTGGTGTAAATCCACCCGTCGCAAGAGTACTCATTGCTAGTGAAAAATTATCTATTAGATGTTCTGGTGAGAATTCACTAATTGGGTTTCTTGAACCAAACAGATACAACAAGACTGCAACAATAATGATGTAAACTGCAAAGATAACTGTGATAGTTAAGAACAGTTCTTTCATGTGAAGTGTTCTTCCTGAAATAAAACCACGCATGGATTGTAATTTTGATTCAGGATAAAATGCAGTAATTACCAGGTAAATGAAACTCATTCCACCAACTAACTGTGTATAGCTACGATAAAATGTAAAACTCTGAGATAGTTTTTCTGGTTCATCAATTAGTGATATTCCGCCAGTTGTAAATCCTGCAGCACTAGAAAAAAATGCATTTGCAAAAACCTCAATATTTGTTTCATCACTTGGAAATACATACAGATACGGTACTGTTCCAAACAATGTTAGTAAAAACAGGCTTAAAAATACCAAAATTGATGCCTGTTGTAAATTTAGACTGGATTTTTCTCCATAAGAATTCAGGAAAAATCCTGTAACTAGTAAGAGTACTGTGGTAAGATAAATTCCTGTAGCAGTTGTTGTATCCTCAAAAACTGTTGCAAGTACTGCTGGAATTAGTAATAACACTCCTGCAAATTGTAATACAAAACCTAAATTCCCTAAAATTGCTTTTACTGGTGGACTGAGTAGTCTGGGTGGTGTTGATGTTGCATTTCTAATTACATTTGCAATTGTTGATTGAAAAATTATTCCCATGATTTGATTTTTCTTTGAGATTACTGGTAATTTTCTAATATTGTTATCTCGCATTTTGTGTAATGCGTCTTGTAAAGTTGATTTTTCATTAATTGTAATTAATGGAGCACTCATGATGTCTTTTAGCTGTGTAGTTTCTGCGTAAACTGAAACATCAATTACCTTGTTTAGGATGTCCTCGTCTGTAACAATTCCAATGGGTTTTCTATCATCATCAGTAACTACAATGTCATCTGTTTCATAGTGACGTAGCATTCTTGCAGCTTCTCTAGTTTGCGTATGTTTACTTAGAATTAGTACATCTTTGTCCATGTATTCTGTAACGTATCTACTTAGAACGTATGATACAGCACGTTCTGGATTTGTCGACATCAAGCTATCCATAATTGGGGATTTTAAATAATTTGGGGTCACATTACGTTGTTGATTGTCTAAGAATAATTCACCTGATTATTTTCAAATTTTGATCTAAGGGATTTGCTATCTTTATATGCACTGGGCACGAAGTTTATGCGTAATATTATGGATATTGATCAAGCACAAGAGCCTGATTATGACTCAGTCAAAATTGACTATATTGGATTTGTAGACCCATACGCTGTTGAAGGAATGGTTGTTCTAAAGGCTGATAATGGAAAAGAATTCCATATGAGGGCATTTTCTGGAGAGGTTGCAAAACATATTTCAAGTTTTAGTGAAACTGAGGGGGAACCTGCTCCATCAATTTACAAAATGATTGAAGATATTTGTGAAGAAAATGAATTGGTTCTAGTCAAAGTAAAAATCTATGAAAGCGGAGAGGTACTCAGAGCCAACTTGTACTTTACTGGTAAAAAAGATCTTGTGTTGAGAAACTATCGTGCATCTGATGCTATGGCACTTGCTGCATACTATAAAATCCCAATTCTTGTACGGAAAAATCTACTTAAAGAAAGCATTGAAGCTTAATCTATTTTTGATTAGAATAGTTTTTTTCAGGGTATATCTGTAAAAAAATCATGTCAGAACAAGAAGAACTAATGGATAATTTACTTAATTTGGATCTTGAAATTATTGATACAGTTAGAGATTTACATAAAGAAAACTGGAATTCTGATTCCTTGAAAGAAAAAGTTGAGGATTTACTTAAAATTCGTGATGAGATGGTTGTAAAATTAATGTCATTTAATGGGAATGATCACTCTTGTGATTGTGGAGATGAACATAATCATGATGAATCAAATTCATCAAAATAATTTTCTGGAAATTTTTCCTTGATTTTATTTAACTCCCTTTGGTAATTTTGAATTTTTAAATTAATTTCATTTTCTTCTTTAGAATTTACTTTAGTTTTTTTTAGTAATTTAATTTGTTTTGATAATGTTTTGTACATGATAGAGTATTCTGGAAATTTTTCAGGTAATTCTTTCATGGCGGTGGTTTCTTTATCGTTGTATTAATACTCATATTTTCAAGCATCGTTTTTTAAAATACGCTTCATAATTCGGCAATTTCATCAACATTCAGTTTTAGCTTAGTTTTTGATTAATCATCAGCAAGAATCATCACTATTTCTATGGTATATTGGTGTTGTATTTCAAATCAAAACATTTTTGATGTATATTTTTAATATTATGATATGGCAAATTTTGAGAAAGTCTATGATGGAGTATCTGCTCAAATCATTAAACGATGCCATGGAGCAATTAAAATTACAAAACATGGAAAAATTCTAGAAGTATATGATACAAATCGTCATATCTGGAGTAAAGGTTTGGCTGGTCTTATCATTAAAGAAGAATGTAAGAAAGCTAATTTGAGGGGTTGGGAAGCTGCTAGTTGTATTAGACCTCGCATTATTGCAATGATTTTAGATGATAAAAAAGGACTATTATCAACACGATTGCCTCCAGCAAACAAAGAAACTCAAACTAAAAAACGATTAACAAATAAAAAATATACCAAGAAACCATTTACAAAAAAAACTTTTACCAAAAAAACTACAACTAAAAAATATTCCTAGTCTGTTTGTTTTAGTTTGACTAGTATCCTAGTTTTCTAATCAAATGAGGTTCTTTTAACATAATTGAATCATCTTTAATTGCTGATAATTCTACTTTTTTGAGATTGTGATTTGTAATTACAACTAGTGCTTCACAACGAGTACACAGTATGGTTTTTCCACCTGATCTCTCCTCTCTTACTAAATTCTCTTCTAATCTATCTTCTTTTTGACATGTTGGACATAGTCTTGGCTCTTTTATTGTTGTGATTATTTCTTTGATAAAGATCATTTTTCCCATATTTTATGATTTTAAGTTCCTCAAAAAATAGTTTGCTTTGACCATTTTTATCTGAACCATTTTTGTATGTTCATTATTTTCATCAACAATTCTTAGCTGGAAAAAGAGTTTGTATTGTTAATTGGTATCAGCAATCCATTTTGAATGTCAAACCGCTTTAATCATTCAAAATTAGATCGAATGGTATTCAATGTATTTCCAATCTAACCAATTAACATAGTAATGTGATTTTTACTGAAAATATATTTTTCTTGATATTTTGTGCTCAAAATTCTAATTTTTTCGAAAATTCATACATTTATGAATTACAATGAATTAGATAGTTTGTTGAATTATTCACCACAAAATGTTAAATATCAATATGTCTTATAGTAATTGATGTCGTTAGTTACAAAATCTGGCGATTAGGATAGCGTAGCCCCGCAGAACTAAAAAGGCAATCAGGCGTTTAACGACTGACCACGAGAGGAAATCTCTCAAAGTTCTGCAGTTTAGGGGTATACGCCTTTATTTTTCTTTGATAAAATGATTTTATTAAAATCTGGATAATCTCTTTAATTTTTAAAAATTCTATGTTACTATCTCATCAAGACGGTCTTCTTCTTGGGCACGTTTTATCTCCATTGCAATTCGCCTACCCACTCCAAATGTTTGACCATATTGGTATTTTGTATATGGACTAGTTGTTGCAACAATAGGATTTCCTGGAACTCGTAGTGATACATCATATACAATTAATTCTAAATCTTTAGTAATTACACTTTGAAGCGAAAATGGTCCTATGATTCCTGGTGCATATTCTTTTTTGACTGCTGCTACAAACTTGTCCCCCATTTTTATTACCTTTTCAAGTAGTGATTCCCTAATACTTGCAGGAGTGTGCCCTACTTCGATATTTTGTATTTCAATATCCATCTCTAATTGTTCTTTTGCAGGTAATGCATTAAAGTCATGAATGTTTGTTTGCAATCTTCTCTCAATTCCAATAAAATCAACTTGTTTTGAGATTGGTGTATGAAAGAAATTAAAATTCATGTATGTCCCAATTGCTAATTCTTCTATGCTTGCTTTTTGCAAATCTTTTCTAGCAATTAACCCTTGTTTGAGTTTTGCTTCTGATTTTTCTTTGTAATCTTTGTACGATGATACAGTAAAGAATGCTCTTTCAAGTGGTCTCTTTTTTTCTTGGACTTTAACAATACATGGTTTGTTTATTCTCTTTGGATCTTTGAATAATTTTGGATATTTTATTCTGGCTTTTTCTAAAAGATAGTATTGACCTTTTTTTGCAGTTCTTTCTTCTGCTTGGAATAGTTTTCTATTTCCAAAAATTGGAACTTTGAATGAATTCTCTATTGTTTTGTAACCTAGATAAACAGTAAGTGATCTGTGGGGAATAATTATTGTATTTGAATCCCTCAACTCTTTTTGAATTTTAGCTGATGCCATATCTTTGAATTTATTTAAAACTGTAATCTCATCAGATAACCTTCCAAATCTCTGATATGGCCCCTCTCGTCCCTTTTGACAAAAAACTTTGGTTTGAAAACCCTCATCTTTTGCACCATCCATGATTTCTAGTGCTGAATGACTTCCTAAGACGCCTATTTTAACATCAGAATAATCATTAACGATTTTTTTGATCTCAGAGATTTTAATCATATTATGACTAGACTACTGGATCTAATATAGCTAGTTTTCAATTTATTCGATCGATGAAAATCCAAAGATTTTTTTCATTCAATTTTTGAATTTTAGCATGTTGTATTCTTTTGAATTACAAATGATGGGAATCATTTTACTTACTGCCATGTTTGCAGGCGGTATTTCGTTGTGGTATAAACGACGTAAACTTAGAAAAGAATTAGAGGCAGAAGAGAACGATGATGCACAAAATCTCTAGAGCATACTATTTCTAACACATAAAATACTGTGAATGTTATAATAAAATATTGAAATTAATTATTGGAATTACTGGTAGTACTGGAGCAATTTATGGAGTTAGAATGCTTGAAGTACTCAAGAAACTCAATGTTGAGACTCATTTGATAATATCTGAATGGGGAGAAAAATGTATTTCCATGGAGACTGAATTTTCTTTAGACTATGTAAAATCACTTGCAACTAGTACATCTGATGAAAAAAATATGGCATCAAGTATTTCTAGTGGAACTCATAAAATAGATGGAATGATTGTTGCACCCTGCAGCATGAAGACATTATCTGCAATTGCTAATGGATACGATGACACTCTAGTTGCACGAGCTGCTGGTGTCACCATTAAAGAATCAAGAAAATTAATTTTAATGGTGCGCGAAACTCCACTTTCTGCAATTCATTTAGAAAACATGTTAAAGTTATCTAGATTGGGAATTGTAATTTTACCTCCAGTTACTGAATTTTACACAAAACCAAAAACAATTGATGATATTGTTAATCACGGAGTTGGAAAATGTTTAGACCAATTTGATCTAGAACATAACTTGTACCCTCGATGGGGAACTTTGAATTAGTTTGCCAAAATTTTCAATTGATAAAATAGTTCATGCACAAAGAAGTTCTGTATTTGAAATTTTTTCAAATTTTGAAAACTATCAAAAATTATTTTCTCAACATTTTCCATCAGTTAGGGTTCGTTCTATTCGTAATGATATGGCAGTTGTAGAGGAGCATCTGATATTGGGAGATAAAGAATTGGTAATGATGACAAAACATGTATCTCAACCACCCTATCTACATGAGGTTTTTGTAATTGGTGGTGATGCCAAAGGAAGTTACATCAAAGAACAGTTTTTAGATCACTCTGATGGAACTAAAATTCTAATTGATGTGGATTTGAAACTAAAGGCTAAAATGAAAATCTCTGAATTATTTGCAAAAAATAATTTACGTGAGAATTATAGTAAAATTATAGATGATTTTGTAAAAATTGCTGAAACCTAGTCTGATTTTACTTCTTTATCTTTGGTAATACTGTCAATTTCACCTTTAAAATCTGCGAGTTCTTTATCTCCTTGAATTTTTCCTTTCTCAAATTCTCCTTTGGCTTTACCAAATGTTTTTGCAAGTTCTGGGATCTTTTTTGCACCAAATATCAATACACCAAGCACTAATGCCAAAATAAGGATCTCATTAATTCCAATCATTACAATACTATCGTTGTTAATTTCAGATTTAAATGTTCGATTTTTTTCGCTCTTTACGCTCAATGAATAGCATGCCTATGGTGTATAGTACAATCATTGGAACTGCAATAAACCACATTGTAACACCACTACCATCTGGCGTGATCACTGCTCCAAAAATCACAATTGCAACTATTGCGTATCTGATATTTTTTCTCCAAAAATATGCATCAACTGCACCTGAGGCAGATATTGCATACATTACAAGTGGAAGTTGAAATGATAATCCAAATGCTAACAAAAACTGTAAAACAAAAGTAACAAAATCCATAATATTGAGAAATGTTACTAGACCTGCAGATTCCCCGTATCTATACAAAAATTCTAAAATATATGGTATGACAAAATTGTAAGAAAACACACAACCAATAATGAATAACCCTAATGCTGGAACTGAAATGCTTCTACTAACATTGATTTCATTTTCTTTTAGTGCTGGCTTGATAAATCCTACAAGCTCTCTGATTATTACAGGCATTCCAACTACCACCCCAATTAATGCTGCAACGTATATTTGAGCAAAGAAAGCTTGTCCAGGGGCTGTTTGAATTAATTGAACGTTTTCTGGAACTAAATTATTTTTCATGTGTTGTGTTACCTGAGCTGCGATGTTGTTCATTGGTTCTGGATTTGGATAATACAAAGTAATTTCTCCTACTTGAATTGGTTCTACATGAAATGCTAAAATGAATACTGCTATAATTCCAATAACTAGAACAATTCGTAGTAGTCTTTTTCTTAGTTCTTCAAAATGTTTATTGATACCATCAAGATCTGACATCGGTTCTCTTTTTGATTAATTATACATCTATTTATTGGGAATTGGCAATAGTTTTGCTTCAGGCATTCCTGACTCTTTGAGTGCTTCTTGTGTTATTCCCTCAAATTCTAGAGAAATCACAGCCTTTGTGTTAAATTTACTTTCCATCTCTTTTGCTAATTCACCAATATCTTTGGCAGAGTAGATTTCATCAGAACCTTTGAGTAGTATTCTTTCCCCTTTTTCCAATTCATTTCCATTGTATTTTCCTTGTAGAAATTTTGTGATTTTAGGAACTTCTTCCAAATCAATATTGTTGTAAAAGAAACAAATCCCCTTTACTGATTCATAGTCATATGCTGTACCATTTCTATACATGAAAACGCCAATAAAATGAGCCTCCTCTTCTGGTTCTCTAATACATTTGATTTCCCAGTTTAGTAATTTGGATTCATCATAATTGAGATCCACCATCTCATCTGATGTTAATTTCCAATATCTCATTCTAGGCATATTATAATTCTGTAATTCATTCTGATATAAATTCCAATATCTTTATGAAAAAACCTGAAAATATGCTGTTTTTTTGTTTTAATTTCAGTGACAATATTCAATTCTTACTGTAACAGTGTCATAGTATTGCTGTTCTTTTTATATTAAATCGACGTATTGATGTTGTGAGTGATCGAATAACTGTTGTAATTGATACTATCAATGTACGAAAACTTCGAAATATTCAAGCAAAGATGATCATAACTTCTCCCAAATCCATTAGTTTTTCACGTGTTTTGAATTTGGTTGTAAGTGAGGGTCTTAAAAAATTCAAAGTATAATTCAATTACAAAAAAATACAATGTGTATAATCTTTAATGTTAATTATGCACAATTAAAAAACTAACATACAATTTCAATCTAGTCTATGTCAATAAGATGTGTATTGTACTAATGTAAAAATAAAAAAGTAACTGATTCTGGGCCGGTAATATCAACAACAACACAAGTCCTCAGAACCAAATTACCTATTGTATATTACAAAAAAAGTATAAAAGCACAAATTTTAGGAAGATAAATTAACCTGATTTCATTTTTCCAAATCATTAATGGCCACTTTTGATGTGCATGTCACAATTGAGAACAAACCAGGGATTAGTGATCCTGAGGGTGAGACCATTCTAAATGATTTAGTTCTTCGAGGATTACATAAATCAGTTACAAAAATTAAGACTGCAAAAATGTTAAAATTCACCATTACAGAAAAAGATAAAAAAACTGCACACTCAAAGGTGCAAAAAATTTGTGATGACTTGCGAATTTACAATCCTATGGTTAGCATAGTAACTGTTGATGTTTTTGATGCCTAAGCGATCAAAAACTATTATCAAAAAATTCTTTCTGTCTCGATTCAAATTAAATATCTCGAAATCTTAATACAATTGTGAAAGTTGGGGTTGTGGTTTTTCCTGGTAGTAACTGCGATCGTGATATGTATCATGTATTATCTGATGTTTTTCATTTTGACACACAATATTTCTGGCATGATAAAGGACTGCCAAAAAATATTGATGCAATAATTTTACCTGGTGGATTCTCATATGGTGATAGGCTCAGGGCGGGAGTCATTGCTGCACATTCTCCAATAATTTCAGATGTTCAAAAGTTAGCAGAAAAGGGAATTCCAGTTTTAGGTGTGTGTAATGGATTCCAAATATTAGTAGAATCTGGGTTACTTCCAGGAGTTTTACTCAAAAATGAATCTCTGAATTTTATGTGTGAGTGGACTGAGTTGATAGTTGAAAATAACAAAACACCATTTACAAACAAACTCAAACTAAATCAAAAAATTCCAATCCCGATTGCTAATGGTGAGGGACGATACTATGCAGATGATGATACTCTAAAAAAATTAAAGAAAAATAATCAAATTGTATTTAGATATAGTGATGTGGTTAATGGTTCTGCAAATAGAATTGCCGGGGTTTGTAATGAAGATGGAAATGTAGTTGGCATGATGCCTCATCCAGAACGTGCAGTAGAGTCTGAAATTAATCCAATTGATAGTAAACCCTCATCACTAATTTTTGAATCTTTACTGGTACAAATGGGTGCAAAGAATTGAGTTTAGAACCACAAGAACTAGATGAACTAAAATCAAAAATTGGTAGAGTACCAACATCTACTGAACTAGAAATTGTAGCAGCTCAATGGTCTGAACATTGTTCATACAAATCATCAAAGATGCATCTCAAAATGTTACCTATGACTGGTCCTTTAGTAATTAATGAAAAAGGATATGATTCAGGAGTACTTGATGTTGGGGGTGGTTATGTAGTAACTGCACACATTGAAAGCCATAATCATCCGTCTGCAGTTGAACCATATGGTGGAGCTGCAACAGGTGTTGGAGGAGTAGTTCGAGATATTTTGTCAGCTGGAACTCGTCCTATTGCAATCTTTGATGGATTACGTTTTGGAAATATAGAAAAAGACAAGCAAGCAAGATGGTTATTCAAAAATGCAGTTAAAGGAATTGCTGATTATGGTAATTGCTTAGGAATTCCCACTATTGGCGGTGAGGTAGAGTTTGATGATTGTTATCAGAATTATGCCCTAGTTGATGTTGCATGTGTTGGATTCGGTAGAAAAGATAAACTAATCAAAAATCATGCAAAAAAAGGAGATGTAGTTGTATTACTTGGAGGCTCTACAGGCAGGGATGGTATTGGTGGCTCACAATTTGCATCTGATTCTTTAGAGTCTGAGGACCGTTCAGCAGTACAAATTCCTGATCCATTTATTGAGAAATTAATCATAGAGGCAATACTTGAGGCAAGAACTCAAAAATTAATTCATGCCATGAAGGATTTAGGTGGGGGTGGACTATCTTGTGCTGTTTCTGAAATTGCTGATACACTAGATATTGGAATCGAGATGGATGTAAACAAAGTTCACACTAGAGAAAATGATATGCATCCAAATGAAATTATGGTTTCTGAATCTCAAGAAAGAATGTTAATTGTTACAAGTAAAGTGAAATTAAAAAAATTGCAAAAAATTTGTGAGAAATTCCGAATTGGTTGTTCTGTAATTGGTAGTGTTACATTTGATAATAAAGTTCATGTAAAAAAAGGAAACAAAACATTTGCAAATTTATCTGCAGATATTATTGCAAATGCAACACTACTTGATTTACCCTCAAAAAAACCATCATATCTGAAAACCATTACTCACGAAAAGAAACTAAAACCAATAACTGATTATTCAAAAATGATGATGAAATTTTTATCTGCACCAAACATTGCAAGTAAGATTTGGGTGTATAGTCAATATGATCATGAGGTGGGGATTAGAACTGTGGTAAAACCTGGAGGGGACGCATCTGTATTACGATTAGATAATGGAAAGTTTCTTTCAGTAAAGATTGATGGCAACCCAAAGCAATGCTACATTAATCCTCGTGAAGGTGCAATTGGTTGTTTTGAGGAGGCATGTAGAAATGTTGTATGTACTGGAGCAAAACCTGTTGGAATGCTTGATCATTTACAATTTGGTAGTCCAAAAGATCCAGAAATTTTTTGGACATTTTTAGAATCACTAAAAGGGTTAACTGACTTTGCAAAAGACTTTGGAATTCCATGTATTGGCGGTAAAGTGAGCCTATACAATGAAACACCTGCCGGTTCAATCAAACCAACGCCTCTAATTGGTGTCTTGGGATTAATTGATAAAAAACCACTAGTCCCTCAAAAAATTATTGATGGAGATTGTCTTGTAATTGTAGGGGACACAAAAGATGAACTTGGTGGTTCTGAATATTTTGAATATATTCATAAATTTATTGGCGGCAATTGCCCTACAGTTAATTTTAAAGAATCAAAGAAAAACATGAATGCCGTATTGGATATAATTTCAAAACAAATTATAAAATCTGCACATGATTGCTCTAAAGGTGGACTGGCAGTTGCAGTCTCTGAATTATGTATGACTAGCAATATTGGATGTAATGTATCATTAGATATGGTCCCTGGTGAGAAATTGTCATTTGATAGAATATTATTTTCTGAAAGTCATTCAAGATACCTATTAACAGTTGAGAAGAAAAATATTTCAAAACTTGAAAAAATTCTCAAAAAATACAAAGTATCTTTTAAAAACATAGGTGAATTTGGAGGAGAAAAAATTCGATTCAATCATAATAATACATCCGTCATTAATCTAAGAGTTGATAAAGCGCATAAAACTTGGATAAATTCGTTAAGGGATTTGGTATTACATGGATAAAACCCACAATATGGATTGTCTTGATGATAAACCAAAAGAGAATTGTGGTGTAGTTGGAATTTTTAGTCTTAGTGGAACTAATGTAGTTCCTATGGTAATTGATGCATTACGAGCATTACAACATCGGGGTCAAGAAGCTTGGGGGTTGGCAGTACCAAACAAACCACCATTCAAAAAAATTGGACTAGTATCTGACGCATCATCAGAATTCAAAGCAATCACAAAAGAATATGCATCATCATCCGTAATTGGGCATGTTCGATACTCCACTATGGGTAGAAGTACACTGGAAAATGCACAACCACTCAAAGTCAAAGATTTGTGTATTGCACATAATGGAACCATTGCTAATGCTCAAGAGTTATCTAATCTTGTGGGTGGATGCTCATTTACTCCACAAAATGCTAGTGATACTCTAGTTGCAGCTCAGAGATTAGTTACATTAATTTCTGAAAACGGTGATATGGGAAAGGCTCTATCAATTTTGAAAAATGAAATGGTGGGCTCTTATTGTTTTACATTTATTTCTGATGATAATTCAGTTTATGCTGCACGTGATCCTAAAGGATTTCGTCCAATGGTTCTAGGACATAAGAAATCTGATGACACATACATTGTGGCCTCTGAATCATCTGCAATTTCTGCAGTAGGTGCAGAGTTACAACGAAATGTAACTCCTGGTGAATTAATCAAACTAAGCAAAAATGGATTGGAGACTGAAATGTTTTCAAATGAAACTACACGTGCACATTGCTCTTTTGAATTCACATATTTTGCCCATCCATCAAGTAACATGGAGGGCACCAACATCTATGTTGCAAGAAAAAATATTGGGAGATTTTTAGCAAAGAAATTTCCAATTCATGATGCTGATTTAGTAATCCCTGTTCCTGATTCTGCACGTCCTGCAGCATTAGGTTATGCACAAGAAATGGGTATTTCATTTGATGAAGGATTACTGAAAGACAGATATAGCAAAAAAGGCCCTTTACGAAGTTTCATAGAGCCACATCAATCAGATAGAATTGAAATCAATCGATGGATTATTCCAATTAAAGAAATAATTGAAGGCAAACATGTTGTAGTAATTGATGATAGTTTAGTTAGAGGTACAAGTTCCAAGGCAATTATCAAGGCTTTGCAAAGAGCCGGTGCTAAAAAAATCAGCATGCTGATTACATACCCTCAAATTAAATTCCCATGTTATGCTGGAATTGATTTTCCTTCACAAGATGAACTTGCAACATTTTCAAATGGAAAGGAAATGAATCATGAAGAAATTACCGAGATGGTGAGAAAAAGTATTGGTGCTGACTTTTTGGGGTTTAATGATTCTGAAAATTTAGCAGCAGCAGTTGGAATTCCAATTGATTCTATGTGTTTTACATGTTCATCAGGCAATTACGACTCTTTAGGAATAAAACCTGAATTCAAAACTCGTGCAGAGATGAAAGGAGAATAGGATATTTTTTTAAATATTTTAGAATGGATGATAAACTATGCAAGCAATTTGGAATGAAACAATAATAGCAGAAAGTGATGATACGGTAATAGTTGAGGGGAATCATTATTTTCCATTTGATTCAATTAAAGAAGAGTATTATTCTAAAACTGAATTAACTACTATGTGTGGCTGGAAAGGAATGGCCAATTATTATTCAGTTACAGTTAATGGAAAAACAAACAAAGATTGTGCTTGGTATTATGCAGAACCAAATGATGCTGCCTCAAAAATCAAAGGAATGGTGGCCTTTTGGAATGGTGTAAATGTAAAATAATTTTGTTTTCATTTTTAATTTAAAAGATTATCATCAAAATACAAAGCAATATGCCCTAATTTCACATCTTTTTTTGATGACTCAAAATATTCATCAGTCTTTAATAGCCAATTATTTAGTTCATCATTGACTGTTCTCATGCTTTAACATCAATCTAATTTGAGAAATATGTGCCGAGTAAATGTCGATTACTTTGATCGATACTAATGTTGACCTTCCTACTTGTATGATATTTCCAAATACCAAAAATTCTATGAGTTCAAAAAATACGGTTCCTAGAAAAAAAGATCGATTCTACTTTTTTAGCAAATCTGGTTGGACCATAAATTTCCCTAGCAGTTAAATCCGATAAATTCATGCCTAAATCATTGAAGTTTCTTACTAGTGGAAAGGTAAAGGATCTCTATGAAGTAGATGGGAAAACAATTCTTTTCAAATTCTCAAATAGGGTATCTGCATTTGATGTAAAATTTAAACAAGATATTCCTGAAAAAGGTAAAGTTTTGTGTAAATTTGCAGAATTTTGGTTTGATAAACTAGATACTCCAAATCATTTTGTACGACGAGAATCAGATAATGAAATAATTGTAAAAAGGATGAAAATGCTTCCAATAGAATGTGTGGTTCGAGGCTATTTTTATGGCAGTTTGATTAATCGATGGAAAAAAGGGGAAGTTACAGTTCCAGAAGGAACTGATACTACAATGGCTGCAAAACTTCCTGAACCCCTTTTTGATCCTACTACAAAGTCTGAACACGATACTCCAATTGATAAAAACAAAGCACTTGAAATGAATCTTGTAACTGAGGAGCAATTTGACTGGTTAAAAGAAACATCAATCACTATTTACAAAAAGATGGCAGAGATTGCAGATGGTGTTGGGTTTATTCTAGCTGATTTAAAATTAGAATTTGGATTATTAAATGGAGAAATAACTTTGGGTGATTCAATTGGTCCTGATGAGTATAGATTATGGCCTAAAGATTCCTTTGAGGTTGGTAAAATTCAAGATGCATATGACAAACAACTCTTACGTGATTGGTTAACTGCTAATGGATATCAACAACAATTTGATGATGCACGCAATAAAGGTGAAGAACCAACAGCGCCACAAATCCCAGAAGAAATTATTACAAAAATGACCCAACGATATGTTGCAGCATATGAAAAACTTTCAGGAACTTCCCTGTAATACTCCTTATTCATTCAATGTTGACTAGAAGCTAACTTTCAACTCGAATTAATTTTTTGATTATGTACTATTTCATACCTTGTTAGTGTATTTTCTGACACATCTTTTCAGAATTCATTTTTTTGATATTTTACAATATTTTTAAAACCGCTACAATATTTCTATTATTGATACTATGTTAATCATAGTGGTATGATAATTATTAGATGCATTATGATATTTTTAGTAGTCCATGGATAATTTAGTATCCTTAACAATAATTTTAGTAGCGGTATCAATATTTCTGGAATCAGAAAAAATTGATGCGATTAGACAAAAAAATATGATACGAGGATCTTTTAGATCACTATTTGAGGGTATAATCAGCATGTCAACCTTACTAGAAAAGCAAATCAAAGTAAATCGTATTGTTACGACAAGTATTGAACACGCACGAGCAATTGAAGACCCTGCACGTGCAAAAATTGTAGAGCTATTATATCGTCAAGCATTGTCAGCTGACCAAATCTGCACTGCTCTAAAAAAATTTGGAATCAAAAAAGCCCTAACTACAATTCGCCATCATTTAGATATTCTAAAAGTATCTGGTCTAATTGAAATTGCACGAATTGAGGAATCACGTGGTGCCATCACAAAATTCTACAGCACATCAACCAAACTGTTAGATTTTCAAACACCAGATGATTTTGATTCTAAATATTCAAAAATCATTGTGAATACATCTGAAAAAATTGAAAAAATTCTAAAAGGATTAGCTCCAAAAACTAGTAAATTAAAAGGGAAAAAATCTGAAGGGTATTCACAATATTTAGTTATGGAGATTATGAATCGTGCCATGACTAATATCTTTGAGAATGACAAAAAATAATGGATGATAAAGCAATCAAATTATTTTCTGCAAAGAATTTAGTATTCATTGCAACTGTGATGAAAGACGGCTCACCACAAGTTTCCCCTGTTTGGGCAAATTATGATGATGACCATATTTTGATTAATACTGCAGAGGGTAGAATAAAACACAAAAATATTCTACGTGATCCTCGAGTTGCAGTCTCAGTTGTATCACATGAGAATCCACTTGACATGACGACAATTCGTGGAGTCGTTACTGAATTAATTCCTGATTATGATTATACTCACGCAGACAAACTAACACAACAATACATGGGACGGGAAAAATATCCATTCAAACGAGCAGATGAAAAAAGAATTATTCTAAAAATAAAACCAGACAAAGTTTTCATCTTACCTGAATTAAAGATCCAAGAGTAATAGTTTAGAATGTTTCTAAATTCGAATTTAGAAACATAACTAATCACGTATGTCAAGTAATAAAAAAGGATGTATGGACAGTGCTTAACGACGACGTCTTGCTGCTGCCTTTCTCTTTGGAGCGGCTCTGCGTTTTACTGCTGCCTTTCTCTTTGGAGCTGCTCTTCGTTTAGCTGCTGCTTTTCTCTTAGGAGCTGCCTTTCTCTTTGGAGCGGCTCTGCGTTTTACTGCTGCCTTTCTCTTTGGAGCGGCTCTTCGTTTAGCTGCTGCCTTTCTCTTAGGAGCTGCCTTTCTTTTAGGTGCTGCACGTCTTGGTGCTGCTCTTTTACCTGCATTTTTCCTACGAGTTGCTGCTGCTTTTCTCTTACGAGATGCTGCTGCTTTTGTAGCTTCTGCTGCTTTATTTGCGGCATTTCTCTTTCGTGCTGCTTTTTTAGCTGCTTCTGCTCTTTTGGCTTTGGATATTGCCATAGTTTTTTTGCCAAAATCATGTGAGTTATATGGTAAACGTCACACAATACTATGCTAATAATAGTATAATTTGACACTTTTTTTATTTTCTAAAAATATCGATCAACAATTTGTAAGACAAATAAGAGCTGTGTCAACTGTTGATTGTTCTTTTTGTGGTCTGATAATTATTTTGTATTGACTATCCTCATCAAATGGAATATCAAATTGTGTAGTTCTCTGAATTGGTTTTCCTGGGTCTAATCCTTCAAAGAGCAGGTCTATTGATGAAAACTCCCCATAAGTTGCCTCATGTTTCTGATTTTTTTCATCAACAATGTAAAATTGTCCCCCCGAAATTACGGTTTTATCATCACTGATATTTTCTGCAGAAATTCCAATCATCACAAATGTATTTTCAGGGACTGTTTCTTTATCTCCATCATGTGTTCCTTCAAATGATATGGTATATTGTACTGGTCCAACGATCACTGATTCACCAGCATTTGCTGTGATGTAGTTTGTTTGGTATAGATAGTATGTGTACATTCCAGCAGACATGGATATGATTACTGCAGCAATTACAATTACCATTCCAAACCTTACCATGAATGGTTTGGTAATTTTTTGGTATATAGTTTAATCTCGGTTTTTTATCTACATCTTTTTTTTTGGATGATAAATAATGCACAAAAATACGATATTTTGTAGTATTTTGGGCCGATATTTTTACCACATTTTATATCAAAAAATAATCATTTTGGGTAATTTTTGTTCTAAAATATCATGTGATATTGGTGTGATTTTAGCTAATTTTTGGTCATTTTTGAGGGGTTTAGCATTTAGGCACAACTCTAAAAGATCACACATGTTTTACTGGGAGACCTTGGTGGAATCACTGTTGCCTTTTGCAGCTAGGCACCAGTGTTCAACCCCCCATCTAAACACCTGTTTCTGGAAAAATCACATTATGCCTAAACCATCTAATTTTGAGGGGGGTTTAACGCCTAGGCATAATATGAACAAAATCACCATTTTGATGGTTTTTGAGTAGTTCAATTAATTTATTGAAATTTTGTACAAATCAACTATTTCTAAATTTAGAATTGGCCAAAAATGCTATTTTTTGCTGATAATTAATGTAAAAAAGGAGGGGGTTTTCCTCTCCATCTAGTATTCTTTATTTTAGATTCTTTCTAGTCTGATGGTAATTTTACCTTTTTTTGCAGTGTTTACTATTTTGAGTGCTCTACTCATTACACCCATACCAAATCTTGACAGTTCTGCAGTTGATATGGTTAATTCTTTTGCTTTTGATGTTTTTGTTTTCATAATATTGAATAGTCAATTTTTGATATAAGGCCCGCGTAGAACTGATAAATCGTCTATTTTTTTAGAATGTTTTCATTAAATATCTGGAAGTTTTTTCATACATTTCTGATAATCTATCTATTGCATCAAAGACACTTTGTTGATTGATGTTTTCTTTGTCATCTAATACAACATAAACTCCCACCTTTTGTTTCCCTTCTTCTGTGATTACTTTGCTAATTGCTTGAATTGAATTACAAAATTCTAATACTCTACTCTCAAATCTCTTTTTTTCATCTTCATTAAATCCCATATATCTTGAAATTTGTTTAGTTTTCAAAATTATTTTGGCCCCTATTACTATAATCCCTGGTTGTGCTTTTGGTTCAAATATTTCTACGGGGTTGCCGTACTGCCCTGCATGTTTTACTAGTATTTGGAAAGAATTTTCTGGATTTTTTATCTCTTCAAACGAATGACCTTCATGAATTAACCATCTTTCCATATTATCACGCATTCTAGCTGCACTCATAATGAAATAATTCAAACTAGTTCTATATGATTCTAAATCATATGGATTACTAGTCTAAATTTAATATGTTTCTAAATTCGAGTTTAGAAATAATTAAAATTACTGCTTGAAAATCAATACACCATATCAAATATTGATATTAAATCCTGAATCCAACTCTGGAATTGATGGGGTAACTAACATGTTGAACATAATTCCAATAAACATCAAAATAAGCCCAACATAAAGACAATTTTTTGCTTTACGTGGATCATCTTTACGTATGATAAAAAATGCAATTATTCCGCCAATCACCCCAAAAAGTATTGGTAACAAATACCACACATTACTTCTTGGTTTTTCAGTTTTTGACATTTTTATTTCTGGTTATTTTGCAACAATTATTTTTTTCTGTAACTGTGTTATTTCTATTTCTACTGTTTCTAATGGATCCTCTACTTGATTGCGTCTAATTGAGAACATTTTTGGTTTTTCAAAGTCATCTGTACAATCAGGACATGCATAAACTAGTACTCTGTGTTCATTTGGTGCTTTAGGGTTTGATAATCTTGGATAATACACCAATCTTGCACTACAATCAACACAATATCTATTGGCTCTTCTAGTTCTGACCAATGTAAACCTCCTGCATATTCTATATGTGCGATCATCTATTAGATCTATGTTGTCTAATAGTGTACACCAATTACTTTCAACAGATCAATGTTTCTATATTCGAATTTAGAAACATATTAAATTTAGACTAGTGATTATACTACATGTATGAAAAAATAATGTTTCAAAACTCGAGTTTAGAAATAAGAAGCGCCTCCCACCAGACTTGAACTGGTGACCATCCGGTTAACAGCCGGATGCTCTACCACGCTGAGCTAGGGAGGCACAAGTTAGTTCCTTGGTAAAAGTGATTTAATCTTTACGACTTTGGTGTTTTGGTAATAATTGATTAAAGATTAATTAAATTTTGCAAAAAATTCTTTAATTTCAATTGAATGACTTTCAACTAGTTCTATTATTTCTAAATGTTCATCTGCAGTAGGTTCCCTATGATGAACAATTTGAAAAGCACTTAGTGCAGAACCGACCATTTCACCAACAAAGAATCCACACAAAAAATCCCCTATGCTTTTACAATCCCATGTCTCCCCAATTCTTGGGGATGCTCCAGCAGTTTTGTATAATTCTAAAGTTTGCACAATTAAATCAGTTGTCTGCTTTACAAATTCAGGATCAAGGGTCATGAGAAAAACTAGAAACTATTATTTTTCTATACCTTTTTTCTTGTCATATACATAGATACCATCAAGAAAAACTCTATGATCTTTATTTTTCACTTTGGTTTTCAATTCAATGTTTGCTGCAGTTTGTGTAATGTCTGTCCAAACTTCACCTGTAAGTATCACATCTTCTCCTTTGGGCATTACTTTGGTATTACCTACAACATGTGTTTTTCTTGGTGCCCTTTCTCCTTGAAAATTTTCAATGATGATAACTTTTCCATCTACTTTAACTGTAACTGGAAAATGTGCATAAACAATTTTCATTTTTATTGTATATCCTACAATTAATCCTTCACAAATATTTCTGATTAATGATCTTGCAGTGTGTAATATTGCATAGTCTCTTTTTTTAGTTCCTAGTGCTTTTAGCAAAATTTTGTTTTCAGAAATTTCAATATTAACTGGAATAGTTCTAAAACTTTTGTAGGTTTTACCTAATGGTCCTACAAATGTTAACATGTGTTTTTTTTGTGAAACTTTAACCCCTTCTGGAATATCTACTGCATCTTGAAATTTTTCTAGTTGCTTAGTAGACATATCCGATTAAAAATCCTCCAATTCCTTTTTTAATTGCTTCATGATGAGACATCACACCTTGATTAGTAGTTACTAGTAACATTCCTCTGTCATATGCTGGTAAGTATTGCTGTTCCCAACTATTGTATTCTTCAGTTTTTACTTTGAATCTTGGTGAAATTGCGCCACATTTTGTAATTTTTGCTAATAGTTTGATTTTGAATTTACCGCCTCTTTTATCATCAATTTGTTCAAATTCACCTACATACCCATCTTTTTGAAGTGTTTTTAGAACTTCAACTCCTAATTTTGATGTTGGAAGTATGACACATGATGTATTTCTTCTTGCTTCGTTGTTGTATAGTGTTACAAACAAATTTGCTAAAACATTAGTTGAAGGCATCTATATCACCGATTTTTCCTAAACCCTAAAGATATTGCTACTTCTCTGAAGCATCGTCTACATAACATTAAATTATATTTTTGAATAACTGCTGTATAATCTCCACATCTTTTACACCATCTTGAACCTCTACCAAAGTCATGTTTCTTTCTTCCAGTAAATTCGTAGGATCTATCTTTTGCCATTATGCTATTGTCACTCCAAATTCTTTTACTAGATAATCCTTTGCTTCTTGACTTGTAATGATGTGTGATTTCCCAACACTTGCTTTGTGTTTACTTCTTTTTCTAATTCCGTAACCTGGTCTAGATAATGCTATTGAAATACCAAGTCCTAAAATTCCAATTGATGGTTCATATTTTACATCTGGAATATCGATATGTTCATTAATTCCAAATGAAAAGTTACCAAAGTTATCAAATGATTTACCTTTAAGTGAATTCCCTTTAGCATCTAACAATCTTTTTAGTAAAACTACGGCGTCTTGACCTCTAATTGTAACTGCAACACCTATTGGTTCTCCTTTTCTTACTCCCCAATCTCTTTGTTGTGCTTTTGCATTACGTGTAGATGGTTTTTTTCCTGAAATTTGTTCTAGTGCTCTTTTTGCAACTTCAATTATATCGCCTGATTTACCTACACCCATGTTTAGAACTATCTTATCTAGTGTAATTTTTTTCATTGGAGATTCTGTTGTTTGAGACATATGATCACTTTATTTGAATTACTGGCTCCCCTTTACCAACTGGCATAATAATATCTGCTGGAATCTCAATTTTTCTTTCATCTAATGATAGAATAACTCTTTTTGGTAAGATGAATGTTCCATCTTCAATTGCTTCAATTTTTCCAATTTGACCAGAGTTAGATCCACGTATAACTAAACCCTGACTACCTGCTTCTAATTTAATTACTTCAAGAATTTTTACATCTGGAATTTGAATCAAACAAGTATCTCCAACATTTACTTTAGTATCTGAAATTATTGAACGACCATCATGGAATCCTATCTGGGTTTTTCCTTTGTTAAGTGTGGTTTTACTAGCAACTCTTACAATTTTCTTTGATTTTTCTGATTCATTAATTTTAATTGGTTTTAGGAGTTTTCCTTCTGTTGGAACTAGACGATAAATATCTGGAACATTTTCTAATTCCACTACATCCATTAATCCTATTGCATGATGAAGTGATTTTCTAACTACTCCATCAATTTTTACTTTACCTGAATAGATTGAAGTTTTAGCTTCTCTAAGACTTGTAACTAACTTTAGTGTGTCTCTTAGAAATACTGCAGTTGGAATGGCGTTATTCTTTTTGTGTGGTCCTGGTTTTACTGTAATTACAAATCGTTTTTCTTTTCTTGTAATTCCCCAAAACAATGGAGCCATTTGACGTTTGAGTTTTTTACTACCTGCAATACTTACCATTAATTTTCATCTTCCTTTTTTACTGTTTTACTTGCTACTTTTGTTTCTTTAGGAGCCTCTACTTTTTTTGCTACTTTTGTTTCTTTAGGGGCTACTTGTTTTTTTACCTCTTTTGCAGGTGTTTCTTTTGATTGTTTTTTAGCATCTTTACCTTCTAGTTTTGCAATTCTCCATTTGTCACTTGAGTTAAGCGAGGTTACTACTAGATTTGATGTGTGAATGTAAACATCAAATTTCTCACCCTTTGTTTTTTCTTTCTTTACACCATCAATTGCAACACTATTTTTTTGAGTAGAAATTTGAGTAACTTTGCCATCTACTCCTTTGAATTCACCTCTAAGAATTGTAACATTATCGCCTGTAATTACTCGTACACTTCGTTTTCCATATTTTTTATGTAGATCTTTTGATAGTGCACTGCCCATTTGTTTACTTCTTGTTTGTAATGTTGCCTGGTAAATTTGTCTATTGCGCATTTTTGTTGGTTTCATTTTATTATACCACCATTGATGCCAAGTTAGCTACTCTTGGCCATTTTTCTGAAGCTTCTGCTGCAACTGGTCCTTTGATGTCTGTTCCTTTTGTCTCTCCTTCTGGAGTGATTAATACTGCTGCGTTATCTTCAAAACAAACTCTTGTACCATTTAATCTACGAACTGCATATTTTTGTCTAATAATTACTGCACCATACACTTGCTTTCTTAATTCAGCTGGTCCTTTTTTTACTACAACTTGACAAAAGTCACCAACTGCTGCTGCTGAAAGTCTTGATGCTCTAGTTTTATGTCTTGGAACATTAATGATTTCTAAAATTTTTGCACCTGAATTATCTGCACATACAATATTTGCACCAACTGGAATTGATCTTGTAACATATGGTCTGAATTCTTCTACGCCTTTACCTGCTTGTTTTGCCATTATGTTCTAACCTCAACTACTACATATGAGACAGACTTTGATATTGGTCTACATTCTGCAGTCAATACACGATCTCCTGATTCAATATCAATACATGCTGGTACATGTGCATGAATTGTACTTTTACCTCTAGCATATCGTTTGAATTTAGTAAAATAGATTGCATTATCTTTTTGTAATGTGATTGTCTGTTTTGCTTTGTTACCTGTAACTTTACCATCAAAGAGTTTTCCTCTAATTGATAATTTTCCGTGGAATGGACAATTCTTATCAGAACACTCTCTTTTTGGCTCTTTTACTTCTAGTCCAATATTTTTAGTCATACTTTTGCTCCTAATCTATCAAATGGTCTTTTGGCAATTCTTGAACCATCAATAATCACATCTTTATTTTCAATTGAAAATTTCCAATGATTTGATGATTTTGCAATTGATTTCATACCTTTTTCTGTGTTAATTCTAAACATTGATTTTGTTTCATCCATAATCATCCCATTTAATCCTATTACTTGTGAATTAGTTGATTGAATGATCTCTGTGTGTAATCCTATGAATTCATGGGATGTGATGTTATCTGGTGTAATCATTTCTCTTTATTCATCTCCGTTAATCTTGTTAACATTCTAGCAATATCATGTCTAATTGGTTTTAGTTTACCGCTTTCTTTTCTTAGTGTGCCTTTAGCTGCATCAACTTTTAATTTTGAAAGTTCACTTCTTGATTCTTGAATTTTACTTTTAAGATCTTTTTCATTAAATTGATTTATTGTTTTCATGCTAATTCTAGTCATTTCAATGCATTCTCCTCATCTTCATTTGTTGTTAGGTCTTTCATTTTTTCTCCATCCTTTGCAATTTGTTCTGTTTCAGATTTTGCACCCTCTACTTTTCCTTCAACTTTGGTAACTTCTACTTTAATATCATCAACAACAACCTCTTCAACTTTGGTTTTCTTTGGTTCTTCTACTTTAACCTCTTCAACTTTGGTTTTCTTTGACTCATCCACTTTTCCATTTTCACTTTGTTTATTTTTTGGCACTTTTTCCTTTATCATTTCAAATTCTGGAATCAGTTTTTCTTTTTTTGCAATTCTAATTCTTATCCCAATTCTTCCCATTGCAGTTCCAACATGTGCAATATCTTCATCAACAATCATTTCTGCATGGTGTCCTGCTCTAGGTAATATTCCGACTGTATGTTTTTCAAATGCTGAACGGTCCCCTCTAAGTTTTCCTGAAATTGTAATTTGAACTCCCATAGCTCCACCTTCCATGATTTGTTTTAATGTCCACATTGTTGCTCTTCTAAATGCTGTTCCACGCTCAAGATGTGATGCCATTCGAGTACACATTACACTTGGAACTAGTTCTGGTTTCTCAATTTCATTTACTGATATTTGTGGATTTTTTAATCCAAAGTCTGTTTCAAGTCTTGTTGTAAGTTCTCTAATACCTGAACCTTTTCTTCCAATAACAATTCCTGGTCTTGTTACATGTAATGCAACTCTAGTTCCAGTTGGTGTTTTTGAAATATCTGCATGTGAAAAACCTGCATCTTTAATTGCAACTCGCAGATAATCCATGAGAAGCATAGTGTTGTAGTTATCTTTAATTATATTTTTGACTGCTGACATTTCTAAATCTCCTGTGCCACCAATTCTACATGTGTTAATACATTATTTTTTGGAGTTGCTCTACCCATTGCTCTTGGAATGAATCTTTTTACAACCACTCCTTTGTGCACTGTTGCATTTACAATCTTTAATCTATCTAAATCCATTCCTTTGTATTCTGCATTTGATTCTAAATTATCTAAAACTTTGATGAACTCTTTAGCTGTTTTTTGTGGATAACGTCCAGACATCATACCGGGGTCTGATCTATGCCCTACTTGATTTTTGAATCTTCTAAATGCAATTGCTCTTTCTTTGTTAATTACTGCATGTAGGTAATCTCTTGCTTTTTCAATTGATAGTCCTTTAATTGCAACTGCTACTTCACGTGCATGTTTATGTGAAATGTCTTTTTCTCTTAATGATGAACGTACATGTCTTGTTGCATCATAATTTTGGAAAGCGTAACTAAATCTACTCATCATAATCACTTTAGTGGTACGTAAAGACTGGATCTTGATGAACCTACTCCTGGTGCACCATGTGAGACTTTTTTGTTTGTTATGACATATTCTCCCAGGTAATGTCCAATCATCTCTGTTGTAATTGCGACTGGACGGAATTCTTTTCCTGAAAAAGTATTTACTGTAACGCCTACCATGTATGGCAGAATTATCAAATCTCTAAGATGAGTTTTGATAGGATTTTTTAATTTACCTGCTTTTGCAGATTTTATTTCTTCAATTAATTTTCTCTTTCCATCAGTAATACCTCTGGTAAGAGATCTTCTTTGTCTTGAATTAAATAATAAGAATAATTTTTCTAATGATGTATTATCTAGATCCTCTTTTGAAATACCTCTGTATAGAAATTCTTTAACCATCTTTCTTCTCCATTGTTATTGTGCTTGAATTTTTATCAACCATATTATAGCATTCCTATCTTTGTTGCCAAATCCCTTGCTTTTTCTACATTTTCAAACTGAACAAATGCCTTTTTACCATAAATTGTTCTTGCAGTGTTGACTCCCTTTACATTTTCTTTGTAAAGTGTTTTTACTGCCTCTTTAATTTGTGGTTTTGTAGCTGATCGTTCTACTATGAAACAAATTTTACTTTCAGTTTCAACCATTGCAAATGTTTTTTCTGTAATGTATGGTTTTACAATAATTCTCATTGCTTGATCTACATTCATTGTGTTTTCCCCATTACCTCTAGATGTGTTGATTTGATTTTACCAATCTCCTCTATTGCTGATTTTGAATATACTGTTAATCTAATTGCATCAGAACCTGGGGCCAAATCAAGCACACTCAAGTCCTTAACATTTCTTGCCTCTACTCCTGGAAGTGCACCAATTGCCTTTGAAATATTTGATACATCTTTAGTTACAAACAAAACACTTTTTCCAACTTTTTTACTTCTTCCTCTAAGTCTTGATTGTCCAGAACGTGGTTTTCTTGATTGTAATCTTTCTAAATCTTGGGAAAGTTTTAGTGCATCAAGTATTTTGGTCATTTCGCTTGTTTTTGAAACTGATTCAATATCATCTGTTACAATAATTGGGAATGATTCTATTCCATCAATTTTATGTCCTCGTGACTCAATTCGCTCTTTTGATGCTGTTGCAGCAATTGCTGAGCATAATGCTAATTTGTTTTCTTTTTTGTTTAATTTCTTGTAAATCACTCTTTCTACAATTGGTGGATGTGCTTGTCTTCCACCTCTAGTTGATGCAACTTCTGCTCCTTGACCTTGTCTTCCACCACCGCCACCTTGTGCTCTTGCGACTCTGGATACACCTTGACCTGTTGGTGGATCATTTGAATCGGCTACGACATCTTGACCTGCACTTGGATGTCTTCCTTGTGGTTGGAATTTATGTGAAGTTAAATTGGTACATGCTTTGTGAATTAATTCTCTTCTAAATGGAGTTGAGAAAATTAGTGGTAGTTCTACTTCTCCATCTTTTGTTCCAGTAATTGTGTATGTTGTAATTTTGGTCATATGACTACCTCCAAAATATTTGGTTTGTTAACTTTGGCTGGAGCATTTCGTATTTGAGTTCTTAATTTGATTAATCTTCTGTATGTTCCAGGAACTGAACCTTTGAGAATAATGAAATCCCCTTTAACTAATCCAAAGTGCTTGTATCCTCCATCTGGATTAATTTTAATTTGTTCATCGTTTGTATTTCCCATAATCATAATTCTCTTATCATATTCTACTCTTTGATGAAATCCCATTTGACCTGCTCTTGGTACTGTATACATGACACTTTGTGGAGATATTGGACCTAATGAACCAACTTCTCTAACTGTTTTTCTTGATTTGTGTTGTTTCTTTTTTACGTTCCATCTTTTTAGAACCCCTTGCCATCCATGACCTTTAGTAATTGCTGCAACATCAACAGTTGCACCTGTTTCAAAAATTTGATTAATCTTAATTTCTTTTCCTAGTAATTCTTTGACGTGAGTAAATTGTTTTTGTACATCTCCGCCACTTACTAAAGCTTCAAAGACATATGGTTTCTTTTGTTCTAGACCTGCAGCTCTTGGAGAAACTGCGATAATTGCAAATATCTCTTTAATTTTCTTTAATCCTTTTTCTGCATTCTCTAAAGCATTTTCTTGTTTATTTTTTAATGAAATTTCTTTTGCAAAACTTTTTGGAATATCTTCGGCATAAACATCAAATTCTGCATGTTTACCGTAATGATCTTTTGAATAACCTCTAACTCCTAAAATCAACACAGGTGGAGTCACTAGTACTGTTCCAAGACTAACTAATTGTTTTCCTGCATTTGGTACTTTTTCACGATCATCAATACTGACAATTTGTACACATCCTGCTTTGAAACCACAATGAGCTAAAATTCTTGGCTCATCTGAATTTATTTTTGGCCATGCACGAATTCTTGCCTCCATACTTTTTGCACGTATTCTTGGTGAATATGCAAGACTTCCTCTGCGTGGTGAATGTCGTTTTCGAGCGCCCATTGTTAAATCGCATCTCAAAATCCCTCTATTAAACCATGTGAGATATCGTTAACCACATAAAATATTCTAGTTAACCAACTATGTCTAAAATTGTTATGGTACCAATAGATCTGTTACCATATTAGAAATTGTAACTCCACCAATTATAATTCCTATTACCCCCATTCCAATTGCTAATAATAGAAAATTTTTCCTTTCTGCCATATTACGAAGTACTTTGAGCATTAATTATTGCTAATGTTCCAAGTAGTGCCTCTTCGAGACGTACAGTTTCAGTAGCTTGATTTGGAAAAAAGTTTAGTGACTTAGCATTTTGTACATTTTTCATTTTTCCTCCCAAAATTTCATGAATTCCTTTTTCAGGTGAACCAAATGCTACCAGTACTGGTTCATCTGATTTTGTATATTTTGAAAGCTGATCTTTTGTTGCAGTTTTTCCTTTCCTTGATGTAATGATAACACTTCCTTTCCATTCAGATAATATGGAATACAAGTTTGCTCTCTCTTTTACAGAATATCCCCAGTATGCTGGTGCTTCTGATTTTTCTATTTCTTTAACTGATAATTTTGGATACCCTTCTTTGAATTGAACTGTAATTCTTTTTCCCATACTTGTTTTTCCATAAAATTGAATTAATTGATTAATTCCTACATCTACAAACCTTTTACCCTTTACACTTACTATGATTCCTTCTCGCACATCTCCTCTGACAATTTTTTTTGCATTTGCAGGTGTGATGTGGCTTGGAATTTTTAATGGTTGAAGTACTCCTGCAAATTTTAAATCATTCATTTTAGGAAATAATCTTCTTCTCAAAAATTGTGGTGTTTCTAAATATCTTAGAATCATCACTAGTAAATTCCCATCTTGTTTGTAAGTTCCACCATCTTGATACACATAGATTGTATCAATTTTAAAAATAGAACAAGCTCTTGCAAGAATTGAGATTTTTCTAGTCTTGTCTATCTTTAGTGATTCATCAGATAATGCAGATTCAGGAATGGCTACAGATAATTTCAATGTAATTCAATCTCTCTAGTAGTAATAATTAATTTTTATCTTGTGGATATTTTTCTTTTGCAGTGTTTGAATAATTTGCAACCTTTTCATCTGTTACTAATTCATACAATCCATTTTCCTTTTTGATATGTGCCATTCTGATATGACTATGTTCATCTTTTTCATCACTTGATAAATGAATTCCTGCAACAGCTAATACTGATGCCTCATCTAAAGTGAGATCTACTTTGTATGTTTTTTCTAAAAAGTCAGTTACATCATCAGACCCTGAACCTATGGCAATTGCCTCATAAGAGATGAATGTTCCACTAGGGTCAGTTAGAAATAACTCTGGTTTGCTATTTACAACTCCGCCAAGAATTAGTGCAACTCCATATGGTCTTACTCCTGCATATTGTGTATATTGTTGACATTGATCAGCTAAATGTTTAGCAATTGTCTCAACTTCAACTGGTTCATCATAAATCATTTTGTTACTTTGTGAAAAGAATCTTGCATTATCTACTTGACTTCTTGCATCTGGAATATATCCTGCTGCTGCAACCCCCACATGATCATCAATTTGGAAAATCTTTTGAGCGATATTTGAAATTTGTAACTTTTTTGATTTCTCCTCTACTGCAATTACAATTCCCTCTTTACATTTTACACCTACTGCAATAGTTCCTCTTCTTACAGTCTCAATGGCATATTCTACTTGGTATAGTCTACCATCTGGTGAAAATACAGTAATTGCTCTATCATAACCTTGTTGTGCAGGAAGCATTTGATTCAATTGCTCTGAAAGTTTAATTTAAACCGTGCTCTATGCGGATTAATTTTTTGTATGTTATGTAGGCACACAAAAGTTTGATCGATTAACTAAATTTTAAAAATTTTTGATTTTTGCATATAAGATCGTGTTTACTGAAAATGAATATATGATATTTTATTACAATTATTCCGTATAATATATTCAATAAAATGAAACCATTCTTTGGATTCACTATTGCTGGAATGATAATGTTAATCGTAGTGGTAGTTGCTGCTTTTTCAGCAATTGACCGACTAGGATTTTCATCTTCTGAAAAATCTATTTCAGAAGAAGTGGATTCTGCCATGAATCTTGATGATCCTCAAATGTGTATGAATTTTGATGAACCACAATTCTGTGTAAGTAACCTTGCATATATGAAAAAAGATCCTGGAATGTGTAATTCAATGCTAACTGATGAACAAGAGCAATACGAATGTCTTGGGACATTTTTCCGAATATATCAGGAAAGAGTTTGTGATTATGTGAGTGATAATTATTATTCAAAATGTATTGCAGAAGCACAAAACTGGAAACGTTAACAGTTTAATTTGAGTTTAAATATTTTTTAAACATTGAAATTTGAAATTCAGTTTTCAGGACATGAAAATATTCGTTCTAATCATCAAAAAACTATTGAGATAACCAAAGAATCTCATTTGACTCCTCAAGGTGATTGTATAATCGGAGTTAATGCAACTTCTAGTTGCTATGATTTACCTCAAGAACTAAAAGACAAACTCAAAAAATCTGATAGTAAAGTAACTTTTACAATTAATGTGGGGGATCACTCTTTTGTTATGACTGGTCAAGGACATCCAAATTTAATTCTCACACACTCTGAAGATATAGTTATACGAAAAAGTGATTTCATATGTCCTAGAACATTGGCTGTAAAATGTGACAAGGCATCTGATTTGTTACCTCGAGATATGGTTTCATTATTACAAGATCCAAAAACTACAGGTACCTTAATCATTACAGTTGACTAAAACTGTGACAATTTTATATGCATTAAATCAATGTGATTTATGGGTCTTAAAACCAAAGTTTTCATTTTGATTCCAATGATCACTTTTGGAATAATTGTTTTTGGAATAATGTCTTATGTTGGAATATGTAAAAATTCACTAATCCCTTTGAACTGTTAATGTTTTAATTTTTGAATTAATATTTACTTCATAATTCGGCAATCTTCGTCATTTTTGAGGAAATCCGAGAGAACCCGTTGGTATAATCATTAGTAAATAATTCGTGATTTTAAATTATTAAATGCACAATAATTAGATTTTATTTTTCAGAATCATTATCAGAATCTTTTGCTCTTTCTCGGACTTTTTTCATAATGCAAAATTTTGCTAGCGTATCCATTAATCCCATACTACCTGTACGTAATCATATTCAATTAAGGGTTTGGAATCATAAATTCATCAGTTTTTTTCTATTTTAGTTAATTCTGGTTTAGCATGATTCTCTTAAGGCATTAGATTCTGTGTATTTTTATGGTGAAACATTTTGTTGAGTTGCCAATTTCCAAAAAACCAACTGATGTAGATCTAAAAAAACTCAAAGAATATTTTAAAGACATGCCCATTTCTGAAATTTTAACTGGTTTAAAATTTGCAAAAAATAGGTGGTCTGCAAAAGATGCTGGCACACTTAAAGTGGGAAGAAAAAGCATCATCAAAAAAGAGGTACACTCTGTTACACTTGAACAAGCTCAATGGAGATTAAAGAATTGGAAAATGATGATTGCGAATTATAGAAGACGTGGTTACAGCTATCCTACAATTTCTAGAATAAAAAAAATTTTAATTCAAAAAAGCAAAAAGAAATCAAAGTAAAATAATTATTCTTTATTTTAGATTAAGATGTCTGATCTTTTACCTACAATTTCTTCTTTAAGATTATCTGGAATGTCTGGAATTGATTGTTTTGTTTGACCAGCAATTACACTGTGTGCCTCTTCCAAAATTGCTAATGTGTCAGCATTTGTTTCAGTACCGACACTCATACTTTCACCCATACTCATTGATGAACCAGACATAACATCTCCTAGGATTTGTGACAAATCTTGCATTGATGCGTTTGCCTCTGGCATTATTCCATTAAGTGATGGTGCTAATCCCTTGATAATTGACATACATGGACTAAGTGTTACTACAATATCTCCTAATTCTGATACTGTATCTAATCTGAGTTTAACTTGTTCCATGGAAAGTTTTGCCCCACTTACCATGTTTTTCATTTTTCTAACTTGTGCTAATTCACCAGCATATGCTTGAGCATAACTACTTCTATTATTTCGTTGAGCATTTACAATTTTTTCAAATATGAAATCATGTTTTTTTGCTAATTTATCATTAATACCTTCTAATTTAAAAATCTGAGACTGTAATTTCCTTTGTGCAAAATCAATCTTGTTTTTTAGTGGTTCATCAGGTTTTACTTTGTTAATCACTTTTTGTGATAATGATTCTCCCTCAGTTTTGTTCCAAGAATTGCTTATCATACCTATTTTTCTCAATCTATGTTGAAATTTTTGTTTTAAAGGAATTTGTCACTATGGATGGTGTAACTGGAGTGACACCTATGCTAAGTTACATTATCCAAACGTAAATGTGAACATTTGGAAGCCTTTACCACTAATTTTAATTTCCATTTCATGTGTTGCACTATTCTCATTGTTTATGATGTTGTATAGTCCAGCTTCTGATACTATGATGCCATTTTCTGTAGAATCTTTTCCTAAATACTTTGCAGGAACTAATTCACCATCTAGGAATATTTCCAATTCTGCCATTTTGTCAGTTACAATGTTTACCTCTTTAGCATTGTACAATAATTTTATAGTTCCAGTTTCTGATATTAGCTCCATACTGTCTTTATGATTTTTCCATTCTCCTGAAAGATAGAATTTATGTAATTCAATATTGTTTTGATCTAAATATGTAACTATTTTTCCTGGTTGGAATCCTTCATCACTTCCTAATTGATTCCTGTTTTGTGCAAATTTATAACCAAAGTACAATTCTGGTGTTCTAAAACTTGTATGTTTAAATTCTTCAATATCTACTAATGATGATGCAGATGCAAATTGAATTCCAAGATCTGCAGATCTTTCTTTTAATAATTGCTGAATAATTTTTTCAGTTTTTTGATATCCTCCTTCTCCAATATGATCATATCTAATGAATCCTTCATGATCTGCAATGTATTTTCTTGGCCAATATCTATTATCAAATGCCTTCCATGTTTCCATATCATTATCAAGAAGAACTGGATAACTAATTCCATGTTTGTCAATTGCCATCTGCACATTGTCTGGATTTTTTTCAAATTCAAATTCTGGTGAATGTATTCCTACAATTAACAAACCTTGATCTGAATATTTATCATTCCAAGCTGTAATGTATGGAAGTGTTCTCACACAATTAATGCAACTATATGTCCAAATATCATACAGTATCACTTTGTTTTTCATTTGCTCTTCTAAATTTCCTGGAGTTGTGTTTAGATAATGTGCAATTCCAACCAAGTCTGGAGCCTTTTTGAATCCTGATTTGTCAATTTCACTAATTGAATTCTCATTTGTTAATACATTGGATATTGATGTTTTTTCATCAAACGATGATAGAACCACACTCATTACGCCTATGCCTACTGCAATCACACTTACCAAAATTATTGCTGTTTTAATTTCTGAATTCATTTAATCATCCCAATAGTATTAGTTCGTTTAGAAGTGGAAAATTTGCAATATATGCTAATTGATTTGTAAATACCAAAACTCCTAAAATAATGATAAATCCACCCAAGATTAAATTATAATATTTGAGATGTTTACTCATTTTTTTAATAAGTTTTGTTCCTCTTGAAAGAAATACTCCCATTAGAATAAACGGAATTCCTAACCCTAATGAGTACATCAACATTATGTTTAATGCATGTGCTGGAGTTGCAGCAGCTAAAGTTAGTATTGTTCCAAGAATTGGACCAACACATGGTGTCCATGCGGCAGCAAATGCAAGTCCAAAAATAAATGAAAATGGATAACTAACTTTGATTCCTTTTGGAACTATTTTCTTTTCAATGTTTAGCTTTCTTATCTTCATTGATAAAATCATAAATATTCCAAATGAAATTATTATTATTCCACCTATCATGTTAAATGTTGAATTAATTTCTGCACTTACATTTGAGAAAACACTATTAATTATTACACTATAAATTGAAAATACAGTAGTAAATCCTAACACAAAGAAAATTGTATTAAAAATTACATTCATTCTATTAATTACAATGGTTTTAGATCCATTATTTTGATTTAATTCTGAAAGTGTTGTTCCAGAAATATATGCAAGAAATGCTGGAATCATAGGTAAAATACATGGAGCAACAAATGATCCTAATCCTGCTAATACTGCTACAGCTAAAGTAATTTCTACCATGCCATGATGTTCTAATTTTTGTTTTAAAGCATTCTTCCAAATTCGTCCCTTATTTGCAGCCAATCCGTTTTTAACTGGGACTATGTGTATTTTTTCATGAACAAACGTTTTGTTATTGTGGGTCTTGTTTTAGGAATAGTAATTACACTCGCTATAATAATTGGCTCTCCTGCATTAGGTGGCTTTGATTCAATGAGATAATTAGTTAAATTTTCTATATGCTTTCTCAAAAATCAATAATGCATCTGAAATGTCTGATTTTGATAGCCATGCTGTGACTGATATTCTCAATCTTGCTTGATTTTTTGGAACTGTGGGATATCTGATTGGTTGTGCAAATACTCCATTTTTCATTAGGAATTCTCCAAAGTCCATAGCTGATTTTTCATCTCCAATAATTATTGGAATAATGTGAGTTGAGGAATTAATATCAAATCCAATTTCTTTTAACCCATCAGAAATATGCTTAATGTTTTTTTCTAGTTTTTTCTTTTGTTTTTCTCTATTTGTTTCAAATCTTTTTAGTGTATGTTCAATTAAAAATGAAGGCAGCGCTGATGTATAAATAAATGATTTTGATTTGTTAATACACAAATCAATTACATTGTTTTGAGATGCAACATATCCTCCAAATGATCCTAGTCCTTTACTAAGACTACTAATGTAGACATCAATTTTTTTTGCTACATTCAAATAATTTGGAGTACCTTTTCCATCCTTTCCAATTACAAAATCACCATGTGCATCATCAACAACTGTAATTGCATTTTTCTTTTCAGCCAATTCTGTAATTTGTTTTAGATTTGACATATCACCATCCATACTAAATATTCCTTCAGTTATTACAAACTTTCTTTTCCCACTTTGTTTTAGTTTTGCTTGCAAATCATCCATGTCATTATGTTTGTACACTAGGATTTTGGCATCAGTTAGTTTACATGATTCAATAATACTTGCATGGTTTAATTCATCACTAATTATTAAATCACCTTTACTTGCAATTGATGAAATTACTCCCAAATTTACCATATATCCTGTAGGGTATACTAGACTATTTTGTTGTGATTTATGTTTTGCAAGAACTTTTTCTAATTTTTTATATGAATTATCATTTCCAGAAACTAATCTTGAACTTGATTGTAGTTGTGTTGTTTGTATTTTTGTAATTGGTATCCCCAAATAATCATTTGAGCATAAATTGAGAAGTTTTTTACCATTAATTGTAATGTGTGCACCTTTCGATGTACTGTAGTTTAATTTTCTATAGATATTATTTTCTTTGAATTTTTCTAATTCTAAATCAATAAAGTTGAGTTTATGTTTTGAAGTCAAACAATGCTAAACAAATTTGTTAAAGCATAAAAACCCTATATTTTTGATAATATCATGCCTAGATATCTCAAATATGGTAGATAAAGGAAAGGTTTGGCTGTTCATTATTTTTATAAATGGAATTGATGTAAAATCAGTATGAGTACTCTGCAATTCATTAAAGAGTGTCAAGAAAAAGTATTTTCGGGAATTAGAATTTCGTCTGAGGATGCTGAAAAATTATTAAACATACCTGAAGAAAATGTTAAAGATTTAGCTAGGTGTGCAAATGAAATAACCCATGATTTTAATGGTGAAAAAATTGACGTAGAACAATTAAACAATATCAAAAAAAATGCATGTAGTGAGGATTGTTCATTTTGTGGTCAATCTGCATTTTTTGACACAGGTATCGACTCTTATCAATTACCAACACCTGATGAGGTAGTTACAAAAGCTCAGAAAGCAAAAGATGAGGGTGCAGAATCCTATTGTCTTGTTGCAGCTTGGAGAGAACCATCCCCTAGTGACTTTGAAAAAGTATGTAAAATAATTACCAAAGTCAATGATAAAGTTGGAATTAGTATAGAATGTAGTTTAGGTTTTCTAACTATGGAGCAGGCAACAAAATTAAAAGAACTTGGTGTAAAAAGATATAATCATAATCTCGAAACTGCAAAATCAAAGTTTTCAGAAATTTGTACCACCCACACATATGAAGACCGATTAAAAACATTAGAGATTGCAAGAAATGCAGGATTAGAATTATGCACTGGAGGAATTATTGGTCTTGGTGAAACTAGAGAACAAAGATTAGAATTAACATTGGAATTAGCCAGAATATATCCTGAGGAAATAACTATTAACATTCTAGTACCAGTACCTGGCACTCCACTTGAATTACAAACAGAGCTAGCAAATTCAGAAATTGTTAGAATATTTTCAGTAATTCGATTTCTTCTACCTGAATCAGTTATCAAAATATCTGGGGGACGTGAAACAAATCTTAGTGATTCTGGAGCAGAATTACTTCAAAGTGGTGCAAATGGGATTATCACTGCAGGATACCTCACAATGGGTGGAAATGATGCTAAACAAGACTTTGAAATGATTGAAAAAATTGGTCTTAAAACATAACATTGTAAATTAAAATTTCAAACTTAGAATGGTGTGGAGATTATAATCAAACTAATTGTGATTTTGCAGCCTTGATTGTACTAATTGTTCTCTTTAGCAGTAATCTAAGTTCCTTTTCTGATATTGCTAGTGGTGGAACAAGCATTACAATATTTCCTAATGTTCTTAGATAGATTCCTTGCTTTTTTCCTTCTTCAAAAAATATTTTATTAATTGATTTTTTTGGATGAATTGGAGATTTCTTTATTTTATTTTTCACTAGTTCTATTCCCATAAGCATTCCTTTGTGTCTAATGTCACCTACAATATCTAATTCAGAGATTTCTTGATGAAATTCCTCAAAAATTTTAGATGTTTTTTGAATCTTTTTTATCAAATTCTTCTTTTGATACATTTTGAGATTTTCATTTGCAACTGCAGCAGCTAGGGGGTTTCCTGTGTATGTGTGACCATGAAAAAGATGTCTCCAATCCCTGAATTCACCTAAAAATGAATTGTAAATTTTCTTGTTTGTCAATGTTGCAGCCATTGTAAGGTACCCTCCTGTCAGCATTTTTCCATATGCTACAATATCTGGAACACTTTTTTGTTCTGTGTATTGTACCATTGATCCTAAACGACCAAATCCTGTAGCAATTTCATCTAAAACAAATAGTATATCGTATTTTTTACATAATCGATTTATTTTATTTTGAAATCCTTTTGGATAAATTATCACTCCTCCTGCAACTTGAGCCCCACTCTCCATCACAAATACTGCAATGTTGTTATTTTTAGAAAACCTTTTTTCAATTTTATCAATGCAATCATTTTGATAATCAGAAAAATTCATCCCTTTTGGAATTCTATACCTGTTTGGAACTGGAAATCGTATTGTTGAAAATAATTGTTTTTTAAATTTACCAAAGAATTCAGGTACATATCCTACTGACATTGCACCAAATGTGTCTCCATGATACCCATTTTCTAGTGTTGCAATCTCTGTTTTCTTTTTCTCACCAATATTTTGCCAATACTGTAGTGATATTTTGATTGCAATCTCCATTGCAGATGATCCATTATCTGAAAAGAATACTTTGTACATTTGAGGTGATATTTTTACAAGAGTATTTGCAAGCTTTTCTGCTGGCCCATTTGTTAGATTAAACATCGATGAATGTTGTAGTTTTTTACTTTGATTCGTGATGGCTCTAACTAATTCTAAATTTGAATGCCCCCAAACATTGCACCACATTGATGCAACACCATCAAGCATTTTATTTCCCTTGGAATCAATTAACCACATTCCCTTACCTTTGATGATTTTATCAAAAGAACTCCATTCACTCATCTGAGTATTTGGATGCCATACAGAACTTTTCAACTGTTTTTCTATGATTTCAGATCTTTATAATTAACCTGATAATTTGTAGAGATTTAATCAGCAATTTTTGAATTAGAATTAAAGAAATTATTCATATTTTTAGAAATTATTCATCTGATCGTTTTTGCTAAATTTTCATTATTTTTTATGTAAAAATCCATTTTCTAGTCAATTTTGTCATTAACTAACTGAGTAAATCGTACTTTTTAGAAATAATTCAAGAAATAATTAATTTTGAGATATTTATAGAAAAATTGTTTGTAAATATCGTAAACACATCTAATGATATAGCAAAATCCCCCTAAAACTCTATGCAGGTACAGGAAATAAAGCTGGACGAAAAACTTGATTTTCAAGATGAAGATTTAGATGAAATATCTATTCTCAAAGATTTTGGTTTAGAGGAAGATGAGGCTCAAACATATGTTGGATTAGTAAGATTGGGTTCAGTAAAAGCTAGCAAAATTTGTAATTTTACAAAAATTGATAGAGTTAGAACATATAAAATTTTAGAGACATTAAAAAATTTGGGATTTGTTACATCTACACTATCCTCACCAATTATCTTTTCAGCAAATGATCCTGAATCTACATTAAAAAAAATTATTTTAAAACAAAAACAAAAAGTAGTTGATTTAGAAAAAAATATTTCAAAATTCTTAAAAATATTATCACATCTAAAACTAAATGAATCCCAAATTGAACTTCCAAAATTAACTATCATCTCAAATAGACATAACATTTATGATCAAATGATAAAACTAATTGAAGAAACTACTGATGAAGTATACATCGCTGTATCATCATCTGATATTATACGAATGTATTATACCGAAATTCCAGAAACTATTAAAAATGCTCTAAAACGAAATATCTCAATTAAATTAATGTCTGATTCAGAACTTTTAACGAAACAAGAATATGTGAAACGACTAGGATTCACTTCTTTTAAAATTGTAACACTTCCATCTTCTGGGCGATTGCTTTGTAACAAATTACAAGTATTAATGTCAAATAATACTTCACCATATTCAAATAAAAATTTGGATAAAGAGTCTGCGATGATCACAAATTCTGAAGATATTGTAAATAACATGAATAGTTTTTGTGGATTTTTATGGGAATCAAGTAAAGAAATTCTAGTTAATAATAAAAATAATAAAAAGACAAAGAAATCACAAAAGCAATCTACTGTACTTTTAATAGATGATGATCAAGATGCAGTGGATATTTTTTCAGATTATTTGGAAATTAAAGGAATTTCTACAGTTGAGAAATGCACAGAAGCAAAAAATGCACTAAAAATGTTTAAGCAAATTAGACCTGATGTGGTATTTTTAGATATTATGATGCCTGAATTTGATGGATTTCAGGTTCTAGAACAAATTCGTAAAATTGATCCAGACGCCAGTGTAATTATTGTAACTGCAGACTTTTCTTTAGAAACAAAGAAAAAACTTGATTCTGTACATCCTACGGATATTATCTACAAACCATATGATATCAAACAAATTCTAAAACACTTGAATCTAATTAGGCGTGTTTTCTATTACATGCTTAATTATTCTATAGACTTATCCATTTTAATCTGGGAAAAAAATCAAGTTGGGTCTGTCTATGCCTCTGTAATCGGGATACCGACAATTCGATACGCGACAATTCGATACATGGACAAATCGAAGTATTGACAATTCATAATCGACAATTCAATTCAAACTTTTCTCCCAGGTGGAACATTTCAGGAATCTTCATTCCCAATTCACATGTGGAATTATCATTACGATTGGATATTGGATTAGATTAGGATTATGTAATGCTCATCATTATTTAGGTAGTTATTTAAACAGCATTTCGTTGTATACTTCATTAATTTGGACTAATAACGTACCTTCAAAATTATTGAGAATAGGCAATCATTGTGCATGTATCGAATTGTCCGTATCAAATCGTCGCGTATCGAATTGTCGGTATCCCTCTGTAATGACTGGAGAACTTACAACTTTTCCAGATCCGCAGTTAGTTGTCAAATGTAATTTTCTAATGAAATACAAAGATTTTATCTTTAAATTATATGAGATTACATCATATATCTG
>LFLC01000010.1 GCA_001543015.1 Nitrosopumilus sp. LS_AOA | reverse complement strand
TTGAAGGCATTACAGCACAAGCCCCAGAACCACAAAAAGTAGACCCACCAAAACCTAAAGGTACACTTCCAAAAGGAACTGCACAGACATCTCCACCACAAACAAGTTCAACTTATACTGAAAAAAAATCCAAAAAACAAGAACTTGAGGATTACGAAAATGACTACATGAACCGAATAGAACAACAAAGAATAGATGATGAAAAAGCATACCAAGAAATAGTTGCAGCTGAAGCAAACGCTAGATCTAAACAAGTACGTGGTAGCTTACCAAAAGGTTTCTAACCTTTTTACAACTTTTTCTTTTTAATTTAAAAAATCTTGTAGTACTTCTTTTGAATGCCCTGCAGGTTTTACTTTTGGATATATTTTGAAAATTTTTCCTTTTTCATCAACAAGAAATGTGCTTCTCATTACACCCATGTATTCTCTACCCATGAATTTTTTCTTGCCCCACACTCCAAATAATTTTGATATTTCCTTATCCACATCAGCTAATAATGGATATTTTATTCCCATTTTCTTACAAAATTTTTCATGAGAATTTACATCATCTGGACTGACACCAATAATTTCAATTCCTTCTTTTTGAAATTTTTTATAATCTTTTGAAAATTCATCTGCCTCCGTAGTGCATCCTGGAGTGAAATCTTTTGGATAAAAATAGATGACATGTTTTTTCCCTTTAAAATCAGTAGATTTTATTTTATTTCCATTTGCATCGTTTACCTCAAATTTTGGAACTTTATCTCCTTCAGCAATCATATGTAATTCTAATTAATGATCTGTAATTAATTGCTTTTTGAGTTGTTATTGTCATAATCCAAGTCCGAATCTTTTATATGGAAACTGAAATGGATTTGCTTGATGGTTAATCCACGAGCATATCTTGCAGAAGCAATTGCAACTTATGGCTTGGTATTCTTTGGTCCACTTTCAGTTATTTTAGCAGTTTCCGCATTTGGAGAAGAATTAACCACACAATCTGTACTGTTTATTTCTCTGGCCCACGGTGGTGCCATTGCTTTGATGGTTTACGCATTTGGTCATGTATCTGGTGCGCACATTAATCCTGCAGTAACTATTTCTATGATGATTACAAAAAGAATTGGAATTAAGGACGGAGTCGGTTACATTATTTCACAATTAATTGGTGCAGTAGCAGCAGCTGCTACCCTTAAAGTAATTTTACCTGAACTTGGAGCCAAAGTAAACTTTGGAACTCAAGGTGGTCCAAGTGATTTAATCAATAACAGTATTGGTTCAGGATTTGCATTAGAGGCAATCTTGACTTTCTTCTTAGTCACTGTAATCTTTATGGTAGCAGTTCACAAAAAAGCAACTCCAGGAATTCAAGGACTTGCAATAGGCGGAATGGTTTTCCTTATTCATCTAGTTGCAGTACCATTAACTGGTGCATCTGTAAACCCTGCAAGAACATTTGGTCCTGCATTAATATCTGGATTCTGGGAATTCCATTGGTTATATTGGGCAGCCCCAATACTTGGCGGAATTATTGCGGGATTAATCATGAACTATGTGTTTGTTAAACAATCAGAACAAGAAGTAGAAAAAGAAGCATAAATCCTAACATTTTTAAAAATTCGACATTAATTTTTCTTTATGAGTTCATTTGATGATATTTCACAAATGTTTCATTTTGAATATGATAAATTAGTTAATTTGATAAATTCCGCTTCTACCCAATCTGATTTATCTTTACATGATATAGTTGAAACTTACTATCAAATTATGAACATGTCATCTATGATTACTATGCTAAAACAACAACTAGGCTCAAATGATCACAAATCTCTGTTTGGTGAAATTATAGAATCTGAAAAATTGATTTCAGAGAAATTTAATCATATCATTCATCCTCAAATTTTACAAAATTTAGAAAAATCCATCCAAGAGACTACTAAAAATCTACAATCAAATTCTAGTGAGCAAAAATCAAAAGAAGAAATTGAAAGTGATGCTAAACTTTACGAAGAACTGCGTAAAAAAATGAGTACTAAGGAATTTGTTGAACAATATGGCAAAGAGTTATCTGATGATTGAAGACCTTGCTAAAAATTTAATTCATTTAAAAAAAAATTTTGTAAACACCTATGATGGTAAAAGCCAAATTCAAGAAGTAATACCTCAATCAACATCTGATTTATTTCCAATTCCACAACAAAATTTAGAATTACTGCATCAATTTGCAACAATGAATCCTATTTATTATAATTCTTTTAAAGAAACTGTTGGTGGTACTGTTTGTATTGTTTATGAGGGTGACATTAACAAATATTGGTTGAATAGTATTCAGTATGGTACAAGCCATGCACCTTTTTCTCCAACTTGGATGATGTCCGCATATGTGGCAGTTCTACTTTCAAAAGAAATTGGATTTCAGGAAATAATTGATATTGGTTCAGGAGATGGACGTATTGCATTTTGTGCCAAAGTATTGAATTTAGAATCATACAGTATAGAAATTGATGATATGCTAGTCAAACTCCAGAATCAATTAACTACTCCTCTTAATTTTCACCCTTATTGTTCTGATGCGACAACCTTTGATTATTCCTCACTGAATTTATCAAACCCAGTTTTTTTTATTGGTGGACTTGCTCAGATGGGTGGGGTTGAATTAGCATCTGGAGTTTTTGAAAAAGTAAAACTAATTTCCAATCTTAAAAATATTGGTTGGGTATTTGCAGGTACATATTCTCAAAAATATTCTGCAGATCCAAAAAACCATGCAGGATGGGGAACATTAATTGATAAAAATAATTTAAAATCTATTCAAACTATTGCACTTCCTACTGCTTGGACATTTCATGAATCTGATGAAACACCATACATTTTTACCCAATCTTTTGACTAATAGCAATCCAAATTAAGCCTAAATTTCTCAAACTTTTCGGACTCGTTGCATAGCTTGGATAGTGCGATTGCTTGCGGAGCAATAGGTCGCCGGTTCGAATCCGGTCGGGTCCGCATACTATACAAGACCATTTTTGCAGACAGGCACAAAAATTGTAACTGAAAATTTAGATCCTTATTGCATTAATTAGATTTAAGGTTCACAAGCATTTCAAATCTAGAAAATAATTCGTAATCTATAGTATGATTGTGAAAGAATAGTGAATTGTATTAGAACAAGTATTGCTGTTAATTTTTAGGGTCAGGCATAAAAAAAGAATTTAGAATCTAAATGAGTTTATGATTAATCAATTAATTCCGCTCCTGAATATTTCATTTCATTAGCTAATTCTATTCCCAATGAATTAGCAGTTTTCAAATTTAATATTTTGTGAGGACTTGAACTCTCAGTTTTTAAAAAATCGAAATTTGAACCTTCTAAAATCCAATGTGCTTGACTGCCTGATAATTGTCCTATATCAATAAAATCTGCAACCACACCAGCTAATGCTCCCTTTATTACTCCATCATGATTACAGGAAAAAGTTGGTTTGTTTTTTTCAGTTGCAATTTTAATGGCTAATTCTTCACCGCCACTTTGTACCAAACTATCACAAGCTTGGTACAATGAATCTACTTTAGAAATATTTTCAGATAGCAAACTTTCTAAATCTTCTAGTGAAGTTCCTACAATATCTATAATTTCAATTCCATTATTACTGCCATATTCTTTTGCCTCATTGTATTGAATAACTGAATTTGGTTCATTTAATCTATGAACAAATCCTAATTTCTTTATTGGAAAAATTTCTGTAAAATAATCAAATTGTGTTTCAATTGGAACATAATTTCTAGTTCCAACTAAATTATTTCCAGAATGCGATAAATCATCAATAATACCTGCTTCAACTGGATAAGTCACAACAGAAAAAACAATTGGTATGTCTCGTGTCATTTCTTTTGCAATCAAAGTTCCAGATGTAGTTTGAGTGAAAATTAGGTCTACTTTTTCATCAATAAATTTTTGAACGATTTCTTGGTGTTTAGATTTATTTGCATAAGAAATATCTTCTAAATATTCAAGATTATTTTCATTAAAATGTTCATCTAATTCCACGTATCTTTTAAATTCTGAAATATTTTTATCAAATTGTTCACTTGTTACCCATTTTACTATTCCAATTTTGAATGAATCCTTTGATGGGTCTTTATCAATTTTTATGGTTGAGACATAAGATAATACTCCCCCAATAACAATAATTCCAATAATTACAAAAAGAATTATTGATTTATTCATTTAATGATTGAGATTTTTATCGCATAAAAACTATTTTTCATTTTTATAATATTTCTTAGAAATTTAATTAATAGAAACTCACTGGATGAATTCTGTTAACCTATACAATATTTTACAAAATTAGAATGTTCTATCCAGACATTGCCAGTATAGGATTGTTTTCTACCCAATAACGGTTCGAGCTCTGTGGAATTGAACCTATGATGAAACTAACAAAAGATAATTCTCCAAAATTAAATTCTATCTGCAAAAATGACTTCTTATGGGTGGTACTAATTTTATCTGTCTGCAAAAATAGCTTAATGATGGTGCTAGTCCGGTCGGGTCCGTATACCATCGTGGTCCTAAAATAGTTCCACTTTCATGACATGTGTCTTGATTGATTCAAATGATCATACATGCCTTTGTAATCTATCAAAACTCATCAATAATGTGCAAAAAATTAGAGTCATGATAATCAACGATTCAAGATCTATGAAACTTTTTCTTGAAGATGTGCTAAAACAATTCGATGATTGTGAAATCACACATTCTTATTCTGATGGAAATATTGCATTAAATTATATTAAATTCCAAAAACCAGACGTGATAATTTTAGATCTAGAGATGCCTGTTATGGATGGATTAACTTTTCTTGAAACATTATCTGTATCTGAAAGAATTCCTACAATTATTGTAAGCAAGTATGCAAAAAATGATTCAGACATGATACATGATGCCATGAATTTAGGTGCACTTGATTCACTTGAGCCACCACAAAATAACACAGCAGAGGAATTTGAGAAATTTAATAATTTACTGCATCATAAAATAGTGAAAGCGTCTCTTGTATCAAAGAGATTTTCTTTAATAAAACATTAACTTTTCGTAATCTTACTATGAATTACGTACTAATGAGATCATGAATATGATGGTCTTGAACAAAATTGACAAGTTGTATCTAGACACAATATTTGATGATTATTTAATTTACAGTTACCATAAATAATAAGAAAATTTGATGTTAGTTGTGAGGGGATTATTTTTTGGATTATTCATAGTGATGTTTGGTATTGTTTTTGTATCTGGTGATATTTTTGCAGATTCTCATGATATTCTGCAAATTTCTGCTACTACAAACTTGCCATCATACGAAAATGGAGATGGTTTGATTCTTTCTGGGAACATACAAAATTATGACACATCAGATTTAGGACAATTAATTACATTTTTGATTATTTCTCCATTAAACGAACTTGTTACAATTGGCTCAATAACTCCAAATTCTGATGGTTCTTTTGAACATGATATGATTGTAGGAGGTCCCTTATGGACATCGACTGGAAATTATATTTTTGAATTACATTTTGGTTCAATAGCATCTGAAATTATCATTGTGTATGCCGGCGGAGATTCATCATCATCTGAACCAGAACCAGAACCAGAACCAGAACCAGAACCAGAACCAGAACCTGAACCTGAACCAGAATCCGAACCTGAGGAATTACAAATCCCCGCATCATTTGTTGATGTATCGAAAGATCCTCAAAGTTATGTAGATAGATACAACAATGAGGCAAGCTACAAGGAATGGTTTGATGAAAACTATTCAGAGTATGATTCAATTTATCAGGCAGTTGGATTAGAAGAACCAATTACTACATTAGAACTAATTACCACATCCGAACCAATTACTGAATCCGAACCAATTACTGAATCCGAACCAATTACTGAATCCGAACCAATTACTGAATCCGAACCAATTACTGAATCCGAACCAATTACTGAATCCGAACCAATTACTGAATCCGAACCAATTACTGAATCCGAACCAATTACTGAATCCGAACTTACATCTATTTGTGGTGTGGGAACTATTCTGAAAGATGAAATTTGTGTAGTAGATATAAAACAACAGATAGAATCTGAACCCTCATCTAATGGTGGTGGATGTTTAATTGCTACTGCAACATATGGCTCTGAGTTAGCACCGCAAGTTCAATTCTTAAGAGAAATTAGAGATAACATTGTGATGAGTACTAGTATGGGTACATCATTTATGGGATCATTTAACGAACTGTATTATTCATTCTCACCAACAATTGCTGATATGGAACGAGAAAATCCAATGTTCCAAGAAGCAATTAGAGTATTTATCACACCAATGATATCAACATTATCTATCATGACTTTGGCAGATAATGGTTCAGAAGCCGAAGTTTTGGGACTTGGTATCTCTGTAATTATGCTTAATCTTGGAATGTATGTCGCAGTACCCGCATTTATTGGAATTAAATCTTACAACCATTTCAAATCCAGAAATTCATAATCCTATACACGATTATGTAAAATATACCATATGGAAAATAATGAAAAATAAGACTTAAGATCGACACCTAAAAGAATTGCCGATGACAGTCTCATTTTTTAACTTATGACTGTTGTACTAGTCATAGTTAATTCTGTTACACTAACTTCCTATCTATTTTCTTGTATGTTTTTTCTGATAAAACATCTATAATTATTTCTGATATGTTATACATTTCTTAGGTGAATTATGAAATTGTCTGAGAATTATAATACAAATCAATGTTCTCCTAATTGTTGGTGTAAAAAGAAAAAATACTATCTAACAGATTCCATAATTTGAGATTATTTTGCGAAATCTGTAGTTGGACTACAAAAATCTATAATTTCTGAGATCTAACATGTTCAGAAAATGAATACACCAAATAAAAAAAACTGCAAGTGTTTGTACAAAGTAAACACCACTTTTCATAATATCATCAATTATGATGATCACTTATGCTTGGATTAAAAGAAAATAACCAAATTCTTATTTCTCAAATTGGGATTAAAAACACTCCAACAATTTTAGATCATATTGACACAATTCAGAAAATAAATACATTAACTAAAAAATCACTGGAATCTATTCTTAATGAAACAATACTAGAAAATTTTCAAAAAATAGATGATATTGTAGATAATTTACAATCTATTTTAAAACAGGAGAAAAGTATTAAGATGAATACATTTCGTAAACCTGATATTAAGATGATTGATGTGTCATTACTTGATATTCTCAAACATTCTATTCCTAGGAAAATGCCTTCTACAGTTATAATTCATCTTCCTGAACAAGATTTTACAATAAGGGGTGCGTATTACCGATTAATTGTTCTTTTTTCAAGCTTAATTGAAAATTCAATTCAAGCAATGAAAAATCGTGGTGCCATATTCATAACTGCTGCTAATTTTGGAAACTATGTGACAATTCATGTAGAGGATACAGGTTCTGGAATTCCAGAACACATAATGAATAAACTTTTCACAAAACTTGTTACATCAAAAGCCCATGGTTCAGGTCTTGGTACAACAATGGCAAAATCAATAGTTGAAATGCATGGAGGACAGATTTCTGTAACGAACAATCCTACAATTTTTACAATTAAACTTCCACGTTCCTTTAAAAATATATGATTTAAAGTTGAGTTTAATTTTTTGAAACTGAATTTTATTTCATAATCATATACAAAAATAAATCAAACTTCGTAATCTGTAGTTAGATTGTATGTTTCTATAAATTTTATTTTATTCTGCCTAATCTTCCTGGTACCAATTGTTTTGAGACAGCCAATGCAACTGCATTTGAAGTACATGGTTTTAAGATGTAATCCTTTGCATGTCCTTTTTTGATTACCTCGTTGATTGTTTCTTGGTTTTCTTTTGATGATATCACAATGATTTTTGCATTTGGATCATACTTTGTGATTGCCTGAGTTGCTTTTACCCCATCAACATTAGGCATTACTATATCCATTATCACTAAATGTGGTTTTTTGGCAATGTATTGAGAAATTGCTTCTCGTCCATCTTTTGCCTCATAGAATATACTGCCAATTTTGGATTCCTTAAGAATTTTTTTCATCGATGATCTAAAAAATGCTGAATCATCTGCTATGAGAATTTTACTAAACCGTAAAGGATTCACTAGTGATTTTTCACACTCGTTTTGAACATTATATTGTTGTATTTTTTCAAGTTAATAGATGGAGATCTGTTCATTACATACAGATGATTTTTAAGAAATTTTTATAATATTACTGTGTATTACAAAAAATCAAGTTAATTCTTCTACTGATAGACTAATGTTATGAAGACTAGTCACATTCATCGTAGTTAGAAAGTTAATGGTGTGATCTGTATGTATTGCACTAGCTGCTATGGATAATGTGGATGCACAAGCTGGACTTTGCCCTACTGCGGGTGTAAATACGCCTATGGGTACCTCCATACTGGTTTTGTTCCAAGTCCAATTACTATTGGTGTACACTTTTTGGAATTAAGCCATGCGCTGCTCAAATTGAGTATATTTTTTCTAGACATTATTTTATCCACAAAACGGTGGCTAAATCCAGCAGAGGGTCACCTAACTAAATTCAGGATAAATTGAGATTAGGATGGAGAAGAAAATCAAACATCAGGAATGAATATTTTTTGGAAGTGTAATTGTGAATGTGGTGGGATTATTTTCTACATCGATTGTACCGCCATGTAATTCAATAAATTGTTTACATGATGCTAACCCTAAACCCGTACCTTCAGATTTTGTGGTAAACATAGGCTCAAAAATTTTTCCAAGATCTTCTTCTGGAATCCCTGGACCCGAATCAGTTATTTGAATTCTTACAGATTCAACATCCTCTTTAATTGACAAACCAATTTTCCCCTTTAGTCCAACTGCCTGAATACCATTTTGTAGAATATTGGTAAGAACACTTCTAATTTTTCTCACATCACATTTGATCAAAGATGGATTTAAAGATAATTCTAAATCAATGTCTTTAGGAAATACCATATCATTAATTGCATATCTTGAAAGTGCTTTTAAATCACAAATAGTTGATCTAAGATCAGGTTTCTGAATAAAATTTAACACATCACCAATTTGATCAGTGATGTGAGAAATGGCATGCTCCATACTCAATATAGAATTAGACAGTATTTGATCTTCTTGGGCTTTATGTTTTAATTTCATTAAATCAATTTGAGATTGTAAAATTGCTAATGGATCTCTTAAATCCTCAGATATTTTAGAAGATATTTCACCAATTACATCCATTCTAGGGGATTTGGATTTAGAATTCAAAGAGAAATTCAATTTTTTTCTAGTTTGGTTTAATACTTCTCGAGTCTTTTTTAAAGATACAGATTCAGAATGTAATTTTTGTTTAGTTAATTCATGGGATTTTTTTGCTTTTTCAATTTCTGTTTTTAATGAAATTAATTGTTCATCATTTGATACTGTTTCATCTAAAGGTTTGAAAGAAATTAGCTGTTGTGATGATTGATTTGGAATATTTTTTGTTGTATTGGATATTTTAGAGACAATATGATCCATTTCCAATTTAAAATCTTTATCCATTCTATTTTCAATAGGTCTAAATGTTTTAAACGACAATGTTTTTTCAGGACTGTTCATAGGATCAATTTCTGATGTAGTGCTTTTCCTATGCATGAATGTTCTCATGAAAAAATCTCCTCATGTTTAACAATTATCATATTAAATTCCACTTACTATTCATAGATGATTATACACAAAAATGTGAGTATGCTTAAAATGAGCAGCATTAAAGAAATTATTAATTCAAACCCCTTTAGACCTGAACCTTTTTTGAAGATTAAATGAGGCGTAGATGCGTAGAAAATATAAAAAATGCCTAGTAAATCTAATCCCCGACTTTGATTTTAGATATAGGGAAATTAAATCGACACATGATTGGTGGCGAAGTCCATATTTAGTGTCGTTCAAAGCAGGTAAATTTGATTTTGTAATGCTTGCAGTACATTTACGAAGGAATACCACCACATTTTTCATAAATTCTAGTTTTTATTTTCTATATGAGATAATCATTAATTTTTAACTTTTTTTATAATAACAAAATTAGTTATCATGCATATAGTAACGGCAATTGGAATGAGTATAATCAATATGATTTTGAAATCATTAATTGACTTTTCTTGTTGATTTTGTAATTCGTGTATCATGGATTTTTGATTAATTACAAAAATATCCACATTTTTATTGAAACTAAGATTATCAAAAAGTTCTTCATTTGCAATAATTTTTTGTTCTGAAATATTTCTTAATTGACTTAGTCTTTCTTCAGAATCATTGACACGTATTGCTTCTTGATAGTTTAGTATTGATTCTATTACTCCCACCCAATCCTTTTTTACTAATTCTAATGAATCAGAAATTGAAATCATATCTTCAACTCCATTTTTATATATTACTTGATCATCATTTTTAGCTTCTTTAATTTGCTTATCCCATTTATTTAATAATCCATCCAACGTAGTTTTATGAATATAAAATGCATCTAGTCTTTCTGAATTTGGCAAATATGCATATTCCCACACTTCAAGTTGTGTGTGATAATTTTCAACATTAAAATCAAGAGAAATCATTGAAAGTTCTATAGCTTGTTCAATCTTTTGATTATTTTTTAAAATTGTGTCAAGTTCTATAGATATGAAAACTGTAAAAATAATTAAAATTATTGCCAGTATTGCCGTTGAACTGAAAATAATTTTCTCCATAAATGATTTTCTTTTAAATTATTAATAAATCAATGTTTGATAAAAATTAATTTTAACACTATGATTAGAATATATGAAAATCTCAGACTTTTGTATGAATAAATTATTACTTATTTTACAGTTTTATTCACTATTGGCAAAGTAAAGTAAAATGTAGTGCCTTCCTCGTATTCACTTTCTACCCAAATTTTACCCTTCATCCCCTTCACCATTCCATGGCAAATAGAGAGACCTAGGCCTGAACCACCATGTTTTCTTGTAGCAGATGTGTCAATTTGATAGAATTTTTTGAATAAGTCTTTTTGAAACTCTTTTTTAATTCCAACTCCATTATCTTTAACCCTAAATTCAATATCCTCCCCCTTTACTGAGGCATTAATTTCTATTTTTCCAGTATCCTGCTCAACAAAATCAATGGCATTAGTTATGAGATTTTTAAATATTTGATCTATTCTTTTCTTATCGCTGTAAATTGTGATATTTTCATTTGTAGTATTTTCTATTATTATATTATCCCTACCTATCAATTTTTTTGCTGTATCCTTTGTAGAGTTCATTAATTCCATGAGATTTATTTCATGTTCATTAAATTCTATTTTGTCTAAATCTAATTTGTATGAATCAAATATGTCTGAAATTAATTCTGATAATTCAGTTGCACAATTGAAAATTGTTTCTGTTGCTTTGATTTGTTTTTCATTTAATTCTCCCAACATTTTTTTATCTTGTAATGCCTCTGCCCACATCAAAATTGGTGTAAGTGGTGTCTTTAATTCGTGTGAAATCATTGCCACAAATTCTTCTTTTAGTACTTCGGTTTTTTTCATTTCTTGATTCATTTGATCTAATTCATTTTTTTGAATTTGTAATTTATTTAGCGTCTCTTGCAGGCTTTTATTTGAAAATTCAATATTTTGTGCCATCTCATTAAATGAGCCTGACAAGGCTGAAATCTCATCATCACCTGCTATTGGGATGGCCTCAAATTCTCCTTTTCCAAAGCGTTCTGTGCCTAAAATTAACAATTTTAATGATTTATTGATAGAATGCGATAATGTTATTGCAATACCAATTCCTATAATTGTTGCAATTGAAACAAATATCGCAATATTGATTTCTGCTGAAGTTTTGATTTCTTTTACTGTTTCAAATCTTTTATCTTTTAGATTATTTTCAATTTGAATAAATTCTTTAAATTCTTCCCTAATGTTATCTAAAATATTTTTCCCAGTTTCAGATTTTAAAAGTATTGAAACATCATAAATGGTTGGATTTTTATTTAGTTCCTTTCTGAAATCAATTTCAGGAATAACTGCTTCTGTTTCCCATCTTTGTGCTAGTATAATTATTTTTTCTACAATTTTTGATTCTTCTTCATGTTCTTCTAGTGCATGTATGTCTTCCTCGACATGTTCTTCTTCTACATTAATCAACAATTCATTTAGGTGAATCTTTAAATTCTTATTTCCATCATTGTATAGTTCTAGAAACGACTCATCTCCTGTAATTAGAAATCCTCTCTGTCCTGTTTCCCTGTCAACTAGTTCTTTGGAAATTTTATACAGTAATATTTGCTGTTCTAATTCACCCTCTTCTATTTCACGTTCTAGTGATTCATCAAGTAGTACACGTAATTCATCTAGAATCCCTTTACCTGTTCCCTTTTTGAGAAGTTCTAGATTCTTGGCATTAATGTCAGTTGTATGGGCAATTCTTGCTAACTCTATCTCAGGGATAGCTGCTTGCTCATTCCAGTCGTTAAATAATGACTCAATTAAATTTAATTTTTCTACTTGAGATGGATTATCTGAAACTAGCTGTTTCTCTATTTTTACTAGTTCATTAAATCCTGAAATTCCAGAATAATATGGTTCCAAAAATGATTCCTCACCTACAATAATGAATCCTCTCTGTCCTGTTTCAGCATCAACTATGTGCTTTTGTAATTGCTGAGCGTTTTGTAATACTTCAAGATCATGCTCGATTAAAAATTCAAACTGTTCATTAATTTCAAGAAAATTAGAATACGTAACTACACCCAAAATCCCCATTAATGTAATTATTACCATGAATCCGACTAGAATTTTTATTCGTAATTTCATTATGTATTACCTAATTTTTTAAAACAAATATTATCAAAAATAATTTCTACAAGCATTTTTTAATTTCCGCAATTTCAAAAGGTTTGTCAATTATCTTTATAGAATTATCTTTTGCTAATTCTCTTACGTCATTGTTCTCTGAAAATGCAGTCATTATTATGATATTTGCTTTATTGTCTATTTTTTTAATTTTTGTAATTGCCTCAATACCGCCCATTTTTGGCATTTTAATATCCATGAAAACAAGATCTGGGTTACATTTTTGGTATTTTTTTATTGCATCTTCTCCGTTATTAGCTGACCATACTTTATGACCTAAGTTTTCTAAAATAAAACTCATTGTCTCTTGAATTTTTTTATTATCATCTACTACTAGAACTGAATTTATTTTTGATATTTTTTTAGACTTTTCTATTATTATTGTATCATTCATGTTTGTTCTCCTTTAGGAATGTCCTTATTTCTTTAGTTAACACGGCAATTTCGATTGGTTTGGAAAGAATTTTTGCAATTCCATTTTTTTTTAAAAGATCTGTTTGGTCATTAGATAAAGTCATTGCAGATAATGCAAAAATATTATTTGGGGTCTTTCCTTGTTTCTCTAATTCTTCTATTAAGTCAAAACCACTAAAATCGGGCATGGTCAAATCTAATAAAACAACATCATAGGTTCCCTCTAGAATTTTATTTAGGCCATCTCTTCCATTACCAATTGATTCTATCTCCATGTCCATCATGGATAAAACATCAGCAAATGTCTCTCTGATTGCTTGGTTATCATCAATGTGTAATACTTTCATTTTGTATACAATTTTTTTACTTTAAATCATATAAAGATTAGTTACAAAGTTGTAAACTACAAATTTCTATCTTCAAAAGGACAATTTCTGGAAATATTTTTAGGAAATAAAAAAACTAGTACCCTTCTTCTCCTTGGAAAAGAAGACACCAATAATTAGCATTAGTCTTTGAAGATTTCTTTTGGCCAACTTTACATGGGCCAAATACTTTTCCTGCTGCTAATTCTGATTGATAGTTTGGCACTCTTTTGATTTGCTTTACAATTGCTGGAGTCACAAAAAAAGAACTTACCTTTTGATTGTTTACCTCAAATGTTTCTACAGTATCAATTACGTCATAGTCTGTCATTCCATCCTCACCAATTGCCTCTTTTGGGGTGTATGGTGATGGTCTGCCCCGATTTGTTTGAAAGTCTTTGATGTTGATGATTTTGCCAATTATTTTTCCAATTCCTATGGCCTTTGTTTGTTCTTGTGGTTTGTTGTAATCTCCTATGTTGATTTGAGTTTGTCTAGTTTCATTCATGTTATACAATTTAGTAAAAATAATTCTAAAAGAATTATCTCTTTTGATATATCCTGACTAGTAGTCAATACTGATTCTACTTTGAATATTTTTGAAAGCAACTATCCTCCTCTTCAATGGTTCCAAGATCCTGCCTAGAAATTTTGTACAAATACACTTTTTTTAACATTTTTTTGAATTCCATCCAAAATTTCTACCCCCAATCTAGTTTGATCATCTTGATCATACCATTACGCATTACTCACTTGTGAACTAATTTTATTGTGAATTAAATGAAATCAAATGTAAAAATAACATCCATTTTTGGAATATTTTGTATTTTATTGTATATTTCATCAATTGATGAGATATCTGGAGATCATGTGGTAGGAGAAGCTGTTATTCATCAAAATAATTTTGAAATAATTATGAAGTCATCACCTCCTGGGTTAGATCTTCAAGGCTCAGGATTTTATGAAGAGGGAACTTGGCTAAAAACTGAAACAGTTCTACTGGAATGGGGTGCATATGATTTTGTCGGATGGACAGTTGATGGTCAATGGGTTGATGGAAACCCCTACACTGTATTGGTAGATAAAGACCATGTTGTAACTGCAATGTATTCTTTTCATCCAGTAAAAAAACAAACATCTACTCCTACAACACTTACAAAATATGATTTGACAATAATTTCACAATTTGGAAAAACTGTTGGTGTTGGAACATATGTTGATGGAACAACTGTGGATTTTAGTGTATCTCAACAATTTGTTAATGATGAAATCTATGATGGAATACGATATGCATTTTCTGGATGGAGTGGCGGTAATACCCCAAGTTTAATGTCTAATGTAATTAAAATAAACCAGACTGAAACAATTACTGCAAACTGGGATAAACAATATAGATTAGACATTGTTGATTCTGCAGATAAAACTATTATCCTTCAAACTAGTTGGCATGATGAGGATTCAGTTGCACCATTAATTACTAGTAATGTTAATCCAAATTTTGAGAATAAAATTAAACGAACTATCAATTCATGGGTAAGTACTGGAATAAACTATGCAGAAATTAAAGAACCAACCGAACCAATTACCAGTTTAGTGATGGATGATTATTACAAAGTTTCAATTGATTGGAAGAATCAATTTTACATTGATGTTAGTAGTCCTTACGGAACTGTAGAAGGTAGTGGATGGTATGATGAAGGTGATGTTGTCGTTGCATCAATTAATCAACAAACTTATGATTTAGGACTGGCTGGAACTCGTTTAATTTTTAATGGATGGGTTGGAGATGAAACATCTAGTGGAATGAATATTCAGATTCCATTAGACGGTCCCAAAGTATTAGAGGGAACTTGGAAAAAACAATATCAATTAACTGTAAACTCTGATTATGGATTTCCGACTGGTTCTGGATGGTATAATGAGGGTGATTTAGCTTCTTTTGGAACTAATCAGCCTCGAGATCCTACAGGTATATGGAATCAACAAATTTTCCAAGGATGGATTGGTGATTCTGAATCAATATCATACACTGGAACAGTTTTGATGACTGGTCCAAAAATTGTTAATGCCGTATGGGAAGTTGATTACTCTATTGCTATTTTTAATGTAGCACTCATATCCATTGCAGCCCTTGGCGGTTTAATTGTATATAAAAAATCTAAAAAAGGTTTTGGAACAAATAAATCATCAAAAACCGATAATGATGAAATAGTTACAACAAAACCAAAACAATCTCTATTTTCATCTCTTGGAGAAATTTTTAACTCAAAAACTACAAAAACTGTTGAACAAGAAAATAATGAACAACCATCTAAAATAATTAATCAAAATCAACCTGAGAGAATTATTCCAACTGTAATTGCATCAGAAACCTCTCCTCAAAGATCCGGCCAATTAGAAGATAGTATCAAAAATATGGACGAGAAACGAATTCAATCTACAACACCAGAAGATTTAAAAAATAATGTTAAAAATATCGAATTTCAAAAAAATGATCTATTAGATAAAACAAAACAATTCGAATATGGATTGATGGAAATTGAATTTGAAAAAAAGAAAATTGCATATGAAAATAAAGAAACTACATTTGAATTAGAAAGAAAAGGAGGTCTAGCTAAACTTGAAAGAATAGAAAATGAAATTAAATTTACAGAAAAGAATTTGGAACAAAAATCTACCCATCTAGAAAAGAGATTAGCTGAAGTTCAATTACAAAAACTTACTCTTTCTCAAAAAACAGAACAATTGGAAGAAAATATTGCAGAAAATGAACTTGAAAAGAAGAAATCAATGATGAAACTTGAAAATGATCGTACTGAAATTGAGCTCCAAAAAAATAACCTATCCCAAAAAACTAAAGAATTAGAAAAAAAATTATCTGACGTCAAACTTGAAAAAGATATTACATTTCAGGAGAAAGAACAACTGAAAAAGAATCTATCTGAAGTTGAGCTTCAAAAGAAAACAGCTCTAGTTGAACTCGAGAGAAAAATACATTCAATTGAATTTGAAAGAAAAGAATTTGAAATTGAGCTTCAGAAAAAATCTAATGAAATTGAGCTCCAAAAAAACCATTTATCTAGTAATTCTGCTTTGCTAGAAAAAAGCTTAGCTGAAGTTCAATTACAAAAACTCACTCTTTCTCAAAAAACAGAACAATTGGAAGAAAATATTGCAGAAAATGAATTCAAAAAGAAATCAATGATGAAACTTGGAAATGATCGTAATGAAATTGAGCTCCAAAAAAATAACCTATCTCAAAAAACTAAAGAATTAGAAAAAACCCTCTCTGAAGTTCAATTACAAAAACTCACTCTTTCTCAAAAAACAAAACAACTAGAAAGAAGCTTAACTGAAGTCCAATCACAAAAAAATATTAACACTGATGAAATCCAGAAAAATTTTATTGCTTTAGAACTTCAGAGAAAAGTAATTGCTCAAAGAATGAATGATTTGGAACAAACTATATCTGATGTTCAATATGAAAAAATGAAAATTGTCTCAAAATTTGAAAAAAGAACCTCTGAAATCAAATTTGAGAAAAATAATATTTATCAAAAAACAGAACAACTAGAAAAAAGCTTAGATGAAGTTCAACTCCAAAAAAATAATATATCTAAAGAAAAACAACAATTAGAAAAAATCATCTCTGAAGTTCAATTACAAAAAAATAATCTATCTAAAAAAACAGAACAACTAGAAAAAAGCTTAGTTGAAGTGGATCTTGATAAAAAGAAAATGACATTTGAATTAGAACAGAATTTGGCAGAATCTAAATTTGATAAAATGAAAACTACTGTAACTCTTGAAAATAGCTTAGCTGAAATTGAGCTCCAAAAAAATAACCTATCTCAAAAAACAGAACAACTAGAAAAGAACTTGGCTGAAATTAAACTAGAAAAGAAAATTCAAAGCAAAAAAACTAAATATTTGGAAAATCAAATTTTAGAAAATACATTTGAAAAGAAAAAAATTATCTCTGATCTAAAAAACAAGGAAGCCCAAATTGAACTTGAAAAGAAATCTAATTTAGTTAAACTTGAAAGAAAAGAATCAGAAGTTCAACTCCAAAAAAATAACCTATCTCAAAAAACAGAACAACTAGAAACGAGTTTGACTGAAGTTCAATCCCACAAGCAAATTTTAAATGAAAAAACATTGGATCTTGAAACTAAATTATCTAAAGTAAATTTTGAAAAGAAAAAACTCTCCTCAGAATTACAAAGAAAAGAATCAATTATTGAACTTGAGGAAAAAAGAATAAATCAGAAATCCTGGGATCTTGAAAAACGAATTGCTAAATTCACACTTGAGCGAAATATTGCAGCAATTGAACTTGAAAAGAAGAAAATTACCTCCGAATTACAACAAAAAGAATTAAGAGTTGAAATTGAACAGGAACATCTTAATCAAAGAAAAATTGAATTAGAAAAAACTATAGCTGCGTTTGAAATTGAGCAAGATATTCAATCAAACAAGATAGACGTTGACAAAAATCTAAAATCTGATGAATCAATAAAATCATCAAAATTTGATGGTATCATTTCTGAAATTGAGCTTTCTAGAAAAATTTCTGATACTGAACTACAGAGAAAGGCAGTAGTCATTGAACTTGAAAAGAAAGATTTGGCAGAGAAAGAAAAAATGATGGAAAAAAGGATTGCCGGAATTGAAACTGAAAGGAAAATATCTGCTATTCAAATAGATCGAATAGAGTCTGAAATTAAACTTCAAAAGAAGAATTTAGAAAACAAAACTAGAGAATTTGGTAAAAATTCTCAAAAATTTAATTCAAAGAATAATTTTGATACATCTTCAAATTCAACTTCTTATGATGAATTTTTAGAATGGTCTAGTGCATTAAATGATGAACTAGGTTCTACTGAATCATCAAAAAAAGATAACAAAATTCTTTCTGGTGAGTAATGATGAGAAATATATTGTTAGGTTTTTTTATACTTTCAATTTTGGGAGTAGTTTTATTTGCAGGACAAGGATCTGCAAATACTTTGGATTCATCTTCTGATGTAAATAAAATTAATTCTGTAGAAATTTCTGTTTCTTCACCAACAACTTTGATTAGAGTTAATTTTGGAACCGGTGATGAGATAAATAATCTAGTTTTGGTTTTTCAAAATTCAATTGATGAAAATGATACGGTTGATATTGTATTAAAAAATGTTAATGGAAGAACACTTGGGCTTGGTTCCCAAGTTGTTAGTCCTTCATCTGCAACTGTATTGATAGCTCTTTCTGATAATGTTGATGCAGTAGAGCGACCTACACTAAGTACTGTAAATATTGTTGTATCATGATGGTGATTTGATTGAGTAAAAAATTAATTTTAATGATTGGATTTATGATAATTTTAGTCGCTACAGTTGGATTTGGTACTGATTTTAATGCTGTACCTCTTTTTAATAAAATTGGTGGTGATGATAATGTTTCAGTAGATATACCTGATGCAACCATCACAAGGGTGCAATTAACAGAATCTGGTAGTGATATTATTTCTGCAACAATTTTTGTTAAAAATACTGATAGTATAGCTCATTCGTATAACATTTGTGTAATCACAAAAGCTGGAACATTGATCAGTGATACTGTGGGTACTAGTTCTGATTGTAATAATTCTGCATCAATTTCTGCAAGTAGTACTGGTTCTACTGTGATAACTTTTACAAATCCTTTGATTACTGCAGATGTTCATGCTACTAATATCTCTGTACAACAAATCACTTGAATAATTTCATAATATGTAACAATGAATGATTATTTTTTTATTTTAATTTTGAACCGTACACTTTAGTCTGGTATACTTAATCTTCACTAAATTCTAATTCTTGAATTGAAATAGTGATATCTACTAAATCACTAACTTTCACCCCTTGAGGTAATTCAATAATTTGAAGATTTGATTTATTCTCATTTGTGATTATTTCTGTAGTGGTGCAAGCAATTGGACTATCAAATGATGGCGTAAATTGGCCTGTTGGACCTTCAATTACAGTACAAATTTGAAATGAATGGTTTACATCATCATTATTTCTGACTACAAAACTGATTCCACTGATTTCAATTACTCCATCCATTGACACTCTCTGAATCCATGAAAAATCTTCAACCTGTCCGCGTGCTATACTTGTGTGGATTTCTTCGTTTGAATTTGAATTAAAAAATGATTCTTCAATAAATGACTCATCTGCTAAGGCCATAGTTGATGTTGCAACAACTAGAACTAACATTAAACCAATAGTTCCAATTGTTTGAAAATCCATTATTTCCACTCCTCAGATTTAAAATTCAAAATCCTGAAAAGATCATTTTTAGAATTATTTTTGAGTAATATTATGTTCAATTTGCTTCTATTGTGTATGGGGAAGAAAATCCTATTATTGAGAATGGAATATTTTTTGATTCTTTGATTCCAAAATGGCACTTTTAACCATTTTAAAAAATTTAATTTTTAAAATTTTATCAAAATACTGGAATTATGCCAATTTTATTAATCTCATTTAACCATAAATGAGAAATACTGAGTATGCTAATTGATTGAAATATCATGATGAGAATTACCCCTAATGAGAGAATTAATTTTACTGCTTTGATATCCTTTGTTTTTTTGTCTTGAATACGTACTAGATAGTATAATCCAATAATTGTTATTAATAATATGCAAAATGTAATCGTATTTGCAGTATTTGGTTCAAAAATATTTGAAAATGGGATGGTCATTGAATCAGATAAACGAATATTCATTCCTAGAGCACTTTGAGTAATGATGTAATTAGCTATCACTGAAATTAACCCAATTTTAAAAATTGTAAAACTCTCATGTGTAATTTTTTTTATTTTATCTGGTTTTTTTATCATAAACATTGCCAAAGCCCAAACCCCAAAAATTGACATTCCTAATGGTGTTTGAATAAACATTGAAGTAAATCCCACAAATGGCACTACAATCACTGATCTTCCTATTACCTTGTCTAAATATTGTGTTCCAGGATCAATTCTCTGATTGTTATCCCCTTTTGTAATGAATCCCTCATCCGTAATTTCTATAATTCTATGAATTACCTTTTTATTTTGTTCATTTTCAAATGCAATAATATCTCCAAGAAAATATTCTTGATCTGGTTTTATAATCACAAATGTTCCACTATCAATTGTCCCTTTCATACTATTTCCAACTAACATGATGTATGTTGTATCTCCATAAAGTTGAACAGGCCAAAAATATACTACTAGTGGTAAAATTAAAAGTAATGTGAGTATTTTCACTTTTTTTGTTTTCAAAGTTTTTACCTACATAGACATTTCAAAAAATAATCGGTTGTCAATTATCTTATGGTGTTGATTCTTCTATTGAGAAACTAATATCTACTATTTCTGTAACATTTACTGCAAGTACAAAGTCGATATAATTAGTAGCATCCAATGCATTTCCAGATATAGAATCTGTAGTTACACATGCTGGGACTGAACCTGCTGATGGGGAGAAATAAGCGCTTCCATTATTAAATTCAATTACTGCACATACATCAAATGTAATGGTTGTTGATGTGGAATTATTACCCACGGTAAAATCTATTCTATCTGTTTCAATTTCCCCATGTGGACCAACTTCTTCAGTCCATGTTAAAGCCGTGATATTTCCTCTTGCTGTTGCTACTTCATTATTATCACTTGCACCAATCAGGTTAAACGTTGGAGTACTTGTTAATGTGGCACCGAAACCGATAGTTGCTGTAACTAATACCAACATTCCTATTACTGCAATGACTGGCAAAGTGTTCATATTGAAAAATATGTGTAGATTGATTATATGATCTAGCTTTTTGAATAAAACAAGCTACAAAATGTGATTGATCTTTTATGAATAATGTGTGATCATTTGAAACAAACATTACTCCATTAATCCGCTGATTTTAAAAATTTCATGAAGCAAAAATATTGTAATCATCTTATTTCACGTAATGGTACTGGAATTTGTAGACGTTGTGGATATGAAGAATTCTAGTTTTTAATTAATTAGTGTTTTTTATGAATCTCTTAAATACCAAATTTACTTAGATCCATGATGAGTCGTGAGGATTTCAATCAATCATCTATTTTAATTCAGGATATCATGGCTAGAACATTAATTTCTGTAAATACTTCCACAACAGCATTTCAAATTGCAAAGATGATGGAACAAGGTGGGATTGGTGCAATTCTTGTTAAAGAAAATAATAATCCTATAGGTATTGTAACTGATAGAGATTTTGCAACAAAGATTGCTGCAAATAATCTTCCATTAGATACTCAAGTTGAAAAATTTATGTCCTCACCATTAATCACCATTAATCACGATGAACCAATTTCTGCTGCAGCAGAAAGAATGAGTAGCAAAAAAATTAGAAAACTCGCAGTAACTGAGAATGGAAATATTGTTGGTATAATCACATCAACTGATTTAGTAAACCAACTTGCAAAATAACTAAAACGTCTTTGTCTTTCTGAGAAATACGGTAACTGATATCATGTAACATGCTGTTGCAATTATTTCTGAAATTAATGATGCAATGTATGGCTCTATCCCCATTTCAAGAAAATAATATAGTGTTGGCCATCTGATTCCAAGATAAATCACTTCTCCAACCCCAAATGATGAAATCATGGCAAATAATTCTTTTTTGATTAAATTTGACTTCATTTTTCTATAACGTTTAATGTTATCAAAGTAAAACAAACCCGAAAAAATTCCAAAATATACAATGTATCCAAAAACTATGGTAATTGTTGTGTTTAGATAATTATCATGATCTCCAAGTAACTGTGCAATTATTGCTGAAAGTGATGCTGAAATTATAAAACAAATAAGGAAATTTCTGTTAATTTGGAATAGTTGCTGATTTAATTTCATGATAATTTGGTCTAATAATTAATATTTTGTGGTAACTCTATGTAAATGATGAAAAGATGTGAGTGGGCAAAAGATGAACCAAATATTACATATCATGATGAAGAATGGGGGAAACCTCTACATGATGATGGAAAACTCTTTGAATTTCTAATATTAGAGGGGGCACAGGCTGGTCTTTCATGGGTAACTATTCTCAAACGTAGAGATGGATATAGAAATGCATTTTCAGATTTTGATGTACTCAAAGTCTCAAAATACACTCAAAAACATGTTGAGAAATTACTCAAAGATGAATCAATTATTAGAAATAGACTCAAAGTCAATTCTACCATAAATAACGCAAAACAATTTCTAAAAATTCAAGCCGAGTTTGGCTCTTTTGATAAATATCTGTGGGGATTTGTAAATCACAAACCAATCAAAAATAAATTCAAAAAACTCGATGATTTACCTGCAACAACTGAAATTTCAGAAAAACTAAGCAAAGATCTTAAAAAACGCGGATTTAATTTTGTTGGACCTACAATTTGCTATGCATTAATGCAGGCAATAGGAATGGTAAATGATCATACGTCTAATTGTTATCTATATAAAAAATAATTTTTAAGGTAGGTAATTCTCTTTTAATTGATGGCTGAAGGAAAATTTGCAACATCTGTATCTTGTATGGATGGTAGAATTCAACTTCCGCTGGCAAAATGGATTAAAGAAAATTATTCAGTTGATTTTGTTGATGCAATAACTGAACCAGGAGTAGATAAAACAGTTGCAGCAAATTCAGATCTTGAATCAATTAAATTCAAAATAGGAATTTCAATTAATGTTCATAAATCTGAATTAATTGTAATCTCTGGACATTCTGACTGTGCTGGCAATCTTGTATCTGATGAAGAGCATATATCCCAAATCAAAAAAGGGATTGAAGTAATGTCTTCATGGAATATTGGTGCCAAAGTTATTGGTGTTTGGGTTGATAATTCCTGGAATGTTCATGTAATTTAGATATGATTTGTTTGTGCAATGAATGAAAAATTATCTAGATTTGCCAAAACTGCTGGACCTGGAATCTTATTTGCAAGTACTGCCATTGGTGTTTCGCATCTAATTCAGTCAACTAGAGCTGGTGCTGATTTTGGGTTATTAATTATGGGTTTTGTGATTTTAGCCATGATTCTGAAATATCCCTTCTTTGAATATGGCTCTCGTTATGCCAATTCTACACAAACAAGTATTATTGATGGTTACAAAAAACTCGGCAAACCTGCATTGTGGTTGTATTTTATTTTAATAATTACTTCAATGTTTTTTGTCACTGGTGCAGTAGGATTTGTTACTGCGGGATTTTTTGAAAATCTTTTTGGAATTGACTATCTCGGAGAATGGACTATAATCATTTTGTTTGCAGTCTGTGTTGTAATATTGGCAATTGGAAAGTATAATGCCCTTGATAGTTTGATCAAAATAGTTGCTATAGTACTAGTGGTGTCAACTGTTGCTGCATTTATTCTTGTGTTATACAACGGACCAATAGAACCTGTAGATGGATTTATCACTAAAGATTTGATAACTGTATCTGGAATTTTCTTTTTACTGGCATTAATGGGGTGGATGCCTGCACCTTTGGAGATTTCAAGTTGGAATAGTTTGTGGACATTAGAGCGAATTAAACAATCAAAATACACACCAAAATTAAAAGAAACAATATTTGAATTCAAATTTGCATATTTGATTACAGGTATTCTTGCTGTAATGTTTGTAACTTTGGGTTCTTACATTTTCTATGGATCAGGTGAAGAACTTCCAAATAACAATGCCCAATTTGCACATCAGATAGTTACATTGTATACTAATACAATCGGTGATTGGAGTTATATCCTAATTTCAGCTTCAGCTTTTGCAATAATGTTTGGAACAATTATTGCAGTGTTTGATGGATATTCTAGGTCTATGAAAAGAACTATTGAACTACTTTTTACACAAAATGAAACTATTGAGGGAATAAAATCCAGAATTTTGTATATAGTAATTCTTTTGATAATTGCTACTGGTTCACTAGTTGTAATCTTTCAGTTTGGTGATAATCTAAAGGCATTAGTAGATTTTGCCACCGTTTTGTCCTTTGTTGTCGCACCAATCATCGCTATTTTCAATTTTAGACTAGTAACTGGGAAATATCTCCCAAAACTAGACCATCCGTCCCTAATAATGAAAATTACTAGTGTTGCAGGAATTGTATTTTTAATTGGATTTGCATTGATATTTTTAATAATGAAATTTTCTTCCTAATCCTTTAAATTTAATGAATCTAACTTGATTTTATGAAAATTTCTACTAAAATGAAAAAAACACTAAATGATCAAGTTGCACTTGAAGCATCTGCATCAAATAATTACTTGGCAATGGCATCATGGTGTGAGGTAACTGGTTATCAAGGCGCTGCAAATTATTTTTATGCACAATCAGATGAGGAGAGAACTCACTTGCTTAAAGTGGTTCATTATCTTAATGCACTTGGAGCAGTTGCCACTATTCCTGCAATCAAATCACCAGCTAGTTCCTACAAATCACTTGAAGGCATTATCAAAACTGCACTAAAAAATGAACAAACAGTAACTGCTGCAATTCACAAAATGGTGGAGATAGCACAAAAAGAAAAAGATCATTCTACATATGCATTTCTAGAATGGTTTGTCAACGAACAAGTGCAAGAAGAAACAAAGTTTGAAACAATTTTACAAAAGTTTGATCTTCTTGGTAGAGACAAGCTAGGAATTAATGAAATTGACAAATTTCTTGCAGTTGAGGCCTCAGCATCACCTGAACCTGCAGTATAATTTTTCTAAAATAATTAATACCTCTTTATTTTCTTGTATTTTATGACAGTAATTGTAACAAGAAAACCTGGTGGAGTAACTCAATTATTTAATACTGAAACAGGTAGAGTCACTTTCAAGTGTAAAGCAGAATCCGCACTTATGTACATTGAGGCATTTGATGGAATTGTAAAATTTAATCAAAAAAATGCAATAGCTTCTGTGACTGGTCATATAACATCCCTTGAATCCTGTGATATAATCAAAAAAGGAGATCCTGATTACAAATCTGCATCTGCCTCAATTATCTCTGCACAAAAAGAATTTGCACAGATTGTCTCTGATACTACTAAAAAAGAAATTCAAGAACTTGAAAATAAATTATCTGATATCTAATTTTTACTAGTATCTAATATTCTCTAGGTTTATCGTGGGTTCTGCCGATATGTATGGCTAATTGAATAACATCATTCCCAAAATCAATTCCACAGAATTTACAATGAAATGTATATTGATTTGACAAGATTATCTGATAATTTTCATATTATTAAAAAATTTCTTAATTTAACCGTAAATCATACAATGTTCACATTCACAAACTTCTTGCTGTTTTGATTTTTTCAAGCATTTTTTGTGTTGACCTGCTTGACATTGATTGCATACCTCATCAATATTTTCTATGGTGGTATATTTTTTTGATTGATCAAAACCAAAACCTCCATCTTGTGGTCCTACCATATTTTTACTTGATTGCTGTAGTATTTCTACTTCACTAATTGATTGCAGATTTTATCGTATCTTGTAATTCTTTTTTCCGTGTTTCTATTATTCCTCTAATTTCAAAAGTATCAACATATCCTCCAGCTGATGCTCTAGTTGCCTTTAGTAAATAATGTAGACTACCCTCCTCTATTTTTCCAACATAATACCCATAAAGAAAATCTAATTCATCATTACACTTCCAAATTTGCTTGATGTTTGGAAATGTTTGTTTAATCTCAGTGGGTATTTCTCTAATTCTATTTTTGATGTATTGATCAAGTGATTTTCTAATTGTAGAGTTTTGAATCAATTCAATTGTTAGTAATCGTTCCTTGTTTTTAGTCCTTTTTTTCATCGTCTTTTTTTTCTGGATTATCCCACATGTGCATTGTACCTCTAATCATAAATGAGCCTACAATTATGGTTCCAAGGCCTACAACTATGAATACAAAAAATTTTCCAATATCTTTGATGCTAGCCAATACTGGTGATTCTTTTTATTGTAATTATAACTGTCTAAAAAATTCAATTAGATTCAATAGTATGTGCATGATATTTTGTCATATGTCTAAATCTAAAAAAATTGCAGCTTGGATTGGAATTATTGGTGGTATGATTGGCTTCTTTTTCTTTTCAATAGAGATGGCAGAGTTTATGCGATAATACTGAAAATTAATTATCTTGTAATTATTTCTATTTGTCATGTCAATTATCACTCAAGAAATAAAGGACTTTTTGGAACAACAGAAACTAGGTTTTGTTGCAACTGTATCCCTTGATGGAACACCTAACATTTCCCCCAAGGGAACAATTATTGGTTGGACCTCAGAATTTTTGGCATTTGCAAATATTCGCTCACCTGACACTGTAAATAATTTAAAAAACAATCCTGATGTTGAAATTAATGTAATTGATCCTCTTTTGAGAAGAGGTTATTTGTTCAAAGGTGCCGCCAGAATTTTAAATGATGGGCAAATGTATGATGAAATTTTATCATATTACAAAAATATTGGAATTAAAAGTATTATTCATGAAATTATATTGGTAACTGTTTCTGATGTATCTACTGTAACTTCACCCTTATATGATATGGGGATTTCTGAGCAAGAAATAAAATTAAAATGGAAAAAATATTTTAATGATTTATGATTATTCAGTGATTTAGGTTTTTTTTAATTTTTCTAATTCTTTTCTGGTTTTTTTATGCTCTTCTATTTCTTTTTCTAATTGTAACTGAATTGTTTCTAGTTCTTTTTGTGTTGTGTTGAGTTTTGATTTTAATGAGCCTACAACAACACTTGCTGCCTCAATTACACTTGCAGAATTTTGAATATTGCCATTATCTCCCTCTATGAATTCTTTTTCTTTTAAAGAAAGAACTTCTGTTTCTTGAAATTGATCTTTTTTCTCTAATTCTGTTTTTGCATTGTATAATCTAGAATTTGCATCTTCTAGTTCTTTTTTAGATTCTAATTGTTGCTTTTTTATAATGTGTAGAATGGATTGTTCTTTTGTAATTTTTTTTACAATTTCATCATATTCATTAATTTTTTCCTCTAATTTTTCTTTTTTATTTTCAAGATTATCTTTTATAGTTGTGAGATCTTCTTCAGTTTTTTTAAATTGATTAATTGATTTTGAATCTTTAATTTGCTCAGAATTTTTAATTTTTTCTTTAACCTCTTTGTATTCTCGTAAAATAATATCTAATTCCATTCTTTTTTGATTATGTTCTTTTTTGACTAACATTAAATTACTAACAATTTCATCGTATTCTTCTTTTACAGTTTGAATTTTTTCTGTTATCTCATTAATTTCATCTTGTTTTGTACTGTATACTTTTTCCAAGTCTTCAATTTTTGATTCCCTCTCTTCATTTAGTATTGGCTCTTCATTTTTTTCAGATACTGTATCATCTAATTTCTTTTTACCAAAAAGCCCCATATTTCTTCCCGATTTTTTCTAAAAGATGAACCTTTCTTTATCTTTGTTTTATTCTACCTCTAAAAAATTTCAGATAAAATCCAATACTACCAATAATTATACCTCCAACCCATACAAATACGCTCAAACTTTTTGGAACAATTGCTTCTTGGGGCCCAATAATTAACATCAATGCACCTAAAATTATCAGTGCAAAACTCCCATTGTTTCTTGATTTATTGTGGTCTCCATGAACCATGACTATGTGTACTCTGAAAGTGTTTTTGCTACTTGTTTTCTTCCAATATCTGCAATAAATGGTCCAATCTTTGGACCTCTTGATGTTCCTAAAATTATTTGATATAATATTTTAAAGAAATCTTTTGGTTGTACATCATTTGATTTTGCAATTTGGTATATTGTATTTTGAATATCTTCTAATTCATCATCCCCTTTTAATGCATCAACTAGTAATTTCAATGCATTTTTTGTAGTATCATCCAAATCCACTTTAATTTTTTCTTGCTCATCAAATTCATCTGAGAAATTACCTGCAAGTACAATGAGTTTTTCTATTTCTGATTCTGGATTTTTTATTACACCATAATCTAATAATTTCTTCATTACTCTTTCTCCTCTGTTTTCTTTGAAAATTTTTGTTAATTCAACTACTAACCTATAGTTTACATGTGTACTTGACTGCTTTGGAGGATTTAGTAGATTTACATATTCAAATAATCCTTTTGATTTTACCAATTTTGCTTGATTGTCTACTTTGATTCGTCCAAAGTAAATATCTTCAAGCTCATTATATTCTGCCATCAATGATGGAATGTCATCAAATCCTAATTCTCTTGCACCCGTAATTCTTTTGTATAGTAATAATAGAATTGATTTTGGAGTACCGAATTCTAGCCATTTTTGTGCTGTAATTACATTACCTAATGATTTTGAAATCTTTTTCCCACCCTTATCTAGAAACATTTCATATTTTACATGATGAGGATGTGGAAATTCTAAAATTTCATCTGCTACCCAATCATTTACTTTGACTGAATCCATGATGTCTTTTCCATATGCTTCAAATCTAATATCAAATGCAGCCCACCTTGCTGCAAATTCTACCTTCCATGCTAATTTTCCTAGGTCTTTTCCAATATCGGCCTCTCCAATATGACCACAACCCTTGACTATTTTTGAGCCTATTTCTGTATCATGACATGTGTATTTCACTTTCTTCTCATCTGAAATGTATTCCGTAGCTTCTGCTGTATAGAGACGATTACAATTTGCACAAACTGGAAAATATGGTAAGTATTTTTGATATTTTTCTTGTCCTACAAGTTCTGAAATTTTGTCTCCAATTTTTGAACTGTTTTGTAATATTGTGTGTATTTGATCTTTTAGTAATCCTTGTTTGTAAGTATCAACTGCCCGTCTAAATTCATATTTTATTCCAACCTTCTCTAATCCATCTAATAGAATACTACTCATGTGCATTCCGTAAGAGTCATGACATCCATAAGGATCTGGAATAAGTGATACTGGTTTTGCAATATGTTCTTCTAAACCAAACTCTTGCATTCCTTCTGGAATTTTTCTTAATCCATCAAGGTCATCAGAGTATGCAATTAGTTCTGACTTGTATCCCAAGTTTTCTAATGCTAACTTAACTCCGTATGCTCTTACTGCATCACCTAGACTTCCAATATGTGGAATTCCTGATGCCCCTAGACCACTTTCTACTCTTAAAATATCTGTACTCCTTCCAAGAACTTTTTCACGCTCTAGTAACTCTGATGCTAATTTATCAATCCAAGTCCCTTTTCCGATAATTTTTAGTTCTGTCATTTCTTTTCACTAATTCAATGATTTGGACATGTATGGTCCATATAACGAATACCCTAATTTTTGATAATACTCTCTTGTACCTACAGCACTAATCACTAAAATTTTCTTTGCATCAAATTCTTCTTTAGATATTTTTTCAGCTTCCTTCATCAAATTTTTTCCTAGACCTGAATGTTGTATTTCACTATCTCCTTTTTCTCCTAGTTTCAAAGATTTTCCATATACATGAATCTCTCTAACGATACATGTGTCTTGATCAATTTCATCTCTATGTGCATCTACACTAGGTTTTCGTAATCTCAAAAATCCATAAATTGATTCATTTTTGTCCTCATATGACAAAAACACTTCTTTTCCTCCTGATGACTCATAGTTAATTCTGATCAATTTTACATCTCCTACATCTGCTTTCTTGTTAGATAGTCCTACTTCTCTACATCTGATACATTTGCATGATATTCCTAATTTTGCAAGATTTTGATGAACAATTTGTCTCAAATTGCCTGATTTTGGACCTGCAATGATCTCTTTTGGAGAAATTTCCCTTTGAATTCTCATTATTCTAACCCATTTTGGAACATTTCTCTTAGCTTCTGTTAGAACTTTGATCATATCTTCATCAGAATATGGTGTGTACTTTCCTTGCTTGTACTCTTCATACAATGGGGTATTTTCAATTACTAGAGAAGGATAAATTTTCAACATATCTGGACGTAATTCTGAATCTGAAAATAATTTTTTAAAATCTGCAATGTCTCCTTCTGGTGTCATTGTAGGTAATCCCGGCATCATATGTGCAACAATTTTGTATCCTGCATCTTTTGAAATTTGAAATGATTCTAATACGTCATTATAGTTATGACCTCTGTTAACAATTTCATAAACTCTTTCTTGTAATGATTGTACTCCTATCTCAACTCTTGTTATTCCATAACTTAGCATTAAATCAACATGCTCTTTTTTACAATAGTCTGGCTTTGTCTCAATTGTGAATCCGACATTTCTAATTGAAGCATGTTCATTATTTGATTTTGCTTCTTCTAAATTATTTGAGTTTGTTCCATTTAATGCATCATAACATGATTTTATGAAATCTTTTTGATAGTCTTTTGGCATAAATAGAAATGTTCCACCCACAATAACAATTTCCATTTTACTTGGATCATGCCCAAACGAAATTAATTTCTCAATCTTTGATGTAATTTGTAATTTAGGATCAAAATCATTTTCAATCGCATTTAGTGATGATGGTTCTTTTCCTGTGTAACTGTTTGGAGAATTAAATTCTATTCCGCCTGGACAATATGTGCATCGGCCATGTGGACATGCATATGGTTTTGGCATTAATGCAACCACTGAAACACCTGATGCTGTTTTTGTTGGCTTTCTTAGTAATACATTTTTTAATTTTTCAAAATCTGAATCTTTTACTGTTGATAGAATCTCATAGTTTCTAGGAATCCTCTCAAGTGCATATTTTGTACAGATTTTGATGATTTCTTCTTTGACTTGTTTTTTACTGGGTTGATTAATTGTTAGAAGATTTTGAGTAATTTCACTACATGCCTTGGCAAGTGCAGGATTCAGTTTATTCATGAGTTTTCATAGTAATTTAGACATAAATTCGTTAAACAATTCAACTCGAATTGAGCCTACCTTCTTGTTTTTCTTTTGGATTTGCTACTTCTAGCTGGTTTTCTCTTTACCACTCTTCTCTTTGCAGTCTTTCTAGCTGGTTTTCTCTTTACCACTCTTCTCTTTGCAGTCTTTCTAGCTGGTTTTCTCTTTACCACTCTTCTCTTTGCAGTCTTTCTAGCTGGTTTTCTCTTTACCACTCTTCTCTTTGCAGTCTTTCTAGCTGGTTTTCTCTTTACCACTCTTCTCTTCGCTTTACTGACTTTCAGATTTTTTAATTTCTCAATTTCATTTTGAATTAGATTGATCTCATCACGAATGTGTTTTTGAGGATCTATTTTTGAATAAATGAAATCAATAATTTTTGAATAATTAACTCCTATGTCTGTTCGAACTAAAAACAACTCATTGGAATTCATTGGAATGCTGATCAGTATTACTTTTTCAAATTCAGTAATTGCTGATTTTTCATGACCTATTTTATATGCTAAATTTGTATAAAGATCTCTTTTTTGTATTGCATAATGTATTGACATTTTCACTTCATCTCCTACTAGTATTTGTTCGACATTTTCTTTGTGACCGCCTGCAACAATTTCACCTTTAACGTTGACAATCCCTGCAAATTTTACTTCTGGATATATGTTGAGAACTTGTTTTGTTAATTCATTATAATTTACAGTCATATTGTTTATCCTAAATTCACCTTATTGTAAATATCTTTCATAGTGGTCATTTTTTGTATCATTTTACTATCTCTGAATTTATTCTATAGTTTGTTCTGGTTTTGTTTTTGGTGAACCGTTATTTCCATTTTGATCTTTCCTGTATTCTATCTTTAACCAAATTGGAGTTATGATTGTTGTAACTAATACCATGATTATTATTGTAGAATACACTTCTGATGTGAGAATTCCTGCAGTTACCCCTACACCTGCTACAATAAGTCCTACTTCACCTCTTGAAATCATTCCAATTCCAACCTTCATTCCAGCTGATTTACTTTTCAAAAAATACATTGCTGGAAGACCACATCCAAATAATTTTGTTGTAACTGCCACTAAAATAATAACTCCACTTAACATCAAAATATTCAAATCAACTGCTCTCAGATCCACCTGTGCCCCAATAATTGCAAAGAACAATGGAGCAAAAATCAAACCTATCTTACCAACATAACTTTCTATTTTCTCAAATACTTTGGTTGTGGATAATGCCATTCCTACAGCAAACGCCCCCACTATTGGTGAAAGACCAATGGAGCCTGCAAGAGCTGCTGCACCAAAGAACGCCGCAGTAGCAATTCCCTCCACACTTCCTTTTGCCTTCCATATTCTGGGTGTGATTACCTTTGGAATAACAACAACTGCAACAATGAGCATTATTGCAAAAAATCCTAATACCTGTAAAATTGTAATTACGACTTCAATAGGATCGATGTTATCTATTCCTCCATCAGATCCTGCTATGGATGTTACAACTGATAGTACTGCAATTGCTAAAATATCATCTACTATTGCTGCACCAATTATGAGTCTGGCTTCTGGTGTTTTTATTTTACCAAATTCACTTAGAACTTGAATTGAAATTGCAATACTTGTTGCAGTAAGTGCTGTTGCAATTAACATTGACTGTAATGCATCAAATCCAAATGCCATGAAAACTGCAAGACCTACAAAGAACGGTACAACTACTCCTAATGTTCCAACTGTAAACGCTGCTTTTCCTCCTTTGAGAAATTCTTTAGGAGTCATTTCAAGTCCTGCCATGAATAAAATTACAATTGCTCCCATTTCCCCTAGTATTCTAATTTCATCATTAATTTGCAGTAATTGTTTTCCATCAGCTATTTGTATTCCTCCTAATGCAAACGGTCCAACAATCATTCCTGCAATTAATTCCCCTAACACAATTGGAAGTTTCATTCTGAGGAAAAGTTCTGCCATTAATTTAGCTGCAAAAAGTAGAATACCTACACCGATAATTGTTTCAATAAACTGGGCCTCACTCATTATTCTCTTACCTGCCTTGAGAAATCTGTCATATAAGGTGATATTAGGTTGAAAATTATTTTGTAATTGTTAAATTAAGCAATTTTTATTGAATTTACAAAAACACCTTTCTTTGAAACAACCTGTCCAATTTCCTGACTTGAAATTTTATATTTTTTGAAAATTGATTTGATTTTTGTTACTTGTGTTTTTGGTGCAATCACACAAAATCCCACACCCATGTTAAATGTCTTGTACATTTCTTCAGATTTTACGCCCTGTTCTTGTACGAGTCCCATGATTGGTGGGATTTTTGGAAGTGAATCAATCTGATATCCTATATTTTTGAGGCGTAATAATTTGGTAAATGCTCCTCCTGTGATGTGTGCAAGACCATTAATCTTACATTTCTGAATCATTTCTAATACTGGATTTGTATAAATTTCAGTTGGTTTGAGCATTGCATCTCCAATTTTTCCTACTCCTTTGACTTTATCATTAATTGAGTATTTTTTTAATAATGCCTTTCTTGCAAGTGAATATCCGTTTGAATGAAATCCTGTACTCTTTGCCCCAATAATCACATCTCCTGATTTTATTTTATTCCCTAGAACCAGATCTTTTTTATCTAATAATCCTACAACCATTCCTGCCAAATCAAATGCAAATCCTTTTCCTTCAATTACATCCGGCATTATTGCAGTTTCTCCACCTACAATTGGCATGGATGATTTTTTTGCACCTGTAACTAAACCCTCAACAATTTTTTTGAAAATTGCTACATTATTTTTGTTTGCAGCAATATAATCAACAAATGATATTGGTGTTGCACCAATACAAATTATATCATTAACATTCATTGCAACACAATCAATTCCTATTGTGTTGTATTTTTTCATCATATTTGCAATTACCACTTTAGTTCCTACTCCATCTGTATGTGTTGCTAAAAGTTTTCCACCTGGAATTTCTACAATTCCTGCATAATGTCCAAACCCATGTGTCATTTTTGCTTTTTTCTGAAGCTTGTGAGTTGATGAAATTAATTTCCCAATTGCCTTTTGACTTTGTTTAATTTGTGAAATATCGACTCCAGCTTTTTTGTAGGTCAGAACCATGGTTTGATGCTCCTATATTGTGAATAAAAGAATTTGCCTATAATTTCGATCACATGTACATACCGGCAATCTCTTCTCTATGCTCTACATATTTTTGAGATAATTCGCTAAATTCTGAATTAATTCTATCTTTATCTTTACGAAGATCTGTAGTATCTATATTCATATCATAGAGTCTGTTTAGTGCCTCAATTAATGTCGCAGCAGCAGCTGAATCTGGTGCAACTTTATCTGCTTTTGCTAAAAGTGTTAATCCTTGAATCTCTCTTACAAGACATTCATTTAATATTCCTCCAGGAATTCCTGTGATAAATCCTTGAGGAATCATGCTGATGTCTTTATCTGCCATAGTTCTGATTAGATCCTCTTCTGCAGCACAATACGCTTTATCATCGTGTTCATTACTTGCAACACCATCTAAAATTACTATTTCTTTTGATCCTTTTTCAGCTGCCCAATCTAAAATTGATGCCACTAATGAATAAAGACCCTCCATCCTCAAAGTTATTTCACAAATTATTGCACATACTGTTCCTTCTTGGTTTGAATAGAATCTAAATGGATGGCGTAATCTACCTTTCATAAAAACTGTAGATGGTGGAAGATATTTTGATCTCATTACTCCCATTTCCACCATTTCTAATTTCTCAATAATGTGATTTATTGCAACAGGACCTACTAACCCTGCACCGACAAATCCTGCAAAAATTATTGGACTTTTTAATGTCATTTTCTTTGTTTCAAATACTTCAGCTTCTGGGAATTTCTTTTGCACTGATTACGTCAATTGTTCTGTCTAATTACTTTATTGAGCATTGTGAAATTTTTTCAAATTCCAAATAATTATTAAAATTTGATTGATTGAACTTTTTCATCTATTAATTTTTCCACTGTTGGCTTTATTTTGTTTACATCATTTGGTTTGTATAGGATTGCTGATGCATTCAACTTCATCAATTTTTTTCTAGTAGCATCTGTCTTGTCTGCTGTTACCATGACTACCGTTGCATTGGGATCATTCTTTTTGATTCCTTCAAGACCGTAATAACCATCAAATTCAGGCATCATTACATCCATGATTACTGCATCTGGACGAAGCTGATTATACAATTTTATGGCATCTTGGCCATTTTTCCCTCGACCGATCACATCCAAATCTTTGATTTGTAAAAATTCACATAATACTCCCATTGAATCTACATTATCTTCAACTACGATTACTGATACCATTATGATTTATTCTTAGATTGCCAGTTTAGCTGTAGCTTGTTTAATTTGATAACACATTGCTTGACAAAACATTAGAACTATTACTTTTTAGAGATGCTTACTAAATTTATAATAAAAATTGGTTCATTTCTTGCAATAATGACGGGTTTAATATTTTATGGATATTATTTTTCAGATCCTTCCAATAATTTTCTATTTTTCACAATTTCATTAACTGCAATTTTTGCATTTGGTATATCTGCAATCCTTTTGGTCAAACACGTGTTGTTAGAGATAAAAAAATTCACCAAAAACACTGATGCGATATCTGATGACGGTAAAACATTATTGAAAATAGAAAAAAATGATGAGTTAGGAACATTGGGGAATTCTATCAACAAATTAAGTGAAAAGTTTATTGAGAAATCAAAAGATTATGAAGCAAAAATCTTAGAATTACAACATACAGACATTGAATTAAAGTATAAAGTTCAATATTTGAATGAAACTAAAGAAGAATTGAAAAAAACAATATCTGAATTAACAGAACAAAAGAAAATTGAAAAAAAATACTTGCACGAATTAGAATGGCGGAGTAATATTGTAACTAATCTTGTAGAAGAAGCAAAAAAAGCTGATCAGAAAAAATCTGAATTCACCTCTATGATTTCACATGAATTAAAAACCCCTCTTACTCCCATCATTAGTTGGTGCTCTATTTTAGAACAGGATGCATATGGCGTTTTAAATGAAAAACAGCGTCAAAGTATTGAAAAAATTCATCATAATGCCGATAAATTAGTAGTGATGATTGGTGATTTGTTAGATGTTAAAAAACTTGATTTAGGAAAAATGGTATTCACATTTTCTGATTTGTCCTCTTGTAAAATTATTAAATCTGTTTATGATGAATATGAATCTGTTATGGCTGAAAATAATATTGATTTTTCTATATCTTGTAATGATGATTTAATTATATCTGGAGACAAAAATCGTATTGAACAAGTATTGAAAAATTTTCTAATTAATGCAATTGATTTTGTATCTGAAAACGGAAAAATTGAAATTGCTACAAAAAGAAATGATCCTTATGTGACGTTTTATGTCAAAGATAATGGTATGGGGATTTCAAAAGATAATCAAAAGAATTTATTCCAAAAATTTTATCAAGTAAATGCTTCTACAACTAGAGAACATGGTGGTTCTGGTCTTGGATTATCCATTTGTAAAGGAATAGTTCGTAGTATGCATGGATTAATTGGTGTGGACAGTGAATTGGGGCAAGGTTCTGTTTTCTACTTTAGTATTCCACAAAAAGATCTAATTGTTCCTGACACACAACCTGTAATGAATGTTAATTAATTTTCAAGATTTTCTTATTTTTGAGTTTATGTTTTATTGATTTTTTGGAAGTTTAATCAAAAATCTTGTTGGGTTATTTTGTACACTAATTGTTCCTTTATGCTGTGCTATTATTCTAACACAACTTGCTAATCCTAACCCTGTACCTTTCTGTTTAGTACTAAACATGGGTTCAAATATTTTTTCAACTATGTCTTCTGAAATTCCTGGACCTGAATCCTGAAATTCTATAACAATATTGTCTGTTTCATTATTTACATTTATTTTAATTTCTCCTCCATCTTCTAGTGATTCTATAGAATTTAAAATTAAATTATTAAACACAATTCCTATTTGATAATCATCACATAATATGGTGCAGTCTTTTTCTGGCAGTGTGATTTTAATATTTTCAGGAATGACCATTCCCATTATACATAATTTCAAAATATCTGATAGATTAGTTTGTGTTGTTTGTAATGGTTTTTCACGAGAATAATCTAAAACTTGCTCTGCCATATGCGTGATTCCAGATAATGCATAAAAAATTCTCAAAAATGCAACTTTGGTATCGTTATCATTTTCTTTTAAGAATTTCATTTGCAGAACTTCAAGCTGAGTTTGAATGAGTGTGAGGGGATTTTTGACATCATGACTGAATCTTGTAGCTAGTGTTCCTATTGTCATAAGTCTTCCTGAATCTGTTAGTTTCTCTGATACTTTATTCATTTTTTCTTGAAGATGGAATTTTTGTTCTTTTAATTTTCTTTCATTATTTGCAACATTTTTTAAATTTTGAATTACTCTTTGTTCAAAAGCTTTTGAGAGTTTTAGTTCTCTTTCCACTTGATTTTTTGCTAATTGTAGTTTATACTCGTTGAATTGTTTTAATGTGGCTATCGTTTGGTTGTATGCTGGATTTTGTTCAAATAGTGCATTCATTAAATCATTTTCAGTATTTTGAAGTGATTCTTTTAACCCACTTTGTGATGTTCCCCTTGATCTAAAATTAGTATTTGATGATTCTTTAACTCTGGTTCCACTTATCATTACATTCCTTCTTTCAATAACATCTTTTTCCATATTTGTTATGTTCAAGTCTATCTAATGTGGGGGGGTATGCTCATTTTGAACATATTTTTCTCTAATTTTGATATTAAACAATCATTTTTTCTTGCTCATCATGAACATCTTGTTCATATTGTTCATACTGAACACCTTGACTGGTATTAAGTAAAAATTGGTACTGTTTTCATTGCAAAGACAAAAAACTGATTTCAAGCATACCCCCACTGAACTTGGTGTTATTGAACATGTTAATGATATTAGTTTAGCATTTTCCTCTGCATTGGGATTGGATTTTCAATCTGGACAGATTTACATGACTCTTTTAAGATTAGGCCCAATTACTACTGGTTCTTTGGCAAAAGAGATGAAAATTGATAGAAATAAAATTTATAGAAAAATTGATGAATTGGTAAGTGAAGGTTTTGTTTCTATGACTTTATCTAATCCAAAATTATGTATTCCTACTGATCCTGAAAATTCAATAGATTTGGTTTTACAAAAAAAGAAAAAGGATATTGAACGAATTAATAAAATTAAAAAAGATATTATCAAAAAAGTTAATGGCATTGTTTCTATATCTTTTGATGCATCTGCACCTACATTCCGAGTTATTCAGGGATTAGAAAATGTTTATTCTGGTATTAGTCTTGCACTGGAAACTGCAAAAGATGTTGTTTACATTGTGACTTCGATTAAGGATATTATGAGAATGTATCATAGTGATATTCCTGAAAAAATTAAAATATGTAAAAAAAATGGAGGCACTGTTTTCTTGATTACTGATTCTAATGAAAAATTAGTTATTCCTTACATTAAGAGAATTAATGCTACTGAAAATAAAATTGGTAAATTACCTTCTAATGGTAGGATAGCTGTTTTTGAAAATAAACAAATGTTCATGTCTGATTTTACTAATACAAATGATTTCACGGATGAAAATTCTAATATTTCATTATGTACTGATGCACCAGAGATGACAAATAATATTTTCAGTTTATGTGAATTTTTGTGGAATGTTGCGACTCCATTAAATCCAAAAAAGTCTTAATTTACCAATATCATTCATTTTTGTGCATATGTTTTACGTGTTGAAATATTTTTTATTGCATGTGGAGTTGCTTGTGAATGAACAGATTCAACATGGTATGTCCTTTCTCTGTAATTGAGTATATCATATTTGCACCTCTTGGCTCTTTTTTGATAAAATTGTAATCTACACATAGATGCAGATAATTTAGAAATGATTTTTTCATTCTGATCTTTGATTTTGAATACAATTCTGAAAATGTCATAGAATTTCCTCTGAGTTGATACAATAATTTCAGTAAAGATAATGTACTGTAATCTCTTGTTTTTGCTTTTACTGCATCTAGAACTTGTTCACCGCGCTTTATGATGAAATCTTCGAATTGATCTGCTACCTCTAATGGCACATATGTTAGTCTTTGTCGTATCATACTGTATGGTACGGTACATTACTTTATTAGTCTTTGACTTGAGCTTTATTGATCTTTCTGGATTGTTTTTTTACACTCATATTTTGTGCCTATTTCCATTTTATGATTATAATATTTTACTTTTCACGATCTGAATAATTTTTAATGAATTAACTTGAATTGTTTGAATTGTAAACTAATGGTAAATCATCTCCTTTAAACGAGCAAAATCTGAAAGTTTATTGTGGAAATAGTAGTAAACGCAATTCTAACTGTAGTTGGATTAGTACTGCTGTGTTTTGGGGGTAATTGGTTAGTTAGTGGAGGTGTTACCATTGCTAAGAAATTTCGTATAAGTAATCTTGTAATTGGTATGACTATTGTAGCTTATGGCACATCAACTCCTGAACTTGCAGCTAGTATTGCTGCAGCAGGAGAACATAGTGCAATAATTTTAGGAAATATAGTTGGAAGTAATATTGCAAATGTTGGGATGGTTATTGGTATTGCGGCAATTCTTGTTCCTCTTGCAGTACGAAAATCTGTATTAAAAAAAGAAATCCCAATCATGTTGGGTGTTTCTGTTTTACTTGTATTGATTTCAATTGATGGTGAGATATCTCAGTATGATGGAATCTTGTTGCTTGGAGGATTGGGTGTATTTACAATTTATACATTTAAAGATATAATGAAACAAAGAGAAAAGAATAACGAAAAAACACAACAACATAAAAAAAACCTCTACCTCAAATCATTTGGATTAATTGGATTAGGTGTTGGTCTTTTGTATGTTGGTGCAATCTTGACCGTTGACAATGCAGTTATTTTGGCAAAAGAATTTGGTTTATCTGAAAAAATTATTGGCTTAACTGTAATTGCAATTGGTACCTCTCTTCCAGAATTAATTACATCAATAATTGCCATTAGAAAAGGTCATGCGGATATTGGTATTGGAAATATAATCGGAAGTAACATTTACAATATTTTGATGATCATGGGTGTAGGTGCAGTACTTGGAGGTGTAATGATTTCATCTGATGTTTATGTCGATTATGCAATAATGATTATCTTTAGTCTTTCATTGTTAATTGCGCTAAAAACTGGAATTATAAGTAAGGCCATGGGTGTTTGTCTTACCGTTGGGTATGCTGTTTATTTGGCAGTCACGTTTTTCAAGTAATCTATGCCTGTATTTCTTGTTTAAATCGAATTTACTGTGATATTTTCTACTTTAATTGATGGCGTAATTGATGGCAATGATGCCCATTGAATGACATTTCTTTGATTGTTTCCAATCTCTGAAATATTTTTTAACATATTTGTAAGGTTGTGAATTATTCTTACTGATTTCCCAGAACTCTTTATTTCACCATTTTCAATAATATGTATGCCGCTTCTTGCAGTACATGAAAAATCTCCTTTAATTGGATTTACAGCATATGTGTACCATAACCTTCCAACTACTAATCCATGTTTTGTATCTTTTATCATATCTTCTTGAGAACTATTCCCTGAATTTATTTTCAAATTATGTGGTGCCGAAATTGGAATTGGTTCTGAACTTCTTCCCGTTGGTGAACCTACTCTTGATGAATTCCCTGTAGATTTCCCTCCTTCTTTATAACTATCATAAAGATTTGAAAAAGTATTTTTGAAAATACCGTTTTCTATTAAATTTATTTTCTGAGTTGACACACCTTCATCATCAACTGATTTTGATCCTATTCCTTCTGGAATGAATGGGTCATCTATCAAATCTAATTCATCAATTGCTATTTTTTCTTCAAAATTATTTGAGAAACAACTTTTTTTTTCTGAAAATGTTTTAAAATTAAAATTTGCTGCAATCACAAATGCCAATAGTTCTCCCACTGAATATGGTTCAAAAATTATAGAATACATGCCTGAATCAATCTTTTGTGGATTAATTGCTTTAATGCACATATGTTTTGCATCTTTTCCTAATTGTTCTGCTGAAAAATTTACTAATGTTCTACCACTTGCATGCCCTATACCTGATACTGGTAAATTTCCAAATTCTGATTCTGCATTAATAATTCCTGTAATGTATGTGGATTTATCTACAAGTTCTAATCCGTTGGTATTTGATAATTCAAAATTCTCTGAAACTATATTCAATGAACCTGTAATCGTATTTACTTTATCGTTAATAGTAGAATTTATCATATTTTGTGCGATATCCATAGCATTTGAGCCTGAAATCTCTTCCAATTTTTCATCAAATGTTCCCTCTAATTTTTTTAATGATGCTTTGTATGGCAATCCATTCCAAAATTCTCTTGGTTTAAGATTTGATATTGTTTCAAAAATATTTTCAATATTTTTATTGATATTTTCTTTATCTGTTGTTTGACTTGAAGCAATTTTTTTTTGATGAATAATTCTAATCCCATAACTTTCATCAAAATTTTGTTTAATTTCTGCAATTTCAGAGTCTGTAATTCTAACTGTTGTGATTTTTTTCTTCACTACAACTATTTCACATTCATCAATACCAATTTTTTTTGAATGGTTTAATGCCTTTTCTGCAATAGACAATTATTTTCTTCTTGGATTTTTATAATTGAATTTATTTATTTTTACTAGTTCTACATATGATCCAAATTGTGAAATATTTGTGATTTTATCTAATTCACTTTCTTCCTCATTCCCGTCTTCGAATTTTTTTAGAATATTATAATGCGTGTCTCTTTCTGCTGGAATTCTTTTAATCTCTCTTACCATTCTTCTAATTTCTTTAGGTCTTAGTAATTGACCGTATTCTGAACCTGCAGATGTTGAAATACTTTCGTTGATTAGAGTTCCGCCAAAATCATTTGCTCCCCACATTAACAATAACTGTGACATTTTTTGTCCTTCTTTTACCCATGACATTTGTAAATTATTAATAGAATTGTTTAGCATAATTCTTGAAATTGCATGTGTAAGTAAAACATCGTTTCCACTCCCGCCTTGTCTAATACCTTCATGTAATTGATGTTTGTACATTGGTGCTTCTGTATGAATAAAATTAAGGGGAACAAATTCGGTAAACCCTCCTGTTTCTTTTTGAATTTCTCTTAATTTTACAATATGGTTTATTCTATTTTCTATTGTTTCTAAATGCCCAAACATCATAGTTGATGTAGTATTGATTCCCATTTTATGGGCAGTTTTGATGACTTTTTCCCAATTATCTACACTAATTCTACCTGGAGAAATTTTATCTCTTAATTTTTGATCAAGAATTTCAGCTGATGTTCCTGGAAGTGTTCCAACCCCTGCCTCTTTCATTCTTTTTAGAAATTCTTCAATTGTTGTATTTGATCTCTCTGCACCATAAAGAATTTCTTCAGGGGAGAATCCATGAATGTGTATGTCTGGAATTTCTTTTTTAATTTCTCTACAAATATTTTCATAAAGATCCCCTTTCATATCTGGTGGAAGTCCTGCTTGAATGCAAACCTCTGTAGCTCCTACTTGATGTGCTTCTTTTACTCGTCTTACAATTTCTTCAGTTGGAAGAAAATATCCCTCTTCCTCTCTAAAATCTCTGCTAAATGCACAAAAACCACATTGTTTGATACACACATTTGTGAAATTGATATTTCTGTTAACCACATATGACACAATATCCCCAACTCGCTTTCTTCGAATTTCATCTGCAACTAATCCTACAAGATGAAAATTCATTCCATCTGCACTGTACAATTCAATTCCTTCTTTAGCTGAAATCTCTTTGTCTGATAATGCATTGTTAAGAATTTCTGAAATTATTGGATCTGCATATTTGAAAAGTGAATCTAAATTCATTGTCATCTCCAGTATTCCTCTTTTACTAATCCTTCCCTGTCTTCTATCACTGACATCTTGTCTCTTAACTCTTTACTAATAAAAGAAAAAAATTCAGGATAAATTGGAAATCTACATTTTAAATCAAAACCTGCATTTTTTGAATTCTCATCTACTTTGCTAATTTCTGGCCATGAGAATTCTGGATTTACAAAATCTGGAGTAAGTGGTGATATTCCCCCCCAATCATTTATTCCAATTGATAAGAAACTTTGATATGATTTAGGTGATAAATTTGGTGGAATTTGTATATTCATTTCAGGCATGATGATTCTTGATAAAGCTACAATTGTTTTAAAATAATTCTCATCTGCTGATGGATTATTTTTCATTATTGTATCTTGTTTAGGTTGAAAATTTTGTAAAATCACTTCTTGTATATTCCCATATTTTTGATGTAATTGTTTTATTGCAAATATGGAATCAATTATCTCCTCAATAGTTTCTCCAATTCCAACCAGGATTCCAGTAGTCATTGGTATTTTCAGCTTTCCTGAATTTTCTAAAATAGATAATCTTGTTTTTGGTCTTTTACTTGCTGCTAAATAATGGGGCATTCCTCTTTCAGTTAATCTATCACTAACATTTTCAAGCATAATTCCCATGGATACATTTGTTTTCTTTAACTCCCTCATTTCCTCAAAATTCAAATTTCCTGCATTTGTGTGTGGAAATAATCCTAATTCTAAAGCTAATTCTGATGCATGGGTGAGATATTCTACTGTTGATTTGAATCCATTTTTTTTAAGCCATTCTCTTGCTTCTGGATATTTTTGTTCTGGTTTCTCTCCTGTAACAAATAGAGCTTCAACACATTTGTATTTTTTTGCAAGTTGTAGTAATTCTAATATTTGTTGTTTTGACATTAACGAAAGTTTCGTATCTTCTGGTTCTGCTTTGTAAGTACAATATGTACAAGTATCTTTACAGAGATTAACTATGTTGAAAAATGCTTTTTTTGAAAATGTGACTGTTTCTTTTTTGAATTTTTTTCTTAAATTATGTGCTACAGAAAAAAGTTCTCTGGGATCTTTTATTGCATGTTGATAAATTTCAATTGTTTCTTGACGAGAGATTGTTTTATTCTCTAAAACATTGTTTAAGCTCTCAGAGTTTAAGACAAGCTTGTTCAATAGAATGAATTCTTGCCTGCAAGTATTTATGCTTGTATTTTTCTAATTTACATTTGGTCTTTCTTGTAGAATAATTGTAATAGTTGTAGTTCTATTGTCTCTTAAAATCTCTAACATCATTTCATCACCTATGGATTTTGCTCTTTGTAGATGTATCAAAATATCATCAATTTTCCTAACATCTATTCCATCCACTGCTAAAATTACATCTCCCCCAATTGGATAATTCACTCCTTCTACTAGAATTATTTTTTCTGAACCAATCAATCCTGCTTTGGATGCTGGACTATCATCTACAACTGTAACTATCAAGAATCCTACCGCATCTTTTAATTTCATTACTTTTGCCATATCTGGATCAATATCTCTACCTGAAATTCCAATCCATGGATGCTTGTATTCTCCTTTTTCAATTAGAGTTGGAACAATTTTGGCAAGTGTTTGTGATGGTATTGCAAAACCTACTCCTGTATTTGATCCTGTATTAGATTGAATTGCAGTATTAATTCCAACTACTCCGCCCATCATGTTTAACAATGGACCTCCAGAATTCCCTGGATTTATTGCAGCATCTGTTTGAATTACATCTGGAATTGAATATCCTGCATCTGAAGGCAGTAATCGCCCAAGTTGACTAATTATTCCTGATGTCATTGAACCTGATAAACCAAATGGATTTCCAATTGCAGCTATTTGTTCTCCTACTTTGAGATTAGATGAATCCCCTAAAAGTACGGGTTGTAATAGTGAAAAATCTGCATTAACTTTGATTACTGCAATGTCTGTGTATTCATCAACTCCAATTATTTCGGCATTATATGATCTCCCATCAAGAAATGTGACTACTACTTTTGTTGCATCATTAACCACATGTGCATTTGTAATTATGTGGCCTTTTTTATCAAAAACAAAACCCGAACCTATTCCTCCTACACCATCAACTGAATTTGCTCTTTGAACATTTACTCTAACTACTCCTGATTCTGATTTTTCAAAAATTTCACTCAATGATAAATTTTTTGAATAAGATGAAATTGGTTTTTTAATTTGGATTTCATCATTCTCACTTACATCAATTGTTGATTTTATTGATTCTGGTGGGGACATGAAAAAAACTGTAAAAATTGTAATAACTAACATAGCTCCAAAAGCTCCTCCTACTAACATTCCTGATTTATCCATGAGATTTTTTAACTCTTGTTTTCTATCTAAAAGGATTCCTATACATTAATGGAATTTTGAGTATGGTCTTTCATAGAATATTTTCTTCCTCTCCATGAAATTGATGATGAACTCTTTGCTTGAATTAATCCACTCAAAAATCCTAATACGACAACTATGCTACCTAGCGGTGCAAATAACGCATATCTTAATTTTAAACCCAGCCCAATTTTTACTTCAATAAACGCGGCAATATAGATGAGAATTGATGCTATGGCTGCAGTAATACAAAGTATTTTTGTAGATATTAATTCTGTTGGTATCAAAACAGATGTCAAAAATATTGGAAATGGAATAAATAATAAAAATAATACTGCAAAGAAAATACCAATAGCAATTTTCTCACTTTGCAGATATAATGGAATCATTAGTCTTTTCAAAGCATCCCATAATGTTCCTTTATCTCGTGCCCAAACTGCATCAATTAGATGCTCTCCTCTAACCATCTTCATTTTAAATCCTGCTTCTTTGACTTTTTTCCCTAATGCACCATCTTCAATTATTTCATGTTTTACTCCTTCATGCATACCAATTTTTTCATACGTTTCTTTTTTCATAATAAAAAAACTACCAAAAAAATAACCTGTTTTCTTTGATGGATTATTTACATTTAATGCAGAAAATCTAGTATGTAAAAATGTGGAAATCATTGGAAGTGTAATACTTGTCCAGAAATCAAGTGTAATCATTTTTGGAATTGCAGATAATGCATCCAAGTCAAATGAAATTAAATGAGATACTGCAAGAGATATTACATTTTTTGAGTGCTTTGTATCTGCGTCAGTGAACAACAAAAGATCACCTGTCACTTTTTGATATCCTTCCATACATGCCCAATTTTTACCCATCCATCCATCTGGTTTGGGGTTGGCATTTACTGGAATAATTTTAGAATTGTTTTTTGCATATTCTAAAATTATTTTCCATGTTGAATCATCTGATGAATCGTTAATGACTATAATTTCATAATTTTGATAATCTTGTTTAATTAACGAGTCTAAACATTCCCCTACATAATTTTCTTCATTTCTTGCTGGAAGTATGATTGAAACTTTGGGAAATGATTTTGATTTATTTTCAAATTTGTCAAGATATGGAGTTAATCTAAATGAATCCATCATTGATTTGATGAGAAAAACCCATGCTACACAAATGGCAATTAAAATTGCAATTATAGAATATATGAAAATATCAAAAATTAATTCCATTAGCTACTTCTCTATTTCTTCTTTAATGCTTTGCATGGCTTGCTCTGTACCACTTTTGATATGTTTTTTGATCACACCTGTAAACATTCCCATCATTCCTGTGAGTTTCATATCCCAAGTTGTATGAATAATTGTTTCATCACCATTTGGAATAATTTCTATGATTTTCTCTCCACTAATGATACCTTTTGTGAATTTGGCTTCTATTCGCTTTTTTGGCTCTAGTGTGACTTCTTGCATGCATTTTTGATCTCTAAATGCAATTGTAATCTCTCGATAAACCTTGTTTCCTTCTTTTGAAATATTTTTGACCTCTTTAGTTCCCTTCCAAAATTTTGGTTCATTGTCAATATCTGAAATTACATCCCAAACTTTGTCAACTGTGGCATTGATTCCTAGTTTTACTTTAATTGTAGCCATATCTAACAGGAATTCACTCTGCATTAAAATATATTAGAATCTTTTTCTGTTCATAATAGACTGTGATGGGTACATGCCTAAAATCCAGAACATTAACTCCAGTTCTAATGGCATTTGCCAATCTTCCATCACAGTCAATTTAAATTTGAAACAATATGAGACCCACAAAATACATGCCAAAAATTGAAACCTTTGATGCTGCTAATTTTTGGAAAAATGCATATGCCCACCAACGAGGTAAATTATTAAAAAAAGTTGATGTTCCTGAAGATCAAATTATTGTATTAGCTAGTAAAAAATATGTTGAACTTCCTGCAGCCCTAAAATATGAAATTGAGACTAGTGGAATAACTAAAAAAGAATTACAGTAAAAATCGAAATTCATTTTAATTGGAATAATTATGGTTTGATATGACAAATATTACCTATGATGATTTTACAAAATTGGATATTAGAGTCGCAAAAATTATTGCAACTGAACCTATTGAAGGTAAATCCAGAATTATTAAAGGCAGAATTGATTTGGGAAATGATGATCAACGTGATGTAATCATTGGTGGAGCACAATATTTTCAACCTGAAGAAATGGTGGGAAAAACTGTAATTGTGATTGCAAATCTAGAACCAAAAAAAATGGCAGGTGTTGAATCTAATGCAATGTTATTGGCTGCAGATGTTGATGATAAGCCCTTTTGGTTAACTGTGGATGGTGATGTCCCTTTGGGAAGTCCTATCAAATAACCCCTGTTTAGACATGATCTTTTTTTGTTTATTTTAAATATTATAATTTGAAATCAATTAGATAGTTGTAACTGGACGAATGATTTAATTTAGATATTTCTTGCACGTTGTTTGATGGAATTTATGAATATCGATTTTGATCAATTATTTGGAATGGGTGATGACAGTGATCCTTTAATGATGTTGGTTTGGTTTCTTCCAATCATTCTTTTTGTGTTTTATGGTCAACGAATTCAATTATACGTAACTTCGAGAGAAATCACAAAGGCTCTCAAGAAACTTGATGGATTTAAAGGGGAATCAAGAAACGAATTAATTATTTATGTTAAAAAAAATTTAAAACTTGATGATGACCCTACAAAAAAAATTGATAAATTTCTAGAATATTTCACAATAATGCCTGTTGACATGGATCCTAATGGAATAGTTGACAAAGTCAGACATACTGTACGAATAAAAGAGGATTATACTCGAGAACACATAAAATTACTCTCACCACAAATTAATGAACTTGAATTAAACAAAGTTCAAACTTTACTTGAAATCGCATCTTCTCTCCAAATGATTTACAAGATAGTTAATCACATGTTTTTGACTGCAAAAAAACAAAATAACTACCCATTAATTTTACCATTGCAAATGCTACTCCCCTTCATCATGGAGCATGCTGAGGCAATGAGTAAATCTATTCCTGCATTTAAAACTGGACAACCAGTTGGTGATGGAATTGGACCAATGGTTGTAGGAAAAATGATGCTTAATTTTGAAAAAGAAACAATTGCATTTCAAACTGTTCTAGCAAAAACTGATTTTGAGGATAGAAAATTATTTCTCTTAAAATCTGAGGGACCTGGTTCTACAGTTGGACGACCTGCAGAAGCTCTTGAATCCATAATTTCTAATTCTAAGATTGATGCAATAATTATGGTTGATGCCGCACTAAAAATGGAGGGTGAAGAGTCTGCATCTATTGCATGTGGATTTGGTGCAGCAATTGGTGGAATTGGAACCGAACGATTTCAAATTGAGGAAATTGCAACACAGAAAAATATTCCTATCTTTTCTATTGTAGTCAAACAATCCGTTAAAGAGGCAATCACATTGATGACAAAACAAATTGCTGATACATCTAATGATGTTAGTTCCCAAATTAATGAAATGATTCGGGAAAATACTAAACAAGGTCAATCCATAGTAATAATTGGTGTAGGTAACACCTCGGGAGTTTCTCAATGATTTTTTCAAAGAAAAAAATCATTATTGCATATACTATTGAAAAATGCTCAAAATGTGGTATGCAGAGAAAAAGAGAATTTATTGATGGTGACTATTTATTCTCTGAATCATCAAAGTGTAATTCATGCGATGGAATAACAAAAATTGAAAAAATATTTGGTGAGGAACTGGAATAATAAATTAAAGATTATTTTGTTTTAAATTTTAAATTACATGATGGACAAAACCATGCCACTGTTTCTCCCTGTTCTTTGAACATAATTCCCTTACATTTTGGGCACGGTTTAACTTCTTCACTCAAAATATGTCATTTTTTTATAATGTCTTAGTTGTTACTGTCACTCCATTCTCATTTGGAATGAATGTATGTTCTGCTTGGGCAACTCTTTGTTCATTTATTTCCATTAATATTGGATATGCCTGTATAGCTTTTTTCTTTACTAAAATTTCTAATAGTTCCTTTGCCTTTTTTTCTTCCCATTCTTTTGTTATCCATCTTAATGCAAATGGTAACATGTTGAAATTCTCCCAAATAAAATCAAGTAATTTGTCTGCTTCTGCATTTTTTGTTTTCTTTCTAGAGTTTATTGCAAAAATATTTTTTATCTTCCCATTTCTGACAAATCCACCTCCTTGCCCTGTTGTAACAAATGGCTCACATGCATATGCTGAATTTTCTGAAAGTGAAAATCCGCCAATTGACCAAATGTTTGGGATAGATTTTCCAGCATGAATTGTATATTGACCCAATGAATGACCGCTGAGATTCGCAATTGGTTTGAATCCTTTCTGTTTAATTGTTGATTCAATTTTTCGTCCAATGTCACTTGCTTTTACTCCAGTTTTTATCATCGACATTGCATTAGCTAATGCTTCTTCTGCTGTTTGTACCAACCCATCATATTGTGAATCATAACAAACAGTTACTGCAGTATCTGCAATGTATCCGTTAACTTGAACTCCTAGATCAATTTTTACTAAATCTGTATCCTTGATAGTAATTGGATCATTTGGTTCTGCAGTATAGTGAGCTGCAATTTCATTAATGCTGGTGTTTACTGGAAAAGCACATTTTGCTCCTCGTTTTTTAATTTCACCTTCAACTTCTTCACATATTTCATAAACTGTTTTTCCAATCCAGTCTTTGTTTCTGACCATCTCTCGTACTTCTGCTGCAATTTTTCCTGCTTTGAGATAGTCATCAGTTTGCACGACTTTGATCTTTTTGGTGCCTTTAAAATGATTATCTGATATTTAGAATATCTGTGAAGCTTAAATTGGGTAATTCTTGTGTTTAACTGGGATTGTGGTCTAGCTTGGTATGATTCTGCGTTTGGGACGCAGAGGTCGGGAATTCAAATTTCCCCAATCCCACCATTATCTTATTATGAAATTACTATCTGAAGTAATTGCCGAGCAATGAGGAAGAGTTAGAGTAATGACTTTGAATGAAGTAAACTAATGGCTCTGAGCTCCGGCATGTTTTTATGAATTCTTTTAGTCTCTGAATTTATTGAAATTTGAAAAGCGTGATCTAGTCCTGATTGTAGGTCTGGTACTTTTTATGATTGGATTAATTCCATTTATGGGTGCTGCATATGCTGCAATTATAGTAATTATCATGTATTTCGGAATCAAAATCTATGTTGCAAAGAGACAAAAATCAATTTTACAAGATGTAGGTGAGGGAATCTGTATGGAGTGTGGCTCCAAAGTAATTGATAAAAAATGTCCAAATTGTGATGATTTAAAGGAATAATTTCTACGTGAGCCTTAATACTGAAAAACCATGATAATTTTTAATGATTTTAAGATGTATGACTTTAACAATTAGCTCAACTTTTCCTCAATTCCATTCTAAAATGAGTCTTTTATCTAAAAAAATCAGGAAATCACAATGAATCAAAATTTACTTTTAGTATTTTCTATGTTTCTTCTGGTGGGATTAGTTGCTCCAGTATATGCTCAAACTAATCCTGGACATGTCGTAATTAATGAAGTTGACATTAATCCTCCAGGAGATGATTCAGCGTCTATTAACGAATGGGTAGAACTTTACAATCCTACTGACTCTGAAATTAATTTGGGTGGATGGGAAATTGCATCAACTACTGTTCTTAAAAAAACAATGACCATTATTGCTGGAACAACAATCCAACCTGGAGAATTCTTAACATATTCTTACCAAAGTGTATGGTTTACTGATTCAAATGAATCAGTTGAACTAAGAGATGCAAATGGAATTGTGATTGATAAAACACCATTATTATCAGACCTTACAAATGATTTCACATCTTGGCAGAGAATCTATGATGGTTATGATTTAGATGGTTCGAGTGATTGGAAATTTGTTACATCTACTACTGGTTCTTCAAATGGTAAATTAGTTGAAACTCTAGAATCTGAAACTGTTTCTGTCACTGTAACATCAGAAAAATCTTCTTATCTGTTTGGTGATGTTGCAGTAATTTCAGGAAGTATTTCTAAAGAAATTAATCCCGTACAACCGGAATTTTTACCCGAACTAATTAAAGTTCATATCACGGGCCCAAACTTTGATAAAACTGTATCACTATACCCTGATTTGAATCTCAATTATGAAACCACTCTTAGTTTACATCAAGTCCTTGGAATCAATGAAGGAAACTATGATGTATCTGTAAGTTATGGTGGTGCAATTGTTAATACTAATTTCGCAGTAGGTTTTGAATTAATTGAACTAGTAGAAAAAATTGATAGCTCATTTAACCTCACTACAGATAAATCACAATATTTCCCAGGTCAAACTGTTTCTGTTTCTGGTTTTGCATCTGAGATTATCCCATTTCAAGGCATGAAATTCACCATTACTGACTCTCAAGGAGTAAATATCTCCAATGGAAATTTATTTCCTACTGATGGTGAATTTTCAACTAGTCTATTTCTTACAACTGTGAATCCTAAATATGGTACTTATGAAATTATTGCAGAATATTTTGATAAATCAACTTCTACTACTTTTGAAGTTATAGAGGACATTAAAGAAGATGTACCTCTTTCGCTTTGGACTGATAAAGAAGTGTATGGTGTTGGTGATACTGTGAATATAACTGGAAGATTAAACAATCTTTGGGTTGATTCACTTAATTTAGAAATTCTACAAACTACAAGTCTTTCATTAGGTGTTGGTGAACAATCAGGCGGCGGTACTGTTTTAAAAATTTTAGATTTGGTACGATTAGATGGTGATAGTAAATTTGAATATTCTTTTACTATTCCAAATTCTGATTCAAGATTGGGTGATTATTGGATTAACGTTAACCAGGATGTAGGTTCTGCAACAAAAATAATCAAAGTAGTTGAAAATCCTGAAACGTATATTTTGAATACTGATCCTCTATCTATTACTACAAACAAACTCAATTATGATTTTTATTTAGATAAAGAATTGATTATTAGTGGCCAAATCTTTAATCCCATATTACGTACAAGCTATGAAACCCCAATTGTAAAAATTACAATTTCAACTATTGATGGTGATCCTCTTGAAATTATTGCTTCGACAGATTCTGGTCAATTATCTACTAGTGGTGTTTTAGTGGGGTATGATTTTACTGCAATTCCTGAAGTAGGAGGATCTTTTTCAATGAAAACTGATCTCACTCGATTAATATTTTCTGAAGGAACTTATGTAATTACTGCAAAATATGAGAATTTTTTGGCAACAACCTCTTTTGAGCTTTTTGATGATTTGAAAGATGGTTCTTTTGTATCCATTGATAAGGAAATTTATGGCTTAGGTGAGACTGTCTCTATGACTGGCATTCTTCAAACAAGTGATAGGGCAGTTGATATTTCATTAACTAGGCCTGATGGAACCGTAACTAATTCTGGTGCAAGTATTGATAATCAACGTTTTTCATGGTCATGGACTACTCCAATTTCTGAATCTTATCAAAATATCAAAATAGATGATGGACGAGATGTTACAAAATCTAATTTTGGATTGTATAAAATCCATGTTTCTTCATCAACATATGGTGAGGATTTGTTTTTCAAAGTTTCATCAGATCCTGATAATGATTCTCTTTCCACAATCCCTATCTATGTAAGTACTGAAAAATCACTTTACAAAGCTGGAGAACAACTCAATGTTGTAGGAACTGTACTTGTACGTGAGCAAGGCAGTGAAGGTCTTGTAGTTCCTGAGAGAGTTACAATTAAAATAGTTGATGGGACTTTTCCTTTCAAAGAAATTCATCAAGCTTTAGTTTATCCAAAACAAGGTGGTGACTTCTCTAGCCTCTTTGAATTACACGTAACGATATTTTCTGAAGGTAATTACAAAGTAAAGGCAATTTATGATGGAAAATATGCTGAAAATGTTTTCGGTGTTGCCAATGATTTTATTTTTGGAATTGATGATCCAATCACTCTTTTGGCATCAACTGACAAAACAGAATACAACCCTGGCGATGTAGTGATAATTACTGGGAAACCAAACAAGTTAATTTATCTTGAAGCATTTGAAGTAAGTGTTATTAAAAAATCTGATGCAGAGATAACCTGTGGTTCATTTATTTGTGGAACCAACATGGGCCCAATAACTAGTATTTTACCGAGCCCTTCTGGTTCATTTGTTCATGAATTTATAATTCCTGATTCTACATCTGCCATTGGACTGTATGAGGTAACCGTTGCTGCTGACTTTGAAACCAAATACGTGCAATTCAATGTAGTTGAAGATACATCCACACCAAAATCAAACACCATAATTGAGAAAGAAAATAGAATTGCTGATACAACAATTTCTATTTTAACTGAAGAAAAAACTTTTGACTCTTCATTTATTGCCCCCCGAGTACTTTCTGGTTCTTTAATTACTTCTAGTAGGGGTGAAGAATCTTCAGTAAATCTTAAAGTTTCAAGTGATTCAGGAATTTGTATAATTGGTCCAGATGTTGATTGTTTAGTTAGTGAATCAACTAGAAAACCTGGACAAATCTATGATGTTGTTGAAGTTGATGGAATGAGCCTTAATGTGAGGTATAGTGGTCCAGATGTACGCCTAGAAAAATTCAGTATATTACCTGAATCATCTATTGAATTTTTACCTAATACTAATTGGAATGTTGAGGTAATCAAAGATGATCAAATCTCTAGATTTTACTATAAAGTGACATTCAAGACTTTAGAGTAAATTCAAAATACCATTCATTTTCTAATTTATTGATATGAAATTACAAGTTTTGATGTTTTATCAAGATGATCCAAAAAAATGTACAGCAGCCAAGATGGTTAAATTTGGCCTTGCTCAAAATATAAAAAAAATTGGTAATCGTGGAATGGTTTTGGATCCATTCTCAAAGAAAACTTTGATACCTAAAGATAGATCTTTAATTAACACTATTGTTGGAATTGATTGCTCTTGGAATTTAGCTGATCAGGCATTTTCTAAAAAATTTAATGGAATTAAACGAAAACTTCCACCCTTATTGGCAGGGAACCCTGTGAATTATTCAAAACTTAACAAACTTACAACTGCAGAAGCATTGTCTGCATCATTGTTTATTTTAGGATTTAAGGAACAAAGTTTAGAATTACTTGATAAATTCAAATGGGGTCATACCTTCTATGAACTCAATCAAAATCTATTAGATGAATACTCTAAACTTGAAAATGAAGAACAAATTCAATCTATTCTTAAAGATTATCATCTAGTGTGACTGTCTCTTTTTTAGATAAATCATAACTCCAATAATTATGATTATTGGAATAATCCAAATTTCATAATTAGACTCGTCTTCTGAAAATTCAATCATATCAATACTACTAGTTGGTAATTCTATTTTTTGATTAGTTACAATAAAACTTGATTCAAAATAATCTGGTTTTAAAACTGAATTAGACATTGCAAAAATTTTGATGTTGTTTGCACCAATTCCTAATTTTTTTGTTTGCTCTGCTGATAAATTAATTATCATTTCCTCATCAATTACTTTGAATGATTCGGTTGCAATCAAGTCTCCTTCATTATTTGTTAAAAAATATAAAATTGAATCAGAATTTACTATTTTTATGCCTATTTTGAGTTCATCTCCTTTCTTTATGACTTTTTTTAAATCTATTTTTTTAATCATTGGAAATTCCACATTCTCAAATTCAGACCACTTTCCAATTTTAAATGGATATGAATCATCTTCAAATGTTTTTACTGTAATTGTTCTAGATTCTGGTGAATATGATTCTAAATAAAATGGACCATTACTTATCACTGCATGATTATTGGTTTCAATCCATTTGATTGATGCATCATATCTTTTTTTGTAATATTCTAAACTTTGATAATTCTCTTCAAATGCTTTTGGAATATAATTTTCATCCTTTAGTTCTTGTAAATTCTCTTTAATCATTTTTGCATCATTTGGAACGATTAACGAAAGCCAATTGATATTTTTACTTGTAGCCCCTGATCTAGAAAATGACACTTTGCCATCAATTACTGCCTTCTCCATCGCAGTTGAAATTTCCCATGGCATCGTATTCCATAATATCGCCCAGTCAGCAATTTCACCTTCATCAAAATGCCAATAATCTACATACACTTCAAGTGTATTCTCATCAATTGGAATCACTCCGATAATTGTTTCTATACTTTGAGCAGCTCTTGGGGTAAATTCTGTATCAAAAGTTTTATCATTTTCATCAGTTTGAGTTCCCCATTCTACTGTAAAGTATAGTGAATGTAAAATATCATTCATATCCATCATTTGTCCATTATGCCAATTACTAAACTCAAAATCAAATGATACTTTACTTGTTGCAAGTGTATCTGAAGATACCTTTTGCCATTGATGTAATTCAGCATTCCACATTTTTGCTTCTTGTGGAACCTTGAGTTTTTCATTTGGTCCTGCAGTTTCTACTACCCATTGCGCTCTGATTGGAAATGTTTCTCCTGTAAATGGATGTTTGAATACACCAGGATCTGAAATTATCCCCCAAATGTGCCTACTATAACTATCAGTTAACCCCATTACTGGATTCCATGCACCTTGATAGATTTGCTTTACCCCAATTACTAATTCATCTTCATTACTTTGTGCATTTATTGGTGTAAATCTACTGGGCACTCCTGCTCCAAAATCATTAACTATTCCACTTACTTTTTCATTTACAACATATTGATCAATTTTACTTGCCAAAAAAATTCTAACTGATTCATTAATTCCCTCAACTACTGCTTCTTGAATTAACTCTGATCTTTTTTCAGATGATTCAAAATTACCTGTGTATATTTTTTGAGTTAACTCATCCATCTTTTCATTTTCATAATTCCAATATGTTGGGTCATTGAATCCTGGCATATTTGAAAACCATGGGGAATACATTTGTGCTAATCCTATGGAATCATATTTTACAAATGCTGAACGCGCCCATCCTTCCGTGTATAAACTCCATTTCAAGTCAGATGGATTCGAACCATATACAATTACAAATGCCTTGTTAAGATCACCATATTCCTTTTTTACCGCGAATCCAATCTTTTCAAATTCCACTGCTAAAATCTCTCCAATTGATTTTCTAACTGGATCATCACTTCTGATAAACATGGTTATCTCAATTGGGTTTTCATCCATTAACCACTTTTCATTTATTTTCTTTGCTCCTTTTTCTTTGAGTACTTTGGTGATAATTTCATTTGCTAGTGCCGGATTGTATTTGAAACTAAATGACTCTAATTCTTTAATGATTGTCAGATATTCTGGCTCTGATGGACTATAGTATGAAATAATTGGAGCGCCATATCCTCCCATTAACTCATTTACAATTAATTTTCTATCCACCAAATAATTCAAAGCAAATCTAATCTCTTTACTTGAAAATGGATTGAATTTTTCAGATTCTGCGGGGTTGACAAGTATGCTGTATGAGCCTCCAGTGGAATCAAATACTTGTAATCCCTCTCTTGCTTGATGTGTTTCTAGTCTATCTGGTGAAATTGTGTAATAATACACATCAAGATTACCATTTCTTACTTCTTCAAGGGCTGTATTCTCATCTAAATACTGAATAAATTTGATTGAATCAAAAAACGTATTTTTTTCTGCAAAGGAATCACTTTGTAAAACTGTAATCGCTGTTAAAGCTAGTAGGATTACTAGCAATTTTTTCATATTCTTAATTTTAGATGCTTGTAATAAAACCTATATCAAATCCTCTGAAAATCTAATTTCTAAAAAAAATTAAAACCCTAAAAGGTAAATGTATACTAATCATAATATGAAAATTACTGAAATAGAAATTGATGATAGTCAAACTGGATATTGTTGGATTCAAATATACACAAAAAACAGAAAACAAGCAATTTCATTAAAACACCAAATCTTAAATGATCAAGTAATTAGGGAACGATTGGAAAAAGAAATTATTCAAAGTCAGAACATTGTTTCACATTCATCAACACCTATGGAAATCACATTCCAAAGTTTTCTTACATCAAAGCTTCAATTAATTCATGAAGGAGAAAATGAAAATTAATCAACCTATACTGAAATATCTGTGTCTCCTAAAACCTAAATTCTGCATGTCAATGAAAAATTGTAGATGAAAGTTAATCATAACATGATTGTTGGACTACAAGGTATCATTCCTGGTGGTGTTTCTGTTGCTGATTTTTCTGCAGTCACTAAAATTAATTCAATTGACTCTAAAACAATTTTAGATGAATTTATTAAAAATGATATTGGTTCAAAACAAGATAATTTTTATTATTTTGAAGTATCTGACAAACTAAAAATTGCAGTTGCTTTACTTGAAAATGGATTTCCAATTGATGATATTTCCATTGCTTTGGATTGGAGGGATTTTGAAGGATTAACTGCTGAAATTTTATCTTCAAAAGATTTTGCTGTAATAAAAAATATGATTTTAACAAAACCACGAATGGAAATTGATGTGATTGGAATTCGACTTGGAATTGCTATCTTGATTGATTGTAAACATTGGAAACGCTATAGCACTTCTTCTCTAACTAATGCTGTAAAAAAACAGATTGACAGAACTAAAAAATATGTTGAAAAAACTCCGGGTGCAACTGCGGTACCTGTAATTGTAACATTATACCAAGATAAAATCAATTTTATTGACAATGTCCCAATAGTTCCAATTTTTCAATTCTCCTCATTTATTGATGAATTTTATGGAAATATTGATCAAATGAAAACTATAGGAAAAGACTAGAAACAAATAGCAACACACACCCCAAGACAAAAATTTTGGTGATTTTCAGAGATTTATCAAGGGCTTTTGAATAATCCTCATAGATTTCTTTTCCCATGACTTTGACTGTAGTTTCATTTTCTAAAATTTCAAATTTTGCAGACGTTGTAGTTGTTTCTGATTTTTTTGCAATTTTTAAAAACCATTTTGAGAGTTTATCTGCATTTGTGATTAACCCCAATTGGTAGTATCCATTTCTGTTTCTAGGCTTAACTGCTGCATAATGTGTATCTGATGTACAAATCTCTAATAATTGATAACCTTCTTTTGAAAAATTACTAATTATTTTCTCTCTTATCCCATTTTCCATATTGTTGGCATCAGCCCATCCAAGAAAATACTTTTTTTCATTTATTTTGAGACAAACAACTCCAATTCCACCCATACCTAAATCTTCAGCCCACACATCCATATCATCAGAATTTTCATACCCAAACTCAATTGGAAAACTATCTTTTGTAATTAGAGTATCCAAACAAGATTTTGCAGCTTTTAACATATCTTCCCCATCTTCTTTGGAAATTTCCTCACCCATTGCATTGTGACAATCAATTATCATCATTCTAGAATAATTTCTATTTTTTCCATATTGATCAATTTCTGTTTTCATATAATTTGGAATATCCTCCATTCCATGTGGAGATAATGACAAAAACAATAATGGATTATTTCCAAATAATACCCCTGTAACTCTAGCTTTGTTTATTTGAACTATTACTGGTTCTGTACATTTTAACCCTTCTTCCTTTACTGTACTGTTTTCTAAATTTTTTAAATAATTTTCAACTTCATTTCTTGATGGTAAATTTAGTGCATGATCTGAAATACTATGCATAACCATTGCTGATGAAGATAAATTTTTGTAAATCAAATATGGGATGTTACTTCCACCTACTGGATGATATGGTCCTGGATGTATCTCTGGTAATACCATTCTAAATTCTGTATCGCCATTTGGTGATGACAATCTTAATTGTGATGTGGTTACACTTGTTTCACTAGAGCGCTCCTCCATGAGTTTTTCAGCATCATCAAAATCATTTCCTTGCGATGCCAAATATGCTTGAATAGTTTTATGAGTACTCTTCATTCCTGGCCTTCCAGCTCTATCTGTAACTAGTGACCATGAACACGCAATTATTAAAAATGATATTCCGTATCCCAATGCAATCGGATCAGTAAGCATTGAAAACCACATATCTTGTGGAATTAATACCAAAAACATTACTAATGGTTGAATGAAACAAATGGCTAATGCTTTTTTGAGACTTGCACCCAACACTGTAGTGTAAATTCCTATTCTAAAACTTGCAAAAAGAATCATTCCAAAAGTAATAAAAAACACTGATGTTTCTTTTGATAACACAACACTTGCAAGTAATCCCAACAAGAGAGTTACCACCCATAACATATTTCCAAAAAGAGATGAATGTAATGACTTTGAATATTCTTTTTTCTTTGAGAATCTCTTGTCTAATAATTGTAATACCACTAAAACTCCAATTACTGCTGGTATTCTAAACAACATTTCATTAATTGATAAATTATTCAAATAACCCAAATATGTTGAAAGTACAATTACTAAAGCTACTGATAATGAACCTACAAGAGAAAAATAATGTGATGATGGATTAACTAGTGTAAGGGAAAATCTATTGTGTATGTTTGAAACATCATCTGAATCTTCCATGGTTTGTTCACGGAGCTAAAAATATGTCAATTGCCCATGAAACTACAATTAAGCTAATTGGAACTGATATCACTATTCTTGGATCAATTTTGAAGCCTTTTGTCTCATCCTCAAAGAATCTCATGAGCCCCCCACTTGATGCTGGAAGTGGTGCTGCTTTCTTACTACTCATAATTCGACATGACAAATTTTAACATAAAAACTTTATTGTTTTCCTTTGATTTTTTCTATTGTTTCTAGTACTGAATTAATAGATTTTAGAATTTTTTGCTGTTTTTCATGATCTTTTTCCTGCTCTAATTCTTTTGAAAGATCTAACATTTTTTTATCCAATGTCTCTTCTAATGGTGATTTTTTTGATTGTTGTATGTCTTTTTGTGGAACTTGTTTTTTTTCAGGTTCACGACCACAACTGATGCATAATGCATGCCCATCTTTCATCACTCTTACCCCTTTACAATATGGACAAGGATCACTAAGTAATGTTGCTCCATTTAGTAACATTTCAGCAGCTTTTCTTGTAAGATCTTCGGTCACAACTTTTCTTTGACTTTCTATCTAAAAAATCTCCTTATTTTTAATAGATTGTTACTATTCAAACAAGGCTTAATAGTGCGTGAAATTGATGTGATTTCGAACGTATGGCAGTAATTTGTAATACTTGTGGTCTTCCAGAAGACTTGTGTGCTTGTGGTGAACTTGCCAAAGACAGTACTAAAATAATAATTCGATTAGAAACAAGACGATTTAAGAAAAAAGGTACTATGATTGAGGGATTAGATCCTAAGTTAAATAATTTAGAATCTGTTGCAAAAAGTCTCAAAAATAAATATGCATGTGGGGGAACTGCAAAAGAAGGTTATGTCTTTTTACAAGGTGATCATCGAGATACCATTAAAGAGACTTTGATTAATCTGGGCTTTGCAGCAGATACTATAGAACTACATTAGAACAAATTGCAAAATTCAAATAAAATTTTACAAGCTCTTGGAATTCCTTACACTGCATTATTATCTGTAATTTTTGGTTTACTTTTAGTATCTTTTCCAATTGGAATTTTTCTAGTCTTTGAAAGTGATATTGGTGGTGATATCAATTATGATTATCCTTTAACACATTTAGAATTATTTCATGGAACTGAATTGTATCAAATGCCTACTGATGTTACTATTGGTGATGTCTTTGTTGTTTTATGGACTTTTTATGCTATTCTTTTTACTATTTCAATAATTGGACCAAAACATGGATTTTTTAAATCACTTTCATCAGTAATCTCTTTTGGAAAATTTGAATATCAATCAAATTACATGGTTGGAATCACAAAATGGCTTTCAATTTTAATTTTAATTTCATTATTAATTAATTTCATTCAAGAGGGATTTGGAATTGTAACTGTTCCGCCACTTGGTGATAATGATTTAATTCAATTTTTTTATATTACTCTTGCACCTCTGATAGAAGAATTTGGTTTTCGTTTAATTTTGATTGGAATTCCTCTTTTTGCACTATATTCTAGTAATGCTTCTCCAAAATATTTTCTCAGATGCTTATGGCGTCCTGCAAATTTGGAAATATATGATTCTAAAAAAGCAATTATCTTGATTGTTTTTGTTGGAATTCTTTTTGGATTTGCACATATTGCTTTTGGTGATTCTTGGAGTGAGGGTAAATTTGCACAAGCTGCTGCTGGTGGTATAATATTGGGATGGGTCTATTTACGATATGGTTTTGTGGCTTCACTGTTAATTCATTGGGCAACTAATTACTTTGTATTTTCTTATGCTTATTTTATTGCACAAATTAATTTAATTTCAATTGAGGATGCCTTCTCTCACTCTTTGATGTCTTCTTTGGAAATTTTGTTATTGCTATCTGGTGTATTTTCTGTTTCTGTTTTGGTTATTAGTAAAATATTTTCAAGACGAGAATCCAATTTAAAGATCTAATACTATCAAATCATTACAACTATTTCTAATTACAATCGCTGTTATTCTAGCAGATTCTACTTAATGCGTTTAATGATCTTGTTATCTTTAAAATTATTTTTTCCTAGTTTGAATCTAAAAGTTCTCTGATTTTTGCTTCAATTTGTGGTTTATCGTTTTGCTCTAATAGAAATTCTAAATCTTCTTTGTTATCCACATCCCACATGATTCTTTTTACAAAAACCATTGCAACATTTAGTGTATGTTCTTTGGCAGTATTCATATGGATTTTGTAACTATCTTCATCATAGTGTGTCTTCATCAAATCAATTGGCATTCTTACTAGGGCATTTGTTCCATCAAATCTTCTGGATGGTATAATTATGGCAAAATTTGGTTGAGCCATATATTTTAGCATAAAATCGATATCTTGAGTTTTGATATATGGTATGTCTTGTGGGAACACAATTGAGGCATCAAATTTATTTTCTAAAAGATATTTGTCTGCCAGTGCTACTGCACTGTTGACACTTTCTTCTTTCTCATCTCTGATAATGACTACATTGAATTTTTTTCCAATCTCAATTGCTTTTTCCTCTTTTGTTACTAGGATTGTTTTTTCAATTTGAGGAGATATGGAAATGATATGTAAAATCTCCTCTAACATAATTTTACATAACCCTTCTATTTTTTGCGGAGATAAATCTAAACGTGTTTTTGCATTAGAGAAAGTCTTTACAGGAATAATTGCTGCTATTTTCAAATTACACGTGAACTTGTTTTAAGATAAAGTTGGCTAATGCATCTTCTGCTAATTTATTTTTCATAGTGATTTTTGTTTCAAAAACTCTCATGTCCAAACTCTGAATTTTCTTTACTAGTGCTTTATCTTTAGTATCAACTATAATGTTAGAGCATACATCTGAATACATTTTTGCTAATCCATATGCGTTTGATTCTATTCCCGCAGCCTGCATATATTTTGCTGCTGGACCACTAATTGCATTGTCTCCAATTAATGGGCTAATTGCCACAACCTTTCTTTTAATTTTTGATAATTCTTTTCTAATTCCTTTAATTTGTAACATTGGTCCAATCGATGTCAATGGATTTCCTGGAGCTAAAATAACTATATCTGCATCATGAATTGCATTTATTGCTTCAGGATTTGGACGGGCTTTATCAGAACCTATGTATTGAATTCCTTCAACTTTATCCATTCCTCTATACTTTACCCAGTATTCTTGCAAGTGTAATTCTCCTTTGTTTGTAGTAATTCTTGTTTCAATGGTGTTATCTGTAACTGGAATAACGTTTGCAGTAACTGCAAATTTCTTACACATCCATTTTGTAATGTCACTTAGATTTTTTCCATTTTTTAACATGTTTGTTCTAAGTAGATTAGTTGCAGCATCTCTGTCTCCAATTCTAAACCAAGTTTCTTCCCCAAACACTTCCATTTGACGTAAAAAGTTGAATGTATCTTTTTTAATTCCCCAACCTTTTTCTTGGTCTAGTAAATCAGCCAATCCATAAACAATTGTATCAATATCTGGACATACATAGAGTCCATACATCCAATAATTATCTCCAACATTAGTAATTACATTAACTTTAGAATCTTGAGCTACAAACCCTCTAACTATTTTTACTGAACCGGTTCCTCCTGCTAAAACTGTAATCATATCATATACCTCTAGAATTACAAAGTCTTCATATGTTACTCCATATTACTTTTTCAAATTTATGTGGAATCAAATTTTTAGGATACGTTTATTACTGAAAAATATTTATTTTTGTCGTGTCTAGATCTCTGATTTTGACAATATTGATTGCTAGCATAATAATTATTGGTACTAGTACTTCTACTGTATGGGCAGCACAATTAGAAGCAAAAATTAACCCAAATTCTAATGAATCTCCTTTTAAAATGAATTATCAAAAAACCATCTTTATTGAATATCATGACGGTGGAAATCTATTTGATGCATTACGTGGAAATGAATGGACCATAACAGGTTCTGCTGATATGTCTAATCCTGGCGTTCAAAAACTCATGGATTCATTAAATCAACGAATTGCTGAAGATGGAAGTCAGGCAAGAATTTCTGATTTGAATGTAGATTATGATTTTCATCTTAAAGCACGAAATATCCTCACATCAGTTGATTTTAAAGTGATTATTGAAGGCACACTCACAAATTATGTAATAACTAAAGATTCACAACGAACACTTGTTGATTTAGGTTGGAGAGGTCTTTCTACAAATGATGAAATTATAATTGACGGTATTGAAATTAACATTCCATTAAATATTATAAAATCTCAAGAACCTGATGCATTTGCTTTCTTTGCTGGTACAGAAGCTGAAGATGTTCTTAATAGACCACTAATTAATGCCGATTTTATTTTAGAGCAACCAATGACTAATTGGCACTTTTTGTTTGATCCAACTGGAATTACATCTGATGCTGAAACATTTGGATTAGATAAATCCATATCTGGATTTGTTATATCTAGTTGGACTATGGGTGAAAGTAGTCTAAGGGAAGGAAGACAAGTTGAAAGAGTCTTTGAGGCCGATGTTGTTTCTGATCAAAAATATTCAGTTAGAAGCGTACAGTCATCTGATCAAGCAACCCTTACAGCAATTGGATTTGGTGCATTAGATGTTTTAGATGGCGTTGAAATTGCAGGTATTACTCCAACATCCCCTGCAGGATATGCAACAACTTCAACTGGTGAATTTCCAGTTACGATTGTTTATGGTATGGCCACAATGGCTGCAATTGGAGGTATAGGATTTTTCATTCATAGTAGTCGTTCCCTCAAAAATGTTTCATCAGAACAAACAGGAATTGATCCTGGTAGATTAGTAGGAACACAAACCAGTGCATCATCAGGTGGTTATCAAACTAACAGAGGTGAAGCACAATTAAAAGATGATTCTAGTTATCAGCAAACAAGAAGTGTTTATGAAGCGACTTCACAACAAAGTCCTCCTCCACAAAGTACTCCGCCCCCAACCACCCCATCTACTATGGTAGATCAAGCATGTGGATGCGAAGCAGATAGTGGTGATCCTGATTATGCATGTGATTGTGCAATGCAGGGCGCTTGCATATGCAGTGCAGATTGTCAATGTAACACTGATGTTTGTAAAGAAGCAGTTAGCCAACTATAGAAAAATATCTATAAGTTCCATTTTTTACCTTTAAAAAAATAATATGTGTGCTGGGAGTAACCCTCCTTCTGTTTTCACGATATTTCGCTTTGCAGCCTACCTGAACTTGGTACAGGATCCTTGAGTTCTGTTTGGCTTTGCTCCATGTGGGTCGTCTGTTTCATTCCTTTTATGGAAACCTCAGGTTTTGCCATCATTGTGCGCCATATTGGATTTTTTTCTGTTCCGTTGCCAACCATCTCTGATTATCTATCTCCAGATCACATTTCCTGTATGGAGGGAGGAGTTTCCTCTGCCGTAGCAGCGTGTCGTGCTCCAGCTCACATAACAAGTATATTTTTTGATTGAATTTGAATATTACTTTTTAGGTTTTGTGCCTATAATGAACAAAGTCCCATACTCTCTTTTCCATTTTTTTGTATTTTTCAAATCTTTGATGTGTTTTGTTTTAATTAAAAATCCTGCATTTTGAAAAAACTTTTTCCATTCTTTTTTTGAATGAAGATGCATTTGTATTTTCATAATACTTGCCCATCTTGCAGTTGCCTTGTTGTCTGTGTAAAAATCGGTTCCACAAAAAAACTGTCCTCCTGGTTTTAATATTTTGTATATTTTTTCTAGTGCTATTTCAATTGAATCTGCATAGTATAATGATTCCATAGAAAAAATAAAATCAAATTTTCCTCTATATTCCCAAGTCTCTATATCTGTATGAATAAATTTTTCATTTCCTACACTGGTTTTTTTAATTGCCTCTAAAATCATTTTTTTACTTTTATCAATGCCTATGGCTTTTTTACATTTTTCTTCTTTAGCAATTTTTCTTACAACCCATCCATTTCCACATCCTACATCAAGAAATGTAAATGCTTTATCAAATGAAACTGTTTGTAAAAATTTTGAGACATTTTCCCCATGTTCCTCTTCCATTAATTCTGCTCTACCGTTTTGAGCCCATTTATCAAATGTTTTTCTAACACCATCCATGATTTTTTAATAATCTATTTCAATTATAATCTTCTTCTTACAGAGCTTTGAGGTGAATGACTTGTACGTGTTGCTTATATCTAATTTTTATTAATTTTGTTTGAATAAGATTGCCTGACGAATCATGTAGAAATTGTGGTGGAGGATTAGTTGAGAACACTAAATGTTTTCGATGCATGAAACCTACAAGCATGATTTGTAAAAAATGTACTACTTGTACTCTCGAGCAATTGCATTTCATTTGTACGTCCCTAAATGCCGACCACGTCAAAACTGTGTCCCAAATCAAGTCTGACAACTATTCCCAAGTTGTCATGGCTTGATTTAATTTTAGAGATTTTATTTCTAGAATCATTACTGCCCAAGTTTTAAGTATCAGGAATCTTGATTTTGATATCTATGAGGCAAATTCTTACAGTTTTAGGCATGTTTGTCCTTCTTTTAATGCCTGTATATGCTTCTGCTCAAAGTCCTGATAGAATTTCAATTATTGAAAATTTTGGTGATTATCAGCGTGGTGAATCTATGTTTGTTTATGGTCAGGTGGCAATTGTAAGTGATTCATTTCTAATTATGCAAATAATAAATCCTCATGGTGATCTCTGTCAAATTCAACAACTAATGCCATTAACTAATGGCGATTTTATCACAGATGTAATTCCTTTGAAAGGTAGGGTTTGTGGAATGCCTGGAGAATATGAAATTAAATTATTTTATGGTGATTATTCAAAATCAACAACATTTAATGTTTCATCCTCATCCTTCATTGAATCTAGTAATGATGAAAAAATTTCTTTAGCTAAAAATTTGGTAACTGATCAAGCATTAATTATTGGAAAATTATTTGATATTCCATCCCCAATATCGAATCAGACTTCAAGCAATTTATCCGAATTAGAATCCGTGTATGTTGATTTATGGAATGAATTTCTTGTAGATGATTTGTTATTTGAGATTGAACCTTTGATTAGACCATCTATCTCATCATCATTGGATTCCGTACAAAAATTATTAGATGAAGATGAAATTTCTTTTGGTGTTGCAAAATCTATTAACGAAATAATTTTTTCAGCCATATTTTATTATGAAATAGGTCATATTCCAAAAGCTATTGGTTTACTAACTGATGCATCTGTTGAAATTAGAAATGTAAATCCTGAAAAAACTAATACTGTAAGAACTCCTACTTTTGATGAATTAGAAGAAACATTACTAAACTTGATGAAAAAATCGGACACCATAATGAATAGACAAGTACATCAAGAAGTTGGATTTATTTTTGCTAGAGGCACTGCTCCTATTTACTCTGATGAAATTACAGATTTAATTGATATTCTATCAAAAGCAAGATATCTTGATATTGTATCTAGAAAGCAAAGTGATCTTTATCGACTAGTGCAAAGTGATTGGGAACGACTGAAACCATCTTTTGAAAATAAAGACTCTATTGAAGATTTACTAGCCTCAAAAATACGTGTTTCTGAATTACATCAAATATCCATAATTTTACAGAAACTTGATGGTGTTGATAGATTCATTTCATCTGATTCTAAAGATAATAGTGATCTTGCCAATCTGATAATGTCTGATTGGCAAGCACTTGAGCTTGATTTAGCATTGGCTACATCCGTTGATGATATTTTGAAATCAGAATTAAAAATTAATCAAATGGCCCAAGTCATTGATATTTCATCAAGAATAAACAAAAGTGTAGAAATCTCACAATCAATTGATATTGATTCTAGTCTTGTTGCAGATTGGAAATTACTTTTAGAGCGAGTTGAAAACGCTGAATCCATTGATGATATTTTAGATATTGTCTCAGAATTTGATCAATCCATGTCTGATCTAAGGGAAAAACGTAACCCTCTACTGGTTTTGGAATTTAAATATCATTCTATGAAACAAAAAGCTGAAATTCAAGCTGATTACAAAAATTTATTTTTAATTGATAATGCATTGAAAATTTTAGATACTGCAAAACAAATGGAATCAGGTAATCCATCAATTACTAGAATTGATAGAATTGATGTTTTGTTAACATGGGTAAGTAGTATAGCTCCTGAAATTAAATCTGATTTGGATTCTTATAACAAAGATGCATTCAAGGTTCGCGCAAGTGATATTTTACAGAGAGCAAAATCCATTGAGAATTTAGTTGAATTGAGTTTAACTAAGAATCGGTTCTTACCCAATTATGTAGAGTTTACTGAAACATTTAATGAAAAAATTGATAATGTCCGAGATCTTGTAATTAAAAATGATCTTGATCAAGCTGATAAATTAGTTCGTGAACTATTTGATGAATGGACTATGGTCTCAAAAGCCTATGCTGATGACCCACTAGGCTCAGATGTTGGATATACTGCAGATGAAATTAAACGAATTGAATTCCGTAAAATGTTAGATACTTTCTCAAATATGGTATCTACTTTCTATAATGCAGGATTTTCTGATTATGTTGATGAATATAATGAAAAAATGGATGCTGCAAATGACTTAATTGATATTGCAAATTTTGTAGATACTGAATCCAAAATTTTAGAAATTGGTAATTACCTAAGTGATCATTTGGTATTAAGCAATGATAGTATTTTCTATGATATTTCATTTGATGCTGAAAAAGATATTTGGATAATCAAAGGTGCAACTGAAAAATCTACTTTTGATAGACGAGAAAATCTGTATGTCACTGTTTTTAACATGGATGGCAGTACTCACAGTAGTTTAGAATTCACTGATACCAAACAGGGAAATTTTTACACACAGTGGATTGCCCCAACTGATCCTGGTTTGTACATTGTTCAGTTACAATACCAAAATTCTAAGGCCACTCAAATTGTTAATGTGGAAGAAGAATTTGATTACCAATATGTTGATTCTAATCTAAATATGGTAGACCTTGCACGTGAATTTGAAGAATTACATTCATTTGCAAAAGAATTTGGCGGTGAGAATTTTGCTTCAAATCCTAGATTTGCATCTGTGATTAATGAAATTAAATCTGGTTTTACTGATGTCAATGCTGAATTTGTAGCTGATAATTTGGATGAACTTAAAACAATAATTGAACGATATCTTCCAATACGAAACCCTACAGCTCCAATTGAGGCATCGTATGGGGGGGATAAATTAGTGATATCTGGGCGTGTTTTAAAACTTGTAGAGTTTAGTGAGGATCTTTTTATCGATATTTATAATCAAAAAGGAAATCTTGTAAAAGAAATAATTATCAAAGACGACCCAACTGGATTATTTACTAAAGTTGTATCCCAACCATTTGATTCTGGCATGTATGTAGTTCAGTTACAATATCATAATTTGATAGTAACTGATTTCTTTAATGTAAAATAATTAATTTTTTCCTTTAACTAAATTAAAGAGCTGTCTTACTGCAAGTTTTGGATGATGTGTTGCTAATTTTATCATGTTTGATAATCCAAATTCTGCTTTAATAAAATCAATAAATTCTTCTGATTTTAATTCACTAATAATATCTAATTCCTTATCCCAATCTTCATCTGATAGTCCAATCCATCTATCTTGAACTTTACCTGCTGATTTTATTTTTGATTCAATATCTTTTTTCCAATTATTTTCATATGGTAAAAGTGCATCTCTGTTGGTATTTCCAGATTTTATAGCATCTGCTGAAACTTTTCCTGCAACTCTGCCATATTTTATTGCATATCTTATTCCCTCAAGAACTAGTGGATTTGCTTGTCCTGCTGAATCCCCAACTAGTATCAAATTATTAAAAACTGTTTTTCTTGATAGTCCATCATTTGGAATTAAACCATAATGAAATTCAATTGGTGTAATTCTACCCAGTTTTTTAATTGGGCCTAATTTTGCATCCATTATTTCTTTGAGTCTTTGAGTTGGGTCTACATCTGATTCTGGTTTTCCTACACCCACACCAATTCTTACCATATTATTACCTAAAGGAAAAATCCAAGCATATCCTGCAGGTGAATACTGTTTGCCTACCATTAGCCACCATGTTTCTGAATCCACGTTTTCAACTTTTACTTCCCATTCAGCACCTGCTCCAAATCTTTCCCACTGTGTAACAAAACCCATTGTCTTGCAAATAGTTGATGAAAACCCACTGGCATCAATTATAATTTTTGAATGAAATGTAATTTCTCCTTTGGGTCCTACACCACTAACTCCAATTATGTCCCCATTGTCATTTTTGATAACACCATTAATGCTAGTTTTAATGAAAATATCCACTCCTGCATTTTCTGCCTCTCTAGCTAACCATCTGTATGTTTTTCGAACATCTAAAACTGCAGCTCTTGGTACTGAATCCTTTATTGTAATTTCATTATTTGGTGAACAAAATGTAAAATTTTTAATTGGATTGTAACAATTCTCTGGAATTCCAAATTCTTTGATACTTTGAATCCATGTAACTCCACTTGTTCTAACAGTTTCAGCAATTGAACCCTCTTTTTCAATTAAAGCTACTTTAATTCCATTTTTTGCAGCAGCCCATGCAGCTGATGATCCTGCTGGTCCTCCACCTACCACTACTAAATCATATTGATTTTCTTCTGACAATTAATCTAAACCATTAGTACCTAGGATATAATTTTGAGGGAATGACTGGAAATTATTTTTTTAAAACAGGATTGCCTGCAGTATCATTTTCTCTTTCTGAATCAAAGGTCTCCATATGTGCTAGATCTCTGTGCATAAAACTATGAGTTTTTCCTACTTCTTTTCTACAGAATTTTGAATGAATCGTCTCTTCAATTTTTAAAGTAGTTTCATTCTCATGAAATAATCTTTGTCCACAATCAGGGCAAATAAATTCAGGCATGAATCTAGTCTGTAACAAATCTATTTAGATGTTTCAAAATTTTAATCTCATTTTAGATATACTTTAAACCCAAACTTTAGATGTTCAAAAATTCATAATCTTTTGTGGAAGAATCAGAAATTGTATCTTTACTAATGTGGTCAGTTGTAACTGGAATTATTATGATTGTTTCTGGATTAAGCTATAACATATTTTTGAAGAGAAAAAACCCACCAATCTAATTATAACATGTGATAAAATTCTAAAATATTTTTTGAATGGTTATCCCTCTGATGCAGTTTTACCGCCATCAACATTTAGAATTGTTCCTGTAATCCAGCTTGCCTCATCTGATGCTAAGAACAATACTGCGTTTGCAACATCTTCTGGCTCACCAATTCTTGCAAGTGGCAATCTCTCTTCAAGTACCTTTCTTGCTTGCGGATCATCAAGATATGGTTTAATCATTCCTGAATTTATAATTCCAGGATTAACACAATTACATCTAATATTTTTTCTTGCATATTCTACTGCTAGAGATTTTGTAAACATGGAAATTGCAGCCTTTGTAGATGAATAAACTGCCAGGTGAACTCTTGGAATTGCTCTCTCACTTGATATTGAACCAACATTTACAATTGCCCCACTTTTTACATCTGACATTTTTACAAGAACTGACTTTGTCATGTGAAATACTCCTAACAAGTTTATGTCAATTAGTTTTTTAATTTCTGAATCTTGCATTTTGTGAAAATGTATTGGGTCATTAATTGCTCCTGCATTATTTACTAGAATATCGATTTTACCATACGTATCCATTATCTGACTAACAGCTTGCTGAGTTTGTGATTCATCAGTTAAATCACATGTGATTGATGCAGTGGATTCTTCATTTCCTATTTCTTTTCTTGCTTTTTCTAAACCTTCTAAATTTCTTGCAATCATGATGACTTTGGCCCCTTCTTCTGTGAATCTCTTTACAATTCCTTTTCCAATATCACTTGATGCGCCAGTGACTATTGCAACTTTGTCATTTAATCTCATATTTTCATTCAATTAGCATAGTTTATAGAATTTTTGTTAAATTTTATTCGTAAATTTGATTTTATTTTGTTTCATTAATATTTTTGATATATTCAATAATTCCTGTATAATCAATATCACCCAATCCTGCATTAATCGCATTTTCATAAACTTGTTCTGCTTTACTAATCATTGGCAATTCTATTCCTAAAGATTTTGCAGTATTAGTCATGGTGCTGATATCTTTTTTTAAATTGGCTAGAGTAAATGTTGCATCATAATTTCCTTCAATCATTTTGTATGCCTTTTTTTCACTCATTCCAGTTTTAAAATATGTAGAGTTTAAAATTTCTAGAAATATTTTTGGGTCTACATTTGATTTTTTGAGTAGAGTAATACCTTCAGATAATGCTAAGGCAAGCATAGTAATTTGTAGATTCATGGCAAGCTTTACAGAATGTGCAACTCCTTCTCCTCCTAGAAAAAATATTTTGTTTGCAATTTTTTCAAAGACACTTTTACAATTCTCATAACTATTTTTATCCCCCGACACCATCATTACTAAATTCCCTGAAATTGCAACATTTGGTCCCCCCATAACTGGAATATCTAATTTGTAAATATCATTATCTTGAAATTGTTTTGAAATATTTTTTGATTCAGTTGGATCAATTGTACTCATATCTGCAACAATTAATTTTTTATGTTTTCCTTCAATGATTCCATTCTTTCCAAAAGAAATTTCTTTTACTGCTTTAGCATCTTTTACTATGATTATCACAAGTTCAGAATTTATTGCAATATCTTTAGGTGATGTGAAAATTTTAACTCCTTTATTTTTTAGATTTACTGTTTTTTCTTTTGTTCTATTGTATGCGGAGACTTGAAAACCTGAATCAAACAAATGTTCAGCTACTGCATTTCCTAACATTCCTAGTCCAATTACACCAACTTTGTTCATATTGATTCCTTTTTTGATACTGTAAAATTAATGACGTTCTTCATTTTGAATCTCCCATTGTTTATTTCCAAATCTTGATACTGCAAATTCTATTTGACCAATAGTTTTTTCACCTTTCTTTACTTTTGCAAAATCAAATTTCTTCATTTTAAATAATTTCTCTTCTGGTCTATATCCTCCCTCTATCACTTTGACTTTGAATCTTTTACTTGCTTTGATGATTAACTTTCTTGCATTTTGTACATCTCCAATCCATGAAAACATTTCAAAATCACCAAAATTTTTTGTAGAAATGATATATCCGTATAATCTTGCTTCAAGCTTCATTTTTTGTGATTTTGCTCGCTCATTTAACCATGCTATTACTTCCTCACCATGATCTTTTTCTATTCCAAAAGTTTCTGAATCCCTCATATACTCAAATGTAGAATATTAAACAATAATAATCATTTTCTAAGTACTGTTAAACTAAAATATCGATTCTACATTGAAATCTTATGCTTACAGTTGATTGTAAAGAAGTTTTGTCGATAAAAAATGAATTACTAGTGTTTGTTTCAGACTCAGTATCTGCAATTCCTACATTAAAACATCATCAATTCATGCTTTCAAAATTTGATGATGATGAAATACTTGATATTGATACAGTGATTTCAGCAATTAAAGAATTTCTTGATTCAATTGGTGAGACTAAAAATTTTGCAGTAATTTCTCATAAAGAAATTATTAGTATTACATCTATTTCTGGTAAAATAATTGAGCGAGATGCACCAACATCACAACTTGAAATGTTTTCTTGCACTCATTGTGGATTTGTTACAAAATATGAAGTTGAATTAACCACTCACATGAGAATTCATTATATGTAATTTAATTTCAGTTTTTTTCATATGATTTTTACAAGATCTTTATAAGCACTAATAATGCAAATTAATTGTGACTGATATTTTTAAAAATAATGTAACAAAGATTTATTGTGAAAAATGTGATCTAATTTTTAAATCTCGAGTAAAATTTGATGCCCATTTTGATAGTCATTCATCAAGTATTGTATGTGAAGTATGTCCTATCGATACTGTAATTGCAAAATTTGTAAATTTGTTTAAGCGAAAATCGTCTCGTAATTTGGAATAAGTTTTTTTAACTCATTTTATCAGAATTTAATATGAATAAAAAAGGGATGATGATAGGCGTCATTGTTGTAGCAATTATTGCTGGAATTGTAGCCTCAGTTTCATCATCTCCCACCGAAACTGTGAATCTTGATATGGGAAGAACTCATGGAACAATAATCACTGCTATGGGTTCTCCAATTTTGGGAAATCCTGATGCGCCAATTACTATAGTTGAATTTGGAGATTACCAATGTCATCAATGTTATAATTGGTTTCATAATACAAAACCTGCAATTGAACAACAATACATTGAAACTGGAAAAGTAAATCTTGTTTTTGTTGACTTGGCATTTTTAGGTAAGGATTCTCCAATAGCTGCACAAGCATCATACTGTGCAGAAGATCAAAAAATGTATTGGGAATATCATGATCTTCTTTACACTTCACAGGAATCAAAAATTGATAATGGCTGGGCAAATTCTGAAAGACTAAAGGCATTTGCATTTAGTTTGGGTCTTGACATGGATCTCTTTGAGAGTTGTCTTGATTCTGGAAAATATTCAAAACGAGTTTCATTTAACACTCAACAAGCAAAAGAACACGGTGTACGAGGAACTCCTGGATTCTTTATTGTAAATTCTGATGGACAACAACAAATCAGTGGAGCACAACCATTTTCTGTTTTTAAACAAATTTTGGATCCTATGATCTAAATGATACATACAATCAAACTAGTTTTCTCAAATTCCAAATACTTGGTACTATCATTAATTATTTTTGTAGTTATGATGATTGGACTGTTGATAATGTCTGAGTATATCTTCTTGGAGCCTTATGTTGTTAGTCACATTCCCTCAGGAACAGAATTGGGATTTGTTCTAATTGTAATTATTTCTGCATTATCTGCATTGGTTCTTCCAATGAACATATTTCGCATAAATATTCTCAAAAGCTCAAAACAAAAAATGGGTGGTGGTATTTTTGGTTCTATAATTGGTGCAGCAGCTGGGGCTTGTAGCTGCGGTCCTATTGGTTTTGCAGTGATTTCTACATTTGGTTCAGTTGGTGCTACAGCTACTGCATTTTTGACAAATTATGAGATTCCAATTAGAATAGTTGCTATTGCAATTTTGACTATCACATATTTTACAACTGTAAAATCCCTCAAAGATGAATGTAATATCAATTCTTGAGTTTGATTCATTGGAAATTACCACTTAGGTAAATTTTTACAACCTTTGACTCTATCTTGAAGTCTTTCAAATCATTATTGTGACATACATCTTTATCCCAATTAGGCCAAGTAGGAGAAATCCTGATGCTGATGAAATTGAAGATGCAGAAGATTAGCATCTTTTCCCTCTTTGTATTTCCTATAGACTGATTTTTAGATTATGTAATGTTGGGATATTTATTTGCCATTTTTAGATTTATTTTAATGAAGAATTGGAATCTTATTTTTGGAATTGCAATAATTTCTAGTCCCATTCTTTTTTCAATGATCGCATTTCCTGATTCTATTACTTGGAGTTGGAATGAAGGGCGAGGTGGTTATCTTTTTGCATTAATCTTTGTAGTTGCAGAACTTGTTGGTCTGCGAATTGTAATTTCTAAAAAACGATTACTAGCAGTTATTCCAATGGCACTACTTGTCATTGCATATTTGATTTCCTTAGAGTATGGATTTCGAGATTACATCATTGCATATGGTGAATCAATTGACATTCCATTAATTTTCTCATTTACATGGATGTGGGACTTTATTGTAATGGCAATTTTTATTCTTGTTGCACTAACTGTTTTCTTTGGTAAAAGATGGATTAGGATTGCACCTGCAGCACCAATATTTCTTACAGGCACTGCAATAATTTTATCCCTTGATGCATTTTTCCCATATGATACACTCGGTCCATTACAATATGTTGTTCCATACTTTATTCAAGCAAATGTTTGGATAATTACTACACTTGAACTTGGAACTGCAGTAGCCCGAGACAATGTAATGTTTTTGCGAGGTGATCACGGTTCAATAGCATTACAAGTATTTTGGCCATCAGCTGGTGTTCATAGTATTATCATCTTCTCTTTGGTGATTGGGGCATTTATGTTAAAGATGAATATTCCCAGAGGTAGAAAATCTGTCTATTTTATTATAGGAATAATTGGTACCATTGTAGTTAATCTGATTAGAATTTTTTCATTATCCTGGTATGCCCTAAAAGTAACTACAGACCCTGTCGCATGGGAGGAATATCATAAGATTGCAGGTGAGATAATGTTTTTGCCGTGGCTGTTTGCATTTATTTTGATTGTTATAGTAATTGAAACACGTAGGCTCAAAAAGATGGAATCAAAAGGAAATCTTCCACCTAAAAATAATTCGTAATATCTCTCTGTCCTTTAATTTCTGATAACTCTGCCACTTTGACCCCTAGTCTTCTAATGGTGATTGTTTGATTTTCTAGAGCTTCAACTAGCAATGTCTCTGCATTTTTTTGTAATTCTTGTAAATCTGCAGTTGGATTTTTAAGCATTCTTGATTTTGATTTGTTTGATAAATCTGATTGAACAAAATGTATCCCAACTGATTTGAACATTTGATTATTTTTTTTAATTACATCATGTACTTCTACACATAACTCTTTGATACTTTCTGATAAAAATGAATAATCTTTAGAATCTTTTTTGAGTGTCATAATTTTACTATATTGAACTCTACCTTCTTTTTCTTTTACTGGTTCATTATCTATTCCTCTTGCAGCATTGTACATGTAAGTTCCACTTTTTCGCCCAAATTTATTATTTAGTGTAAAGACATCTAGCTTTTTTAAATCTTGAATTGTTTCAATCTTCATTTCTAAAAATATTTTTTCAGTTTTCCCCCCTATCCCTGGAATTGTTCTAATTTTTAATTGCTCTAAAAATTCTTCAACTTTTTCTGGTGTCACAATTGTCAACCCATCTGGTTTTTGATAGTTTGATGCAATTTTTGAAATTAATTTATTTTGAGAAATTCCAACAGAACAACTAAGTTTTATTTTATCTCTGATTGAATTTTTAATTTGTTGTGCTAAATGACTTGCTTTGATAAAATCCCCCTCTACTCTTTTTGTTACATCCAAATATGCTTCATCTCTCCCTACATATTCAAAAACATCAACATCTTTTTTCATAACCTCCATTGCTTTTTCAGACATTTCTGTATAGTATTCAAAATCTACAGGTAGAAATACTGCATCTTTTCTTTCCTCTAGTCTTTTTTTTGCAAACGCTATTGGAATTCCTGATTTAACTCCATATTTTCTTGCAGTATAGTTTGCAGTGGCAATTGCACCACTATCTCCTCCTCTATCAGAAAATACACAGACACAGACTGGCTTTGTTTTTAGTTCAGGCGATCTCGCTTCTTCACATTGAGCATAAAAATAATCAAAATCAATGTGGAAAACTATTCTTGTTTCCAATGTGATTGTTTATTTTTATGATTATTACAATATTGTGTATTCATCTAAATAGCTACTAGTTTTATCGTTCTTATGGATTCGCCAATTTCTGCAAATGATGATGGTATAAAATTCAAGCCTGAAAATATGGAGAGGGAAAAACTCTATCACTGCATTTTCAAAAATAAGGCAATGCTTGGATTCAAAGATTCTCAAGATGTTCTAAATTGCTATGAGATTGAAGATGAAAAACTAGTTGAAGAAATTAAAAAATGCAATACTAGTGACGATCTAGAGAAATTCTTTGAAAATTATCTAAAATCCCAAAACCTGAAAAATTAAATAAAAGCGAAAGAGAGTTTGATTATTAAAGGAATTTTAAATTGAGCGACCCTAAAAAATCAAACGACGCAGAAGACATTTTATCAGAATTTGATTCTCGAACTAAACCCACACCTGAATCTACACCTGAGCCAACTCCAGAACCTGAGCCAACTCCAGAACCTGAGCCAACTCCAGAACCTGAGCCAACTCCAGAACCTGAGCCAACTCCAGAACCTGAGCCAACTCCAGAACCTGAGCCAACTCCAGAACCTGAGCCAACTCCAGAACCTGAGCCAACTCCAGAACCTGAGCCAAAGTTAGAAGCTCCCGCACCTGAACCAAAGTTAGAAGCTCCCGCACCTGAACCAATGTTAGAAGCTCCAGAAGGTACTTCTGAACCAAAACCTGTAGAAGATCGAAATATAATTTTTGTTGGAACAAAACCAATTATGACTTATGTTTCTGCAACCTTAACTCAACTCTCAACTAGAACAACTGTAACAATTAAAGCTAGAGGAAAAAGAATTACACAAGCAGTTGATGTATCTCAAATGATAATTAAAAGAATGGATTCTGTAGGTTATGTAATTAGTGATGTGAGAATTTCATCTGATTCATTAACTTCTCAAGATGGGAAACAACGAAATGTTTCTACAATGGAAATTGATATTTCAAAAAACTAATTTCAAAAGCCCTATTCTAATTGTTGTTGGAATTTTAATTGTTATAGTTTTGATTAGTACTACTGGTAATTTTTGTGGTTTACAACACATGACCATTATGACAGACATTAAATCGTATGAAAAATTACTTGATCCAGAATCCTGTGAAGTAATAGTTGAGAAAATTGATTTTTTTAATGATGAATGTGAACCTCAAATAGAAATCCTTGATTGCAGTTAATACAATATATCTTCTAAAAATGTAATTCCAAAATATACCAACATTACACTTAATCCAATCATAATAATTTTATAATTTTTGTTTGATAAAATTTTTGAACTCTTTGATGCAAGATATGATATTGCCCCAAGCCATGCAAAATCCATCCAAATATGTAAAATAAACAAGATGAGTATGCCTGAAAATGCCCAAATTAGCATCGCATCAGAAATTAACTTGAATCCAATTGTCAGCCACCAAATTATAAAAAATGGGTTTAATGCACTAAGTATAATTCCTGAAACAAGAGGCCCTTGTTTTAGATTTGTTGTGGACTCTTTATTTCTAAAAATTGTTTTAATTTGCATTGCTGCAAACACAAAAAGTGTAATTGCACCAAAAACTGATATGATTGTTCTAAATTCTGGAAATAATTCTAGAGAAAACACTCCTATTCCTAATAGAATGACTAGTGGTAATTCTACAATTGTATGGCCTATTGCCATCTTGATACCTGATTTTACTCCTCCTCTTAGTCCATATGCTATGTTTGCTGCAAATAGTGGACCTGGCGCCATTACACCTGATGCTGAAATTACAATTACTAAAACTGAAAATTCAAGTAATTGACTCATCTTTGATTAATGATTTGTTTATACTAACATAAACATAGTTTGAAAATTCTACATATACATTGAATCTTTAAGATGACTTGATTCTTCTTGTGTTTCTTTAATTACAATTTCAGCTTTTTCTGCTTCTTTTTGTAAAGATGGAATATTGCATGATGCCCCTGGAATTAATTTTGATATTGCAAGACAAAGTTGTGCACTCGATTTAAAATCAGGACCTTTACCATCTGAGTGAAAAATTAAAACAATTACATCTTGCCCTGACATACTTCCTTCATTTAACAATATTCCTGGAATCCCTGGAACTGTTCCATGTTCTAAAACTTTCAATCCTGCATCTTTTACTTTATCTCTAGCTGAATCAGTACTTCCAATACCTGTCATCTCTTCATTACCCTTTGCTGATTTGATTGCAATACTACTCACAATTAATCCAATTTTGTGTTTTTTTGCCCATTTTAACATCGCTTTAGCTGTAGTTCTATGCATTGATTGTTCAAGAGTAAGATATGACAAAAATATGCCCACTTTCAAATCTTCATTTACAAAAATACTTGATGGAAAATTTGGTTTTCCATTTTTGATAACACTAATTGAAGGAAAACTATCTGAATCAATTATTCCTGCCAACTTGAACTGTGATGTTTTAATCATTGATTCTGATGCAATTGCACTGCTAAATCCTGCTGATGGAAATCCATCAATAAGATAACCTCCTTCTAAATTGATTGGTTCTAATTCTTTAATTTTGATTCTAGGGTACACTGAATATTTTTTATATCTATCAAATAATAATATTTATCAAATTTTGAATGCCACTAGTCATATTTTCATCATTATGGAATATTTTTGTCTCTATTTTTTACCCAAATCATTTTTCTCAAGAATCAATTCTAAATTTTTTAATTTACAAAATTTAGCATTGCATTCAGACATGAAAATCAATATCTCCTAAACTATATCATTTTCTGTATGTTTAGAGTAATCAGACTTTATTCTAATGTAAATTATTGTGATTTCGATATTTTGAATTTAACAACAATTAATCTAATTTTTTAATTTTGAAAGTAATGCTGCATAGATAAATGGCAATATTGTAGTTACCTCTGCATGAAGTGTTGATTGCTTTGCTTCTTTAGTTACCTTCCCCCATGAAATTGCCTCTCTAACTAGTGCACCGCTAAGACTTCCATCAAATTCTTGAGCAGTTGTTATGTAAAATGCATAATCTAACCCTTCTCTGTATTGGTTCCACCATAATGTGTGGTGTTTTGATATTCCACCACCGATCATAAATGCCCCTGACTTTCCAGCTTTGAAAACTAGCCCTGATAGTAGATTTGCATCCCCTATCATGTTTAGTTTGAAATCATTATGTTTTTGTGTGAATAACCAAATTTGACTTCCTACAGCTCCATCCATTATTCCTGGAACTACAACATCGATATCGTTTTTGTATGCCCAATAAAGAAATGAATCCTCACCCAAATGTTTTCCAATCATTTTACAAATTTCTGGTGTATTCATTTCTCTGACTCCACTTTGATATTCTTCTTCTAAAAATGCCTGCATTTTTTCTTCAATTAATGGTCCGTAACTATCCATTGGGACAAGTACATTTCCTAATCTGTGAATATTTTGGTCTGCTAATTCATTATCATCCATTGTAAATGATCCTTTTTTGTAATCTGAAAAATGTCGTGCAATGTCATGGTCTAAAGCTCCGCAAGTAGTTATTGCAACATCAAACCATTTGTTTTTGATCATATTTTTTATAATTCCTCTCAACCCTGTTGAAACAATTGCTCCAACAAATGAAATAAATTTTAGACATTCTTTATCTGAAATCATTTCTGTTAAAATTTCTAATCCGTCTGAAAGATTTACTGATTCAAATCCTCCTGATTGAGATAACTCTTCAAAAATTTTTTCAATAGATGTACTTGAATCAATTTCTATATCTTTAACAGGACGACCTACTTCAATCATGTTTTTCATTTTACTCTCATGTATAAAATTCTGCCTTTACTAGAATAATTTTTTTAACAATTTAAGATACCTATAAACCAGCCAGATGACACTAATTCGCGAATGTCAGGTAAAATCAATGTTGGTTTAGTAGGTATTGGTAATTGTTTTTCTGGGTTAATCGAAGGAATTGAATACTATAGAAAAAACCCTTCACAAGAAGTTACTGGAATTATTCATGAAAAATTAGCTGGATATGGAATTCACGATATTAATTTTGTTTGTGGATTTGATGTTGCTGAAAATAAAGTTGGCAAGCTACTTAATGATGCAATTTATGAATCTCCTAACATGGTTGATTGGATTGCAAAAGGTGATATGCCAAAAACTGACGCCAAAGTCTATGAAAGTCCTATTTTAGATGGTGTAGGTTATTGGGTAGAAAATAAAATCAATCCAATCAAAAATCCTAAAAGCATTGAACAAATTACTGAAGAAGTAAAAAAAGTAATCAAAGATTTAGATGTTCAAGTTATAGTATCTTATTTGCCCGTAGGTTCTGATAAAGTAACTGAGTATTGGGCACAGATTTGCCTCGATACAAATACTGCATTTGTAAATTGTATTCCATCATTTATTGCATCAGATGAAACATGGGCTAAAAAGTTTGAAGAAAAAAATATTCCATGTATTGGTGATGATATCAAAGGACAAGTTGGTGCAACAATAGTTCATAGAACTTTGGCAAAATTATGTAGTGATAGGGGAACCAAAATTGAAAAAACATACCAAATCAATGTTGGTGGCAATACTGATTTTCTAAATATGAAAGAACAAGATAGACTAGTTTCAAAAAGAATTTCCAAAACTGAAAGTGTTCAAAGTCAATTAAAAGAAAGATTGGCTGACGATCAAATTTATGTTGGTCCTTCTGATTTTATTCCATTCCTTGGTAACACCAAACTTATGTTTATGAGAATTGAGGGTCGTCAATGGGCAAATATTCCATACAACATGGAAGTTCGTTTAGAAGTTGATGACAAAGCAAATTCTGCAGGAATTGTTGTTGATGCAATCAGATTAGCAAAAATTGCTCTTGATAGAGGAGTTGGTGGACCGATAAAACCTGCAAGTGCATATCTGATGAAACATCCAATAGAACAAACTTCTGATATTGAAGCAAAAATTGCCTGTGAAAAGTTTGTTGCTGGCGATTAATTATTGAAAATTATTTAAATCTGAAAATCTTTTCTTCCTACTCTTTTCATATTTACCGAGATTGAATTTTTTTGCAATTCCTTTTTGTTTGGCCAATTTTGTAATTTTTGTTGTGACTACTTTATTATTTTCAATTAAATCCACAATCATACTATTTCCTCCAAACCTATGATTCTCCACATTTGCTGCAAGGATTGGTATTCTATTTTCAAGTGACCTTACTTGAACATACATTTGCCATGGTTTTATTCCTCTGTTGACAATTCTACTTGGAGAAAATAATACTTGAGCTCCTTTTTTAGTCATAATATTTGCAACATTTGGAAAAACCATATCGTAGCAAATAATCACTCCAAATTTACATGCGGTATTGAAAATTTTTGCCTCTCGTCCTGGCTTTACTGTATCTCTTTCATAGTCAAATGGATGAATTTTCTCTTGCTTTCCAATTATTTCACCTTTAGGACCAATTACTGGAGCAATAATTGATGTTTTTTTCTTTGTAATTTCATAAAATGCTCCTGGGATAATTGTCATGGAAAACTCTTTTGCAATTTTTTTAAAATCTGAAAATTCTAAATCAAAATCTTTGATTTCATTATTTTTTAGCCATTGTTCTGGTAGACATATAATTTCAGTTTCCTGTTTTCCCAACTTTTTTAAAATTTCTGATATTTTTGAAATCCCATTTTGATTTGAACTATAAGATGTGGTTTGAACTAATCCTAGTTTTACCATAAATTTTGAATAACCATTTTACTAATTATAACATGTGATCAAAAATATTGATGATAGATTTTGTATTATTTATTATAAAA
>LFLC01000021.1 GCA_001543015.1 Nitrosopumilus sp. LS_AOA | reverse complement strand
CTCTCTTGTTGGTTGTAAATATGTCCCATCCAGACCTTTTTTATGAGCCATTAATTTTTCTGCAATATTGGAGTTTAGTTCGTTGTTGAGTTTCAAAATTGTGTTGAATCTAATTCGGTACATGTAAGTTAGTGCCTTGTCATATCTGAATCCTTGTTTTTTACGGACCAGTCCAGATTTTTTGTAGATTTTACCTAATAGATGATACAATGAAAATAAAGTCATATTATTAAAATTAGATATCAAAGATACTGCTGCAAATACAGGACTAGCATCAGTAATCTCTTCATGTTTAATGGTTTTACGCCAATGAAAATATTTGTCTAATGCTTTTGTAGCTTCAGGAGTTAAGAATCCCCAATAGTGTTGGCGTGAACCATCATAGATTTTTACTGCATAACAATATTTTATGTTTGTTGAATCTTTTGGATCTGTCATGTACTGCAAATGTTTCATACACAATATAGGATCATTTAATCCCCCAGGTCTAATTCCAATTGATGATAAGAATAAAATCAATGCAATATCTCGCGGATGATTGCAAACAGTAATCATATTTTGAATCTCAATATCAGTTATTGGAGTATGACCAGATTGTTCAAGATCATTTTTGTCCTTTACTTTGTTAATTTCTTTTTTGAATAGTGCAGTCCTATTCATATCAAAAAACAGGAATAATGGTGCAATGTATGCATTAACACTGGTAGGTTTCACTCTTTTTTTCAGAATTTTGATAAATGATTTTACAAGGTCTGTACTCTTACCTGCATCAAACCCAGCTACTGTTAAGTAATCTTCATTGTTTGAAATATGTTTTTGATTAACCAAATAATTCATAAAATTTTTCAAACCATAGGTGTATGATTTTAAAGATGCGTGTGATTGGATAGCATCATAAAAATTTCCATATTGGGCATTTTCTTCTGATAATTCAAGAGCTCTTTGCAAATCTACCTTACTACTTACCACAATTCTAGATACAATCGGTTAATTATAAATTGTTGTTTTTATGCTAGTTAATTGTTATCATTGGTAATCATTATTCTAAAATTTCTAAGTAAGGGACATTATCATACATGAATGTCAAGAAAATCAAATTCTTGGCATTTACACAAATTACCAATAATTGATGAAATACTAGGTGTAACATTATCACCATTTACAAATCGCTTTAGGGGTAGACCACCATCAGCTTTGAGAAATAAAGAAAATTCATTTTGAGAGGTTTTTTTATATTTTACAGTAAAGATTTTCTTCTCAGATCGTTTTCCAGATACATCATAAACTACAACAGGAGATTTTATGAGATCTTTTAGTTTTTTCAAATTAGATACATCGATTTTGGATTCTGTACTAATCCTCATATTTATTGATGAGATGAATTTGAGAGGTTTTTTTGGAGAGTCAGGTACAATTTTGAGGTTGGTGATTTTTAGAGAATTAAAAATTTTAGAAGTTAATCTTAATTTTCTTTTGTGAGGATGTTGAAGTTTAACAAAAAATGGTCGGCCATTTCCCAATACCAGGCTAGGTTTATCCTCACCTCCAATCCAAGTAAATTTAGCAGTAGTACCACCTAATTTATCAAAAATGAATTGTGAAATCATACCCTCAATACTATCAAATTCAGAAATACCATGAAAATTACAAATTCTGCATCCTTTGCCAGAACAATTTTCACAAGATTTTTGTTTCTGAGATAAACCTCGCATACTTTTGATGTACCTCCCAGAGAGAGTGATAGATTTTGAGTGAATCTGACAAGATTCATCTTTAAAATTCATTGTAAAAGTGAATTCGGGATTACGATAGTCAACAATATGTTTTGTTTTTTTAGAAAATGCTTTTGCCAATTCTTTTGTAATATCAGTCTTGATACTATCAATTCCACGTAATTTGTATTGTGAACGGATGCAATCATCTCTTTCAACTATAGATGGTTTGATAATAGCTCCAACACTAAAAGTTTGAAAACAATAATCAGATGACACATCAAACATTATTTTTAAAAAATGATTCAAATTCTCAAACAAATTTTTACAGATATAACATTTAGTAGAGGTTCTATTTTTTTTTAATTTTTTACCCAAGAGTTTGTTTGATGAGAGATGTAATTTTTTTGAAAATAGTCGGCCTAAACAATTATCACATAATTCATGTTTTTTCAGAATTTGATTTGCAATAGGGATAATTTTTTGATAATCAGACATTTTTGAATAAAAATTTGATAGATGATTATCCTAATCCCATTTTTCTAAGTGTGCCTTGCATCTGTCGTCCCTTGGAAGCCTTCATCAAATTCTTTGAATTTTTGTAATTTTTGATTAATTCTTTTACCTCACCTTCTGGCCAACCAGAACCACGAGCAATTCTTTTGATTCTTGAGGAATTTAACAAGTCAGGCTCTACTTTCTCTTTTTTAGTCATACTCTGAATGATATATCTCCACTTTGAAACTCTGCCCTCCATTTGGCTTACTTGATCACCTTTTACCATCCCCGAAAGACCAGGCATATTATCAAGTAATCCTTGCAATGATCCCATTTTAGTAACTTCTTCTAATTGAGAAAGAAAGTCCTCCATGTTCATTTTACCACTAGAAATTCTTTTCATTCGTACATCATCACCTTCTTCTTCTAATCGTTTAGCCAAATCCAAAACTACTTGAATATCACCCATACCAAGTAATCGTCCAACAAATCTTGTAGGAGAGAATTTTTCTAAATCATCAATTCGTTCACCAGTACCAATGTACATTATTTGTGCACCAGTAGCAGCTGATGCAGCAAGTGCACCACCTCCTTTAGCAGAGCTATCAAGTTTTGTAATAATTACACCACCAACTGGAATAGTTTTGTGAAATGCTTCTGCTTGACTAAAACACTGTTGACCAATTGTTCCATCAATTACAAGTAATGCTAAATCAGGATCTGCAACTTTGTTTATTCTTTGCATTTCTTCTAGTAAATCTACTTCTTCTTTGTGACGACCAGCAGTATCAATTAGAATAACATCCAATGGTTGTCCTGCAAAATGTTTTAATCCATTTTTTACAATGCTTGGTGAATCTTTGTTGTTTTCCTCACCATACACCTCAACATTTGATTTCTCACACATTGTTTTGAGTTGAACTAGGGCACCAGGTCGATAAGTATCAGCACCTACTACTCCAACTTTGTACCCTTGTCTTGTTAAAAACTTGGCAAGTTTTGAGGCAACAGTGGTTTTTCCACTACCCTGAATACCAAGTAAGATTATCTTGTTTTGTTTTCCAGCCTTAAATTCAAAATCTGATTCATTTCCAAGTAATTTTGAGAGTTCATCATAGAGTATTTTTACAATATGATCCTTACGTGAGAGTCCAGGTGGAGGGGTATCATTTAGTGCCCGTTCTTCCAAATTCTTTGTAATTTCAAGAACTAGGCGTACATTAACATCAGAAGTTAGCAATGCTCTTTGAACATCTTTAGATAATTCCTTGATTAGTTCTTCATCAATACCTGAAGATTTTACAATTTTTCTAATTGCATCCCCTAAACTATTTTTTAAGCCATCAAGCATTGTAGTCTAACCCAGCATCCACTATTTCAAACCTTCCTCTATAACCATCCCAAATTTTTTCGCTTTGATTAATTGTAATTGGGTTTGAAAATAAGGGGCAATCAAGTACAAATGTTTCAGCCTCGCCACCTTCAAAATTTAAATTAAATTTAAATTTCTCAGATAATTCTTTTAAAATTTCAATTTCTGATTTTGAAATTGATTTTCCAAGCCATGTGTCATCTAGTCCATCAGATGTGACAGTAGTCATAATAAAATTAAAATTATTATCAATTAATTCATTCATGTATTGTAAAGGATCTGTACCCCATAAAGGGGCAACTGAAACTAAATCTAATTCAACACATAGTGATTCAAATTTCTCTTTTTGAAATTGACTTTTAATTCCACCATGAACTAGGCCTTCAATGTTAAATTTTTCTTTGGCTTTTTGTAATAGAGTGGATAAAACAGATAACTCATCTTCAGTTTTCTCAGAGTCAGAACGAGCAGTTAACTGTGGAATGTTCATTGATTCTGATTGTAATTTAGTCCATTGTAAATTTGGATGATGAAGTAAATGACTTTCATCAGATTTTGTAAAAACACTAAGAAGACACACTACTTCATGTCCTTGTTTTTGTGCTAGATGAATTGCAAAAGTACTATCCTTTCCACCTGAAAAAAGAGAAGCTAATTTCATTATCTAAAAAATATTCTATTCAACGAATTTTTTAAGTTTATTCAAAAAGGACGCTTCAATACTCATAATCGTCATCATAAAATCAGACGGCTTTTCCAATAATCATCAGCATCCACATTAACACTCAATATTCATGAATTTTAGTCATGTGTTTTGATAATGTCTAGCTGTTTTTAATGCGCATAATTTTGGTTTTATCCATAACAACCCAATATTCTACATTGTCGCCATTTGATAATTTACCTTTAACCTCATCATCAACTAGAGAAACATCAATTGTCTCAAAGCTTTCAGAGTCCATTATTTGGACTACATCGCCATTCATTGAGATAATTTGACCTAATTTTTTGTTAATCAAAGGAATATGGATTTGCATACTGACAGGTCCTACATGTGGTCTTTTCTGTCCATCAAAAACTCCTTGTCCAACAATTCTTGCTTTGGCTGAACCGTGTTTTCCTGGTTTTGATGTATCATATTCAACAATTCTACATGGCTCCCCACTCGGTTGATCAGTGTGTGGTAATAGAATGTAAGAACCAATTTTCAAAGAACCAAGATCAGAAGGTTTACTCATGCAAAACAGTTTTTCGTCGAATATTTAACTTTTGCAACTGGAAAATAAGAAAAAAATGATCCTAAAATAAAAATGAATTGTAAATCAAAATAGACAGATGAAAAAATCCGTTAAATTATAAAAATAAAGGAGATACAATAATTGATATTCACTTTGCTTGTGATGCTTTGATTATCGCATCAATTTCAGGTAATAC
>LFLC01000024.1 GCA_001543015.1 Nitrosopumilus sp. LS_AOA | reverse complement strand
AACAATTTAAATTCAGAAGGTTCTCAATTTGGGCAAAGTCCGAACCCCTAAATGGAGGACAGGTAAAGGTGTTTTTGGTCTGGCGTTTCGTCAAAAACACACTTAACGGCCTGAAATTTGAGTGGGAGCTTGCTCTGATAGTTCTTTGTAGTGGTTCTGATAGTGGTTAATGCGCCATTAAAGATAATATAATCTTTATTATCACTGTATTGTAATAATATATTCTATTGATCCAAGCTAAGGCAAATTCTACAGTTATTAAATTGCTGTTAAGTCGTTTCAGGTGTAGGCAATTCATTTAGCTCACTCCTTAGTCTATTAGTCTGATTGTTAAGGTTGTTAAACCGCCATTAATTGGTTAAAGTAATATTTCTACCAATTATGCCATAGTACATAAATATTGTAAGACATTTGACAAACTATCCCAACCATCGCTACAAAATTAGCTTTTAAGTGGTTCGAGTGACGACAAATTTTTCTAGAACACTCTTTAACCTTTTAGTCACATCGTTGAGATAGTTAATGCAGTGTTTTAAAGAACATATGATCGCATTCCTGTGGGGATAACCTAAGTTTGCTAAAATTTATATATCCACAAAGGCATGATACATTGATTAAGCATTGCGGAATGGTGAATAAGTATATTATTAGATTCATACTCAAATTTAGTGGAATTAACATCATCAATATTATTAGTTAAAAAAACTAGTAAAAATGAAAAATTTAGAAAGCAATTAATGAATTGTCATGATGAAATTAAAGAAACAATAGATCTAATTAAAGAAAAAATTGTTGCTGAAAGAAAATCAACTGAAATAATAATATTAGAAAGGCGGTTTGCAGGTAGAATTCCTAATGAGGGATATCTCAAACTTTAATATCTTTGATACAAATTTGTGCAAATAAGATTTTTAGTTAAACCACATTACAAATTTAGTTTTTAACTATTTTATACTCTAAAAAAAAGACTCTGAGTATTGAAGGCAATTATTTTAGCAGGGGGTCGTGGAAAAAGACTAAAACCCATTACAGATTTTGTACCAAAACCACTTGTACCAATAAAAAATATTCCAATTATAGAGTGGCAAATAAAATATTTGAAAAAATTTAATGTATCTGAAGTCATAATTTGTACTGGTTATAAAACAAAAATGATTGAAAATTATTTTAGAATGAAAAATATTGGAATTAAAATAAAATACTCTGTTGAAAAAACTCCTTTAGGTACTGGTGGAGCAATTAAAAAAGCAGGAAAAATGATTGGTGATAAATCATTTTTTGTAATAAATGGGGACACTATAACAAATATTGATTTAAACAAACTTAGAAAAAAACAAAATTCGATTGCAGCAATTGAGTTAAGAACTCAATATGGAATTTTAGAAACTAGTGATGAAAAAATATTAAGATTCAAAGAGAAAAAAGAAATTTCTAATACGTGGATGAATGCTGGGATTTACCATCTCCAAAAAGAAGTATTACGGGAATTACCTGTCAAAGGTGATATTGAAAAAACACTCTTTCCAGATTATGCAAAAAAAGGCAAACTCAATACAATCAAATTTAAAAATATCAAATGGTTTTCTGTTGATTCTTTCAAAGATATGGAAGAATGTGAATTAGAAATTGAAAAAATTATCAAATGATGATATTTGCTTTATGCACCGGTTCTATGTAATGTAACCATCATGTATGCCACTTCTTCTACAAATAACTCATCATTACTAACAGATGCATATTTTGTAGCATCATTCCAAAATGTTGGTTTTGGTAATGATTTCTCACTAAAAATTTGTTCACTCAATGATTAGTATGATAAAATAATCTGATAATACTCAGACTCAATCAAAATTAACCTATTACTAAAACTGCTTACAAGTTACACATTTTGGGAATATTATAGATTCTTTGGCAATTCTACAATGAATGTGGTGGGATTTATCCTGACATTTAGTGTTCCTTTGTGACTAGTTACAATGGTTCTACAACTAGCAAGACCTAATCCTGTACCTTGCTGTTTTGTAGTAAATAATGGTTCAAAGATTTTTTTAACATTAGTTTCTAAAAGTCCATCACCTGAATCAGAAATTAAGATTTGAATTCTTTCCCCCATATCTTGGTACTTTATGTTAATTTCACCCTTATTTTTTAATGCCTGAATTGAATTTAGGATCAAATTAGTAAATAGAATATCTAATTGATTTTTATCAGCTTTTATTGAAATGTCCGTTTCTTGATTTTGAATTGTTATTGTATCGGGATATGTTACAGTAGTTATTACTCTATCAATTAATTTTCCAATTTTAATATCGTTATTTTCAATTGGTCTTTCACGAACAAAATCCAATACATTTTCAACTTGATATGTAATGGTTTTTGTAGCTTTTATCATTCGATTAATCCTAGTAATTTCTGCATCTGATTTCACATTTGATTCCATTAATTCTAAATTCATACTAATTACATTTAGAGGATTACGTATGTCGTGTGCGATCCTTGATGATAAATTACCAATCATGACTAGTTTCTCTTTTTTAATTATTTCTAATCTACTTATTACTAATTTTTTTCGTAAATAAAATAATGAAGATATGGCAATAATCCCCAATATGATAAATGTGGGTAAAACAATTTTGTAATAATTCACATACTGAATTTTTGCTTTGGTTGCTTCAACTAGAATATCCGTTGAATACTGAGTGCTCTCTTTTCCACCAATCTGCATTGTTTTTATTTTTTCTCCATCAACTACAAAATAGTCTTCCCATGTTCTCTTAAATTTAACAACGTCTCCAGTTGTTGGTTGAACCCAAAATGTTGTTTCAGTATCAGACCAGATTACATTGGGTTCAAATTGTGGAAAAACAAATGAAATATCGTTTTTTTCTGATATAACCGTAAATTTGTATACTTTAAGATCTTTCACTGTATCTTCACCATCAAAAATTAGTGTTGCATCTGAAAAAATTAATGGGTGAAAAAAGTCATAGTCTTGTTTCTGTACTCCTGGGAGAAAAATAAACATTTGAGATTCTTTGTCAGTATGCATTCGTGTGATTTTATCTACTTTGTAATTATTTGTTACATCAAATACTATCTCATCCGTATCTAGTCTTACACCTTTAATTTCAGATAAAATTTCTAGTGTATTGCCTTGATTACTAGTTGCTTTAAGTGATATTGATTCTCTTAATTTAAAAACATCAGACAATTCACCATCTACTGTTTCAATAATTTTATCTTCCCCATCATATTCCATGTAAAATGAATAGTCATTTGGTAATTTCTCAAATTCTGGAATAATCACTCCCGACCAAATAACCATCATTGCACCGACTACTGATGTTACAATGATTGTTAATTTTATAGCGTCATTCATTTTTTTACCTTATTTTCAATTTTGAATTTGATTTTTCTATTATATTCATTTTTATCGTTTTTCAAGATAAAATTTTATCTTATTTCAAATTGAATTATGAAATTTGTGTGGTTTTAAGAATATAATCAAATGTTTGTTTAAATTGAATTAAATTATAATTCATGAAATTTTTAAAAATAATACAACCAATACACTAGAATATCCAAGATCCCTTAGATTATTCATGCATATTGGGTGTAGTTTAGGTTCATTATTATCAGTAAATCAAGTAATTGCATGCTCAAAAATCCTATCTAGCACAAATATTCATTCAATATGGATTCCTGAAACATGGGGAATGGAGAACTTCTCTATGTTGAGTGTAGTATCTGGAAAATCAACCACTCAAAAAATAGGCTCATCAATTATTAACATCTATTCGAGAAGTCCATCAACAATTGCAATGGGTGCAATGACTGTTGACACTTTATCAAATGGACGATTAATTTTAGGCCTTGGGACCAGTAGTTTACCCATAGTTGAGGATTTTCATGGAGCCATATTTGAAAAACCAGTACAACGAATGAAAGAATATGTAGAAATAATTAGATTAATTCTATCAGGAAAACCAATTAATTATTCCGGCGAAATTTACAATTTAAAAAATTTCACATCATTGATAAAACCATTTAGAGAAAATATTCCAATTTACTTGGCAGCAATTAATCAAAAAATGGTAGACTTGGCATGGAGTACTGGGGATGGTGTAATTTTTTATCTTAGACCACTCAATGAAATGAAACAAACAATAACTAAAATGCAATCAAAGAAAAAGATTGATGTCACTTGCCAAATAATAACTTGTATTGCAGAAGATTCTGATAATGCCATCAAACGAGCAAAAAAAACTTTGGCATTTTACATATCGGTTGGAAAAATATATAGAGAATTTTTAGCAAAAAATGGATTTAAAAATGAAACGGATAATATTTTTGACGAGTTTAAAAAATCAGGATTTAAATCAAACCATGAATGTGTAACTGATTCAATGTTACAATCACTTTGTATTGCAGGAACACCAGAAGAATCTCAAAAGAAACTTCAAAATTTTATTGATTCTGGAATTAATTTACCAATAATCCAATTTAATCCAGTTGGAGATACTATGGAATCATTTATGTTGTTAAAAAAGACATTTTTGGATGAAAAATAATGTCCAAAGTAGGAATCGCAGCATATGGAACAACTCCATTTACAATAGATGAGCAAAAAATTGAATCAGTATTACTCAAATCTACAAAAAATCTATTTGAAAATAATTCAAAAATAAACAAAAAAGATATTGATGCCGTATTAGTTTCTACAAATAATAATTCAAAATACCTATCTCCAATTTTATCTGAAATGGCAGGAATTCAACCAAAAATAGCTCATTCAATTGAAAGTCTATGTAATTCAGGCACAAATTCAATAGTTTCAGCATATTCCTATATTGCATCAGGATTAGCTGAAATGATTCTAATTTCAGGTGCTGAACGACATGATAGCCCTGGTCAAATATTACAATGGGACAATTCTAGAGGGGAATTCAAACATCCGATATTTTGGGCATCAATTTTTACAAAATCATACAAGCGTGAATTTTCAATTTCTGATGAACGTTTAGCTGTTGTTTCTGTAAAAAATCATAAACAAGCTAAAGAGAATCCAAATGCATATTCAAACAATACATACACAGTACAGGATGTAATGAATTCTAAAAAACTCACAGATGATCTAAAATTATTAGATTGTTCACGACCTTGTACTGGAAGTGCATCGATAATTTTAGCAACTGAAGAACTAACTAAAAATATTACAGACAACCCCGTATGGATAACAGGTATTGGTCAAAAAACAACATCTGCAAGTTTTACAAAAAATAAATCATTTACATCCATGGAATCTACAAAAATAGCAGCACAAAGTGCATTAAAAATGTCTAATCATACTACAAACGATATCGATGTTGCAGAAATACATGATGCTTTTTCCGTTTGTGAACCTATGGCATTGGAATCTTTAGGATTTTCTGATTATGGTGGAGGGTTAGATTTAGTTGATGAACTATATGAGACAAATAATTTTAAAATAAATCCAAGAGGTGGACTAATTGGTTCAGGTCATCCTTTAGGAGCAACTGGTATTTCACAAACAATTGAGATAACCCAACAACTTCAATCAAATGCAAACAATAGACAAGTAGATGATGCAAACATTGGATTAATTCATAACATGTCTGCTGCTGCTACATCTTCAACAGTGTTGGTTTTAGAAAAATGAATTTTGAATCCGAGTTATCAAAAGGAAAATTTATGATTCCTGAATGTGATGTTTGTAAAAAAATTGTTTGGCCTCCAACTGAATTTTGTGATAATTGTTTTGGTCCTGTTTCTTTAAAAAATGGTGAATTTGAGGGTAAAATTATTGAATTTTCCAAACAAAATAATGATTATTTTTGTGTAATTGAATTTGAAAGTATCATCAAAATTATGGCAAAAATGTCAGAAATTCCAGAGGTTGGTCAAATGGTAAAGATTTCAAAATGTGGAATTTCAAATGAAGGTTATTTTTTCTACGTTAATTGAATTTTGTATAGATGTATGGAGTTTCAACTAATTGATCAAAAGTCCAGATGGTTGGTAATGATACAGTATCAATCACACTCAAATCATATTTTTCTATAAGAGAACTCCAACCACCATTGGGTAAATTCCCAGATAACTCTCTTTTTGAATGCGTTCCTGCAAACACCAAACCAGTATTTTTCTTGAGATTTACATCTGAATTAATTTTTTCAATAATACTGGCAGCTAAAATATCCCCCCCCATTTGAGGTAAACCTCCAATAAAAAATACGGGTTGTTTTAGTTTGAATTTTGAATAATCAATGTCTAATGCATCTCCACATGTTGGATTGAAATTTTGATTTGTATATTTGACAATTGTTTTTTGTAATTCTACTAACACATCATCAATCTCAATACTAACAGGGGTAAACCCTAAAAATTTTCCACAAAATGCAATTCGTCCATCACCTGATCCGATATCTACAAGTTCAGTATATCCTATTTTTTTTGCAACAGATGCCATAACAAATGCAGACATTATCCATGTAGGATAAAATGGCTGACAACTTGTTCCGTGTTTTATACTGTTTAACCAATATTCGTTGATATCTCCCTCATACACAATACAAGGAATGCCTGCAATTTTTTCTTCATAGAAATTAAAGTATATGGGATTTTTTTTAGCAAAAGTATGCATTAGTTCTAGATGTTTTTTATCTATTGGAAATTGTTTTGATGTAAATGATGGAATTACCTCTTGAATATGGGCATTTCCTGTATAATTTTTTGCAAAATCTTGTTTTACTTTAACTAAATTTGTAATTATTTCATCAAGCACAAATTTTGTAAAATAATGGGCTTGATAAACTCATTGTAATCTATGTTGATTTTTTTGATAAAATAAATGCTAATTCCTGTTCTATTTTTTTTAATTGTTTTATAGTTATTTTTTGTAGTTTCTTATTATCTTCAACTTCTTTTTGTGGTATTTCTTCTACTAGTTGAAAATCAAGATGTTTTAACGTATTTAGATACAAATTTCTTTTTTCTAATAATTTTTCTATAATTATTTCAGACGTATTACCTAAAAAACTTGGAACTATTTAGATATTAAAAATTTCCAAAAATTAAACGTCTTTACTGATAATTCAAAATTAGAATTGATATAATATTTTGAAAATAATATGAATAAAGAAATGACCTTTACATAATATTTTATTGAGTTATTATGTAATTACCTGCTTTACTAAATATAATGCGAATATAACATGCCAATGAAAACAAAAACTGTAATAATAACAAAATCAAATTTTACTAAAAAATCTAATATTAACCATAAAAAAGCTGCTCGATTGCGAAGACAAAGAGGGTATCAGTGGGAAGATACCATAGTAAAACGATTCAATGGCACTACGGCATGGAGAGCATTTAGGTTAGGTTCTCCAAGTATTGCACTACCCGATGTATTGGCAGTAAATACTGAAGACAGTACTATTTTTACAATTGAGGCTAAATCTGGTACCAGTACATCACTTCCAGTTCCAGCAGATCAAATTGAGCGATGTTTAGATTGGATTACAACCTTTGGTGTGTATAAAAAAAGAAAAGTACTTTTGGCATTCAAATTTCTCTCAAAGAAAAGATTAGGTATAGGAAAATATGAAAGCAGAGAGCTAAGAGAATTTTTCAAAGTTTGGGATGAGTCATTAAAAATTACTGATTGTGTGTGTACATATGATGGCCAATTTTTTGCAAGAATTGATGGTTCAAGAAAAGAATTATTTCTTAAAGAAGAAAATATGCCTTTTAAAACAAAACAAAGGTAATTTTCTATACTGTCATTATTCAAATCATTTTATAAGGATAAGATGTAATTACAATTTATGAGTGAAGAGAATACCAATACAGAATCTACTGAAATAAACTCAGAATCTTTATTGGAAACTGTTTCTGATGCTAAAGTTAATTCAAGGATTACTTTTGAAGAATTCACAGATGAAAAGGCATACATCAGCTATAATGCATTTGGTACAAAACAAATGAAAATCAAAGTACTAGAAGTATCTGATGAAATTGGTCCAACATCATGGAAGCTAGGAAAACGAGTCAAAGTTGTAAAAATTCTCATCACCATAAAACATCTTACAACCCAAGAAGTTGAAGAAGCTGAATTTGATATTGAAGCAATAGAATTAGAATTGACTGAAAAAAGACACTATACATCAACAAATAGATGGGTTCCTGTGGATGATGTAAAAAATGGATATGTGATTGGTTCAAAACATACTAGATTAATCAGTGATGCAGCAGCATTAGATTACATTGATTTCTAACTATACTATCTCAAGATATCTAAAATTAGTGAAAAAATATGATTAATTATTAATTAATTCGGGGTAAATACTACCCTCAAATTACTCGTATGATGAATTAATTTTAAAAAATAATGAATTTTGAATACAAATATTATGGAAAAACATCAAAAATTATCATGGATGAAAGAAAATGCTGTGAATGTGATGATAAAGGATTTCGTGAATATGAAGGTAAACTTCGTTGTGAGAAGCATCATTTAGAAGCAAAAAGGATTGCAAATATTAAATTCGAAAAAAATGAAAAAGTAAAAAAATATGGAATTATTATTGCTGGAATAATTGGAGTGGTTATAGGTGCAATCGTAATTTATCGATTTGTTGCGAATTTATAATGAAAAATAATTTTTTTAAGGGTAATTTCTTTATAAAATAAATA
>LFLC01000043.1 GCA_001543015.1 Nitrosopumilus sp. LS_AOA | reverse complement strand
AGCGTGGTGTGATCTTAAAATGAACAAACAATTGTGTGAAATTTAAAAATAAATTATATTTTTGAAAGTTGTTATGACACAGTTAAAATGCAACAATTACAATTATCAAAAATCTAGTTTTCATTATTATAATCTAAAAGAAATTGTCATGAATACAAATAAAATAATAGCTAAAACATACGCAATTATCTTTTGTCGATATATCAGATAACCTACAATAATCCTATAACTAAAATGAAGAATCAGTGTAAGTTCTCCATTAATCTTTGTACCAAAAAACCACGTTTCGGCATTAATAATTACGCCTGAAATTATGAAACTATAGTAAATCCAATGCAGACTTCATGCATCACACCATACACAGCACCATTTTGTTAAAGTAAATTATCGATACAGACTAGCTTTCTTGTGTCTCTTCATAGATACGCAATACATCTCCAGATTTTACATCATTTAACACATCAATATTCTCACCTAATTTACCAATTGGAGTCATCTTTTTTGCAAAGACTGCATCATGTGTAAAAAAACAGATACTACTCGATGATGGTAAAAATGCAACATCACCTTTTTTGAATTCCGATCTTCCTCTCTCAGTTCCAGAATCAACATTTGTTTCAAAATACAAAATACTTTTGCCTAAAAGATGAGCGTTTCCTTCCATGGGTAATGATCTCATAATTGTTCCAACAGTTCGTGGAGACAAGTGTCGTTTAAGATCACAAGTAATTTTTCCTTTACCTCTAATTTCTAAAATTAGTTGTTTTTTGGAGACAGAAAATGTACTCAATTTGTAGTTTAAATTGATTAGATTATATAACGTTTTAAGAAAATTTCGGTACTTGGTTGATGCTAAAAATACTGAATTAATTGAAACACCAGATACTGAAGCAGTGCCAGATAAAAATGCAGGGTTAGACAAAGCACTTGAAACTTATCGAAAATTAATTGAGAAAAAAGCAGGCAAAGATGAAACATTATCTGAAAAAGAACAAGATAAGTTAGAGAATAAAATTAAAGAAATTGAAGAAAGAGAAGTTATTGAAAGAGTTGAGGATCATGAGCCAATAGAAATCCCATGTGAAAAAAATAAAATTAGTATCGGACCACCAACATTAACTAGATTTGAAAAAGCAAGAATTATGGGCGCAAGAGCTTTACAATTATCACTAGGTGCACCACCATTTATCCCAATTCCAAAATCTGCAATAATTTCACTAGATATTTCAATGGAAGAGTTAGAACAAAGAGTGATCCCAATTACAATTAGACGTGTACTTCCAAATGGGGACTACCAAAATATTCCAATTGATTATTTTGAAAAATGAATCAATGGTCGATAAAACTTAAAAGAACTAAAATTTTCTAAATGTTGAATAATGCTCATGGAAGAGATCGAGGAACCGCATGGTCAAGAGCAGACCGAAAAGTCTGACGATACCATCATACACATTGGATACGACCCAGTTATGCAATTAGCTATAGAGATATTGCCTATTTTGGGAAATAAAAAAAAGGTTATTCTAAAAGCAAAGGGGAATTCTATTCCAAACGCAGTTGCAGTGGCAAATATTATTACAGAAAAAATGCTAAAAGGTAATTCTAAAGTTCAAGAAATCATACTAGATACTGTAGCAGCTGCAGGAATTGGGGATATGACATCAACTATTGAAATTATTTTAAATAAAATCTAATAAACGCTACCAGGGCCTTTTAGTAGCATATTTTCACATTCTTTGCAAACTTGCTCATCAATGTTTGATTCTAAATTGTGATGTATCTCACAAATAAACAAACTTGACTTGATGTAATTACATAATCCAATGAATTTTGAAAGACTAGATGGAGTGTATGCCAAATCAGATGACAAGCCATCACACAATTCATTTATCATGATTGCAACTTGTTCTTCTTGCAAAAGTTTTGCAATTAAAGATGGATCACCACGTGTTCCTCGAATATAATTACTGACTGCAGCTTGTGTTACACCAAGCATCTTTGAAATTTCATCTTCTCTAATATCATGCTCTTCTGCAAGTTTTTTAGCAAGAATTGCTCTCAATGCAGGAATTAGAGTTTTAGATTCAATTTCAGCTGGAAGTAACATTTACTCCTTTACTATTCTATAATGAATTTAAAGTTTACAATAAGCCAATAATTTTTAAAAATAAAAGTTAGGCATACCTATTTTAATTTCAAATCTGTGTGTAACATGTTGGAAAATATTTCTAAAGATCTTTACAATGTGGTAGAGGAATCATGTAATTTGTGTAATTCAAATTTAATTTCATTATCTGGAGGATTAGATAGTTCCATTATTGCATATTTTCTAAAACAAAAAAAACCAAAAACTATTGCAATAATAGCTGAAGACTTTGTTTCAACGGATCTCACGTATTGTCAAATGATTTCAAAAGAGATGCAGTTGCCTTTATCGATTTACAATGTAAAGACTACGGTAATTCTTGAAGCAGTTGAAGAAACAATAAAAATTTTGAAAAATTTTAACGATATTGAGATTAGAAACAACATAGTAATGTATCTGGCAATAAAGTGGGCAAAAGAAAATGGTGAAAAATCAATTATTACAGGAGACGGAGCTGATGAATTATTTGCAGGATATAATTTTCTCATCAACAAAGAAGAAGAGGAATTAGAAAAAGAGATCAAAAGAATATGTTCAATAATGCATTTTCCTACACAAAAAATTGGTAAATCCTTAGGAATACGCATTGAATCGCCTTTTCTAAATAATTCAGTAGTAGAATTAGCTAAATCAATCCCTGCAAATCTAAAAGTAAAAGAAGAGAAAGGAAAAAGATACGGAAAATGGATTCTGCGGAAAACATTTGAAGAATTTATTCCAAAACGAATTGCGTGGAGAGGAAAATCTCCAATGCAGGAAGGAGCAGGAACATCAGGGTTAACTGATTTATTTGATTCAATTATAGGTGAGGAGAAATATGTTGAAAAAAAACTGACTGTTGAAAAAGAAGACGGAGTAGTAATTAGAAGCAGAGAATCAATGCATTATTATGAAATTTTTAAGAAAGCGTTTGGAACACCCGTTGATAAAGACTCTGAGAATAATTGCCCATACTGCAAACATACAGTAGAGGAATCTTCAAAGTTTTGTAGAATGTGTGGTGCTTTTCCAATCTAAGAGTTTTTCTTGTATTTACGAGGTTTTTTGATGAAAATTTTTCTACAACCATTACAACAAAAATAAAAATTCTTTCCATCATGTTCATGAAGTAATGCTAATTCTTCATCTAGTTCAATTCCACAAACAGGATCTACTGGCATAAATTTTTTTCATGTGAATTCTATTTATAGATTGAGAAAAGAAATTATGAATTAATTATTTGTATGATTTTTTTGGGCAAAATAGCATAATCAGTATCAGGTTCAGATGCAACATACAAAATATCCTCACCAAGAGGCACACTAATTGCTAGTGCACGTTCACGTGAGGCCATTGCAAAATTTACAGAGCCAAGTTGTTTATCAAATTCTTTTCTCATTTTAACTCGTAATGCAAGTTCCATGAAAATCATCTCATCATCCTTTTCACTCTCCAATGGTTCTACATTTTCTTTCATTCCACCTGCAACTAATCTACCTCGCTCATTAATTACACCTGCAAATCTAATTTTAGAGTCAATTGCAAGAATCGCATTACATATCTTAGGGTAATCATAAATTTTATCAGCCAATTTATTCACATCCATGCGATCACTATTTAATCCTTCCACAGAAATTTTTTTAGAATAATGAATTATTTTGAGGTTAATGTTTTGACTAGTTTTAGAAATTCGTCCTCAGGCAATACAGGAATTTTCATTATTTCGATATTTTCTGAAACATGCTCTGTTGATTTTTGGCCCACCAGTGGAGCTAAAACTCCAGGAGCAGATCTGATAAATTGTAATGCTCGTAATGATGGTTTCAAATCACAAAAATCAGGCATTGCTCCAGGGGACAATAAGCGTCCTTGCATAAATGGCACACTAGTAAAAACACCAATTCCCAATTTTACTGCAGTCTCAAGTAAAGATGTAGGTTGACCACCAAGCATTTGTGTTTTCCCAAGTAATGCTTGATCATATGCCAAGTTAAAGGGTAATTGAATAAATCTAAAGCCGTGATTTTCTCCACCAATTTTTTTTGCCATAGTAACAGTATCTTCAAGGGAGAGGTATTGTGGATCATCAGTAGATACTCTAAAGCACTCCCAAGTTGCCATACCATAAAATTTAATTTTTCCCTCATTACGTTTTTGTTCATACAATTCAAAAACTAGTTTTAAATTTTCCAAAAGTTGTTCTTTTGAAATGTCCTTAATTTGTCCCTCAACTGCGTTATGTAAATACATTAAATCAATGCATTCTAAATCTAAATTTTTTAAACTACGATCTAATTGATCAGAGAGATATGACGGAGTCATGCAATGATATCCAGAAGTAATATCGCCTTCTTTGACAACTCCTTTTTCAGTATATTCTTTTTTTACATATTCCCAAAAACCAAGTGGCACATCAGCATCATTTGTAACATAACCATTTTTTGAACTAAGAAATATTTGATCACGTGTAATTTTTCCATCATTGACTAATTCAGAAATAGCTTTCCCTACCGAGCGTTCTGCCTTTTGAGAACGATAATTAATTGCAGTGTCAATTACATTTATTCCAGAATTAATTGATTGTTTTACAGCACTAGTAACTAATTCATCAGTCTTATTATCAGCATCTCCAAGATAGGTTCCAATCCCCACATTGGATAGTGAGAGATTTTGAAAAACCTTGAAATTTACTGGATTTATGCCTGAATTTTTGGCAAATTTTTGAGTTCCCTCAGATGTTGCAAAACCTGAAATCATACAGATTCACAATTATTGGTAAATTTATGTTTAGAGAAAATTCGATAAATCAAATAATATTGAGAATTCAATCAAGATTGGGATTTAGTAAGCAAGTGGAATCAAAAAACTAATGACAAATAAGACGCCAGTAATTCTACTAAACATCAAAGTAGATGACATGTATGGAACTAAATCATCTATAGAATTATAATTTCTTTTTAATCCTAATCCAGATTTTATCATCAAAGGTACACTAAGAAATGAAATCAAAGAAATTATTGGAAATAATTCAAAAAAGACTCCAACTAGTATAGTACAGTAAGAAATTAGTGGAAATATCCAAAATAGTTTAACAGCATTTTGTTTTCCAACTACAATTACTAGTGTTTTTCTTCCCTTTGACTTGTCAGCATCATGATCGGGAAAAGATACAATGAATAAAACAAGAGAGGATAATGAACCAACAATAATTCCTGCAAGAATTGACTCAAAAGTGATTTGGCCTGATTGAATAAATATAGTACCAATTACAATCATGGATCCCTTTACTGCAACAAAGAATTCACCTAAACCTGAATCAACAATTTTAGTAGAATAAAAATAAATGGATAATATTGCAAATCCCAAAATTATCGCAATTGTAAAACCATCGGTAAATACAAAATATCCTCCAATAGCCGTACCAATTATTAAAAATGCAATACCTGCACGATAAACAGAGGATGGTTTGAGTAATCCTTCAGGCAATACACCAGTGCCACCGCTGAATTTGGTACGTTTAGTTTTAGTATCAATTCCTCTTTTAAAATCCCAAAAATCATTTAACAAATCTATACTTGCATGCAGTGCCATAACACCTGCAAATGTTAGAACTGCATCAAACGCATCAAATGATGAATTTTGCCACCAATTTAGTGCTAGACCTACTGAAACTGCTATAACTGATGCAAGCAAAAATCGTACTCGAATAACACGAAACCAAACTGAGAGCATAAAGATTCTGTTAATTTTTCAGTATAATATTCATGAGTTTTGAATTTGACTATCGTTTATATCAAAACTTGACAAATGATGCCTAATGATAATAGGCAAGATTGCAAAAAATGAGAGAAAAATAAAATTTAATGAAAAAATAATTTGCAATAATTGTGGTAAACAAGTACCAGGTGGATTAAAAACTGGAGAAGCGTATTTTAAAACAAAATCATTCAAAACAGAGTTAGAGAATTTCAAAAAATCATACCTCTGCGGTATTTGCAGAGACAAAAAAAGAATAGAAAATAAACACTAAAAATTAAACTAGAGTATCGTCACTAACATCAATTGGTTTTCGTCCCATAAATCCTGAATCTTTTTCATGCCAGAATTTTATTTCAGTCTCACCATATTTCCAACAAAGCCAGACTTCTTCATCAAAACGTTTTGATGGGAAATCAAGTAATCCTTGTTCTATACTTTTGACTACAACTCCAGTATTTTCTAGAATTTCTACTGATTCATAAAATTTAGTTATTGCAGAATTCAGAGATTGTTTTAGGGGAACAGACTCTTCAAAAGAATTTGTACTGGAAATGCTCATTTGTAATTGCTTTTCAATTTTTTTTATCTCATTTGTTTTAGCCAATGCATTTTCAAATTTTTTTATTACATCAGGAAGTGCCACATTTGCTTCATTAGTTGTAAAAAAGGTAAACATATTCAAAATCAATGTATCTTTATTAAAAATCTTAGGTGCAAATTTATTAAGAATTCATCTAGAGTGTAAAATATGAGTGAAGATCAATTAGAGGCACTAATACTCCAAACTATCAATGGCGCAGTAGCAACCATTCCAAATTACTTGGAAGAGATTAAAGAAAACAAAGATGTACTCAAAGTAGAAAATCCAAAAGAATTTGTGTATGGAATAGTAATGGGAATGGCATTAGGCATGAGTGGAGCCATACTTAGTGCACAAAAAGAGATGCCAACTGCAGAGGATCAAATCAAAGTCAGAGATATTGTATACAAGCACATACCTGAGATAAGAGAACGAATTTTCAGTTGATAAAATTTAGTGATAAAGAAACAAAGTTTCTAGAAACATTAGAGGAGGCAAGAATTGCTACATCCCATGAGAACATATCACATGTAAAGCCTGTTTCATTTATTTTTTGGAAAGATTTGATTTTAGTTGCCACAGATTACAAAACAAGAACATTTTCCAACATTAAATTAAATGCCAACACAAGTATTGTAATTGATATTTACAAATCAGGTAATCATAAAGCGATATGTATTCAAGGAAAATCAGAAATTGTTGAAAAAGGTTTAGAATTTAGAGAATTTTATGATATTTTTTATAGAAAATTTCAATGGGTAAGAAAAGATCCATGGAAGGAAAATGAAGCCCCATTTTTGAAAATAATTCCAAATAACAAAGTCAGTTGGGGATTAGATTAAAAAGTAAAATTTTGTAGGGGGTTAATTAATTAGAAACATGCATTAGTTTTGATTTTTTCCACAAGTGAGAACATAGTGTAAACATGTTTTCGACCATTTCAAAAGAATTTGTATACATAATTGAATCAGAATTATCATTTAGATCAATTGATTCATTCATTGCACCAGACATAGCCATTTGATTTTTTGATTCAATTATCATTCTACTTTTTGATGGAAGTTTTCCAATTTTGATTTGAGTTGCACCAAAATCTTCAAAAACTTTCATAAATTTTTCATCACAGGAATTAGTTATTATTCGAACCTCGCCGCCAGCGTCAATTTTTTGATGTATTTTATCTGGGATGGATGTATGATTCATCCTCATCAAATCATCTGAGGTGGTGACTAGAAAAACATTCTCAGTTGAATTTTGAATCAATTTTCCAATTTTAGTATAGATATTGGATCTTCCTTGAATAATTGAAAAATATGATAAATCAGTAGGCATTGTTTCTTTTTCATAATTCTTTAGTTCATCAACTAAAGGTCGTGTCAATGTTCGTAATTTAACAAGTTGTTCTTTCTTTTTTTGGATAATATTTTGAAAAGCTTCAGATGGATCTACTGCACTTATTTTAATTGGTGTTGTGGGTGAAGATTTTGTCATACCCAGTTCTTCTAATACCTTTAAGGACCTGTAGGTCTTGCCACGATCTAGATCAAGTTTTTGAGACATCGCACCAACAGACATCGAACCCATCTTTAGCAAACTAATGTAAATTGTTACAGATGCCTCATCTAGTCCAAAATGGATTAATGAACGGTAAATTTCATCTTTATTTGACATAATTGCTCTCTTTGATTAATGGTGATTGATTTGATTTCAATTAATCTATCTAAGGGTTAATGGATATAATTACCTGTGGAAAATGATCCCTTTTTTTGATTCCAAATCGGTCTATTTTGTAAAATATAATGAAATAATATAAAAAAAATATTCAAACATTCAAAATAAGATACAATTCATGCAAACAAAATAAAAAATGATCAATAATAAATTAAATTGATGAATATGATAAGGTATTACTGTTGTTTAGAAAAAAGAACAGTTCCAATATTCTGATTAAACAAGTCTCAATATAGTATGTACAATTATTGAATATTGCAAACTCTAACCATGGCAGATAAGGCACTTTTCCTTATCTGTCATTGGCTCGAAAAAAAATATTATTTATTAAATGAAAATAAAAAATAATAGGCACGAATAATCTATTTTAAGATCTCTTTAGAGATTTTTGGCAATGTAATTCTAAACAATTAAGAAACAGAAAAAAAATGAGATGGTATTATGTCAAATAAAATAAAATGCTCCCATATTCTGGTAGAAAAACAAAGTGAATCATTAGCAATTTTAGAGAGAATAAAAACAGGTGAAAAATTTGGAAAATTGGCAAAAGAGTTGTCAACTGACAAAGGAAGTGGGAAAAAAGATGGAAATCTAGGCTATTTTACAAAGGGAATGATGGTAAAACAATTTGAAGAGGCAGCATTCAAACTAGAAATCGGTGAAATTTCAGAGCCAATCAAGACAGAATTTGGATATCACATAATCAAAAGATTGGGATAGCGCTGAATATTCAATACATAAGATTATTTTCAGGATTCTATATCAAATAAAATCATGCCAAGTATTTTAGAAAAAAATATTGATGAACTATTATCATATTTAGAAAAATCAATGAATAATTTAGCAAAAGATGCATTGGATAATTTAGAGATTGAAGGAGGGTATCAAGGAATTGAGAATTTTCTTCAAAATCAATTTGATGTTAGACTAGAGAATTTATTGTCATCAAAAAATAGTAGTATTCATCATTTAGAATCTTCAATGAAAAATAAAATTATTCAAAAAAAGCAGTTAATATTTAAAAAAATATCTAAAGAATACAATAATTAGATAAAAGCATCTAATCCTTCTTTTTTTGATTCAGTTTCTCTATTTTTTGCGAGGATTTTGGACATTTTTTCACCCATACCTCTTGATGCAGTTATCTTTCTTTTTCCAATCCAATAGTATGTCTCATCAATAGTATTTTTAGCAATTAACACTACAAGTTTACCTGTATCTTTTCGTCCTGTTCTACCACGTCTTTGAATAAATCGAATCGAGCTTGGTACATTGTCATAAAAAATTACTTGGTTAACTTCAGCAATATCTAATCCCTCCTCCCCAACTCTTGTTGCAACTAGTACCTGAAAAACTCCATCTCGAAATTTTTGTACTGTTTCAATCTGCTTTTTTTGTTTTAACCCAGTAGTGCCTGCCTTTCCAATTAAAATTCCAGCAGAAACTCCCATCCCAATTAAGTTATTGTAAATTAAATCAACAGAGTCGCGATAGCTAGTAAAAATCAAAGCTTTGCCTGGAACAGAATCAAGTATTTCTTTGAGTTTAGGAATTTTCGAATGCTCAATTCCTTTTGATTGAGCATCTTTTGCAAGATGAATTGCACGAGTAAAATTAGGGTCTACTTCAAAAAGGTCTTTGACACCAATGCCCTTTTTTGCTTGTGCACGGTCACAAAATTTCAAAAAAGGAGTAATTCCATGAACTTCAAGCATGGTTAAAGCATAATGAATTCGAATTGCAGTAAATAATGGCTTGGCTGAACGTCTGTTTGTATTTAATACAAATTGTCTAATTCGAAGTAATGCAGAAAGAGATTGTTGTGAAGCTAACTTTATTCCATTTTCTCGGAGAGCATCATATCTTTGATCAAGAGATAATTTCAATAGAGTTTGTATTGCCTTGAGTTCATCAGGAAGTTCAACATTAATCCATTCAGTGTGGGTCTCCTGAGTGTATGGTTTTACATCAAGACTCTCTTCAGTTCTTTCAGCAACACTAGCAATTTTTAGTCGGGTTAGAATTTCTGTTGCTTTTTCTTTTTCACTAGGTAGAGTTGCAGTCATTCCAACAATTCTTGCATTAGAATCCTCAAATCTTTGAGCGATCCCAGAATATGCATAATCTCCAACAGTTCGATGTACTTCATCAAAGATCACAAGTGTGAATTGATCAGGGGTAACAATTCCTCGTGCAAAATCATTTCTAGCAATTTCAGGTGTTGCACAAATTACACTATTATTCCAAAGTTTAGTACGTTTTTGAATTGTGTCCTCACCAGTAATTAATGCTATATCATCTAGTGTAAGATTGTTTTTTAGAAATTCATAATGTTGGTTAACTAACACTCTAGTTGGAGCTAAAAATAAAACACCACCAGTTCCCTTTGATAGATATTCTGCGATAATATGTAATGCAATTGCAGTCTTTCCAAGTCCTGTAGGTAAAACTACAATACAATTTTCTTTAATTGCCTGAGTTGCAAGATTTACCTGATAGTCTCTTTTTTCTATGGAATCTTTTTGAACATATTTTTTCTCAAGATATTGGGTCAACGTATAAAGAAAAATTAGAATTTGAGGATTTTATGCTTTCGTGTAGTAAAATACTATGTACTAGTCATCATTGTGTGATAAATTAAACATCAAAAAACATCTCAAAATAAAGATGAGGCTAAACAATAGTCATGAAAGATTCTCAAGTTTTCTATCAAGTGTCTCTACTTGTTTTTTAAAATCATCAATTATCCCATCTAATTCAGTAACGGGTCTATCTGAAGTGGAATTTGGTCCATTTGACCAATCAATCATCGCATCAAAGATAGCCATAACTTGTAGAGAGTAATTGTAAAGATCTTCAAGATTTAGGTGTTTTTTCAATTTTTCATCATTTGGGTAAATTACAAGATTAGCATTTTTGTAAATCAAATAGTTTTGATGAGTTATCGCATCTCTAAAATCCTCTAAAAATAATCCACGTACAGAATTTTTCAATTTTTCAGAGAATTGCATTTTATTACAAATTTTTTTAATTAACATCCCAAGTGTGGTTTCATCATTAAAACCACCCTTAATTTTTTGAGGATTAATAATAATTTTCAGAAAGCTCTTCATAATATCCAAATGAGATACAATAAAACATAATTCTGAATAAATTGCAAACATTATCAAATTTTCATATCCATTTACAAATGGATCTAATTTTCCAACAAGTTCTCCAAATGAATGAGTAAATGCCTTTTGAAATTCTAGGAAATTTTTAAAATATTCTTCATCAAAGTTTTCTTTGTTAAATTGAACTAATCCATGCACCTCAAAATCATCTAAAAGTACCAATGTAGCTTTGTAGTTTGGATCATTACTCACAAATTTTTTGTATGAATTACGAACTTAAGCATATTGATAATTTTCTTTTTCAAGTTGTATAGTTAAAAAAAGTATAAAATTTTTAGAATCAAGAATAATTTTGATCGCAGTGATTTTTTTGATATCGCGATCCATATATGGAACACTCAAACAGAATCGGTATGAGTACTTTTGAGAGACCGGATTGGGATGAATATTTTATGCTTCAAGCAGAACTTGCAAAATTACGTTCAAATTGTATTACAAGAAAAGTTGGTGCAGTAATTGTTAGAAATCACAGACAGTTAGCTACAGGGTATAACGGAACACCACCTGGAATCAAGAATTGTTTTGAGGGTGGATGTAAACGATGCCAAGATAGAATGGATGGAAAAATAAAGTCAGGTGAATCCCTTGATAGATGCCTGTGTAACCATGCAGAGGCCAATGCCATAATGCACTGTGCGATTTTAGGAATTGAGGCAGGAACTGCAGGGGCAATATTGTATACAACGTTTGTTCCATGCCTAGAATGCACGAAAATGGCAATAACTATAGGAATTAAAAAATTTGTTTGTCTTGACACGTATCCTGAAACTGATTATGATTTACTAAAAGAAGCAGGAGTAGAAGTAATTCATCTAGATAAAGAAAAAGTTAGTTCGTGGGCAAAAAAACTAATTGATAAAAATGGATAATGAAAATAACAATAATGGAGTAAACAACAATACCGTTGTTGTAAAAGTTGACAATAAAGAAAAATCAACTAATGAAAGAGAGAAAAATACATACCGAAATTTAGAGACATCAATGTTAGTTTCTGCAACATATGATGGTAAAAAAAATGGAGTGATTTTAAAATTTTATAATCCAAAAACACAAGAACTAAAACTATGGACTGATGAAACTGGACATTATCCATATTGTTATTCTAAATTAACAGTTGATGAACTAGGATTTATACAAGATAGGGAAGATGTTCGTGAAATTAAAACTGTCAAAAAATATGATTTAATAAAAGATGAAGAAATCGAAATGTCACAAATTATTGCACAAAATCCACTTGCTATTGGTGGAACTATGGGTGGAAATAGTATCAGGAATACAATTGAAACATGGGAATCTGACATAAAATATTATGAGAATTATCTTTATGATCAAAAACTAATTGTTGGAAAATATTACAAAATAGTAGATGGGAAAATAATTCAAGAGGATTTAGAAATTTCAGATGAAGTAAAAATTGAACTAAAAAGTTTGCTTTGGGATAAAGTAGATACTACAAACATGGTTGATGCAGAACAGTTCAAAGAATTCATTTCAGAATGGGCAGAACTACTAAATCAACCAATTCCAAAAATAAAGCGTCTAAGTGTAGATATTGAAGTTGAAGCTGTAATTGGAAGAATTCCAGACCCAAAACTTGCAGAAAAAAAAGTCACAGCCATAGGACTCAAAGGAACAGATGGATTTGACCAGATTTTTGTGCTCAAAACAGAAGGAACAGAGCAAGGAGTAAATGAATTAGATTCAAACATCAAAGTCAAATTTTATAATTTAGAAGATGAAAAACAGATGCTGCAAGATGCATTTGAAATAATCAAGAGTTTTCCATTTGTAGTTACATACAACGGAGATGAATTTGATTTACCATATCTTTACAACAGAGCTAAAAACTTTGGGGTCAAAGATTCAGATAATCCATTTTACATGATGCGAGACTCTGCCACATTAAAAGAAGGAGTTCATATTGATTTGTATAGAACTTTGAAGAACAGATCTTTTCAAATCTATGCGTTTAGTCAAAAATATACCAGTTTTTCATTAAATGCAGTATCAAAGGCGTTACTTGGAAAAGAGAAAATTGATTATGGATTAGAGTTTGATGAGTTAACACTTTACCAAACTGCAAACTATTGTTACAATGATGCATCGCTAACATACGAGCTTACAAGTTTTAATAATGAAATACTGATGAACTTGCTTGTAATTATTGCAAGGATTGCAAGAATGCCAATTGATGATATTGCAAGAATGGGGGTATCACAGTGGATTAGAAGTCTGCTATACTATGAACACAGAAAAACAAATTCTCTAATTCCAAAAAGAGTAGAACTAGAAGTTAGATCAGAGGGGGTAATGTCAGATGCAGTAATCAAAGACAAAAAATACCGAGGAGGTCTAGTTATTGAACCAAAAGAAGGAGTTCATTTTAATGTGGTCGTAATGGATTTTGCTAGTCTATATCCTAGCATCATCAAAGTTCGAAACATATCATATGAGACAGTCAGATGTCCACATGAAGAATGTAAAAAAAATACAATCCCTGGAACTAATCATTGGGCATGTACAAAGAAAAATGGAATGACTTCATTAATTATTGGCTCATTGCGAGATTTGAGGGTAAATTACTACAAGAGTCTATCAAAAAAAGAGACACTCACAGAGGAGCAAAGACAGCAGTATACAGTAGTCAGCCAAGCACTCAAAGTGATACTAAACGCAAGTTATGGGGTAATGGGTGCAGAAATATTTCCACTATATTTTCTTCCAGCAGCAGAATCAACTACAGCAATTGGCAGATATACAATTCTTGAGACAATTAAAAAATGTGAAAGTACAGGAATTGAAGTACTTTATGGGGATACAGATTCACTATTCATCAAAAACCCAACTAGTGAACAAATCAAAATAGTGATTGATCAAGCAAAAAAAGATCATGGTGTAGATTTAGAGATTGATAAAACTTACAGATATTGTGTACTAAGTAACAGAAAGAAAAATTATTTTGGAGTAACAGAAGATGGGAAAGTGGATGTCAAAGGTTTAACAGGGAAAAAATCACATACACCGGCATTTATCAAAAATTTATTTTTTGAATTAATTGATGTATTATCCAAAGTAAAATCAATGGATGATTTCAATAATGCAAAAAAAGAAATTTCTGAAAAAATTGCAATAGTTGGTAAAAAAGTAGAGGCAAAAGAAATTCCATTGCAAGATTTAACATTTAATGTAATGCTTAGTAAAGCCCCATCAGAATATGTAAAAACAATTCCACAACATATCAGGGCAGCAAGACAACTAGAATCAATAAGAGAAATAAAAAAAGGGGATAGAATATCATTTATCAAAACACTAAACAAACCAGGTGTAAAGCCAGTAGAGTTGGCAAAAAAAGAAGAAATGGATCCTAAAAAATATATGGAATTTTTAGAATCAACACTTGAACAAATTACATCATCAATGAATTTAGATTTTGATACAATTTTAGGAAAGCCAAAACAGACAGGGTTGGACGAATTTTTCTGGAGTTAAAATGGAAGTCGATGGAACACTATTAACAATTTTAGGGGTATCTGCAGGAGTACTAATCCTAACTGGATGGGTGGAGCAAATCTACAAAGGATACAAGACAAAAAGCATGAAGGATATTTCAAAATTTTTGATGATATTCATTGCAGCAGGTTCAATTTTGTGGTTAACATATGGAATTATTGTCTCAGATGTGTTCATCATAGGAACAAATGCAGCAGGATTGACGCTAATGATGATAGTCTCATTTATGAAAATGAGATACGACAAAGAATTACAAAAAAACTAATCAAGAATTAAATAGAATGTATAGATGGTCAAAGAAGATGTTTGTAATTAATTGTAAAAACTATGACCAAATTTCTGGAGATAAAATAATCAAATTTGTAAAAATTGCAGAAAAAGTTTCAAAAAAATTTAAAGTTAAAATTGCTATTGCACCACCACAACATCTAATAGGTCTTGTATCAAATAGTTCAATTCCAATACTTGCCCAACATATTGATGACTCTAAAGTTGGAAGTACTACAGGATTTATGATTCCAGAATTATTAAAAAAATCAAAAGTTTATGGATCATTAATCAACCATAGTGAACATAGAATTTCAAGTAAGGAAATTCAAAGTTTGGTTTTAAAATTAAAAGAATTAAAGATGATTTCAATAGTTTGTGTAAAAGATGTTGCAGAAGTAAAAAAATATGTAAAATTAAATCCAGATTATATTGCAATAGAGCCTCCAGAGTTAATTGGTTCAGGTAAAGCAGTTTCAAAAGAAAAACCAGAACTAATTGCAAAAGCTTCTGCAGCAGTTAAAGATGCAAAAAATAAAACAAAATTACTTTGCGGTGCAGGAATTGTTTCTGGAGAAGATGTTTCAAAAGCATCTGAATTAGGTTCTAAAGGAATATTGGTTGCAAGTGGAATAATCAAAGCAAAAAATTGGGATAAAGTAATTTCTGAATTTGCCAAGGCATTAGTTTAAAAAGCCAAATAATTTACAAAATTTTGCATGATAAAAACAAAATCAGTTTATGCATTTGAAGAAGCAGATAGTAAGAAAAGAATGCTGCTAGGTGGAAAAGGAGCTGGTCTAAGTGAGATGACTCGACTAAAACTTCCAGTACCACCAGGATTTATCATAACAACTGAGGTATGTAACAAATATTACGATAACAACAAAAAACTCCCAAAAGATGTGATGCCCGCAGTAATGAAAAATATCACAATAATGGAAAAAAAGACAGGTAAAAAATGGAATTCAACAAAGAATCCACTACTAGTTTCAGTAAGATCAGGTGCAGCAGTTTCTATGCCAGGCATGATGGATACAATTTTGAATTTAGGATTAAATGAAAAAACAGTTGAAGGATTTGCAGAACAAACAAAAAATCCAAGATTTTCATGGGATTCGTATAGGCGATTTATTCAATTATTTGGTAAAGTTGTATTTGGAGTACATGATGAAAAATTTGATCATGTATTGGACTCTGCAAAAACTAAACAAGGTGTAACAGATGACAGTAAACTAAATGTTGAATCATTAAAAACAATTGTTTCAGAATACAAAAAAATCTGCGAGGCACATACAAAAAGAAAATTCCCAGATTCGCCAATTGAGCAATTAGAATTATCAATTAAAGCTGTTTTCAAAAGTTGGATGGGTGAAAGAGCAATAGTGTATCGTGAAAAAAATGGGATTACAAAAGATGTTGCTAATGGAACTGCAGTTAATATTGTAACAATGGTGTTTGGAAATATGGGAGATGATTGTGCAACGGGTGTTGTTTTTACAAGAAATGGTCAAAACGGCAAAAAAGAGATTGAGGGAGAATATCTAATTAATGCTCAAGGAGAAGATGTTGTTGCAGGAGTTAGAACTGGAAAAAATATTGAGTTATTAAAAAAGGATATGCCAAAATCATATAAAGAATTAACTGATGCATGTACAAAATTAGAGAAACATTACAAAGAACCACAAGATATTGAATTTACTGTTGAACAAGGTAAATTCTACTTGTTACAAACAAGAACTGCAAAGATGAGTGCAGTGGCACTAGTAAAAACATCAGTAGATATGGTAAAAGAAAAATTAATTGATAAAAATAGAGCACTTACAAGAATTCCTGCACAACAATTAGAGGCATTACTACATAGAACAATGGATGAATCAAAAATTAAAGATTTCAAACAATTTGCAAAAGGAATTGCAGCATCCCCAGGAGCTGCTAGTGGAATTATAGTATTTGATGTAAAAAAGACAATAGAGTTAGGTGAAGAGGGCAAAAAAATCATTCTAGTAAGAAAAGAAACAAAACCAGAAGACGTACCTGCATTCTTTTCAGCAGAAGGTATTTTGACTAGTTTGGGTGGTAAATCATCTCATGCAGCAATTGTCTCAAGAGGAATGGGAAAGCCATGCATAGTTGGATGTTCAGAATTAAAGATTGATTATGAAAACAATACATGTACTGTAAATGGAATTACGATAAAAGAAGGGGATACAATCACCATTGACGGTAGTGAAGGTACTGTATTCATAGGCGAGATTCCAACAGTTGAACCTAAAGTGACAAAAGACTTTGAGCAGATTTTGGAATGGGCTCAAAAAACAAAAACATTAGGAATCAGAGCAAATGCAGATACTCCAGAAGGGGCAAAACTTGCAAGAAAGTTTGGAGGTAAAGGGATTGGATTATGCAGAACAGAGAGAATGTTCAATGGTGGTGATAGAATTAATTTATTTGTTGAAATGATTATGGCTGAAAATGTTGAAGACCGAAATAAAATATTGAAAAAATTAGGAGAGTTGCAAAAAAGTGACTTTATTGAAATTCTAAAAGCAATGGAAGGGTATGAAGTTACAATCAGACTATTAGATCCTCCACTACATGAATTCTTGCCAAATCCAGAAGAACTAGTTGAAAAAATTCGAAAATTAGAATCAAAAGGTGAAACAAATGAAATTAAAAAAGCAAATGTTATTCTTAAAAGAGCTAGAGAATTAGCTGAAGTAAATCCTATGATGGGACATAGAGGGGTAAGAGTTGGAGTCACATATCCTGAAATTTATGAAATGCAAATTCGTGCAGTATTTGAAGCACTAGTAGTATTAACAAAGAAAAAAGTAAAAGCACATCCACAAATTATGATTCCACAAATCAGTAGTATTGAGGAATTAAATCACATAAAGAAAATTTATGATAAAATCAAGAAAGAGATGGAGACAAAACATAAAATGAAATTAAAAATAAACTTTGGAACAATGATTGAGGTAGTAAGAGCAGCACTTACTGCAAATGAACTTGCAACTACTGCTGAATTCTTTAGTTTTGGAACAAATGATCTTACACAAGGAACATTTAGTTTCAGCAGAGAAGATGTTGAAGGTAAATTCTTACCAGAATATATGGAAAAAGAATTACTTGAAATAAATCCATTCCAGTCAATTGATGAGAGTGGTGTAGGAAGTTTAATGAGAATAGGAATCAGTGCAGGTAGAAAAATTAGAAAAAATATGGAAATGGGAATTTGTGGAGAACATGGAGGAGACCCAAAATCTATCAGATTCTGTCACGCTGAAGGACTTAGTTATGTTAGTGCATCACCACACAGAATCCCAATAGCAATTGTTGCAGCCGCTCAAGCAGCAATAGAGCAACCAAAAAAGAAAAAATAATACATTTTAAAGCCAATCAGACCACATTCTAAATGAATTGCTACCAAGAATTGAGTCAATTAAGCAAATTAGGCTAAAAATTGGAATAACCCAAAAAAAATTGGCAGTAATGGCAGGAATCAGTACATCTATGATCAACCAAATAGAGTCAGGACGAAGCCAACCAAGTTATGAAACTGCAAAGAAAATTTTCAACAGCCTTGCAAAATTAGAAGGAGAATCATCATCCCATACTGCAGGTGATTTTTGTAGTAAGGATATTGTAAAACTAAAACCAACCAACACATTGCAAGATGCAATCAAAAAAATGCGTGATTTATCAATCAGCCAAATTCCAATATTTGATAATTCAAATGTAGTAGGAGTTGTTTCTGAAAATGGAATTGTAAAACACTTGGCAGAGTTAGGGGAAAGTGGATTAAAAAAATCAAAACTAAAAGATGTAATGGATCCAATTCCACCAATTGTTGATTCAAATACTCCAGCAAATGTATTGGTCCCGTTAATCAGATATTCAATGTGTATTCTTGTTTCAAAAAAATCAAAGATTATAGGAATCATTACAGCTTCTGATACTCTAAAAATGATGGAATAAAATAAAAAAATAATTAAAATATTATTTTAAAAATATCGATATAGTCAAGAATCAAGGTAATGGTTCATGACCGCGTTTAAACCCACTCCATTTTCTGTATTCATAATCAGTTAATGGGATATCGCAACCGCATTTACAATTTGTCTTCATAAATATCTAAACTATGACAGTGTATTTTTAGATTAAGTTTAACAAGTGTTAACTAATAGTTAGCATGTTTTCCATGACCGATCAAAAAATATAGGTTATTCTTTAAGAATGAAAGGTAAAATGTAGATTGAAAGTAAGAAAAATAAAGATACTACTTTCTTTCTCAGTTCCAAAAATAGATCATCATTTGGTGTAAAAAATTAATTTGATTTTTATTTTATTCTATTATTTTAGAAATTATTTGACAGTGTTGGATTATATAGACAGAAAATTGTCGTTTTTTTATGAATTTATTTAGAAAACAACAAACTCAAGAAGTGGGTTTAATGTGTAAAATATGTAAAATGGAATTTTCGAACTCTGAAAGAACTATGCGACATATGGTTAAAGCACATTCCAAACCACAAAAAACCAAAAAATAATTATTAATTTTTGAACTTGATATTATTGAAATTTAGAATCTAGTCTTTAGGATGAGAACAGAGTTCAGTCAAAACACCATGAAGTGATTTTGGATGAATGAATGTGACTTTAGTTCCTGCAGATCCAGGCCTAATTTTACCTAAAAACTGGATTCCACAACCATCCATTCGGTCTACCTCACCTTCAATATTATCAGTATCAAATGCCATATGATGTAGTCCTTCACCTTTTTTATCTAAGAATTTTTTAATTGGACTAGAATCATTTGTGGGTTGCATTAATTCGATTCTGCCATTCTCTAGCTGAATAATTGCAATTTTGACACCTTCAGATTCTACTGTTTCAAACTCTATACTATCAACATCTAATGCTTGTTGATACACTTCAGCTGCTTTCTCTACATCATATACAGCAATTGCAATATGATCAATTTTCAATTAAAATACTTCCTTTGGACGATATTCACCAAAAACTTCTCTAAACGTATTACTAATCTCACCAGTTGTAGCAAATGCTTTAGCTGCAGTAACAATGTATGGCATCAAATTCTTTTCAGTGTCAGCAGCGCTCTTCATTGCAGAAAGTGCTTTTTCTAATTTTTTATTATCACGAGATGCACGTAATTTCTTGATAGCTTTATTTTGTTGAATTTCAATTCTACCATCAACTCTTAATAATTCTGGTTGTTCTTCTTGTTCTTCATACTTGTTTACACCAACTATTATTCGCTCACCTGCATCAGCTTCTTTTTTAAGACGATATGCATTTGCTCGGATTTCAGATTGGAAGAATCCTAGCTCAATTGCTTTAACTGAACCACCCATTCTCTCAATTTTTTTAAGATATTTCCAAACATCAGCCTCAATTTGATCACACAAGTCTTCTAAATAATGAGAACCACCCATTGGATCTACAGTCTTTGTAATTCCGCTTTCATGAGCTACAATTTGCTGAGTTCTTAATGCAATCTTTGCTGATTCCTGTGTAGGTAAAGCAAGTGCCTCATCTCTTGAATTGGTATGAAGTGATTGAGTTCCACCCATTACTGCAGCCATGGTCTGTATAGCAACACGAATTATGTTATTATCAGGTTGCTGAGCAGTTAGTGATTCACCACTAGTTTGAGTGTGAAATTTCAATTGAATGGAACGTGGATCCTTTGCATGAAACTTTTCTTTGAGGATTTTTGCATAAACTTTTCTTGCAACCCTGAATTTTGCAACTTCTTCAAAGAATTCTATAGTACAACAAAAGAAAAATGATAATCTAGGAGCAAAGTCATCAATTTTTAGACCAGCATCAAGACAAGTTTGGATATATGCAATGGCATTAGCTAGTGTGAATGCAACTTCTTGTGTTGCAGTGCAACCAGCTTCTCTCATATGGTAACCAGATATTGAAACAGGGTACCATGATGGAATTTTTTCTGCACAATATGCAATCATGTCACCAATTAATCGCATAGATGGTTGTGGAGGATAGATGTAGGTATTTCTTGCAATGTATTCTTTGAGAATATCATTTTGTGTGGTCCCTCGAAGTTCATGACTTTTGAATCCCTGAGATTCTCCAACTGCAATATAATATGCAAGTAATGTTGATGCTGAAGAATTAATTGTCATTGATGAACTAACCTTACCCAAAGGAATACCATCAAAGGCAATCATCATATCTTTAATTGATGTAATGGATACCCCAACTTTTCCCACCTCACCTTCTGCTTGTGGTGAGTCAGAATCATATCCAATTTGTGTTGGTAAATCAAATGCCATACTAAGTCCAGTTTGGCCTTTTTCAAGCATGAATTTGAAGCGCTCATTTGTAAGCTTGGCATCACCAAAACCAGAATACTGTCGCATAGTCCAAAATCTTTCACGATACATCCCAGGATGAATACCACGAGTGTATGGATATTTTCCAGAATCACCCATTGATTTCTTTTTAGAGGATTTTTGATAGATTCGTTTTACTTCAAAATTAGAATCAGTAAAGATTTTTTTTGCAGGTTTTGTTGATTTTTTTGTTGCCAATTTATTTTAACAAAGATTTTGTAATCTTGTCTCCTGCATTATATGGGTCAATTTTTTTTGTATTTAATTTTTTAAGATAATTTGAAAATGTTTTATCAGAATCTAACATGTCATCAATCTTTTCTCTAATGTTATTTAAAACAATATCTTTTAATTCAGTTTCTAGTCGTTGAGACTCTTTATCTTTTTTAAATTTCTTTTTAGAAATCATTAATTTTTTAAGAGTTTTCGCAAATTCTGAAATTCCCGAATTCTTTTTAACAGATGTTTTTAAAATTATTGGATTTCTTTCAGTATCTCCAATAAAATCGCGTACTGCATCAAATAGTTGATTGCTTCCACTAAGATCACTCTTGTTTACAATGTAGATATCACCAATTTCAGTCAAGCCAGCTTTGATGGTTTGAATACTATCTCCAGTGTTTGGGTTAAACACTACAACTGTAATATCTGCAATATTTGATATCTCAACTTCTGTTTGTCCTGCACCTACACTTTCAATAATAATAGGATCAAATCCAGAATATTCTAAAATCCTGATACTATTTCTCAAAGAACGGGAAATTGCACCAGTTGCACCACGAGATGCAATACTGCGAATGTAGGTTCCAGAATCAGTAGATTCGTTCATTCTAACTCTATCACCTAAAATTGCTCCACCAGTTACATGACTAGTTGGATCAATTGCCAATACTGCAGGTTTTGTACCTAATTTTTTTAGTGCAATTACAGTTTTGTTAATCAGAGAACTTTTTCCAGCACCAGCAGGTCCAGTAATTCCAATAATCATTGAATTTCCAGTTTCTTTGAAAATTTTCTTTAAGAGTTTTTTTGTTTCTTTTGGATCATTTTCAACTAGTGTGATAGCTTTTGCAATGGCACCACGTTTACCTTTCTTTAAATCAAAAAGTAAATCCAAGATAGCATAAGTTTTCAGAGGTACAATAAAATCTTGTACCCGATCTAGGGTCTTGAATAAATTACAGGTGGAGTTGATTCACCAATAGGATGAATTTCAGTTTTTAATTGAATATGACCCAGTTCTTTGTGATCAATTTCTAAAACTATTGGATGAATTGCCCAACCATACTTTGGCACATTTGAAAATGGAACAATTTCAATAAATTGTGAATCAGAAAATGATTTTTGATAGGTTTCATCCATTCCAAGAATTTCCATAATCACTAAATCAGTTTGTCCAGTTTTATCTAAAAATGAAATCTCAACATGTCCTGAATCATAATAGACAGCATCAATTTGAAATGTTTGGCGAAGAATATCTTTATCATCAGTTCCACCACCAGAAAGGAAGATTATTGCAAAAGCAGTAATAATTCCAAGAGAAATTATAGGTACTATTTTTCTAGCCATACTAGTTTTTGAATTCTTTTTTCATTTGTCGTAAGAATTTTGAATGTATTCTAATTTTCTCTAATGTTTGGGCTTGAGTTCTTTCAGTTCCAGGTGTTGGGTTGGATTTGAAGAATTTTTTGATATCTTTTTCCATAGAATCATCTGCAATAAACGCAATACTTGCCACAATTCTATTAAACAAAGGATTTCCATATCCAACCTTTTTACTCATTTTACCCCAGTTTTTCTTTAGCCATGGCCACATAATTTTTCGACCATATGGATTTGCAGATATTTTCATAATTGGTAACTGCATATTTTGTGAACGTACTTCAGATGTTTGTGAAAATTGTAATGTTTTAAGCAATAGTTTTTCATCACGGAAATTACACATTGCACCTAAGAATCGTAATTTTTCCTCCATAGATTTTGATTTTTTATACAGTGTTTCTAATTGTGAATATGTTTTTTTATTTCCAGTCCATGCAACAAGTGAAAATATTGGTTCACGAATATCAGGATGAAGTGTAGCAGGATTTTTCAAAAATTCTTTGAATTTGATATTTGCTTTTTCTAATACTTGTTCATCATCTAATTTACCTAATGCAAGAATTACAAATCCTCTCAAAAATGCATCAGTGTGGTTGTCTGATTTTTGTGGAGTCCATCCAAGGTTTGATAAAATTTTTCTGAAATAATTAATTGCATAAGATCTAATTTCTTCATTATAATCTTCAAAAAATGTCAATTGTGCTAAAAAGTATAGATTGTTTGCTACATTTTTCTGAGGTAGAAATGAATCTTCATCAAAGTATGCATCAGAGAAATCAAGATAGTTTTGAACGTCTTCTTGTCCTGCAATACATGATGCAAACAAATCATTTTGAATTGCCCATCTATCTACATGAGGAATTTGTTTTTGGTCAACTAGCATTTTTAGATCAAGTAAAATCCCATCATCATATTTTACACGGTAAAAACCAGTTCTACCAATATTTGCAACAAAACCAGGACTAGTAGGAATCTTTACAGTAGTTGATTTTTTTGTTAGTAATTTTGTTTTGGTCTCTTTTCCCAACCCATATGTAATTGGAATTTGCCACAATCCTTTCTGACTTTTAGGTGTGGATTCTTTTAAGAATCTACTCTGTTTGAGAATTAAGGTATTATTTTTCTGAGAAATATCCACTTGAGGGAATCCAGGCTGGGTTAGCCATGAATTTACCATGGCACTAACTGGCATTTTTGATGCTTTTCCAATTGCATCCCATAAATCTTGACCTTCTGCATTTTGATATTTGAATGATGATAGATATTTTTTGAGACCAGTTCTAAAATTAGTCTCACCAACATAATTTTCAAGCATTCGTAAAACACATCCTCCCTTATCATAAGAAATTGCATCAAAGATTTCTCGAATTTCTGATGGGGAATTTACTTTCACATCAATAGGATGAGTTGTTTTTAGTGAATCCAATCCCATTGCATTGTTCATTGCATCTTCAATGAATTGATCCCAAAGATTCCATTCAGGGTAAAATTTATCAACAAATTTTGTTGCCATAAAAGTTGCAAAGCTTTCATTTAACCACAAATCATTCCACCATTTCATAGTAACTAGATTTCCAAACCACATATGGGCAATTTCATGAGAAATTACTTCAGCAATGTATTGTTTAGTTCTAGTTGATGATGTTTTAGGATCATAAAGAAGAATTGTTTCTCTAAAAGTAATTGCACCCCAATTCTCCATTGCACCAGCTGCAAAGTCAGGAATTGCAATCAAATCAAGTTTAGGTAAGGGGTATTTTATTCCAAAATAGTTTTCATAAGATGTCAAAAGTTTTTTTGCTAATTCAAGGGAGAATTTTCCTTTTGATTTATGTCCCTTTGTAGTAATTATTTGAATCTGAACTTTACCAGTTTTTCCAGTTAGGTATTCAAATTCTCCAACTCCAAGATAAATTAAATATGTAGAGACAACTGGGGTTTTTACAAATTTGTATAGAGTTTTGTTTTTAATTTTTTTCTTTGATTTTATTGGCATATTTGATATTGCTGTGAATTTGTTTTCTGCAATAATTGAAATCTCAAATGTTGCTTTTGCTGCAGGCTCGTCCCAACATGGAAATGCACGTCTAGCATCAGCTGCCTCAAATTGTGTGGTTGCAAGATATTTTGTTTTTCCGTTTTGCTTGTATTGACTACGATAAAATCCTAGTAATTTGTCATTAAGAATTCCTTGAAATTCTAAATTAATGATTACTTTGCCCTTGATTTTTTTCTCTAGTTTTATGGATAATTCTTCTTTTTTCTCATCAGTTTTAGGAGTGGATTTAATGATTTTTCCATCAAATGAAACTAGACATGATTTGATCTTTAATTCTGCACAGTGCATAGTGATGATATTGACAGATTTTTTGCAAATTACAGTAATTGATTCAGTCCCTGAAAAAATGAACTTTTTTAGATCAGGCTCAAAGATTAATTCATAATTTACAGGTGTAACATCCACGAGAAAAGTATTCCAGATACGCTTTAAGTAGATTTTCCATTAAAATCTAAATCAGAAAATCAAATAAACCCTTTAAAATATAGAAAATACGAATTAAATCATGAAACAAAAGACTGCAACAAGAGGTGTCAAAATTTTGGTTGCAAAATTAGGACTAGATGGACATGATAGAGGTGCACTAGTTCTATGTCGTGCATTTAGAGATGCAGGGATGGAGGTAATCTATTCAGGACTTTTTGCAACACCAGATAGAATTGCACAGATTGCAGAAGATGAAGATGTAGATGCAATTGCACTTAGTTTGCTTAATGGTGCACATGGAACATTGTTCCCAAGAGTAGTAAAAGCACTCAAAAAGAAAAAAATCAATGATGTTCTAGTTGTTGGCGGCGGAGTAATTCCAGACGTTGATCATAAGGATTTGATAAAGGCAGGAATAGATCATGTATATGGTCCAGGTACAACATTGCCTACAATAATTGATCACATCAATAATGGTGTATCAAAATTAAGAAAACTCTAAGAAATTACAAAATATTATTCTAAAGGAAAATCAATTTCACAAACAAGACATTTCCCACGTAGTCCACTATATTTTTTCTCATAATACTGAACAATGTAATTTCCACACTCCCAACAAGGTGTTTTCCCTTGAGATTTTTCCTTAATGGTCATGAAAAAATCCTCTAAAATATTTAGAAACCAAATTTTTCAAATACACTATTGTTTAAGACAAATATTTGATTAAAAAAGAGATAGCGAATGCCCCATTTTTGGGAAATTGTATTAAAATAAATTAGAAAAAATAATTATTCTGTGGAATCAGGCCACATCATTTTACGCATTTCTTTACCAACTTTTTCAATTTGGTGTTCATCATACACTTTCATGTATTTGTCAAATGATTCTTTACCACCTTTCTGATATTCAGAAGTCCACTCTTTGTTGAATGTGCCATCTTGAATCATGGTAAGAACTTTTTTCATGTTCTCTTTATTTGATTTATCCATAACCATTGGACCACGAGTTAAACCACCATATCTAGCAGTTTCACTAACACGCCTCCACATTCCATTAATTCCATATCTTTGAATCAAGTCAACAATTAGTTTGAGTTCATGTAAAACTTCAAAGTATGCAATTTCTGGTTGATATCCTGCTTCAACTAGAGTTTCAAATGCATTAGTCACCATAGAAGCTGCACCACCACAAAGGTCTGCTTGCTCACCAAACCAATCAGTTTCTACTTCTTCTTTGAAAGTAGTTTTGATTAATCCAGCTCTTGCACTTCCAATTGCTTTTGCAATTCCCAATGTTCTATCCCAAGCCTTACCACTAGGGTCTTGTTCAACTGCAACAATTGCTGGAGTTCCAAAATTATCAAGATATGTTTCTCGAACTTTAGAGCCAGGTCCTTTTGGTGCAATCATGATTAAATCAACATTACTTGGGGCTTCAATCCATTTCCAATAGATTGCAGCAGCATGAGAAAATGACAATGCATTTCCATCAGAAAGATTTGGACTGATTTCATCTTTGTATACTTGACTTTGAACCATATCAGGAATCAATATGTGAATAATATCTGCTTGTTTTGTTGCATCTGCAACAGACATTACTTTGTGACCATCAGATTCTGCCTTTTTCCAGCTGTTTCCGCCTTCTTTAAGACCAACAATTACATTCAGACCAGAGTCTTTCATGTTGTTTGCTTGAGCGTCACCTTGGATTCCATAACCAATTACAGCTATGGTTTGATCTTTTAGAGGATCAAGACTGATATCAGTATCTTTCCATGTTTTTGCCATAATTGTAACAAAGTTATTGCAAATAAAAACTAAATCAATTCATAGTTATTATTCATAATATTTCAATTTGATTGGTTTTGATCTCATCCATTTTATTATCTTTGTATTTTTTTTAGGTCACAATTTTTATGATTAATCATTTTTTACTTCGATTTTATTTTGATTAAATTTGTTGTATCCATCTTTGTTGTACCCCTCTTTGTTGTAACCTAGGTGATCATATCCAAGTCTATCATACCCATCTTTGTTATGCCCATTGATATCATACCCATCTAAATCATATCCAAATTTGTTGTAACTATTTTCACCATACCCATCTTTGTTGTATCCATTTTTATCATACCCATCTTTGTTGTATCCATTTTCACCATACCCATCTTTGTTGTATCCCTCTATACCATATCCGTCTTTGTCATACCCATTTTTGTTGTAACCATCTTTGTTGTATCCATTTTTGTTGTAACCATCTTTGTTGTATCCATTTTTGTTGTATCCTTTTTTGTTGTATCCGTCTTTATCAAAATTTATTTTTGTATCAATGTGAATCCCATCAAGAGAAAAACCACGATTATCATACCCGTCTTTGTTGTATCCCTTGTTGTCATACTCATTTTTGTTGTACCCATCTCTGTTGTATCCCTTGTAATTGTATCCATCTTCGTCGTATCCATCTTTGTATCCCTTTTTGTCATACCCATTTTTGTTGTATCCTTTTTTGTTGTACCCATCTCTGTTGTATTCTTTTTTGTCATACCCCTTGCTGTTGTACCCATCTTTACCAAATCCATTTTTGTTGTATCCTTTTTTATCATACCCATCTTTATCATACCCATCTAAATCATATCCAAATTTGTCAAATGTTTTACTAAATTTATCGAATAACCCCATAATTTTTATTAAAAACTATGAACATAAGTATTCCATTAAAGAATTGGTTTTTCATAAAATTTTAGTAGTTATCGTAATAGGATCAATTCTTAGCCCATCATGTAAGAATATGTTTTTCAAGTTGATCTAATTACATTATGATTCATCAAGTAATGAGAAGTAATTTTCAAACAATCCGTAACGTATTGTTTCACTAATTCCACACTTTAATTATCAAGATTTGTAGCGAAATGAAAAGTACTAGATACTTAACAATACAGTACAAAACTTAGGATTATCACAAAAAAGATCTAAAAGAAATTATCCATTCGGATCAAGTGTGCAACATGCCAAACACATTTTCTATGATACCAATTTTGGAATCTAAAACGTACTTCATCAAAAGGCATCTGTTTATGACAACAGGCACAATAAACTATCATTAATGGTCTAAGTAGTTTTTAGAATTAAAGAGAGTAGGTTATTGTGGTAACTATCTACCCGTATTGGTATTATCTTGATTTTGATTTGTTCTATCATTTTGAAGTGCAATACCTAATTCAATATTTAATTGATTCAAAAGGATAAGGTGTATTGATTCCATTCTAACGTGTTTTTCTAATAACTCTGATTTTGATATTGTGGCATGAAAATGTATTTTGAATGTGTTGATTCCTATTACTTCATCACCATTTAATTGAAAATTCAAATTACAATCATACTGAACTGCTAATTTTCTAATGTTGAATGTCATGTTGTTTCTTTGTTGTGCATTCCATGTTTGATTAACCAATGTTCTATGAGTTGCACCAAATGAAATTTGTGATTGAATGTAAATTCTATCATCATGTTGTGTTGTTTTGTAAATGGTTATGGTGTGTCCTACTCTACCTAGTTGTAATACCCATGCAAAATTAGGTACATCAGGTGCAATTACACAGGGTATATCATCTTCTTGACACCAATCTACAATATTTTGTTTTACAGGGTCAGGTTGTGTGGACATACTATCACACATAGGTTCAACAAATATTAACTATAAAATCTTAGAGGGTAATTATTTTATCACAAGAACGACACTTTACTGTAACATTATTTCCAGGTAGTCGTTCAAATCGTTTAGAGCCACATTTTGGACAAATTGGACAAGCACGTACAGGTTCCATGAATAGCAATTATTGTAGGATTTAGAAATACTTTGTTCTATTTGATAGCGCCGCTTCCAAGAATTCTAATGGTTGTGGATTCAGGTTTTAAAATAACTGCTATCTCTCCTTTTTTACATATAATTGGTTTTTCAAATGATAGTTTTAGAGGAGATATTGAAACAAATTTGGCAGCTTTAATTTGTAATCCAATATTTACAAGGCATCCCTGATTTTCTGCAATTTCATTTTTGTAAAAAGGGTTTTTTGTAAAATCGAGTTCAATTTCTGCTTTAACATCAACTGCTCCTTCTTGTGCAATTACATCACCACGTCCAACCTCATCAGGTTTTGCACCTTTAACTGCAAGTCCAACTCTAGCAGGTGAAATTGATTCAGCCACTGGATCATCATGCATTTGTATTGATTTTATCAAAACATCAATTCCTGCAGGGTATAGTTTTAGATTATCATATTGTTTGATTTTACCATGAGTGACCTTACCCAAAATTACAGTTCCAACACCTTTTACATCAAAACAATGATCAATTAACATCTCAGATGGTCCTTCAGTTGAAAATGGTTCTAGGTTATCCATTTCTTCTTTAATTTTATCTTGATCAACTTTGAGATATTTTTCAACAACAGTTCCTTTAATCATTAAATCTAATTTTGCTTCATCGACATCAAAAGTATGTGATAAAATTCCCTTCTCTTTTTTCAAAGAATCAAGCGCAATTATTTGCTCCCCAGTAAATTTGTCTAATTTATCTACATGAAAAATAACATATTCTGCCAAATTAATTGCCTGAAATAATGGTTGGATTTTTTCAGGGAACCCATTTGGGATTACCCACGTCTTGATAATATCAGATTCTTTTCTATCATAAAGAGTAAGATCAGTTTCTGTTCCTTTTTTTCCAAACTCAGATGCAAGATCTTGTTTTCCCAATACTACATAATTGATGGATAGAACCATTTATTTTTCAAAGAGAAATCTACTTTATGAAGTTTTGAATTCATAGATTATAATTTTTAAAAAATAACAAATTTTATGGAAACGATTTCAATGTCAATACATAACTTGCAAATCTATGATTTTTTGGCTTTACTAATTTCTGTTGATATTTTCTTATTGGTTTTCCCACAGTTCCATTTAGACCAAGTGGTCCTTTAACAAATTTTTCATTATCAGCCCACTTTAAGACCTCATCAGTAGGAGCAAAATGATTAAGAATTTTTTTATTAATAATTTTGTAAAGTAATTTACCATATTTTTTGGAAGATGGAACATCTTCAGTAATTGATGCACCAAAAAAGTAAATGCTTTCAATGATTCCTTTATTTTGTTTCTTATTTGCAAGATATTCCACAGTGCTCAGTATTACCTGAGAGCCTAAAGAATGACCAATTAATCGAATTTTTATTTTTGGATTAGTAATTTTGAAATCCTCAATAAATTTTCCAAGATTTCTGCCATTTTTCTGTGCTATAATTTGGCCTACTGCAAGGGAGTGTTTTGCATGTTTGATTAAATGGGCACCAGTGGTGTTTGAGTCATAGCTATATCCAATTACAGGATGAGAGTATCCTAATTTTTTTAAGCGATTTTTTGCCAAAAGTACTTTGGCAATAGCTCCTGCATTATCATTTCTTAATCCATGAATCATGATTGTCACTTCTTTTGAACTAGATAAATTATCAAATGATTTTTTAGGATATAGGAAATATGAATTTGTTTTCAGTGTCTCTCCTGTAGAAAGATCATAATATCCTCTTGTTGAAATTCTTGGAACAGTAATACCCATTTTTAACAAAACGTGTTTTTTTATGTATTTTATTAACTTTGGAATTAAAATTCCGGGTAGATACTGTGAATTTGTGCGTATAAAAAAATTGGAAATTAGTGATAAGAAGGTGAGAATCTAAGAAAATCCCATACAACAAAAACATTATTTGCAAGAAAATAATTCAAAAAAATAATGGATTTTACAGCTTCATTGAAATTAATTCATGCAAATTTCTTTTTTGTCGATATTGTGGGATTATCAGATACTTCAATGTCTACAAAAACTCAGATAAAAAAAATTGAAACATTAAACAAGTGTATTTCTGATTGTACATCATTCAAGTCAGTTCCATTAGATTCACTCATACTATTACCAACAGGAGACGGTTGCTGTATTGGATTTATGCAAGGTCCAGAATTGCCATTTTTATTAGCAGTAGAGCTTCATACAAAATTAGCTGTATACAATAAAGGAAAAATTCCTAGTGAGACAGTTAGAGTGAGAATAGGATTACATAGTGGAAATTGTTTTCTTGTAAATGATTTACTTGGACAACGAAACACGTGGGGTCCTGGAATTATCTATGCAAGACGTGTAATGGATTTCGGAGATGATGGGCACATTTTACTATCACCAAGTCTTGCAGAAGATTTACGTTCACTATCAGATGAATATAATGCAATCATCAAACCAGTACACGATGTAATTTTAAAACATGGTTCAACTATGCTCCTGTATTCAGCATACGGGGAGGGTTTTGGAAATAGTAAACACCCAGAAAAAGGAGCTTCTCTAAGAAGCAAGTATGGAGAAGAAGTACTTCGATTACAAAAAACCACATTATACCCATCAATTGATCTAGTTCTCACAGTTTTAGATGTAGAAAAAATGATTGTACAACACAAAAGAACATACGAAGTAGTAAACATATCAAATGAACCAATAAAAAATGTGTTACATGGGATTGCCATGGATGTAGACATTCCTGACTTTAATGATCTAAAAATAGAAGTTTATGATGAAAAACATAGAGAATGTAAAATTTCAGGAATTAATGTAGATAAACCAGATTGTAAAGAATTCACTACAGAATTTAATGAACCAATTACCAAATCAGATGAAGGGAAAAAATACACACTAAAGTATGAAGTGGAAGAACCAGAAAGATATTTTGAGAATGCATTTCTAATTGATTGTCAAAAATTTAACATGTCATTCAAGTATCCAACTGGAAATGGCATCAAACGTCCTAATCTCTTAGAAGTAAATCAAGAAACAGAAAAAAGTACACCATCAAAAGTACAACCAATAATAACTCAGGATGGAAACATTGAGACTGTAAAATGGGAAATGGTAGACATTCCTAAAGGAAGAACCTTTAGAATAGATTGGTAATACTAACCAATATCATCAGTAGTACTGATAGAAGTTTCTTCAGTCATATAATGTGGGATTTCAACTTTACTCATACGTAATGATTGTTTTTTGTAAATATAGGTAAATGTGTGTAATTTAGAACATACATTTTTTCAAATTATTGGTCAATCCACATTTCTTTGTGAACAAAATTCTTTGATGTATGATTATATTCACTCAGCATTCCATACCCTGATTTCTTTCCTGTAACATCATATTCAAAATACAATCCTGTGAAAAGAGGTTCTGAACCAGAATCAGCTTTTTTCCATTCATCAGAATTAATGAAAAACCAATAATGTTTCTCCATAGTGGGCATTACAGGGCCCAATTCATAAGAGATAACATCACTTGACTGAAATGATTTACGAGAAAGTGGTTCATTACTTTTTACAAATTTTGCAGTTACACCTTTTGCAGGTATTTCACCATAATTTTTTATTGTAATTTCAAACTGGCAATCATCACTAATTGATTTTTCCATTTTGGTAATAGAGCCAGAAGGTCCAATCCAAGGTCTTAAACGATATTCGGTTTCAATTGATGTCATTTTGGTTACAGCCTCCATATGCTTGAATGTCCTAATGAGGGCAACTGCCAATACAACAGTACCTATACCAGTAAACCAGTGAGCAATACCAATTATCATTTCAAGATAATATGCATCATCAGCAGAGTGTCCAACAGATTCTGAAGATGAGAGTTCTTCAGCAAAAATACTTAATGAAAAACTAAAACTAACTAATAATAAAGCACCAATTCCAGTTAATAGAATTTTATTCATTAATTTTCTCAGTTTTTTTTAAATTAATCTAGTATTCAAATGTAGTTATTTTAAAATGAAGTTTAATGTTGATTTAAGATTAATGTGATGATGGTCCTAGTTGTTTTTTATGATTTTCAATATCTGCTGTTTCAACTCTAGCAAACAAAGGAGATACATCACCTAAAATATGACCAGATGATATTCCCAAATCAGACATTTCAGTCCAAGATAATTTACTTACATTTCCATCCAATCCTACTTGATTCCATATTTTTTGTGCAGATTCAGGCATAAATGAAAAAATTGCAATAGCCAAACTCCTAACAGCGTTAACAGAAAGAAATACACAATTTGTAGTTCCAGGACCATTTTTCCAAGGTTCTTTGTGCTGAAAATATTGATTAAAAAATGAAGAAAATTCCATAATTTTTTTCAATGCTCTATCAAGATGATTTTGCTCCATTAGTGAACCAACATCAGTAGCAAGATTTTTTATTTTTTGTTCTGCTTCAGAATCTTTTTCATCAAATGTTTCAGTTTCAGGAATTTTCCCATCAAATGTTTTTTTTGTAAATGCCAATGCTCGATTAACAAAATTTCCAAGATTCCCAATTAGTTCAGAATTTATTCGAGTAGAGAAATCATCCCAATCAAAATTCAAATCATCTTGAGAATATGGATTAATTGATACAAGATAAAATCTAAGATAATCTGTACGGTAATACTCCAAGAATTGTTTTAATCCAATATACCAATTCCTGCTTTTAGAGATTTTCTTTCCTTGTAGAGTTAGATGTCCTCTTGTTGGGATGTAATCAGGTAATTTGTATTCATTATTTATTCCAAGTCGCATTGCAGGTAAGAAAAGAAAATGATGATACACAATATCTTTGCCAATAAAATGATAAACATCAGATGAATTCCAAAATTCCTTTCCATCAATTCCTTTTTCATTTAGAAATTTTATTGCAGTTGAAATGTATGCTAAATGGTTATCAAACCAACCATAGAATACTTTACCATTTGCAGCATCTAAAGGAACTGGAACACCCCAAGAAATATCTCGAGTGATATCCCAATCAATTAAACCAGATTTAATCCAATTTTGAACATATTTTTTAACATCTTTTTGAAGATTTTTGTTTTCATCTAGCCATTTAGATAAAGAATCTTCAAAATTTTTGAGTTTGAAGAAATAGTGATTTGTTTTTTCTTTGGTTGGCGTTTGACCACATAATGAACATTTAGGATCAGTTATTTCTTCAGGGACACGACCACAACTCTCACAAAGATCAGAGTATTGATCTTCAGCCTTACAGTAGGGACAAATTCCTTTGACATATCTATCAGGCAAGAATTTCTTGTCATTATTGCAATAAAATTGAATTATTTCTTTTTCGTAAATATGGCCAGCATCATTTAATTTTTTGAAAACATCTTGAACAAATTCAATATTTTCTGTAGAACTAGTCTTGTAAAAATAATCAAAATCAATGTTAAATGCAGTAAAATCATCATAATCTCGTTTATTCCAATGAGCGACATATTCAGCAGGAGTTTTTCCCTCTTTTTCAGATTGAATTAGAATTGGTGTTCCATAATCATCAGATGCACAAACATAGTATGCCTCAACTCCATTTTGTTTCAAAAATCTAGTAGTAACATCTGCTGGAAGATACGTAGATGCAACATGTCCTAAATGAATTTCACCATTTGCATATGGTAAAGCACTTGTAATGATAGCTTTTTTGTTCATCAGATATTTCTCAAGAGTAATGTTTAGGTTAAGAAGTTTTACCAGTTGCTTGCGTATTTGACTTGTTCTGGAGTAAGTTTATCAATTTTAACTTCCATTGCCTTTAATGCATCAACTGCTATTTGAATATCAATTTCTTTTGGAACATCAATAATTTTATTTTCCATGGTCTTATGGTTCTTTAAAATATACAACACAGATAAGATTTGGTTTGAAAATGATTGTGCCATAACTTCTGGAGGATGACCTTCTGCTGCAACAAGATTTGCAAGACGGCCCTCACCGATAAGATAAATTTTCTTTCCATTTTTCAAAATACATTCATCTAATGCAGGTCTTACTCGTTTAACAGATTTTGATTGCTTTAACAAGAATTTGCTATCAATTTCTACATCAAAGTGACCAACATTTCCAAGTATTGCACCATCCCTCATTGTCAAAATGTGTTCTTTTCTAATTACACTAGTCATCCCAGTACAGGTAACAAAAATCTGACCAATTTTTGCTGCTTGTGACATTGGCATTACTTCAAAACCATCCATGTGAGCTTCTAGTGCTTTGATAGGATCTATTTCAGTAACTATAACTTTTGAGCCCATTCCACTACATCTTGATGCTACACCACGTCCAACCCAACCATATCCAACAACGACAACACGTTTTGATGCCATAAGCAGATTCATTGCACGCAAATATCCATCAATGGTACTTTGTCCTGTTCCGTATCGATTATCAAACATGTGTTTTGTGTATGCTTCATTAACTAAAATTACAGGATAGCGAAGTTTACCTTGATTTTCTACAGCTCTAATTCTAGTAACACCTGCAGTAGTCTCTTCTGTAGCACCTAAAACTTTCATGTCCATGAATCTTTTATCAAAATGAGCTTTGATGTTCATATCTGCTCCATCATCAGTTAGAATACTTGGTTTGTGTTTTAGTACTTGGTCAATACACCAATCATAATCTTTGACTGATTGTCCATACCAAGAATAAACATGAATTCCTTTAGATACTAAAAATGCAGCAATATCATCTTGTGTTGTTAATGGATTTCCACCACAACATGCAACAGTTGCTCCTAATTCTTTTGCACCCATTAGTAAAACTGAAGTCTCTTTTGTAATGTGTAAACAGAATCCTATAGTAATGCCTTTGAGAGGTTTTGATTTTTTAAAACGATTAATGGTATTATCTAAAATTTGCATATGAGATCTTGCCCATTCATAAGATAGTTTACCATCTTTGATCAATTTTGGACTAGATTTTACTTTACTCAATAAATCACACCTTGATTTAGGCTATAAAATCCTATCATGCGAATGTAAATAAATGACAAAGAATTCACCAAATTAATGGCCTGGAAAAAGATTGCAGAAAAGGGAGAAATTGGAGAAGGTAAAGGTAAAGCCTTCAAAATTGACAAAAAACAGATTGCAATATTTAACCAAGATGGATATCATGCAATAGATGATCTATGTGTTCATCAAGATGGTTCAATTGCACCAGGCAAACTAGAGGGGGATATTGTAGAGTGCCCATTACATTTTTGGCACTATAACATCAAAACAGGACAACTAATGGATTATCTCAAAGACGTAAAACTTGAAACATACTCAGTTGAAACAAGAGATGACGGTATTTACGTAGATATTTAGAAATTATAAATTTTAGATTAGGCATAATTTTTATTCTTAGATTTCTGAAAAGAAATAATTGAATCAAGACATTCTCAATGAAATTCAAAATCAAGATTATTCTAAAATCAGCGAATCAATTGAAAAATATCTATTAGATAAAATTGATGAAACGCATTCAAAAGGAGTCATTTTAGGATTAAGTGGCGGTATTGATTCAGCAGTTTTAGCTTATATCTGCAAAAATAAACTAAAAGAAAAAACAGTTGCAATAATTATGCCAGATACTGAAATTACACCAAAATCAGAAACAGAAGATGCCATGAAAATGATTTCACTTACAGGAATTGAATACAAACTAGTTGATATCAATCCAATTGTAAAAGAATATTCAATGTATTTAGAACCAAATGAAAAATCTAAAGGGAATTTACGAGCAAGAATTAGAACAAATATTTTGTACTATTATGCAAATGCCAAAAAGTATCTCGTTTTAGGATCAAGTGATAAAAGTGAATTCATGATAGGGTATTTTACAAAACATGGAGATGGTGCATCAGATATTACACCAATTATTTCACTATACAAACTGCAGGTAAGGGCAATTGCAAAATATTTAGGAGTTCCAGATAATGTGATATCTAAAAAAAGTAGCCCTCACTTGTGGAAAGAGCATGAAGCAGAAAATGAATTGGGAATATCATATGAAGAGATAGACTCTGTGTTATATTGTATGTATGAAAAAAATCTATCTGCAGAAGAAACTGAAAAAGTCACACTAATAGATAAATTAACTATTCAAAAAATACAGATATTAATTTTAAACAGTGAACATAAAAGATTAGTGGCACAAAAACCGGAAATTAATTAATAATGAAACTTCAAGATACATTATCAAATGTAGAGCAAGAGTTAGATGTTTCAAATAAAATTAGAATTTACCTGTGTGGTGTTACAGTTTATGATGAATCACACATAGGTCATGCAAGAACAATCATAGTTTTTGATGTATTGAGGAAATATTTAGAGAGTAAAGGAATAGAGATAGAATTTGTTCAGAATTTCACTGATGTCGATGATAAAATAATTAATCGTGCAAATACAGAAAATACAACTGCTAAAATAATTAGTACCAGGTATATTGAAAATTACTTTGATGATTTTGATAGATTAAATGTAAAACGTGCTACAAATTACCCAAAAGCAACAGAACACATTGAGGATATAATAAAATTAATTGAAAAATTAATTGAAAAAAATATGGCATACGCATCAAAAAATGGAGTATACTTTGAGGTAACAAAATTTCCAGGTTATGGAAAATTATCAAAAAAGAAAATAGATGAATTACAGTCAGGTGCAAGAGTGGAGATAGATGAATCAAAGAAAAGTCCACTAGATTTTGCAGTATGGAAATTATCAGATTTTGAGCCTACATGGGATAGTCCATGGGGGAAAGGTAGACCAGGATGGCACATTGAATGCTCGGCCATGAGTGTAAAATATCTTGGAGAAAATTTTGATATTCATGGAGGCGGACGTGATCTAATTTTTCCTCATCATGAAAATGAAATAGCACAATCAGAGGCATGTAGTGATTCACAATTTGCAAAAATCTGGATGCATGTAGGGATGGTAACAATTAGTGGTGAAAAAATGTCAAAATCATTAGGAAATACAAAATCAATTAAACAAGTTTTAGATAACTGGGGGCCTAACATCATTAGATTATTTTGTTTATCTGGACATTACTCCAAAGTAATTGATTACTCTGAAGAGATGTTAAAAGAAAATGTTACAAAATGGAGGCAGGCAGAGACATGTTATTACGAATTAATTCATGTAAGTGATGATAGTAACGAAGATGTAAAAGAATTAGTTTCAAAAATAGGAGTAGAGTTTGATAATGCGTTAGATGATGATTTTAATACACATCTAGCACTATCTGCATTTTTTCAACTAGTAAAAGAGACCAATAGATTAGCAGCTGAAGAAAAACTAGGTAGTAAAGATGCCAACATAATTAAAAGTGAATTTGAAAGAATGTTAGAAATTTTAGGATTAATTATTCCAAAAATAACTGAAAATGAAAAACAAGAGATAGACAGTCTGATTAGTAGTAGAGAGCAATTCAGAAAAGAAAAGCAGTTTGATAAAGCAGATGAAATTAGAGATAAAATTAGTGAAATGAATATTGAATTAATTGATCATAAAGGAAAAACCACCTGGATGAAAAAAGAAAATATAAAATCATCTGGCTAAACATCTGTGCCAGTTATGGTCCAATCCAACGCCCTAAGAACACCTTGATAATATTTCATAGCATCCATTGATTCAGTTTTTACCAATCTAGATTCAATATCTTTTCTGTATTCGTCAATTTCTTTTTCAGTTTTCATAATAACCTAGTCTTTTAGATACAATATTTGATAGTTATTCTCTTATGATTTGCAACATACTAGATTGTAACACAGAGGCATACACCCATGTCATGTTTTATCATTTTGAGGAAGGACTTAAAAAACCATTTTGTAAAGAGATCATGAGATTTTGTGTTAATCATGCCATACAGATTTCAAGAGAAGATTGCACCATTAGGATTAGAGTTATGAATTGAGAAAAATAGAAATCAAAATTAATGATAAAGACTATCTTGATTTTCTCTCAATTTGTATTGATGATGAATTATCAGTAGAGGATAAACTCAAAAATATTATCACATATCATTTGATAATTTATCGAAATAGACGAAAATTAAGAAATACAAGATTAATGTGACTAGACATACCAGATTATGCTCAACGTCCTCTGTTGTAGTTAAAAACAAATTTTGTAATACAGGTTATGGTATTTCCACTGGATTCAATTAAAGCATGTAGTGGATGCGGTTGCGAATATTGCAAAGCAAAAATTTGTCCTAGTTGTGGAAAAGATGTATGTTGAAAATCACATAGAAAATTTATTTGTATAATTATTTCAAAGATTTGCGAAGAATATCATTAATAACTCTAGAATAACTATATGATGTTTGTTCTTGTGAAATTAGTTTTGCTTGACGCAGTCTTAGTTTTTTATCCAAGTCTTCATTAATCATGATTGTAACACGTTTGCTCATATGTAATCATGTTCATAATTGAGTATTTACATTTAAGAATATTGAAACTCTTTCCAAATTTGGAATACGTTTCATTATTTTTTTAAAGAATGTAACAATCAAAATAGTACTGAATGGTTAGAAACTCTTATGTCCCCCACCTAAGAAATAACTCAATCTAACCATTCGTTAATTTGTATCTAAGTTTACATCAACAATCTCAAGGATGGGGATTATTTGACCCCAATGACCCCCCTGGGACATGATTAAATTCAACATCTCTAGTTCGCGGTTGAGCTGGCCAATTGTTTCCATCATGTTCTGTGTATCTCTTTGGCGTTCTGCTTGCAGTTCATTTAGTTCCTCTTTAGCTACCTTGCTCATATTTGAAACACTTATCATCTTCTTCCTGTAGAGACGCATATTTCTCTTCGATATCTAACTGCTCCGCTTCAGTTTTTTTCAATTTCAGTTCAGCTTTCTTTTTTCGTCTCTCTAATTCCTTAGCTGACTTCTCTAAGAGCTTTTCCTGTTTCTCTGCTTTCTCTAGTAAGTTCACTCCACATACTATTACTTTACTTTCCAAATCTGTCCTCCAGATCCTTTTGTTCTTGTCGAGCTTTTCTGACTTCTTGTTGATATTTTCTGAATTAGGGGGGAAAGATGGTAACGAAACACTTCCTTAACCTCCCAGAAGACGAGCAAGCGAAGCCCGCTAGTACACATTCATTAGTTAGATATTTACATATACTTAGTATACTAATAGGTATTAATATCAATAGTAATGGCAACTAATATTTCCCCGCCTTCAGCTAATACAGCACAATATTCTAAACTTCTGTTTGTTCAGCTAAGAAATGAGATAGAAGATGCATTTACTGATCTGCATCAGATGTTAGATACTCACAGACAGCAGATATTA
>LFLC01000009.1 GCA_001543015.1 Nitrosopumilus sp. LS_AOA | reverse complement strand
TAATACCTTATCTATGTCTATGATGAAACTGATTGATACAAATGATGTCCTGAATAACCGCCAACTCTTTTGACAATTCCTTTTTTTGTAGATTCTATTAGAAATGCATTTGCTGCTGAAATTTTAACACCTGTTTGTCTAGCTAAATCTTGAACTGTGATTACTTTGGTATGTTCAATAATTTTTAATCCTTGTTTTTCATCTACCATAACTGTAATCTCTGCTTTTCTTGGGCCACTTTCACCTTTTCCTGTTTTACTTTTCTTTGTATCTTTTGCAGATTTTCCTTTATTTCCACCAGTTGGTTTTTTTCCGCCACCCATGTTTTGAGAAAAAAATAATCCTCTTATAAACGATAGAGATACTTTATTGAATTGATTCTTTTTGAATGATCTCAAATTTTTCAAATATAAATAACATCTTACCAAATAGTTTGTATGGGTCTAGTATCAAAAGGTGCAAAATGTAATGTTGATGGCTGTGATGAAAATGGTGCACGTTCCCTAAACACTGCTAAAGTTGAACGCACTGGACTTCGAGTAAATTCTGAAGGAAAGAAATCTGTTCTTTGTAAAGTACACTACAAAGAATACAAAAAGGAATCTAAAGACGATAGGAGCCTTGAGCGTGCCAGATTTGACAAGTTTTAGTTTTTCTTTTTTAATTTTTTCTGATTTTTTGGATTACTCAGATAATCTTTTTTGAGATTGTCATACATTTTATCTAATTTTTTGTATAATCTTTTTGGCTTTCGTGTTTTTTGATTACTAAGAACATACAATGCAAGAATTGGAAATGCAATAGTTGCATCAGCATAAACTGTAACCATATCATTGTGAGCATCCTGAATTTTTCCCCAACTTTTTCCTTCTTGTAGTGTTGCCCCTGATAATCCTCCTGTATCTGGTCTTGCATCAGTAATTTGAATAATGTAATCTTGACCACCATCGTTTCTTCTAAGAATTTGATCAAGTAGTGGGCCTGTTTGCTGAGCTGTATTTTTTGGAACACCACCACCCAATTCTAATATCCCTGATTTTTTTGAATGATACAGAATTGCTGCCTGCTCTATTATCTCTCTGACAAAATCTAGATTGTATGTTTTATCTCTTAGTCTATGAACTGCTAAATTCAATGCCAATGATGAATCCTTTATTGTTGAAATGTACACTGGTACATCATAGTCATAAGCTGATGTAATGAAACTTTTTTCAGGATATTTTGAATTTTCTTTACTCATCTTACCCATGAGATTGCAAAATTCTGCTGTCGTAAATGGTTCATCTGGAAAATCATCTCCAAACATTTTTTGAACCACTTGATCTTGTGCCTCTAATGTTTCATAAAATTTAATGTAAACATCTCTGATACGTACAATTTCGTTTTCATATAATTTCATATCATCAACATTGAAACTTCCTTGTTTTATTGGCAAACCCCACGCAAAATGATCTTCATGATACACATTTGCACCAGTAGTAACAATCCAATCAACAAAACCTCTTTCAATTAATGTTTTAATGATTCCACCAAATCCCACTGGTGTCAATGCACCTGAAACTGTAAGACAAATTGTTGCATCTTCTTTAATCATTTTTGCGTAAAGTTTTGCTGCATCACCTAACTGCCTTCCATTAAATCCTGAACTTGCAAACACATTGACTAAATCCTCTATAGTCATTTTCTCATCTAATTTTATGTGAGGAATATCATTACCATGAAATTTGTGTGGGTCCACTTTAAAAAATAAATTTTGGCTGTAAATAATACTTGCGCAAGATTTGGGATAAATTTTTGTAAAATCAAAATTAAATATTACTTAATTAGCAATGATTTGAAATAATGACACATGAAAGTTGTTGATTTGTATGATCCTAGTAGAGTCAATAAAACCCCTGATAGCCTTGAGGTATTATTTTCATCAGGAGATTTTATTCAAGATGAGTATATTATTTCCAAAGTTGAATTAAGATTGTACCTTGAACGAACTGATGATAAACTAGGTAGTTATTCTCTAATCACATCTTTTGTAGATACTGACAAGGGTTCTATTGAAATGATTTATGATGAAGGATTTCGTGGAGACAACTCTCTAGTTAGAGCTAAAGAATTTCTAATCTCTAATCTTGGAATATCTGGTTTAATTTTACGCTCAGTTATTGCTTTGCGTGAAAGAAACTCATGAATTAATTAATTTAGATAATTCTGAAAACTTTACTGGTTTTGAAAATGATCCCAGCAAATCATATGTTTCTAATCTCTTTCTTGTTTCCTCTTTGATGTCTCCTGAAATAATAATAATTTTTGCTTTAGGATTAATTTCGTATATTTTATCTAACAAATAAAATCCATCATAATCAGGCATCATGATATCTAATAGTACCACATCTGGACTATTTTTTTCAAACTGCTCTAGTCCTTCTAATCCATCATATGCTTTTCCTGCTACTTTGATTCCAAACATATCCATTCCCTCAACCATTGAATCTACAATGTCTGCATTGTCATCAATAATTAGTACTGATGTCATACACTTTTTCTCTTATACCCATAATAAAATAATTTGGTTTATTTTGTACAAACAAAATTACTGTTTTTGAGCATACTTTTTTAATTGAATTTAGCATTTTTTTGAGAATCGTATATTTATGACCCTTCAAAATGTGATTACATGCGAATATTGCAATTACACTGTGATAGTATTGAATACACTCCAACAAAAAAAGAGATTAAATCTGCTGAAGATATTGATAATCCTCAAACGCAGAAACTCGAAGAACTTGTAGTTGCATTTGTTGCAATCGAGGATGGTGATGATTCATCAGTAGCACAAAATGCCATTTCTCAGATTAAAAATTCAATGGAAAAAATTGGCTGTAAAAAATTATTGTTATACCCTTATGCTCATCTTAGCTCAAATTTAGCAAAACCGTCTGTTGCGATATCACTACTCAAAGAGATGGAGGATGGTGCATCCGAACTTGAAGTATCTCATTCTCCATTTGGTTGGACAAAATCTTACAAATTAAATGTTAAAGGTCATCCATTAGCTGAGAGTTCCAAAGTAATCACAAAAGATTCATCAGATTCTAAGGATTCTGGAGAAATTACTTCTGATGCACTAAAAGGTGAATCAAAAATTCGTTCTTACTGGAAAATAATGTCACCTGATGGAACATTATCAAATATAGCTGATTTTAATTTCAGTAAACACAAGAAATTAGAAATTTTGGCAAAATATGAATCCGCAAAAGTACGTCGTGTGGATCAACCCCCACCACATGTAGCATTAATGAAAAAAATGGCAATTGCTGATTATGAACCTGCTTCTGATTCTGGTAACATGAGATTTTTCCCAAATGGGCGATTAATCAAATCATTAATTGAGCGTTTTGTAAATGATAAAGTAAAAGAGTATGGTGGTTATGAAGTTGAAACCCCAATCATGTATGATTCAGAACATCCAAGTATGGTTAGTTACTTTAATCGATTCCCTGCACGACAATACAATATTGATTCAGATGGGAAGAAATTATTTTTAAGATTTGCTGCTTGCTTTGGACAATTCTTAATGGCAAATCAATATCAAATGTCATACAAAAATTTACCCTACAAACTCTACGAGTTAACTCGGTATAGTTTCAGACGAGAGCAATCAGGTGAACTAGTTGGATTGAGACGATTAAGGGCATTTACTATGCCTGATTGTCATGCATTTTGTAAAGATTTACCTCAGGCAATAGATGAGATAAAGATTCGATTTGAGTTATCTCAAAATGTTCTACATGGATTGGGTATTGTTGAATCAGACTATGAAATGGCAATTAGATTTACTGAGGACTTTTACAATGAAAATAAATCATCCATTGAGGAACTAGTAAAAAAACATGGACGACCTGTTCTAGTTGAAATGTGGAAGGAAAAATTCTTTTATTTTGTATTAAAATGGGAATTTAATTTTATAGATAATTTAGGAAAGGCATCTGCATTATCTACTGATCAAATTGATACTGAAAACGGTGAGCGATATGGAATAGAGTTTGTTGATGAGGATAACAAAAAACAACACCCAATTATTTTACACAATTCTCCTAGTGGTGCAATTGAGAGAATCATTTACGCATTATTAGAAAAAGCTGCAACTGATTCAAAAGAAGGTAGAAAACCACAATTTCCATTATGGCTTGCACCAACACAAGTTCGAATTATTCCATTAAAAGATGAATTCAATGATTTTAGTGATGAATTGTTTGAAAAAATCTCTGCAAAAGATGTTCGTGTAGATATTGATGATAGGAATGAAAGCATTGGAAAAAGAATTCGTGAAGCAGAAAAGGAATGGATAAGATACATTCTAGTCATTGGCGAAAAAGAAAAGAATTCCCAAAATCTTAGTATTCGTGACAGACAAACAGGTGACGTACGAGAAATCCCATTTGATGATTTCCTAAATGAAATTAAAGAGCAAACAAAGGGTAAACCCTTCACTGGTTTGAATTTGCCAAAATATCTCTCAAAGAGACCACAACTAATGGTGTAAGATTATGAGTTTTCTTGATTTGTACATGAACAAAAATCCTCTAATCACCTTCTCTGATGATGATTCTGAGCCTGTAGCAACAGTATTTGGAATCCCATTTGATTCGACTCATTCCTACAAACCTGGTTGTAGATTTGGTGCTGATGCAATTAGAGATTCATTTAACAACATTGAAGTTTTTCATCCTGCCCTTGGAGTGGATTTGGAAACTGCAAATATTGAAGATTTGGGAAACACTCGTCATACCGTTGTAGCATCAGAGATGATTGATATGGTAAAAAAAATTACGACAGAACTTGTTGCAAAACAAAAACAACTTTTCATTTTAGGTGGTGAGCATTCAATTACATATGGTACATACCCTAGTTTCCCAAAAGAGACTGGTTATGTTGTCTTTGATGCACATTATGATTTAAGAGATGAATTTGCAGATATCAAACTAAGTCATGCATCTTATCTTAGACGAATAGTTGAAGATAATGGTGCAGAAAATATTTTACATGTTGGTGCTCGTGCATTTGTTGCAGAAGAATTATCCTTTCTAAAAGAAAATAACATTAAAACAATTACTGATAAAGAAATCAGAGACGGTATGGGGCCTCAATTGTTACGAGATCATGTATCATCATTTGATTCAATTTATTCTAGTTTTGATCTTGATGTATTGGATCCTGCATTTGCACCAGGTGTTGGAAATCCAGAAGCTGCAGGAATTACTTCTCGTGAACTCTTTGATTTGATTGATTCATTTAAAGACACCAAAGTAACTGGTGTTGATATTGTAGAACTAAACCCATACCATGATAATGGTGCAACAGCTTCCCTTGCTGCAAAAATAATGTCTACAATGATTGCCATGAATTTATCTCAAAATTGATTATTATCGTATTTCCTGAATTTTCCAAAAAATTGACTGTACCTTATTCTGTTGACTTTATTAGATGGTGTTTTGGGGATATCTCGTGTTAAATAATCTCCGAGACACACTCAAACCTGCACTAGAAAAGATGGGTAAAGGATTTGCCTCAACTGGACTCTCTCCTAATTTTTGGACTGCAGTAGGTCTTGGCTTTGCAATTTTGTCAGCTATTGTTTATGGGATGGGTATTGAATTTGGATTAATTATTGGTGGAGTTTTGTTACTTGTTTCAGGATTCTTTGATATAGTTGATGGCCAAGTAGCACGCGTTACTGGTAAGACATCCAAAAAAGGTTCGTACATTGATTCAATGTTTGATAAAATTGCTGAAGTTGCAATATTTTTTGGAATTTTAGTTGGTGGATATGCAGAACCATATATTGTATTTCTTGCAATCACGTTATCATTATTGGTAAGTTATGCTAGGGCAAAATCTGATATTATTAATGTGAAACTACAAGGAATTGGAATTGGTGAGAGAGCAGAACGATTGTTAGTAATTGCAATAATTGGAATAATTGGTTTCATGGAATATGCAGTAATCATAGTTGTAATAATTGCAGGAATAACTTTAATTCAAAGAATGATTGTAACTACAAAAAATATTAAAGAAGACTAACGAAGTTTTCCGCGTTTTCTTCTACTATCAGCAGATCTGATTTTTAGAATTTTAAAGTGAATTGCACATGATATACAATAATGTTTTAGAACTGTTGGTGATGCAATGTATGCGCCTTGTGCTCGTAGTTCTTTTGCCAATGTATGTTCTACAAGATTTAATCTAGATGTAACTTTTTTTGCCTTGTCTTTAGGAACTGTTTGACCGCAGTTTGTACATTGAACTGTACCTGAAGATCCTTTTCCTCCTTTAGTACGACCTCTACTTGCACGTTTAAGTGGCATGTCAGAAAACTGATTTGCCTACTTATATTCTTGTGGACATAAACGAAATCCTACTTATACAAAGAATTTAGGCATGAAAAATACGATTTTTATGACTTTTCATCAAAACCATTTTAAAAAATGATCAATCAAATAATTTTTGAATCTCAATTATTTCCAAAGAAATGTTGATGAATCTCCGTGGATTCATTTCAAAATCTATTGCTAAATCATGGCTTTTAACAAAAGTACTTTGAACCAATATTCCAAAAAGGAATCAATTATTCTCAAAATATTCCTCCTGTCTTTAATCCAGAAGGATTCATTACGTATGTAGGTACAAAATGAGCATAATTTCAACAGGAATTGTAGGCATTATATTTTTAGTATTTTTTGGGTCCATAACCTACTCTTTTGCAGATGAATCATTATCCTGGAAATCAGAATACTTTGTAGGAATTCTCTATTCAGAAAAGGATGAATTAGTTCCAGTAACTGTTTCTACATTTTCCAAAGATTCATTGCAACTAACATGGGAGAAACCAGACGTTACAAAAAACAAAAAAATTACAGGGTATGAAATACTACGAAAAGAACTAAATTCTGATTATCAGATTATCGATAATATTACAAATTCAAAAAAGATATCATATATTGATATGAATTTGAGTGAAGGGTATTACGGATACAAAGTAATTCCTATTTTAGAAAAAATTGAATCAAACCAAATTACAAATAATAGAATTGATAGATATGATGAATTTTTTTCAACATATGTGAAGGGACAGCAATTATTAGCACAACATACACTAGAACAAAGTTGCATTAGGTGCTTTGATGAATCATTTGAAGAAATAGATAACATATTTGCATACGAATTTTCAAATGATGATAAACGTACTAGACAAAA
>LFLC01000005.1 GCA_001543015.1 Nitrosopumilus sp. LS_AOA | reverse complement strand
CATTACAAAATCAAGTACAATCCAGTATGTGAAATTATCAAGAGCTAATCCTATACCTATTATTGGTGCAAAGAGAATAGCTATTGCGCCCATTACTAGTGAGAGATTCATGATGTATCAATAATATTGGGTTTATTTAAAAATTTTAATATTTTTTGCAATATGATTATAAAATCACAAGGTATGCTATGATTTGTCCAGATGATAATGTTGCTATCAGTATTTTCAATCTTTATTGTTTTAGAATTTCATTAATTGTTGCAATGATAAACATCACAATGGCGGCTGCAATTAGGAGTTTCAATCTTTATTGTTTTAGAATTTCATTAATTGTGTGGACTTTTAATTGACATTCTTGCCAAGTCCAGTTTCAATCTTTATTGTTTTAGAATTTCATTAATTGTTTCACCATCGAATGGATTGATTTTTTGGAATGAACGTTTTGCGGTTTCAATCTTTATTGTTTTAGAATTTCATTAATTGCGTGCAAGAACCCCTTGGGGTTTATCAGATATAGTTGTTTCAATCTTTATTGTTTTAGAATTTCATTAATTGCGAGAAGATGATAGTGGATGGGAGCCTGTATTCGAGTTTCAATCTTTATTGTTTTAGAATTTCATTAATTGGGACATGAAAGGATTTTCTATATTTGACCTCCATGAGTTTCAATCTTTATTGTTTTAGAATTTCATTAATTGGTGGAACTGTATATGATTATGAAATTGATGAAGTGTTTCAATCTTTATTGTTTTAGAATTTCATTAATTGTCACTAGCTAGTTTATCTCTAGTTACACTTCCATCGTTTCAATCTTTATTGTTTTAGAATTTCATTAATTGTCTCTCTGTGATCTGGTAGCAACTTCACACTTTTGTTTCAATCTTTATTGTTTTAGAATATCATTAATTGCTTTGAAGATGGATAAAGTAAATAATCGTTCATTAGTTTCAATCTTTATTGTTTTAGAATATCATTAATTGTTAGCTAACCACTCATTGTCTTTTCTTGGAAGCGAGTTTCAATCTTTATTGTTTTAGAATATCATTAATTGTCACGATACTTGTAGATGTAGGCTGTGTAGTGTGTTTCAATCTTTATTGTTTTAGAATATCATTAATTGTTAACAATTAATTTTTTATAACCTTCCATGTTGAGGTTTCAATCTTTATTGTTTTAGAATATCATTAATTGTAATCCTAGTCCATCAGAACAAGATCGCGTAACCAGTTTCAATCTTTATTGTTTTAGAATATCATTAATTGTAAAAAATGGTGGTGCGTTTCTTTGGGTTGGTGAATGTTTCAATCTTTATTGTTTTAGAATATCATTAATTGTCATGTATCATCACACCTTTTTTGGAGTCCAGGTGGTTTCAATCTTTATTGTTTTAGAATATCATTAATTGTGTTCAGCTTGCAGGTTTAGATTTGTGGATGGGAGTTTCAATCTTTATTGTTTTAGAATATCATTAATTGATATAGGCCCTACCCCTGCTATATATGGCCCCCCCGTTTCAATCTTTATTGTTTTAGAATATCATTAATTGCAAAGAACCAACTGAAAAACAACTTGAGGAATTATCGTTTCAATCTTTATTGTTTTAGAATATCATTAATTGTTTTACTAGCTGACAAATTTGGTATTCTTGAAGAAGAGAAAAGTTTCAATCTTTATTGTTTTAGAATATCATTAATTGTCACATTCTAACCCCAGAACAACAATCCCCACAAGGTTTCAATCTTTATTGTTTTAGAATATCATTAATTGTTTTCGATTAGCATGTACTAGATTATCCTCATTTGTTTCAATCTTTATTGTTTTAGAATATCATTAATTGCTCAACACTCTAATCTTAGAAGCTGTTCCAAACTCGTTTCAATCTTTATTGTTTTAGAATATCATTAATTGGAAACATGACTAGAGAAGTAAGAGATATTGTGAATGTTTCAATCTTTATTGTTTTAGAATATCATTAATTGCCTCACAATTACTTCGCTATTTCCTGTTATTGCTGGTTTCAATCTTTATTGTTTTAGAATATCATTAATTGAAGAAAAAAAGTATCAAATAGCAATAATATTAGAGTTTCAATCTTTATTGTTTTAGAATATCATTAATTGTGCAAGCAATAATTCAATCACTAAAACGTGAATATCGTTTCAATCTTTATTGTTTTAGAATATCATTAATTGATTCCTCATTTTTCTTTGTTGCACTATGCATATATTGTGGTGGTTTCAATCTTTATTGTTTTAGAATATCATTAATTGCATCACTTGTGAACTATCTAAATTTTTGTCATCTAGTTTCAATCTTTATTGTTTTAGAATATCATTAATTGGCATTTGATTTATTGTATTCGTCTCTAGTTTGTTGTTTCAATCTTTATTGTTTTAGAATATCATTAATTGGCAGTTGTATTTGTTTTTTCATATTGGGCCACGGGTTTCAATCTTTATTGTTTTAGAATATCATTAATTGATGTTGGAGCAAGTGGAATTGGAACTGAAATAATAGTTTCAATCTTTATTGTTTTAGAATATCATTAATTGCCAAAAAGTCTCATGATACCACTAGGTGGATGGGAGTTTCAATCTTTATTGTTTTAGAATATCATTAATTGATTCCACTAGGTGGATGGGATTCTTCAGGTCATCTGTTTCAATCTTTATTGTTTTAGAATATCATTAATTGCAACCAATTAGCGTATATATGACAGATGGGAGAAAAATGTTTCAATCTTTATTGTTTTAGAATATCATTAATTGTCCCCCCCCAGTCAGTCATTAATTCTTGTACATAGTTTCAATCTTTATTGTTTTAGAATATCATTAATTGATACTACCCGGTCGCAAGTTTGACACAAGCGCAATGTTTCAATCTTTATTGTTTTAGAATATCATTAATTGCGGCCATAACAGGAAATAGCGAAGTCATCGTTAGGAGTTTCAATCTTTATTGTTTTAGAATATCATTAATTGCATATTTTTCTTTTTTCTTACTTGCAGACTTTGTAGTTTCAATCTTTATTGTTTTAGAATATCATTAATTGGGAGAGGGAGGTGGTGTTTCTGTTTTTGGTGTTTGTTTCAATCTTTATTGTTTTAGAATATCATTAATTGCCCCAGACATGCAAGAGGAAGATGATGATTTGGAAGGTTTCAATCTTTATTGTTTTAGAATATCATTAATTGTTCCTCAATTTGAAATCGTTCGGTTCCAATTCCACCAGTTTCAATCTTTATTGTTTTAGAATATCATTAATTGAGCCAATCTTTTGGCTTATTTTTACCTTATTACAGAAATTTTGCGGCATTACACTAACGCGTATACCATTAAGGAAAAAATATCAACTACTATTTAATGAACCATATTCACAAGACTTTCTATAACAACAATCATCACATCTACTATCATAGTGTGATTCAGGCATTATTCCAGATGAGATTATTTGTTTTGTCTCATCTAGTTTTCTTAATGCCGTATCATATATCTGAGGAGTCATATCAATGCAAACAGTTCTAGTGACACCATCTTTTGTAAAAATAACATTTGCATTTTTGACTGGTTTGTTTAGATTCTCCTCTAATAGTATCGATAAGAGGCCTAGCTGTATTTTTAATGTATCATGGATTATAGTGTAATCAGTGTATTTACGTTCAACTAATATGATATAATTTTTAGTCTCTATGGCGTGATCAATAATACCCACAAAGTCATGTTTTACAGAATACAGTTTCTGAGATGTGTGTTTGATACCAGATAGATTTTTAAAAATATAGTTTTTGTTTGTGGTTTCTGATTTTTTATGATGTACTCTTCCTGCAAGTACAGTTGGTCTTTTCTCTTCATATTGTTTTATACCTAAAACTTGTTCATAGTAGGTAAATCTAGGACAAAACGAGTTTTCAACTACATTTGTAACTGATATCATTTAAAACACCATGGAGGGTCTATCTCCTGAGACATACTGTTTATCAAAACTCTTACCAAGTGTGATTATATTTCCAAAACATACAGAACAGCTTGCAAGTAGGTAAAAGGAATCTGTTTGCAGGTCAATTATTTTATTTGTAGCTGATACAAGATCCTTTTTTTGTTGGTTTTTGAGTTTGCCACAAAATACGCTTTTCTGTATTCGTATAAATCCATGGTCCTTTAGAACCTGAATTATTGATTCTCGTGTAGAGTTCTCTACAATATCATAAATGGCATAATACATTACATGTTTCATTTTAAATTCTTACCAAACCTATCCAAGATTAAAAGGTCTTTAGTTATTTCTCTGCATTGTTGCCATGCCTGTCTTTCAATCAAAGATAGGCAATTATTTTTATAAATAGAGATTAGTTCAAATCGTCCCTCCTTGCTTAGTTCTACTGCATGTGATATCTTTGTCTGATATTCTGAAAACCAGTTATCTTTTACCATTCTACGATTAAACAAATAGACTAATGATTTATCCATTATTGGTCTGTAGGGCTCTATAATGTCATAAACTAAGGTTGGCTTTCCATAATGATCCTTGTGGTAAAAACCAGCGTTTGGATCAAGGCCTGATATAATTACAATCTTCTCTATACTGACATATGCCATGCCATACAGATAATTAAGACATGCATTAAACTCATCAAGACCTGGATTCTGTGTGCGTTTCTCAAACTGCCATCTTTTTGGAAGACATGCAGAAAGAGATTCAAAGTATCTCTGTGCACATATTCCCTCAAAACCCAAAAACGTCTGGGCATAATTTTTCTTGAAATTATACTCATCTAGTTTGTGTATTGTTTTATCCATAAAGGATATTGTATCAGCTAGTCTTCTAGTTAAGATAGTATCTTTTCTGTTTTGTTTTAATTGTGATAGGTAGTTTTTTTGGTTTGTGAGTTTTTCATGCAGTAATTGTTTTGTGAGAGTAAATGCAAATTTTGTATCATAGTTTAGGTATTGTTGTCGTCTTAACTGCGTCTGCCGTCCTGGGGCACTTGACCACATTCTAGCTATCGGTTGTCCTGTGTATGATGTTATTACTAGCTGAATCTGTCTCTCAACACATAGTTTCATGGCAGCAGTACTAATCATAGCATTTGAGCTAACAAGTATTGCATCTGTTTTTTGTGCAGATATCTCTTGATCTTTCTCATTAGGAATTTTAATGACAAATCTCTCCCGCTTTTTATGGATGCTTGCTCCATGTGTAAAGACCTCAATTATCATTGGCTCTGTATTATCCCAAATCCCTTTGATACACTTTTCCCTAGACCAATAAAGTCTGGCAGTGAAAGGTTTGTTACAAATTCTGCATAAAATCCTGAAAATCCGTGTTTATGTGCCACTACTGGAATGTGTTTAAACCAGTTAATCTTGACGTATAGTCTAAAATCAATTCTCATATCAAGTCCCTTTAATGTACTTAGTAGGTTTCCAGTCAGAATATCTTCTAAGAACTTTTGGTAAAATATTGGGTCAAGTGATTTGAACTTGGTATAGTTCTCAGCATTTAATGCAATCCAAGGACTTGTAAATCGGTATCGGCATAACTTTTCTGTTATAGTGTGTTTTTTTTTCTCAAAAATAGTATTTGATATTGGTATCTTTGTATTATGCAAAATTATGTGTTGCAGTTCTGATATTTTATCAAACACTAGATCAGAGAACTGCTCTATCCCCAAAACATATAGCTCATCTTTTATTCTTTTGTACTGAATTAGTGGGTATCTGTATGGATTATCATCGTGGTGATGAAACTCTGTATCCTCAAAGAACTTGTATCCTATAAAAGAACGAAGCTGAGTGGCTGATATTTTTCTCTTATCGTATAGAGATATCTTACAATAACATAGTTGGATTACTTTATCCATTTGTCTAGTCCTATTTCATCATCATATAGTTTTTCAATCATATCTTTTTTTGGATATAAAATATTATTCTCATACAACTCTTCATCAAAAAACTCTTGCATTGTAAAAGCCTTTGCTGGAAGTAGTGCAGATAGTTCTGCGTGTTTTTTTATTCTATACTTGCTCTTTGATAACAAGTCTGATTTTATTTCACTCCAATCATCTAAAGATGGCACATATACAGAATCATAAAAATTCTCACCGATATATTTTTGTACCATTTTCCACACCTCTTTAAAATCCAGTCTTGACATATGGGACTCTAGATCAGTTTCCAAATCTGATTGAGTTTTGTTTTTTGTAGATACAGTATCATAGTATTCCCCTAGTTTTTCATATAACTGCACACTATCAGAGATATTTTTAATTATCTTTTGTGATTCTTTAAACTCTAATGAGGAATAAGGGGTATATTTTTCAGTATTGACATCAAAAATATGTAATGCTGAAGATTTGTTTTTTGACTCTCTATCGAGTCTGCCCATCACCTGAATAATATTATCAATAGGTGCCATCTGTCTCCAAATCTGATCAAAGCTAATATCTACTCCTGCCTCTACCACTTGAGTTGATACCAGAATAGAGTTTTCAGATAAACTTGAAAGTATTTTATTTCTATGTTTTTTTGTCAGCCCTGATGAGATGTAATGTTTATTTTTTATCTCTAGCTCGTCATATCTTTTTCTAGCTTCTTTTCTAGTGTTACACATGATGAGTGTTTTGGCTAGTTTGATTTTATTAACATCTAATATATCGGATTTTGTTATAGTACGGTTCTTTTCTTTTTGGTATCTTTGCAGTACATCGGGTGTCATTGTAATTTTTGGTAATTCAGATAGTTCATATGGAATTGTTGCACTAACTAGTAGTGTCTTTGTATTAAGATTCTTACTCATTGATTGTAATATTTTGATAATGTTTTTTAGTAAAAATTTTGGCAGAGTCTGCACCTCATCTATTATTAGTAGTGAATTTCTAAATGATGCAAGTTTTAGTTTGTCACGTACACCATCTGAATATAGAGTCATTAAAAGTCTCTGAGTCGTAGTGATTACTAGCTTTTCATTAAATGCCTCATAATCAAAGTTCCATTTGTATGGTTCATTTTTAGTATCCTCATCTACGGTATTTGATTCAGAGGTAGTTTTTTGCTTTAAACTTCCAGTGAATATGTGATGGTATACTAGAATCTCAGTAGAACTATCCCCACATACATCTGAGAGTTTTTTTCCTATATCATCAGTTAATGCCAATAATGGTGAGAAATAAAATACTCTATCAGGATTATACTTTTTGATAAGATCTAAAAATGCCTTAGTCTTGCCAGTTCCTGTAGGGGCATTAATTACATTAATTGGATTTGTAGTATCTATATTTTTTTGCACCTCAGACTGAAATGAATTACGAAAATCAGACAGGGTTTTTGCAGGATCTACTAGTTTTTCAGTGTTTATGACAAAACTGTCATCTAGTTTTTTTACTTTAAAATCAGAAAAACTACCTCTATCTGCTTGTAATACACATGAAAAAAAGTAACCACATTCCAAAAACGCATCCACTGTATCTTCATCGGATTTTAATTTCAATAACTTGTCATATTTCATTTTATCACAAGAGGGCATTATATCAAAGTCTAATTCTTTTATTTTGTTTTTACAGGAATTCTTAAAGACAATCCAGTTTGTAAGGGTCTCCTGTACTGTTTGTGGTTTTCTCTTCTCATCTCCGAAATAATTTCCAGGTGTATTTTTCATTTTACTGTGGTGGCCATCAATTATCATCATCACTCTTTGTCTATCCTCTATGTTTAGAGTAGTTTGTTTTAACAGATACTTTGTAAACCAACAAGAATATGGCGCATGAAAGGGATGGTATATTTTTAAAAGTGCATCTATGTTTTCTCCACAAAATAACTTTTGATAGTATGGGTTTAGTTTTCCTAAATCGTGAAATAATCCTGCATAATATGCAATATCTTTTGAGGTAAAACAACTATCAGATGCAAGTTTTTGTGCCCTCTTACCTACGTATATCAGATGATCATCTAATAGAGGTGGTTTCTCAGGTCCATGTGAAAGAAATGTCAATAAAGACAGTACACCTTTTTATTAATTTCATAAAAATTAGACAGTCTGTTTTGCTCTAACTGTTCTATATCAACTGGAGTTGCATTAATTGGTATCCAATGCTTTAACACTTTACTTTTAAATTCAGAGTCTTCAAAGAAATGGTGTAAATGTCTCTCAACTACCAACATTGCATTGTCATTTTTTGACAAGTCAATCTTAAAACTTGTATTGTAATTAGAATCAGACTCGTCTAATATTACACATTCAGTAATTGTATCACAGAGATTCTCAACTAGCTTGCCTTCATGTATTTTTAGATCAGAGATTTTAGCTATACAGTATGCGTGGCCAAGATATGGTGAGAACTTGTAGTTGTGATTTGTTATGCAATGTATAATGGAATCTAAAATATCATCAGTAGATTTTACATAAAATATGTATTTTGGTGATTCTAGTATCTCTTTTTTGACTGGTTTAGTCTTTGGTTGTTTTAAGGAACGGTGATTTGTAAAAAACGTGATTTTGTTGGGATTGTTGCAAAGCTGCACTCCTATCTTAATCTTTGAGAAGAATTCCAGGTAATCCTTACTGTATATCTCATCTAAGGTATTGCCTCTCTTTATGCCCAATATTGCACCTATCAACCCAACAACTGCAGTCTTTGATGGGATGTAGTATACTAGCTGGTTTGTAGTGACTGTAGGATCTCTAAATGAAGCAAAATCACCAGTTACTGCAAATGAAATAATTCTAGTCATTACAGATTGTCAACTTTTATGTCATCTAACTGGGATAACATTTCTGAGACATCTGATTTTATATCATCAGCATATTTTATCCTAATCTTTTCTATCTTGTCTTTTCGTTCATTTAGTGTTTTGACTAGTTTTGTGAAATCAAATGGGGATTCTCCTAGTTCTGTAGGTGTTGTGTCCTTGGATCGTAAATTAGAACTCTCAGATACTATACTTGGAAGGTCATTATACAGTACATCCTTGTAGTCTACCTGTAGATATAAGATACTTCTCTGAGGGTACTTTGATCTAGTTACAAGTTGTGTCGTTCCATCATATAGTATTTCAGGAAGTTGTTCACAATATTTTGTAAAGTTTTCCTTTATTTTTGGATAATCCTCCACCAGATACTTTCCTAAATTAACAGGATTTAATGCTCCATGTATTTTGATTAACGCGTATTCTACTGCATAAAACTTGCCGATTGTACCATGCTGGGCTTTTAATTCATCTTTAACTGCACCTACAAACCGTGATGTTATTGTTGGTTGGATTAGATTTACCCTGTTGACACTTCTTCCAATGCCAAACTGTAATGGTCCTGTTATTTTCTGTGATCCAGACTCTCCCTTTTCACCTTCTTTTGGTTTACGAATAGTTACTAGACCTCCAAACAGTGGGACATCAAAGGTGTTTTCTAGTAGAATCTTCACATAATCACCTGACTCATCGTTACACTCCTTTGCAATGTCTTTTGCCCTAGTATCAGCAGTTACAAAGGAACCGTCTTTACTGTTATCAACAAATAATGTATAACCATATTTTTCTTTGGCAAAATCTCGCATGGTTCTCTTTATTCTGACATCAGTTACCATAATTGTTTCATCATGCATTAGTCGTGGCTGGTTTTCTGAATCAGGATCGCCATTAGGATTCTGTCTTGACTCGTAATAAAACAGAATTTCAGATTTTGTCAATTTTTATTATCTCCAAAATATCCCATGTAAAAATAATATGAAAAGTCTTTACGATTACTGTCATCAATATCAGATGTGGGTGCAACACTAGATAATTTTGATAAAATTGTGTCATATTGATCTTTACTAATATTTAGTAAATGAATTCCACGACCAATTGTTTTTATCACAAACTTTAATGTCTCAATATCATATTTCTGCTTTGATAAAATATCTCTCAAAGAGTTGTTGTCATTATTTGTTTTCTTTCTAAAATCTACATACTCTCTTGCCATACACCCTACACTCTTTGCAAATTCTGCCTCTTTCATTAATTTATATAATTTATTAGTATGATTTAATGTTTTGTAACAAAACTCTGATTTGACGAAAAACTCTTTTGCATCCTTTGGGTTATTATTAGCCATCCATTCGCGATAGTCGTTGCGAATTTTATTGGTAAATATCTTAATTAGTAGATCGCCATCAAATGGTGTCTTGTTTAGTAGAGACTTTATGGCCATCATATAGTATCTAAAAATCATACTTTGTCCCTTTTTAATTATTAGTAATTCAAAGGCGTATTTTGGAATTTTATCTTCTTTAACATCTGTGAAAAGTTCATGCAGTTTTGGCATGGACAAATTTTCATTAATCATTACCTCAAGCTTTGCATTTGTTTTTTTAATACAAATTACATGTAGTTGCATTGAATTTTTAGTGACAGTCCCTGAGTTCATAGTATTGTAGTTGCTGTGTAACTGATGGTAAATTCCCCCATTAGTTTTTGGAAATATTGTAGATGATTTTTCAAGGTTTAGAAAATACCAGTTAAATCCAGATATGTTAATCATTTTATTGTTTGGTAAGAGTATCTTTTGGTGAGACTCTTTTCCCATTCCCAAATTTTTGTAAAACTGGTCTTTTTCAGTGCAGTTTATTGTAAATGCCTGGTCATCATATGACATAAAAAATACACCAGTAGTTGGGGATTTGGGATACGATACTATCTTGTTCCCAAAGGAATCAAGATCATCTATCATATCCTCTGAATCATCATTATCTAGATATGTAATGGGATTATTGTTAGGTAAAATGTATAATAGAAATGCAGTGTTGCCTTTTGTAAATGTAATGTCTTTTGATATTACATAATCAAAGAATTTTTTTGCTATCTTTTCAAATAATTGTGCTAAAAGTTTCTTGTCTTGAATGATATTATTTTTGCAGTATGCCTCGTATAATGTCTGGTCTTTTTGTACATAGTTTTTAGTATCCATTTTAAATGAAATGTCTGCAGATATAATTTCATCTTTTAAATCAGAAAGATTCAGCTTTGCAAAATATCCCTTTTTAGAGTCACCCAAAGTTAGTTCGCCTATTATCTGGTCTTTTTTGAAATATGCCTTGTAGTATCCAGGAATTGTAACGTATGGTTTTGAAGAATTAGAAGCTACTATTTTGTTAGGTAGGTTAAGATTAGAATTTGTGTCAAGTGGCATGTCTAGATTTTTCTGTAATGAATTGATTACGGGATTTGGTGTTTCATCATACCCATAGTTATCAAGTGAATTATCATCTATTGTTATATTGTCATTTTCTATGAAAATTTTCTTAATTGGTATGCCACGACCTGATTCTTGATTTGTTTTACTATTTTCTAAAACTAATTCATAGGCAAGCAATAAAAGTAAAATGTTAGTTAGAGTATATTAGTTTTAAAAATGTATTAAAATATCTGAGCGTGAAAATTTACTAAATTTTCAAATAGTTCTGTGTATTTATGTTTCTTTAAAATTATCAATCATATTCTCTTTACATTTTTAATTATCTGCAACATTTTTCTATCCCTAGTGTTACGCGGTCTTGTTCTTAATGCAAAGTTACAACAAGGACAACGTTTGCCATCCCACCACACAAAAATATTACATACAGCGCACATTTTCTGGCCCTGAATGTATCTACTAACTCCATGAATTTTTTTTGCTTTGTGTTTTGTGCATGTTCCTTTGCAGGTCATAAAATGATACAAAAATAATACGATTTATGAATCTTGAATAATTTTATCCATATTTAGATGGTATAATATTCTCATCAAGGCTCCATTTCAGACATTTTATCATCAGCCATATCTTGTTCCATATTATAGCCCATATCATACATTGATTCATCCATGTACATATCAAAAGGCATTGAATCTACAAAAAACATTCCAGCCATCATAATGGTAGATATGATAACAATTGGAATCATTCCCATTGTAACTGCAGCACCAAGATATAGAGAAATTTTTGATAACCTTTGATCAGAGTCTTTAAGGGCAAAATAAGATATAATTCCGCCTGGCAGAAAAAAGAACACAGGTAAGAGTATCCATAACCAAGATCGCTCTTTTTGTTGCTCACTCATGTTAATTTTTTAAAAAATATACTATATAATTTATACTAACATCATACGTCTTTATGTGTAGTCTTGTGGATACTCACCTAACTAACATAATGTTTGTCTAATTAATAATTAAAAGAGATTTATCAGATAACAATACCACGCATACTTAGTGGTGGTCCTAAGGAAGTAGGATGATCAAGGGATTCCCATACAAAAACAGTAATGTTATATTTTCCTGACTCTGATGGAATCCATGAAGTACTAACAGTATGTTTTTCTTTGGGTTCATCTACACAGATATAAATTCCACAAACATTATCCTCATACTCTACGTGTACAATATCAATTCCTGATATCTAGTTAAGCATAACTACCTGACCATACTTGTCTGTAATTTGAAAGATAAGTGTAAATTGCTCATTTCTATTTGAATTAATCATATAATCTACATTAATCATTGATTGCTCACCTACTTGCAATGTGTCATTTTCTTCTGAGGTTGTTAAATTACTAGGAGTTACTCTCTCCAATGGCGGCATTGCATAAACCATTGGAATACATAATGTAATGATACTAAATACCATAAGAGATATTGCCAAAATTACTTTACTGTTTTTAGTCATTAAATATCTAAATATTAAAAAGTATATTTAATTTACTCACACTGGTATGTTTAGTTCATGTAACTTTTTACAGCAATTGTAATTCATTGCACAAACTCATACACATCAATTCCTACTCTATCAGGTGTTGTATGGTATAGTGTTAGAGGTAATTTTATCATATCACCAGAGTCTACAAACTCTACGGTATATTGATACCCTGACACATCACAGGCAAATATTACATTGTAATTATCCACATCAGTTAGAGTTACTGGTACACATTGGAACTCAGATAGTATAGTATATTGTGTTATATCTTTTGGCTCATACAATATTATAGAATCAGCAGATTCTAGATCTTCAGAATAAAACGGTGCAGTACTGCAATTGTAACTATCATTCACTGGAATATCATTTGTATAATCATGGTATATTGACATATTCTCACATTCAAAGTGACTTGTTGGTTCAATGTCTACACTAGTCATGTTTTGAGGGATTGTCATTTGTGGTTGTTTGTATCCGTCATAAAATGACTGGCCTTGCGGTGTTTGTCCTGGTTGTACAGTACTTAGTGTAATATTGTCATACCAGTTTTGTTGATTCCAGTTTGTACTCCATGAATCATGCATGTATAATTTTATGGTTATCGTATCATGGTTTAGTATAACATTCGATATTTCTTTTTGATAGTTATTCCATCCAGAGTCTAGAGTTCCTCCTGCAATTAATGATTTATGGTATAATTGTTCCCCAGTGGTACCATCATAAATTCCAAGATTTGCATTTGTAACTGATGATGAGATATATCCAGATACTGCCCTATAATCAAAGGAGAGGTATAATGGTCTATCATTAACTGATGATACATCTATTGTTTTCTGTATTCCAGACTGGGATACAAATCCATCCCCTGATATTTTTATCGATGGTGCAGGTTTTCCCATAGTACTATCTGTTGATATGTTATACCTTTCAAATGCTGTAATACCTGAATACACGCCAGTCTTTGAGTATTTTTCCCAATCACCAACACCAGAATTAAACTCATCAGAGAACAGTGTTGTGTCTGTTTGTGGTATTGGTACAACTGTAGGTGCAACTGCAGGTGCAACTGTAACTGTTACTGACTTTGCTATGTGGTTATAATGTATATCAAATACATATACTGTAAAAGTATGAGAACCTGTAGATAACCCAGTAAATGTATGACTAAAGCTTGTACCTTTGAAATGTTTTTGTGCTGCTGTATTCTCAAATACTGAAATAAATGAAATACCAGATGAAGCTGATGCAGTTCCTGAAACAGTTACACTATCAGATGTAATTGTAGCACCATTTACAGGGGATGTTATTGTTAGGGTTGATTTTGTAGTGTCAGTTACAGGTGCTGGCTTGTCAAGTACAGTAATAGTTACACTTTGTGAATCAGACTTTGTAGGAGATCCATTGTCAGTTACAGTAAATGTTACAGAGTATGTACCAGCTTGGGAATTTGTAGGAGTCCAGGTGAATGCTCCTGTAGAATAATTTATGCTAGCTCCAGTTGGGGCATTACTGATACTATATCGTAAATTGTTTGCTGGTCTATCAGAGTCAGTACCAGATATTGTAAATGACAAAGTTGATGTTTCTTTAATTGATTTATTTCCAATGGATGATAATGTAGGAGCTTGGTTTACTTCTGTAATGTTTATAGTAAATGATTCTGAATCATATCCATCGTTATCAGTTGCCCTAACTGTAACAGAATAACTAGACCTGGATAATTCACTTGGTGCATTAATTGTTACAGTTTTTCCAGAGATTGTAACCCATGATGGTGCAGATGATAAAGAATAGGATATTCTATCACCGTTTCTATCACTAGCTGAGACTGAAAATGTTTTTGATTGGCCTTCATTAATTGTTACATCACTAATTGATGATAATGCAGGAGCTGTTTGTGGTATTGGATTTCCACCACCACCACCTGAACTTTTGTTAATTACAGTTATTCGTACAGTTTCAGAATCATACTTTGCAGGAGAGCCATTGTCAGTTACAGTAAATGTTACAGAGTATACTCCAGACTGAGTAATACTTGGAGTCCAGGTGAATAATCCCGTACTAGAATTTATGCTAGCACCAGTTGGAGTATTGGATGTAGAATATCTCAAAGATTGTTTTGGTACATCAGAGTCAGTACCAGATATTGTAAATGACAAAGTTGATGTCTCTTTAATTGATTTTGATTGTACACTTGATAGAATTGGTGCTTGATTAATTTCGTTAATGTAAATTCTAAATGATTCAGTATCGTATCCATCGTTGTCAGTAGCTTTTACTGTTACAGAATAACTGGACCTTGATAATTCACTAGGTGCATTAATTGTTATGGTACTACCAGATATGGTAACCCATGATGGTGAGTTTGATAAAGAGTAGGATATTGTATCGCCATTAGAATCTGTGGCCCTTGCAGTTATGGTTTTTGATTGGCCTTCATTAATACTGATATTACTAATAGATGATAGTGTTGGAGCTGTTTGTGAAACTGGGAAAAAATCAATTGTCTTTGTAACTGAATGTCCAGTTCTCTCATCAGTTGCAGTAATTACCAAAGTATCAGATGCACCTGAATAGGAATCATAAACAAAGGTGGTACTTTTACCATTTGATGGGATGGGATCTCTAATATCAGTTATTTGGACACCATTTACATAAATTCGTGCTTTAGTTGGAACTTTGTCAAGATAAAAATGGACATAATCTTTATCTGGATCAGTAGCAGTGAGTGTTATTGTCTTCTCAAAAGTTCCACTATCTCGCAATATAGGAGTAGCAAGTGATGGAGATGTATTTACAACTGTACTTCTATTACAATCAATACTTAGGACATTTCCAGCTACAAAATGCTGAGAATCTGTACACCTTTGTTTATGATATTCACTATTTGGAATGTTTCTGTAATCAACATCAGAATTTACCCATACACCATTATCATATTTCTGAAAATTATTAAAATGAGTATTTGGAATATTAGAGTATTTGTTAGAGGGTATAATTTCACTTTCTATACCATATTCTACTGAACGAGCATTATGGGAATTAGGTATTAGTAAATTTGCTACTGGTAAATACGAATCTATCCATACAGACCAATATCCATCTTTATTGGTATCAGAAATCTCAAAATTTACTAAATTTCCAACAGTTGCGTCTTTAACTTTATAATCAGTGTAATCTCTATTATTTGGCGCACCGACTTTTTTAACGGCTTGTCCGTAATAAAATATCGGCTCATTATAACATGCTGTTGATGTTGTAATTTTACCAGCTGTAATTCCACTTTCAATCCAATAATAACTTCTAATTTGTATCCATTGAGTAGCAACTGCTACTTGATTCAAATTACATTCTTCATCAAGTATGAACATATCAGGAACTGTAATTTGTACCTTTGATCCAAAAACATCATCATTTCTTACATCATCAAATACAACTGCATGATTTTTTAGTACTGCATCAGCACTGTCAAAATTTATAGCAAAAAATGAAACTGCAATTATCATTAATGATAAAAAGAGAATTTTTCTCAAGGGGATTCGACATCCATTATTGTTTGAGCCATTTTGTATAATTCCTCACCTGAGAAACTAGATGTATCAAAACCTATTATTATATGCTCATGCATTGCAAGATCAAGCCAATTTCCACCATAAGCAACATACACATGATTTTCCTCATCATGTAAAATCACATAATCACGAGTAGATTCTGTTGTTGGAAATACTAACTCCCAATGTTCCCATGTTTCTGGATTTGAAACATCGTTATGTTGATGAGTTAAATCTATCACAATTCCACCTGCATCCAAAAATTCATAATTATTCATTGTATCAAAATCTATCTCAGTTGTGATTGGTGCATAATAAATTATCAAAATTGTTTGACCATCAAAAGTTGAAAATGTAAAACCTTTCATCTCCATTCCTTCAGGAACATAGCTAGGAAAGTAATCAAAATAATCAGAATAATGTCTTTGTATGTTAGTTTGAGATTCATCTGTATCTGGTGTTGAATCAGGTGTATTCTGAGGTATAATAATCTCACTTGGATCTGTAATTGTAACTTGTTCTCTTTCTGATAAAATTATTGGTGGTGGTGTTCTAACTACATTCTCTTCAACCCATTTTGTGAATTGTCCTGTTGGAATATTTGGATTTAATTTATCTGATTTTATAAAAAGAGTATTTGCATCAAAATCATAATCTACTAACTCAACACGTTCTACTATTTCCCATCCCATTCTCTCTGCACTCTGTACAGTAACACAAGCTGGTTTACCATTATCCCTCATTACCAATACATGATTCTCATTATTGCATTGTATCTCATTGATGTCATTAGTTTTTTCCCACTGTACTAGTATGGGTTCTGAAAATCCTAAAGGAATTGAACCGCACAACATTATTCCAGCTAGGAATATTCCTAGTATCTTATTTTTAGTCATTATATTAGAAAATGATTTAATGCTTTTATTATTTACCATACTATCAACTATACTATCCACTGTACTATCCACTGTACTATCCACTGTACTATCCACTGTACTATCCACTGTACTATCCACTGTACTATCCACTGTACTATTTGTTTTCAGAGTTGATATTTGACTCATCGACTAAATCTACAATTCAATAGTATATAGCAGTTCTATAAATTATAAATTCTTTAGATTTTGATGATAAAACATGAAATAATTTATTAAATAAATATAATTCTTTGATACTTTGATCCGATATTCAGATTTAGGATTCAAAAATTATCTGTTTTTTAGGTATTATTTGATACTATAAGATATGTGTAATTATCATTGAAAAATCAAACTGAATTGATTTTTGTGTGTTATCAAAAAAACGCAAATTACACAAATGTAAACGGTGCGGGTATGAGTGGTTTGATCATTTTATTCTACCAATACACTATAACGCTCAAACTCACCGTTTACAACAAAGTTGAGCATCCAAGTTCCAGGCTTTGTAGCTTTGATTGGATATTCTATAATGGTAATATTATCTTCGCCAATTGCAAAGATATCATTGTTATAGATATCATCTACTGGTTCACAAGAGTTTCCATAATAACAATTAATTTTATCTACTTTTTGTGCATCTAGTTCTATTCCAGGCCCAACTTTGAGGTCAATTAAAACCTGTTCATAGTCATTTACACGATTAATTGATTCTAGTGTAACTGTAACAATCTCAGTACTTCCCACAGGAATTGATTCAGGAGTTAGTACAGTAGTTTTGACATTTTCTGCTTTAGGCATTATACTATAATATGACTTGTCATCGATGTGGTCTGCCAAGTTGATTTTACTTAAAGCAAGTTCCCTTTTAGCCTTCTCAAAGGAATTTATTATTGGGAATAACGATTCTGGAGAATCTGAAGAAGAAAAATTCTGGCCTTTAAAATGAATTGCTTCTAGTTTTTTTGATTCTTCATAAGTAATACCATAATCAGGACCAGGTGGATGGTTTACTGTTGGTTCTTCATCATCATCATAATAAAAAGAATTATCTCTATCTACGTAAATAAAACCATCATTACCACTAGCATCTTCATAAGGTGCACCACCATAAACAAAACCATATCCTTCTTTGATTGCTTTAACCTGTACAGTTACATTTGCAGTTTCAACTTCATCAATAAAAATATCAACACCCCATCTATCAAAATACGGGGCAATAGGATCACTAACTGAAACATTTTCAGGTAATGATTCTTTAACAAACTCAAATTGCTCAGTAACAGAAAATGTAATATGATGACTTTGAGCATCTGGAGGATCTGCCTGTGCAGTTACAGTAATATCAAATACATCACCCAGTTTTGGAATTTTTGAAATTTCAGCTTTTGACCAACCTGAAGAATAATACGAAGGAGCAGATGAACCATTTTCATCAGTTGTTTCAGATTCTAATATTGCTAAATTTTTAACATAATCTTTATTGTGATTATTAATAGATGTTTTAGAATTAATTATTAATGATTCTTTAATTGGTGTAGAATTAATTATCTGCCATCCCATCTTACTTGCAGTCTTTTCACTTACACAAGCTGGATTTCCGTTACCCCTCATTACAAGAACATGATTTGAGTTATTACAATTCAACTGGGAAAAATCTTGGGTCTCTTCCCATTGTTGTAAAATCGGTTCTGAAAATCCCAAAGGAATTGAACCTATAACCATAATAATTCCAAGAAACACTCCAAAAATTATGGTGTTACTCATCATAATTGGTACACCTCACCACATTATAACATCTATGAATCATTCATTACTGTAAAATCTACTATACACGTATAATCATCATCGAACTCTACTCTTATTCCAATATGGGGAGTTACATCCAGCAGGTCCAGGACAGTGTTTTGGATCAGGGTTTTTACTATACCAGATGTAATTACACCGATTACACTCATGTCGCCAAAACTCACCATCAACTTTTTGACTCATATATTACCAAACACTTCATTCCTTATATATGTTAAACCAACTGTTTGTATAACATATATATGTGTGTTAAACTTATACAAACCATGATACAAACAGAAAAAATCACAACAAAAAATAACATAACATCAGCACTAGATGAGCTGGTACAAAAAAACCAAACAACCTGTGACCATTTTTACCAGGATAGACTAGTAACAGAACAAGGAGTATTTTGTGGTAACTGTTCACAGGAGATAGTATGAGCCTTACCTCCAAATTCTCTCAAAACTGCAAGGCCTGTGGAAAACAGATCAGTGTAGGGGATACAATCTCAAAATTAGTAGACCACTGGTGTTCTGATGAGAACTGTGCTGGAAAATCAATCAAAGATGTAAAGAATCAACACAACTCTACAATGTATGAAAAAAATAATCCTCCTGCAGAAACTGTAGAAACTATAGAAACAAATCTTACTGCAGAGAACAAAAATTTCATTAGTTCTCAAACCAAAGTCCTC
>LFLC01000028.1 GCA_001543015.1 Nitrosopumilus sp. LS_AOA | reverse complement strand
ATTTTCTATTTACAAACTTTTTTTAATAATTTATAATTGCAAATCATTACAAATGAACGCTACATGTTTTTTAATAAGAGTGAAATTTGTTAAAAAATAAATTATAAAATTATAGATTTAATGATAACAGATTAAAATTAAGTTATTTCAGAAATTTTCATACATATTGTATTTTGATCAATATTTGTTATAGTCATTTGAATAGGCAACAAATTTGACATGTTTTCATGAACATGTGCTAAAAATCTTGAAAATTCAATACATGAACCATGATGAATGCAAATATTATGTGTAAGATTTTCAAAATCATGTTTAACTGAACCGTATCTTGATGCATTAACAACTAGTACATGCATCAAATTATCAAATGACATTTCATTAAATTTAAGAAAAACCAATTCTCTATGTACTACGCCTCCTACCTCTTTTGCAATTTGCTCAATAGTTTTTTCATCCATAATAGAAAAAATTTGAATTATAGAGCGTTTTGTTAATGAGACTAGTTCAATATCATTTGCATGCCTCTCCAAAGCAACATATTTGCCTAAAATTGTATTAATTAGAGAATTAGTACTGATATTTTTTAATTTTGCCTCTTTTTCAATAATTGTAAATACATTTTTGGTTATTCTACTTGAAAATGTTGTAGTATTATTTTTTAATTTTGAATCTATTTTTTCATTCACTGTGATTGCTCATATTTTTAATATAATATATGATTAAGCAAAGGGTAGTTTTATCTTTCAAAGTAATTACAAATGATTGCAACTAAACGCTACTTGTTTTTTAATAATAGTCATATTTGTTAATTGGGGATTTTTGATTCATTTTGTCACACACTAAACGGGTGTATGTTATGCGTAGTTCGCATCTAAGTAAACTACAAAATCTAGGTGCTGCGCAATGTGCTAGATGTGCGGAATATTTTTATGAAGATGACATTGTTGCAACAACTACATCAAAAAGATATTGTTATGATTGCGCAATTAAAGTTAAACTGGTAACAGGTAAAATCAAAAAAGATCTCAAATATGATAAATTAATTCCTACGGTTTCAAACCACATAAATTTAATTGGAAAAAAATTAGAAATTAGTGATGATATCTGTAGATTGTCAATTCTTTTAGTAACAATTGCAATAGAGGAGAAAGGGCCGGTCTCAAAAAACACTATTGGTCTTGCATGTGCATCCATCTTTCTTGCACATAAAATAAAAAAACAATTTATCTCAAATGATTCATTACCTATATCAAAAAGAACTTTAGAAATGAATACCATTTCACTACAAAAAAATCTATCACTTGCAGATATTCATACATTATCTGAAAAAATATTGGAGTTAAAACACTGATGATTTTTGAAATTATTTTAGAATATGTTTTGAGGAGTTTGTACAAATGAGTTCTTGTAATAATATATGTCAAAGATATAGAGCATTAATGCCTAAAAACTGTGGCCGTTATTCTTTAGGGCAAAAACGATGTAATGAATGTGAAATTTTTATTTTTTGGGATGGGTTATTTTGTCCCTGCTGTAACAAAAGATTACGGTTAGCACCACGAACTTCAAAATACAAAGAAAAGTTTCTTGATGTAAAACTATCAAAAAAGGAGTTAATCAGTAATGGTATGTAGAGGAGTATGTCAAAAATTCAAAGCAAAGTGGGGTGCACCACAATTCAGATATGCAAATGGTCAAAAACGATGTAATGAATGTGAACTATTTGTAACATGGACTGGCATTCGTTGCCCATGTTGTAGTAGAATACTAAGAGTAAGACCTAGAATTTCAAGGTATAGACAAAAATATATCACAAAATCAGAGGGATTTTAAAAATAATGGTTGTAGGTTTTATTTTGATTAATTGTGATTCTAATTATCTAGATTATGTTTTAGATGAATTAAAGGAAATTAAAGGGATAAGTGAAATCTGTAATGTATTTGGAACTTTTGATTTTGTAGTCAAAGTTGAAGCTAAAGATATAGAAATATTTACTGAAATTATTTCTTTTAAAATTAGGAGAATTAGCAAACTGAAATCTACTTTAATGTTGATAGGTGCAAACCCTGATGGGGAATTTCTTTAAATTATTTTTATTCTGATCAATTAAATTAACAAATTAAAATTTGGAAAAATTATTCCAAATTCAATTTCATATAGGCTTAAACCATTTATGTGGATTAAATGGTATTGTGATATAGTATGAATGACGATTTTACAAAACTTCCAGACAATCTACCTCAACCCGATGATGATGGAAAATCTGATCATCTTTTAGGAATAATAATCCCTAGTATTATTATTACATCTACAAAAGGAGAGATGGATCTTTCTAAAATTAATACTCAGTATATGGTTCTGTATTTTTTTCCAATGATGTTTAATCCAGAAAAAACTTTACCATCAGGATGGGATGATATTCCAGGTGCACGTGGGTGTACTCCTCAAAATATTACAATTAATGATCATCTGGATGATTTACAAAAATATGATGCTAAGATATGCGGTATTTCAACTCAACCTATTGATGAATTAACAGAATTATCATCATTGAGAAAGTTATCTCAACCATTAATTTCAGATAGTAGTTTAAAATTTCAAGAAAAATTGCAGATGCCCACATTTCATGTTGAAAACAAGACAATGTACAAACGATTAACATTGATTGTAAAAGATTCAAGAATTGTCAAGGTGTTTTATCCAGTATTCCCCCCTAACAAGCATATTTTTGAAATTTTAGAATGGTTTGAAAATAATTCTAAGAATCAATAATAGATTTAGATTCAATTCCTTAGAGGCTTGAACCATTTTAGGGGAAGTGTTGGAGACGCAATTCAGAATCCTTGAAATTCAGACCACTGTTTTCCCAATTTATTAATAATTTTCCAACCTAATCTGTCGATATTAACATGAGGTTCAGCAATAACTAGAATGACATATCGCCCAAGAGGAAAGCTCATCATCACGACTTTTTCCCTCCTTGATGAAGAATATTTTACTCTGCCCAAATTAGCATCAAACCCAGTTCTATTTGCTACTCTATGAGCTAATTCTTGAAACATTTGTCGACGTCTTTGATCATTTTCAAGAAGAATTATTCCACTTTTAATTTCGCCTGAAATTAATTCCCCATTATAATCAACTAGTCCACAAAACCTGATTTCAGGTTCTAACAAAATTTGTTTTATACTATTTTTAACTTCATCAATTGGAAATTCTTTATCAGACATAATAATTATAATACCATACACAGAAAGAAACTAATTTTTCATTTCACCATAAGAACAAAGCGGACTGAAGTTACTATAATTTAAGGCACAATCATTGCTACAAAAAATACTTGCCCTATTAGAAAATTTTTTCCTACAACAAAAGCATATTTTTTCCATTTATAGTATTAGTGAATAATTATGATAAAGACATCATAAGATATTCAAATATGGTAATCAGTGTATTTTTGGTGATAAAAGTGGACGCAGTTAGACAAGCTATTGATTCATTTTATCAGAAGCATAAGTTGGAAACAAAGAAGGTATCCAAGCATGGATAAATAATGCCACACTCATTGATATGGCTCTCCACCAATGTACTTTGTAAGTTGTATTATTTTCTTTAAGATGTTTCATTATAATTCTAGATTAAGGATTCATCCCAGACATCATACGCATCATATTTTGATTACCCATCATAGACTGTATCATTTCGGGATTATTCATCATAGTATTCATCATTTGTTGTTGCATTTGGGGATTACCCATCATAGTATTCATCATAGGCACCATCATTTGGTTCATGTGTTGAGGATCATTCATCATCACATCATGCATTTGTTGCATTAATTGAGGATCATTCATCATAGTATTCATCCATTGATTCGTCATTTGTGGATCTTGCATAATTTGTTGATGCCATTGATTCATGGATTGAGGATCATTCATCATGTGTTGCATAAATTGGTTATTTGTCATCATTGGTGAATTGTATGAGATTGCAGAAACAGCATATGTGCCTATAATTCCAACAAAGAATGCACCAATGACAATGCCAATCCAAATGTTTCTATTTGTCATGATTATATTTTTAATTTTTAATTATTATATCAAAGACATTTTTATCATTATTGATTATCAAATTTGAAAAACAATCAAAACCAATAATGACAATCGTCTTTTGTATAGATATATTCAATCTATATATCTACTAAATTGTGTACAAAAAAATCCTAGTTCCTCATGCAGGTACTCTAGCAGGAGACAAGGCACTAAAACATGCAGTGCACATAGCAAAATTTGATTCATCTGAAATTTTGATTTTACATGTAGTTGAGGCTTTACAAAGACCCCCAACGTTTGCATTATCTGGAACAGAAAGTAAAGCACTAGTAAGAGAATTCCGAAAAGCAGCAAAACAATCAATCATTAATAGAGAAAAAGAGATGAAGGAAAAAGTTGAACATTACAAATTACAAAATATCAATATCCAATACAAAGTTGTTATTGGATATGCTGATGAAGTGATTACAAAATATGTTAAAAATCAAAAATTTGATCTTATCATTATGGCAAAAAGAAGAAAATTATCTGGAATAAAGAGACTTTTGTCTCTCGGTAGTGTTTCAAGAAAAATTGTTGAAATTGGAAAGTGTCCTGTTTTATTAATTGACGCTTGAAAAATCTTGGTAAATTTAATCAACGTACAGATTAATTCTAAATTTTAATGAAATGTGTTTGTGAATTTTACATATTTACAAAGATTATATTAAAAATACAGCCACAGGGATTTATACCAATCAGACAAAGCCTCATGAGAGAATTGTATACAAAAGAGAATTGTATACAAAAGAGATTTTAGATAATCAGTAAAAAATAGGTCTCATCTAGTAAAAAATATCTCTAATCCACATTATAATAGAAATTTATTTTGATGAAAAATAAAAAAGAGAATTAGAAGAAATTCGATCAGAAATTAAAAAATTAGGATAAAATCTGAAAAATTTCTTCCATAATAATCAAAAATAAAAATCATCACCCCATGTAATAAAATCTAACATTAAACTAGCATAAGCAAGCACGAAAACTGCGTCAACAGATC
>LFLC01000053.1 GCA_001543015.1 Nitrosopumilus sp. LS_AOA | reverse complement strand
ATTTATGACAATATGGTTTTCAATGATACTAATAATTTAAAATCTACTCCTACATTTTTACCTGATGAGATTATAGAGATGCTAGGTTCGTCTAAGTGTTCTAATCTTTCAAGCCCATTTGATGCGTATTCTGTTCAAACATGTCATAATGAATATTATGAACTATTTAATCTGAAAGAATGTAACTATTCCATAAAAGATGATATTTTAGCAAATGATGCAGAAGAAATGAATCGGAAAATGGGGAAATGTTATAGAGAATTTGATAAACTATTCACAGAGGGAACGGATTATTATAAAGAGAAAGTTCCTATTTTGTGTCCAGGATTATCTGATACAAATTGTCTTGAAAAATTAAAGCTAGAATTACAAAAATAACTCATAGGTTATAGAGGCCTAGTTTGAATTTTCTAAGTTATTATTATATCGACATATAGTGGTTTTAATGGTATCACCGTGTGGTGTTATGGGTACACCATAAAATTATTGATAGATTCCTTTCCTGAAAATATAACAAGAAAATATTTCATCATATTTCCTCCAAAAATACTTTAGAACCCTCACAACCTTGTTTTTTAATATGTGATTCTCTTTCTGTACCTGCAAAATCAATTAATGAAAAACTAGAAACAAATCCACATTGATCACATACTACTTTGTATTGTCCAGAACTAATGTTTAGTTCATATTTTCGTAACCAATCTTTTCTCAGAAATTTAACATGAATTGTTTTCACACAGTCATGACTTTCTAGTTGAATATGCTCAAAACAATACAAATTATCACAAAATTTGCACTTTTTACTATTGAAATAATCAACTCCCACACTACATTCAGAGAAATAACATTCAGTCATTATCTACCATCCTCGATGATGTCTATCATCATCTGCTCTATGTGTCCAATGATTATGATTTCTACCGCAATTTAGACAATCACAACATTGACAATTGGGGGTTGCCAAATTCTTGAGTCCTTTTAATTGTACTATCATAACAAAACCGATTATCAATAAAGCAAAAAAGATCAAACTATTTCCTTGGAAATCAGTAGAGCCTTGATCAATTTTCATTCCAAATAAACTACCTGATATTAGAATAATTACTCCGATGATTCTAATGATGGTCTTTTCAGATATTTTCTTTCTAGGTTTTGAATATCTTTTTGGTTTAGTGTATTTTGGTGAGTTTCTTCTTCCTCTACCTAAATATGATTTAGGATGTTTTGCAAGTATTACTATAATTACAATAACTAAAATCCCAATTATTAACAGATAGAAAATAGAACTATCTGCTGATACATCATTAAAAATTTGTGAAGTATTGGCAGACGATTCTATGATTTTATTTGTTTTGATATCTCTGCAGGTATCATTTCCCATATTATCTAATCCATGATATGATCCACTAGGGCAACTTGATGATTCTTGAGCAAAACTACTGATAGGAATCAGAAAAATTAATACCAGTACAAAAATCATTTCAGGTTTCATTTACCAATCCAACCACAAAAAGCAGAATTTGGGCTTTTCATTTATAGTCTCTTTTTTTTACCATGAATTTGATATACAATGTATATCAATATTGATAGTATTTTTAATTCTATCAAAGTTTCTAGAATAGTATATAGAAAAATAATTAGAGAAAAAACAGATAATTTTTGAATCCTAAATCTGAATATCGGATCAAAACATCAAAGAATTATATTTATTTAATAAATTATTTCATGTTTTACACTCAAAATCTAGAGAATCTATAACTTATAGAAATGTTATATATCATTGAATTCTCGATCTGCTAGATGAGTAAAGTATCCACTCTACAAATAAACAGTATAGTAAATAATAAAAGCATTAAATCATTTTCTAATGTAATGACTAAAAATAAACTACTAGGAATATTCCTAGCTTGTACAATGTTGTGCGGTTCAATCCCGTTGGGATTTTCTGAACCCATTTTACAACAGTGGGAAAAAACAAATGACATCAATGTTATACAATGCAATAATGAGAACCATGTTCTTGTAATGAGGGGTAACGGAATGCCTGCTTGTGTTACAGAAAAATCAGCTAGTAAGATGGGATGGCAAATAATTCAAAATTCTTTGAGTGAAATTGTTCCAATGTACCATGATACCATCAAGGATAATTCATCTGTACAAAGTGAGATAGTTGAGACATCTGAATCTTCAGAGAATTCATCCCAAAATTTCTCAGAGAATGAATATGGTGATGTTTCATATGCAATGAATCAAGGTAAATTTGAAACCTCATCCTCAAATGATACATCATCAGTAATAGGATCTAAACAAATTCCAGCATTAAAAGATCTACAAGAACAAAAAGAAAATCTTTTAGAAAAAATTCAAGAAACTAAACAAAAAATTGAAACAATTTATGATGAACGTTATCCTATTACACAAATTTATGGGGCTCTTGATGATGATGAAGTAGACGAAATTGATAGATTAAAGAATATTCTAAATGTTTCGAAACAAAAAATGGACGAATTAAGATTGTTGATAGCAGATTATGGAACTGGTAACTTGATGGGAGCTGTTATCTACTGGAAAGTGTCGGGAGTTATCATAGAATCTTCTTCGTGTTAAGTGTCGGGGCTTGAGATCATACATAGATCAAATACAACTCATAGGCAATAATATAAAGTGATAATAGTTTATTTTTGTAAGATTGACAAAAAATAGTATTGATACTAGAAATATGTTGATATTGCATGACAAAAAGAATCTCAAAGAACAGGAGGTTTGGCTATATGATGCATACAGAAAAATATTGTCAAAAATTATAAAGATTGCCTCAAATCCAAGTTCAAGCATAGATCCATTTGCATCTGAATATATAGGAAAAAACTCTGTAAAAATTAATCCAAATTATCACAATTCCCTTTTAGAGATTACATCTTATTTTTGGGCATCAAAAGCAGGGCGAGGTACATTATTACAAAAAACAATAGGGTTACTTGCGGGAAGTAAAGCTGATCAAGATGTTTATCTTTCAGAATTTTTGAATGAAATGATAAAAACAAACGGTACATTAAAAGGTAAAATTTCAACAAAGTTTAAGAAAAAATTTGATTTGATTAATGTAAATAATGATACACTAATCATACTTGAAATTAAAAATCGTGTTGATAGTGGTGGTACATCAGGAAGACGAGAAGCATTAAAGAAATTTTTTGAAGTGTGTGATAATATTGAGAATAATATTATAGCGTTTACTGATAGTTCAAGTGATAAAGAATACACTTTGCCTGAACTACTTGAAAAACTAGGAATAAAAAAACTTGAGATGTTAATGGGGTTATTTTACAACATAAAAGGAGGTCAAGCGAAGCTGGAAGATGATAAAAAATATGGATTTTACAGTGAAAGTAAATCACTTATTGAAAAATATGGTCAGGGACATTTAGGAATTAATTATGATTCTGACAAACTAAAGATTAATTTTGATAAAGATAATATCACATTTATAATTCAAACAATTTACGGTAGTGATTCAACAAAAAAATTTACAGGTGGAAAACTTACACTTGATAAAGTATTCAAAAGTGTATTTCCAAAATCATGGGATGATATATGGCTTGCATTAAATACAGGAATAGAACAAAGACGTATTCTACTAGAGAATAAAACAAATCACATTTTAGAAATACAACGTCTATACAATGAGAATCCTAGTTTTAAAACAAAATTAAAGGAATTTAGACAAAATAATTCTAGCTTGTTTGAATTAGTAAATACAATGCAAAAGAATATAGATCCGTTATTACATAGTTATACCGATCAAGATGTGGCAGATTGTCTATACTTATGTGCGAGGTTTATCCGATGAGAAATACTGATTATAACATACTGCAAGGGGATGCATTACACGTATTGGAAAAAATATCACAGAGTTCTAAAGAGAAAAACAAGTATAGATTAATTGTAACATCCCCTCCATACTACAAGCATCGAAATTATGGAGAAAAAAATGGTGAGTTGGGACAAGAAAAAACAGTTGAAGAATATCTCAATAATTTAGTAGATGTATTTACTCAATGTAAAAAATTACTTACAGAGGATGGCAGTCTCTTTATTGTTATTGGCGACAAGAGACAAAACCACTCAAAATTAATGATACCTCATAGACTGGCAATAAAATTAACTGAAATAGGATATACATTTCAAGAAGATATTATTTGGTACAAGAAAAATGCAATATCTACAAGCTCAAAAATTAGCTTAACGTCTTCATATGAACTAATATTATTTTTATCAAAAGGTAAAAAACCATATTTGAATATGGATCCTATTCGTGTGCAGGGAAATGAAGTAACATCAGGTTCAAAAGAAACACCACCACTCCAAAAAATACAATTCAAATCAATGGGGAAAAATATTAGAGCAATAGAGAAAATTAAAAATATAATCCACAACTCATTACCTGAAACATCTTTTGATGATTTACCGACTACAAATGAAATCTCTTGGGCATACGGTTATGACCCAGAAAAACAGTGTCCTACATGTTATAGAAAATTCAAAAGACATGCAACAAGAAAAAGAATAGGTGGACATACACACTATCCAATATTTGCACCATGCAACCCGAAAGGGAAAAATCCCGGTAATGTATGGGAAATATCAACAAAGGCACATCATGGAAATGAACATTTTGCAATGTTTCCTGAAGATCTAATAGCTAAAATTGTAAAATTCACCACTGAAGAAGGAGATTACATACTTGATCCATTTGTAGGTAGAGGCACATCAGGTATTGTTTCAGCATGTCTTAAAAGAAAATTTACAGGAATCGATCTCTATTATGAAAATATTGTAAAAACAAAAAGAAATGTACAAAATGCCATAGATTCAAAATTACCTCAAAAAATACTCAATCAGATAATTACGACAAAATCTAATTTGAAAGAATTTTTCTAAATCACACATTATTTTTTTGCTTCTTTTGTTTTTGTAAATTCATATTATTTGACATAATACAATCAGTCCTTTACAAGCTCCAAAATAATCTGACCTGTCTTAATATCCAATGTCCATCTTAGTCTATGATCAGTGGTAATTTCTAGTAACTCTGCAATATCCTTAGGAATTGTACAACGTACGGTTTGATTTTTGTTCGCAATTACTACATTAGAGTATTTTACCATATTTTTCATATTTGGTATTATGACCTGTTATATTTATGCCTATATCAAAGGGCATAACTTATATGGGCATAAGTATGCCTATATTGTATGAATCAAAGAGAAAATAGAGGTAAAGAGATTGCAGAAAAACAAAATCAAATTAGCAGAATTGACGATACTCATTATCAGGTAAACTCACAATCAAGAAACAAACAACATGACATAATCCACACAGAATTAGGATGGGATTGTTCATGTGAGGATCATACATTTAGAAAAATTTGTTGTAAACACATTCACGCAGTAGAGCTTAGCTTGAGATTAAGAGAGAATGTAAAAGACGATATTATAATTTCAGAAGTCAAGATAGATTCATGTAAAAAATGCCAGTCAAAGAACATAAAGAAAGCTGGTATAAGAAAAAACAAAAGCGGTAACATTCAACTTTTCAAGTGCAAAGATTGTAATGTAAAATTCTCAATTAATTTAGGCTTTGAGGGGATGAGGGCAACTCCTGATCAGATAACTATGGCAATGAATCTATACTTTAATGGTGAATCCTCACGTAAAGTATCACAGTCCTTGATTCTTACAGGTGTCAAGGTATCACACATTACAATTCAAAAATGGAATAAAAAATATGTTGAACTTATGGATAACTATCTTGAAAAAATAACCCCACAAGTAGGTGAGAGTTGGGGGACTGATGAGTTATATTTAAAAATCAAGGGTGATAGAAAGTATCTCTTTGCAATGCTTGATAGTGAGACTAGATTCTGGTTAGCTCAAATGGTATCAGAACATAAGGGCAATGATGATGTTTCCCCAATGTTTGAAGAAGCTAAAAAAATTGCAGATAAAGTTCCAACTATATTAATTTCTGATGGTGCAATGAATTTTCATCATGCTTGGAAAAAACAATACAGACAGAAAAATTTCCTACACAAAGAGACTGAACACCACAGGCACATTCATCTTTCAGGGGACATGAACAATAACCAAATGGAATCATTTAACACAAATACTCTAAGAATGAGAGAAAAGGTTTTCAGGGGAATAAAAAAAGATGATTCAACAATATTCAAAGGTATGCAGATTCACCACAACTTCATAAGACCACATCAAGGGTTAGAAGGGGACACGCCAGCTGATAGGGCTGGTATTAGAATTATGGGTGATAATAAATGGAAAACTATAATTCAAAATGCTAGCTTGAGTAATGTATAGACTTGAAAAGTTGGAAGATTTACTGTTATTGTTACTGGTGTTTTTTGGGACGACATGAATGGTGTTATAAGGTTGATCCTAGCAGATTGTTCTCAAAATTTGATGATTGTATATGCAAAGTTGATGATCACAAAGAAATACTGGATTAGTTGGATATGCAATTAATTTACCTATCAAAGTCTAACTCCCGACACTTTCCAGTAGATAACAGCTCCCATCAAGTTACCAGTTCCCAATGAAGATAAAGTGATGGCATCAAAAACTACATACCATTGTAAGACAACCTCAAAAGGAACATCTTGCAAACAGGTTAGTAAAAAACAGTCTAGTAAACCTGTAGTTACTTTCAAGAAAAAGTGTTAAAATAGAATTATCTTTCGGCAGATTATTCTATAACTCCTCTTTTTTTATTCTATAAATTTCTTAGCTTACGATAGTTAACATGAAGAAAATTTTATAACAGCTCACGATATCTTAATAGAACCTGAAAATCCACACATCTATATAGTTAATGATTTTGTGTCATTTTTCATGCATATGATAACAATTAACTAGTACTCAATATTGCAAAACAGCATGCCCATGAGAAAGAAAAACAAGCACAAACGACGTGCTGATCAATTCGCTGAAGTACGTAAAAGAAAGAAAGCAAAATCTGGAAAACCTAGATCTTAATCAAATCAACCTTTTTACATTCAGAGTTATCGAAATGAAATATTGGATCCGTTAGTGCGTTTTAAAGATGCACATTCTAAAGGTATTATTCCTGATGACATGTATGACTTGGTAGTCAAGCGTTTTCCTATAGTTGTTGCAGGCATAAATCGCATTGAGAAAGCCTCAGGAATTCGATATCCTGTTGCATATGTGGAACCATCCCTTGTAATCTCCTCACCAAATCCTAATTCCTATGAATATGGGATATTATTTGCACGAACAATTCCTGTCCTGTTTGATGAAAAATTCCAGGTTGTAATTCAAATTTCTGCACCATTAATTGCATATGGGTTAAAAGGCACAATTCATGCAATATTGGCACATGAATTTTTACATTTTATAGAATTAATCCGAAAAATTTCAAAAATGGATTTACTTTCTGATGAAATTTCTGGAAATCTCTTTGAAAATGTTTACAGTGATGAAACTAGACTGTTTGAACCTCGTGTAGTTTTCAAAGACCGCACCCTTCTAAATCATATAACAAAAAAATTCCCTGCAGGTTTTCGTGATTATAAGCTTGAAGACAAAGTTACAAAATTTTGGGCTGACAAAAATCTCCCAAAATCAAATATCTCTTTGGATGCAAATAATGTGAAACTATCTGCAGAATCCCTTTCTAAAATTAAATTATCTCCTGCATTTCTTTCAAAAATTGAATTATTGCATGAAAAAAGTCTAAAAATTCATAAAAAGAAATTATACTAAATTATATTATTTTAAAATGATTATTTAGAAATTCTTTTAATTATTTATTGGATAAATTCTGTCAATCCACACTTACCACAGGTATGTCTGTCTTTGTGCACTGCCATGTATACTCCTTTACCACATCTTGAACAAAATTTCTTATTTCTTGTAATTTTATCCCCATCCACTTTGAAATATTTGGAAACGTTAGGACTAGAACCTTTTTTACCTTTTTGCTCTACAGGCATTATTCTGTTTTACCCTCTTTTGATTCTTCTTTAGCTGGTTTATCTTCTGTTTTTGTTTCTACATCTTTTGATTCTTCTTTAGCTGGTTTATCTTCTGTTTTTGTTTCTACATCTTTTGATTCTTCTTTAGCTGGAGCATCCTCTTTCTTTGCTTCTTCAGCAGCCTCTGCCAACTTTGCTTTTGCTTTGTCTAATCTTGCAAAAATTGTTGGATTGATGTGTTTTTTTGCTAATGCTTCATCTTCATAAACATAGAAAATTCCAGTTACTAGAGGCTTTCCAACATGAGTTTTTAGCCCCATTGGAATTACTACTTTACCATCTAACTTGAATTCTTTAGTTATCATGTCTACTGCCTCCATTTTTTTGAGTTTTCCGCCTAAACCTGCAAAATTACAAGTTAATTCTCTTCTAGATAGAAATGAATTATTTACGTCTGTAACGGTCTCAATCATGGACATGTATCCAAAATCCTTTGTATATTTCATATAAATCTTGATTGAATTAAGACAAGAAATTTAAGAAATCAATAGAAATCATTTCTATGGATCGATACATGCTCCATTTTAAAAATAATGGATACACTCCTAAAGATTCTCGTGAATTGATCTATCGAGCTCGTGAACTTGCATCTGATATGGATGCATCAGTAAGAGTTGCTAGAATTGCTGGTAAATTTGTAGAGTTTGATGTTGGTGTAGAAAAAGAAGATCTTGACACACTTGTTGAAAAACTATCTCTAATTGGAGATCTTGATAATATTCGTCATGTATTCGAAGAGGAAATTGAAAAAGAAAAAGGAATTTCAGATGGAATTTATTATTTTAACAATGAGCGATTCTGGGAATGTCATGAAGCATTTGAAGGAGTTTGGAAACAATGTTTTGGGAAAGAAAAAGAAATCCTTCAAGGAATAATCTTATTTGCCGTAGCATTTGCTCATGCTCAAGAAGATGATCTACGAATTGGTATTGGAATGCTCAGACGAGTATTAGATAAATTAGGAACTTCCCCTTCTGAATACCATTCTATTGATATTGATAGATTAAGAAAAAAAGCATCTGAAATGCAACAAGAAAAAGAATTAACTATTTTTGAGATTTAATTAATTCCAAAGATTTTACCACCACTTCTGCACCTTGAATCAAACCGATACTTCCTTTCTTTGCTTGTTTTTCAGTCATTCTAGTTGTTCCATCATTTTTGATAAAGTCTCCTGAAACTATTACTGGTACTGGATCATCACTATGTCCTTTGTTAATACAAGGTGTAGAATGATCAGCTGATATTATTATTGCAACTTTACTTGAATCAATATTGTCAAGAAGTGTTTTGAAGAATCTTTGATCAATTTCCTCTATATTTTTCATCTTTCCTATTGCATCCCCATCATGACCAAATTCGTCTGGTCCTTTGAGGTGAACATAAATTAAATTTTGAGTATCCATTGCTTTTGCAGCAACTCTAGCTTTTTCTTCATAATCCGTTAATCCTCCAGCTTCAAAAGTTTTCATTTTGAGAACATCTGCAATTCCAAGCTCTACTGGCATATCTACTATGCATGAAAACTTCATTGCGTGTTTTTCATTAATTGGAATTACATCTGGAAATTTATTTCCTGCATCTCTTAGTAAAATACAACTGAGTTGTTTTTTATCTTGCTCTTTACGTTTTTTATTAATTTGACTTTCTTTTAAAATATTGATTGCTTGTTCTGAGAATTCATTTACTAAATTTGCAGTGAATTTTGAATTTTCGTTATCATCTATTGGTAAACATTTTTCTATTTTCAAAAAATCCCCGACAGCTTTTGCTACACCCATTCCTCCAATGTTGATATATGCAGGATCTGTATTGGTAATTTTTGATGACAATTTTTTAGATTCTGTTCTAATTCTAACTATTACTCTGTGCCCAATTGTTGGTGAAACAACAACTGTTGTATTTGGATCTGAAAATTTAATTTTCTCTTCAAGTTCTTTTGCCACTCCATTGGCATCTTCTTTTTCAATATGTCTTCCAGCTCTTCTATCAATAATTATTTCATCTTTGTTTAATGTTGAAAAATTTCCCCTTAGTGCTAAATCTCCATCTTTAAAATCGACTCCAACCCCAATTGATTCTATAACTCCTCTACCTACGTAATCGGCATGTTGGAATTTGTATCCTAGCATATTGAATACTGCAATATCTGATTCAGGAGCTATACCTTTTCCAACAGAAATTACTTCCCCAATTACCCCATTACTTGCAATTTTGTCTAGTGTAGGTGTATTTGCTGCCTCAAGTGGTGTTTTGCCATCTAAATCTGGATGTGGGAGGTCCCCTACACCATCTAAAAGAACGTAAATCATATGAACATCAGAATTATCCAATACCATCCCCTGTTATGCCAGATCAAATGCTGTACTTTAAATCTTGCAACAAAAATTGCGATCAAAATAAATTATTTGAGAAATATTTTTGTTTTTCAAAAATATTATTTTTAATCATTATATTATTTTCAT
>LFLC01000042.1 GCA_001543015.1 Nitrosopumilus sp. LS_AOA | reverse complement strand
ATGAATTCATACTAAATTTAATAAAATATTGGTAAATTACCTAAAAACACTTTGAAATTTATTGAATTATAGTTGGAACATCTTGGACATTTGAAACTCCTTTATCTGTAATTGAATATGTGTATGGTTTAGTCTCTGTATTTCTTTGCACCAAACCTTCATCAAATAATTTTTTCATTAACCTTGAAGTATGCTCTCGACTCTTTTTTAATGTGATTTGTATGTCACGTGATGTCATAGCTTTGTTTGTGATGAGATGTAACACGTGATTTGTAGGACTAGAATAACTAATTTCAACAACCTCAGGCGTAGAAATCACTTGTTTTTGAGCGACAACAGGCTCTATTATCTCAGGTGAAGGTAATTTTTCTTGTACTTCAGTCTTTGCTAGTTTTTCTAAAAATTGTTTTAATTCCATGTTTGGATCCTCAACTTTTTGCTCAATTCCCTGCATTTCTATGGCATCTAGGCGTATTTTCATATCAATTAACTGTCTTTCATAGAACTCTAAACGCTCAGCCTGTGATGCGTCAATTACCTCATTTCTAGATTTGATGAAAGGTCGTACTTTATAGTAACCATACAATCCTGCTAAACCCACCAAAAATGCAAGTATCACACCTAAAATCACTTCAGGATCAGGAATTTCTATTAACATCACAATATTTACGCTTAAGTTGTGATTTATCGTGATTGACCAACATTAATTCACATTTAGATTAACATACTCACACAACATATCACAATTATCCTAACTTTAGTTAGTTTGATGTAATCACATTCATCACATATTACATGCCTGACGAACGAGCCTATCTATCACACTTATCACTTCATCTTCCCTTTCTGGAAAAATATCACTCTCATTTATCACACTTACTTGTTCTGATAGTTTGGAAATCACATCAATATCATCAGGCAAAAGTATGCCTAAACCACGAAAAAGTATGATTGAGTAGTATAATCCAATTAATTTCTCTCTAGACTGCCCAACTTGCCTATAATACGCACCTTTAGAAATCGAAAACTTTGATTCCTGAATATCCTTCTGATTTAAAATAATTTCAATTTGTCGCTCTGTAAACAGTGATTTTTTGATGATTTTATGTATAATGTTGTTAAAATTGGATTCTTCAGACCCTGCCATAGCTATACAGATCTGTATGCACCTATTCCAATTAAACTTTAAAGAGACACATACAGAGATCTTTTATGACTGGAAATAAAGTTGAAACATTCCTAAAATCAGAATTAAAAAAGAAAAATGCATTACTCTTTGTATTAATTGATTCAGAAGTATCAAACCTAACGGCTTCAAGCAAGCTTGCTAGAGATGTAGAAAAGATTGGTGCCTCTGCAATCTTAGTTGGAGGTTCATCTGCAACTGATCAGATTGAGATGGCTAAAGTGGTAAAAGGCATCAAAAAAGGCATTAAAATTCCAATTATTTTGTTTCCAGGAAATGTTACAGGAGTTGTTCCTGACGCTAATGCTATCTTATTTAGCTCCCTAATGAACTCAGAAAACCCATACTTTATCACTCAAGCACAAGCATTAGCTGCTCCAAGTGTTCTCAAATTTGGTTTAGAACCTCTTCCAACAGCATATCTAGTGATAGGAGAAGGTACATCTGCCTGGTTTGTAGGAGCTGCTAGAGGAATTCCGTTTGAAAAACCAAAAATTGCTGCAGCATATGCATTAGCAGCACAATTTCTTGGAATGAGATTTGTATATCTAGAAGCAGGATCTGGTGCAAAATCAAGTGTAACCCCTGAGATGGTTCAAACAGTTCGACATGCATTTAATGGATTTCTAATAGTAGGAGGGGGCATTAAAGACGTCAAAACTGCTCAAAGTTTGGTAAAAGCAGGAGCTGATGCTCTAGTAATTGGTACATTCCTTGAAAAAGGTGGAAGTATCAAAAAACTTGAAGAGATAGCAAAAGCAATTCAAAGAAGCAAGTAATAGTATTGTATTATGTCTGAAAACGACGCAATTTCTCGAATTAAAGACATCAAGATGCCTGATTATTATCTAAAATACTATTCAAACCTCTCATCTGAGACAATTAGAATTTTTGAGAATGCAGCAGCAGCAAAAGCAACCCTATTTGATTCCTCAGGCATAATTGAGCCTAAAATTGCATTTGATTTAGCAGATAGAGTTGCAAAAATGCACGATATTGACATTGCTGATCCATTAAGAGAATTACTAAAGATTCATGGAAAAGAACTCACTGCCCTAATACTTTCAAAAGAATTAGCCTTAGGAAAATATGCTCTTCCAGATGCATCATTAGAAGATAAATTAGATTTAGCAGTTCGTGTAGGATTGGCAATTGTAACTGAAGGAGTCACAATTGCACCACTACAAGGGATTAGTGAAGTAAAGATTAAGAAAAATAAAGATGGAACTGATTATCTCTCAATTTCAATTGCAGGTCCAATGCGTTCAGCAGGTGGGACAGAATCAGCAGTTACCTTGTTAATTGCTGATCATGTCAGAAAAGCAGTAGGACTAGCAAAATTTCAAGCAAATTCTTTTGATGATGAAACAGGGAGATTTGTTGAAGAATTACGAATTTATGAAAGAGAAGCGAGTAGTTTTCAATTCCATATTTTAGATGAAGATATTGAACATGTAATTTCACATCTTCCAGTAGAACTTGATGGTGTTGATACTGATCCATATGAAGTTGTAAATCATAAAGGAATGCATCGTATCAAAACTGATAGGGTTAGGGGAGGTGCTTTACGTGTCCTAAATGACGGTTTGATTGGAAGATCCAAGAAACTTCTCAAAAGAATTGAATTGTACAATTTAGATGGTTGGGAATGGCTTAATGATCTAAAAGGAGCAGTCCAAACAGGTGATAATCAAGAAGACGCTGCTGCAAAAAGGATGCGTGAGGTAATTACTGGTAGATCAGTGCTTTCTATGCCTAACAAATTGGGTGGATTTCGATTAAGATACGGGAGAGCATGCAACACAGGATTTGCAGCAGTAGGAGTCCATCCTGTAGTTGGTGAGATTCTAGATCATACAATAGTAGTAGGAACCCAAATCAAAATTGATCTTCCAGGTAAAGGTGCAACAATTGCATTTGTAGACTCTATTGATACTCCAATAGTTCGTTTGGAAAATGGCAATGTTGTAAAAATTAGAGATGTAAAACATGGATTAGAAATTAAAAATGATATTGAAAAAATCCTTCATCTAGGAGACATTTTAATTACATTTGGAGATTTTCTTGAAAATAATGCTCAACTAATTCCATCTGGATATGTTGAGGAATTTTGGATTGAAGAACTAAAACAAAAAATTCAAAAAAATGAGCCTGATGAAAAGTATTTACACCAATTTTTGAAAAAAATCCCAACAATTAATGAAGCATTAAAAATCTCACTTGATTTGAAAATTCCATTTCATCCAAAATACTTGTACTATTGGGACATGATATCCACTCAAGAATTAATCCAAATTTTAGAACCTAAAAAAGTAAATGAAACATCTATCGAATATTTTATTGAAGTTAAAAAAATCCTTGAAAAACTGGGTACACCTCATAAAATTGAAAATAATACTATAATTTTAGAAGAACTAGAAGCAAAAATTTTCTTTAATTTGTTATTTAGGAAAAAACCAACAATCAGTGATTTATCAGTCCCAAAAATTCTATCAGAATCATCTGGAATTCAAATTAGAAATAAATTTTCAACATCAATTGGAGTTAGGATTGGAAGACCAGAAAAAGCTGCACCAAGACAAATGAAACCTCCCACACATGTGCTATTTCCTGTTAGTGATAAGGGAGGCCCAACTAGAGATCTCCTTAAAGCATCAAGAAACGAAAATTTCTTTGCCAAAATATTCAACAGGCATTGTACACAGTGCAATGAACCATCAATTGGAATAAAGTGCTTAAAGTGTGGTATTAAGACAATAATTACTTACAGATGTTTTTACTGCAGAGATACTCTTACTGAGCCATTTTGTGAAAAATGTAAACGGAAAGCACCATCTTATTCAGAAAGAAAATTCCCATTAAAATCGAAACTACTTTCTGCACAAGAGAAGATGGGCATTCGTGCTAAAGAACCATTCAAGGGAGTAAAAGAGTTAATCAGCCAAGACAAAATAGCCGAACCCCTAGAAAAGGGGCTTGTACGTCAAAATTTTGGCTTAACAGTCTTCAAAGATGGAACTGTTAGATTCGATGCAACTAATTCTCCACTGACTCAATTCAAACCTTCATGGATTGGAACATCAATTGAGAAACTAAAGGAATTAGGTTATTCTCATGATATTGATGGAAAACCACTTGAGAATTTAGATCAGATCATTGAGCTTCGAATGCAGGATGTGATTATTCCTTATGATAGTGGAAGATACCTCGTTTCAACTTGTAAGTATATTGACACCCTATTAGTGAAATTTTATGGAAAATCTTCATTTTATAATGTGAAAAATATCCAAGAACTTCTTGGTCATTTAGTAATTGGTTTAGCTCCTCATACTTCAGTAGGAATTGTAGGACGAATTATTGGATATACTGAAACTCATGTTTGTTTTGCTACACCTAACTGGCATTCTGCAAAACGAAGAGACGCTGATGGTGACGCTGACTCGGTTATGTTATTAATGGATAGCCTACTTAATTTCTCAAGACAATTTCTATCAGACAGAATTGGTGGATTAATGGATGCACCATTACTTATTCAACCACTAGTTTTACCACATGAATCTCAACCACAAGCACATAATCTTGAAGTTACAAAATTATTCCCTTTAGAATTCTTTGAATCAACTCTTCAAAATGTTAAAGCCTCAGAGGTGAAATCAATTGAAATTGTTGAATCAAGAATTGAAACTGAAAGACAATTTTATGATTATTTCTTTACACATAGCACCTCATCTTTAACCACATCAAAATCTCGTAGTGCTTATTCAACTCTAGGCTCAATGCTTGACAAATTTGATATGCAAGTTAGAAACGCTGAATTAATTGATGCAGTAAACACATCAGAAATTGTTTCAAATGTAATCTCTACACATCTCGTGCCAGACTTGATGGGAAATCTTAGGGCATATGCAAGACAGAGTTTTCGATGTACTGCTTGCGGAAAATCATATCGACGAATGCCTCTTATTCAGACATGTACATGTTCTCACAAATTAATTGCTACAATTACTAGAGGCTCTGTAGAAAAGTATCTCAAACTTGCAAAAAGATTAGTTGAAAAATATGATGTTGGTGAATATCAAAGGGGAAGAATTCATGCCCTCTCAGATGAAATTGAATTAGTTTTTGGTAAGAGTAAAGGAGACCAACAACTTCTTACTGATTATTCTTAGAGATTATCTGAGTTTTACGTATTCGTAGGCACCTAATTTATTATCAAAACAAAATTTCACTTTTTGATAATCCTTTCTTAATAATTTCACTTTAGAGAGAATCTTCTTTGGATCTTTTTTCTCAATGATAACTTGTTTTATGAAAGATGCAATCTCTTGCATTTCAACTTTCTTCATTCCAAGTCGTGTAATTTCTGAAACTCCTAATCTTATTCCTCCTGGATGGAAATAATTTCTGCCAGCCTTAATATCGCCTGGAATAAGTTGTCTATTTACAATAATGTTAGCTTTTTCCAAATCAGCTTCTACTTTTCCACCATCCGAATAGTCTAACACATTGACTGCAATTTGATGTGATTGTGTAAATCCTCTACTTTCTCCTAATACTTTGAATCCTGCATCACTCAAAGCGTCAGCTAGTAGTTTTGCATTTTTAATTACTTGAACTGCATAATCTTTTCCAAACTCTAAAGCTTCTGTAAATGCAACAGCTTTACCTGCCATATGATGAATATGATGGCTACTTGTAAGACCTGGAAATGTTGCTTTTTTAATTACTTCTTCATGTTCTTTAGAACCTAAAACAAGTCCACCTTGTGGTCCAAACAATGTTTTGTGAGTGCTCATAGTCATTGTATCAGCACCTTCTCGTAGAGGATCTTGGAATTTTCCTCCAGCAATTAGTCCTGCAACATGAGCTGCATCATAATTGATATGCATATCATAACTCTTTAGAAAATCTGATAATTCTTTGACGGGATGTGGAAACAAGAATAGCGAACCACCAAACATTGCCATTTTTGGAAGACGATTATCTTTTTTTAGTTGCTTTACTTTTTGTTTTGTTTTATCAACATCAATTGTCATCTCTTGAGCATCAAACGGATAAAACTCGATTTCTAATCCATGAACTAAACCTGCAGTTCCAGAATGTTCTTTTTTACCATGAGAAATATGTCCGCCAGCAGGAATAGATGGTGCTAACATAATATCTCCTGGATTAGTAAAAGCAGAATATATGACTAAATTTGCAACAACACCTGAAATTGGTCTGACATCTGCAAATTTTGCTTTGTATAATTTTTTAGCTAATTTCATGCATTCAAATTCTACTTCATCAATGTGGACACAACCAGCGTAAACTCTTTCTCCTGGCCATCCTTCTGCATACCTGTTACCAAAATCAGAAATTATTGCTTCACGAACAGCTGGACTAGGTACATTTTCACTTGCAATTAATGGAATTGAATTTGCAAACAAAGAATGGTGCTCTTTTAATTTTGCAAAAATTTTATTATAAGATTCCTTATTTTGTGACTTTGCCATATTCTGCAACTGAATTTTCCCAATTTAAAAACACCGATACTTTACCAAATTTTTCATTCTTGATCTGGAAGGTATAAAAGGGGAATCCAGAGATTTTGCATCTATGGGTGTGCAAGCAACTTCAAAGGGCAATATGCCAGTTATTCTACTAAAAGAAGGCGGCACAGAAACTAAAGGACGAGAAGCCCAAAAAAATAATATTTCTGCATGTAAAATTGTTGCAGAAATCGTTCATACCAGTCTAGGCCCACGAGGCATGGACAAAATGTTAGTTGATTCTCTAGGCGATGTAACTATTACAAATGATGGTGCAACTATTTTGAAAGAAATTGATGTTCAACACCCTGCAGCAAAAATGCTTGTTGAAATTGCCAAAACTACTGATAATGAAGTAGGTGACGGAACAACTTCTGTAGTTGTATTAGCAGGAGCATTACTTGAACACGCTGAATTATTACTTGATCAAGATGTTCATCCAACAATTATTGTTGATGGTTATAGAAAATCTGCAAAAAAGGCAAAACAATTCCTTGAAGATATTGCAGACACAATTTCTCCAAACGATAAAAATATTCTAACTAAAATTGCAAAAACATCAATGCAAACAAAACTTGTAAGAAAAGATTCTGATCAACTTGCAGAAATTATTGTAAAATCAGTACTTGCTGTTGCAGAAAGAGATGGAGAAAGTTTTGATGTTGATATTGATGATATTAAAGTAGAAAAAAAGGCAGGAGGCTCCATTAAAGATTCAAAGATAATTCAGGGTATAGTTCTTGATAAAGAAATTGTTCATGGAGGCATGCCTAGAGTAATTAATAATGCTAAAATTGCATTAATTAACACAGCATTAGAAATTAGTAAAACTGAAACTGATGCAAAAATTAACATTTCAAATCCTCAACAACTAAAACAATTTTTGGATGAAGAAAATAGAATGCTAAAGACAATGGTTGACAAAGTTATTGGTTCTGGCGCAAATGTAGTTTTGTGTCAAAAAGGACTAGATGATATGGCACAACATTATTTGGCTAAAGCAGGAATTATCGCAGTTAGAAGAATTAAAGAAAGTGATCTTACAAAACTTGCAAAAGCAACAGGCGCTACAATAATTACAAATCTTGATGATCTTTTTGAGAAAAATTTAGGCAGTGCCGAAATTGTTGAAGAAAGAAAAATTGAAGAAGACAAATGGGTATTTGTAGAAGGATGCAAACATCCAAAATCTGTTACATTACTTCTTCGTGCCGGTTCACAGAGAGTAGTAGATGAAGTTGAACGTTCTGTTCATGATGCACTTATGGTTGTAAAAGATGTAATTGAAAAACCTCAAATTGTTGCAGGTGGAGGAGCCCCTGAAACTTATGCTGCAACAAAACTTAGAAGTTGGGCAAAATCTTTAGAAGGTAGAGAACAATTAGCTGCTGAAAAATTTGCAGATGCTTTAGAATCAATCCCATTAACACTTTCAGAAAATGCTGGAATGGATCCAATTGACACACTAACACTTCTTCGCTCAAAACAACAAAAAGGAGAAAAATGGACTGGAATTGATGTTATGAAAGGAAAAATTGCAAATATGAAATCAAGTGATATTATTGAACCTCTTGCAGTTAAACTTCAAATTGTTTCAGCAGCTGCTGAATCAGCATGCATGATTCTTAGAATCGATGATGTAATTTCTACCAACAAATCTGGTGGTGGGCCACCTGGTGGTGGTGAAGGTGGAATGCCACCTGGAATGCCACCTGGAATGGGTGGTGGAATGCCTGGAATGGGCGGAATGCCTGATATGGGCGGAATGATGTAAATTATTTTAAAAATTTCTTTCAAAAGTTTATTTGATTATTATATTTACGAACAACATTGAATGTACCAACATCCAAAATTTTAGTTAGTTTCAAGTACGTTTACCTAGTTGCATTTTTTGCATTACTTTCTGGATTCTTTCATCCACTAATTACAAACCAAAGTTTTGATAGTGTAATAATTGGAGTTTTAGTTTTATTTGCAGGTCTTGCAGGAGGAATTTTGTTATACAAAGCAGCAACATCTGAGAAATATCGAATTATATTTCTTGGAGGAGGATTTACTTTAGTTGCAGTCTCATTACACTTTATCTTTCAGCTTACTGGAAGAGTTTAGACATCAAAGTATAGATAAAATTCATGTGGATGTGGTCTAATTGCAATTTCACGTTGATCTCGTCTTTCTAATTCTATAACTTTGTCAATCACATCATTTGTATAAATTGGATTAAGGAATTTTCTATCACTTTCTAATTCATCTAATGCCTCACCAAGACTTTTTGGTAAAACACCAATTCCTCTTTTGTGTCTATCAGATTTAGTCATCTTGAAAATATCTTCTTTGACTTGTTCTCCTGGATCCATTTTCTTTTTGATTCCATCTAGTCCTGCTGCTGCTACTGCAGCAAACACAAGATATGGATTTGATGAAGGATCAGGTGCTCTAAATTCTAGTCTTTTTAGATGTGCATACTCTTTTCCGGTAAGATGTTTTGGAACTCTTACAACTGCAGAACGATTACCTGAACTCCATGCAATGTATGCAGGAGCTTCATATCCTGGTACTAATCTATGATATGAATTTGTAGTTGGATTACAAATTGCAGATAATGCTTTACAGTGATTAATTATTCCACCACAAAAATATCGTCCAGTTTGACTTAGTTCAATCTCATCATCTGGATCATAAAATGTGTTTTCTGTTCCTTTCCATAAACTAACATTAACATGCATTCCAGAACCTGAATCCATTGCAATTGGTTTAGGCATCATTGTAGCTACTTTACCATATTTTTGTGCAACATTTCTAATTACAAATTTGTAAGTTTGAGCAGCATCTGCAGCGTTTGTCAAATAATCATATTTGATATCAATTTCACATTGCCCTGCAGTTGCAACTTCGTGGTGATGATTATCACATAAAATCCCAAAATTTTTACCAAGAATATTTACACATTCATTTCTATATGGTGTAAGAGTATCTGCAGGCGTACTTGGATAGTATCCTTCTTGTAATCCCATTGGATATCCATCACCTGATTGACTCCATGGAGCTTCTTTGGATTCAATTGAATATGACTGCCCTTTGTATGGTGTTAAAACATCCCAATGCACTCTATCAAAAACAAAGAATTCTACTTCTGGTCCCCATGTACTAAAATCAAATCCTTGAGTTTTGATATATTCTTCAGCTTTGTGAGCAATTCCTCTAGGATCTCTTGATAATCTTCCTCTATTTCCTCCCCAATAAACATCACAAAGCATTCTAGCTGTTTTGTTTTCAGTCATCCAAGGAATTATTGCAAATGTATTTGGATCTGGTTTTAAAAGTAAATCTGAATCATCAATTGAAGTAAATCCAACAATTGATGAACCATCTAGTTTAGGTAAACCATCTCTCATTTGTTCAGGAGTAAAAGTATTAGCTGAAATTGTAGTATGATGAAAATGACCAGTTAAACCAGTAAATTGAAGATCGATAAATTGAATTTTTTCATGTTCAATTCTAGCGAAAACTTCATCTGGTGAATATGTTACTTGGACTGCTTTACCGTGACTTACTTTATAGGGCAATTTTTGTACTTCAATCAAACACAAATACATCCAGCATTTAAGGATTAGGTAAGAAATGTCAGAACCTAATCCAATCAATATCAATTCATTACATCTTGCAGTTTTACGAGAAACAGAAGATGATTCACTACTAGAAATTGATCCAAATTTTTACAGAAACCTTTCTGATTTTATTGGAAATCTAAGAAAGCAAGAATTTGATGGTGTAGAAAATAAAATTAAAGACACTCTGATTGAAATGACAACCGAATTAATATCATTATTAATAGAAATTAGATTAGACAAAATCTCTAAATCTTCTGATTTTAAAATTGGACATCTTTTGGATGAAGAAAAATTCATTTTAGATTCACAAGATGAACAAAGAGAAAGAACCGAGATGATTCTTTCTGCAACAATTAACGGAAAATCAAAATTTCTTGAATCATTAGCTCAAAACCATAAAACAAAAAAAGTTGTCATTAGATTTCTTAATGAAGTAGATGAAATTGTAGGTGCTGACCTTGAGAAGTATGGTCCATTTAAGACTGAAGACATTGCCACAATCCCTTACGAAAATGCACAGGCATTAATTGCTAAAAACATTGCAACAAAGGTTCGTTGGGAAGATTAGATAGAAATTATACCTATTATTTTCATGAACTATGTCCCATACAGGCGTTGAAGTATTTGATTTTTTATTATTTTCAATTTATCCAGTATTTGGGATTCTTGCCATTGAACTAATTAGCAGATTAATCAAAGCCCCAAAATGGATTAAGTTATGGACACAAGCTGTTGTGTCTATTGGTTTTGGAATATATTATTGGTTTATTTTGCCTGCACCACAAAATTTTCCATTAACTGCAATGGTAATGTTTGCGCTGGGTATTGCTCTTATTTATCAAGGAAGACGCGCAAAAATTTCTCCTGATAAAAGCCCTTACTAGTTTTTCATCTTTTAAAAATTCGTCTAAAAATACTTGGTTTATTTCTACCACCATCTCGAATGATTTTTTTCTCACCAAATCTTTTTGCTCTAATTAGAGTCAGCTTTACACATCTATGTTCTTCAGGTAATCTATGTTCAGCACAAAATGGATCCTTACAATAATTGCAATGAAAAGGCATATCTGTTAAATCTCCACAGTAAGCACATTTTTCTGATTCCATTATTTGATTACCCTTTTTCATTTAATAAAGATGACAGTATTTTTTCCAAAGTAATGTATCTGGTCTAAACATTTTTACGATGATAAAATTTAATGCGATTAAATGATTAAAGGTAAAGTTGCAATAATAACTGGAGCAAGTAGTGGTATAGGATATGCAACTGCTTTGGCACTATCAAAGGCAGGAGCTAAAGTTGCTATTGGTGCTAGAAGAGTAGATAAATTAGAAGCACTTGCAAAAAAAATAACTGATAATGGTGGGGAAGTATTTTATCAAAAATTAGATGTAACTCAAAGATTAGAATGTGATAATTTTGCAAAAGCAGTTTTAGAAAAATGGAATTCTATTGATATTTTAGTAAATAATGCAGGTTTAATGCCTTTGAGTTTCTTTAAGAGTCTCAAAGTAGATGAATGGGATAAAATGATTGATGTGAATATTAAAGGTGTATTGTATTCTACAGGAGCAGTAATTACTCATATGAAAGAAAAAAAATCCGGTCACATTGTAAATCTTTCATCTGTTGCTGGAAGAGTTGTATTTGCTTCTGGAAGTGTTTATTGCGCAACAAAATTTGCTATTGCTGCATTTAGTGAGGGATTAAGAAAAGAATTCAGTGCACGAACTAACATTAGAGTAACAAGTATTGAACCTGGTGTTGTTGATACAGAACTTAATGATACAATTACAGAAGATTCATTGAAAGGATTTGTTGAGAATGCAAAAAAGATGAAAGCACTACATGCAGAAGATATTGCAAACGCAATTTTGTATGCAGTTGAATCTCCACCCCATGTTAATGTTAATGAAATTTTGATAAGACCAACCTCACAAGAACTTTAAGTTGACAAATATTCCTCATGTTGTAATTTTAGGAGGAGGTTTTGGTGGACTTTCAAGTGCAAATGAATTAAGAAACACTTTATCATCTTCACAAGTGAAAATCACTGTAATTGACAAAAAAGATTGGTTTATGGTAGGATTTGCAAAATTATGGATAATTAATGGGACTAGAACTTTTGAAAATTCAATTGGCTCATTAAATGAATTATCAAAAAAAGAAATCAATTTCATAAAAGAAGAAATTTTAGAAATAAATTTTCAAAACAAAAATATTAAAACTAAATCTCAAAATATTACATTTGATTTTTTAATAATTTCTACAGGTGTAGTTTTAGCACCCCAAAAAATTCCAGGTCTAGTAGAAAATGGATTTAATCTATATGATCATGATCAACTCTTAAAAATTCGTGACAAACTTGAGAGTATAGAATCTGGAAAAATTGCAATCTCTATAATGGGAATGCCTTACAAATGTCCACCTGCACCATTTGAGGCTAGTTTACTGATAGATTCTATGCTCAGAAAGCGCGGAGTACGTGATTCTGTACAAATTGACTTTTACAGTCCTGCCCCAATTACTTTACCAGCTGCAGGCCCTGAAGTTAGTAAAAAAATCCTTGAACTTGTAAACTCTGAAAAAATTACTTTTCATAATTCATGTAAAATAAAATCTGTTGAATCAAAGAAACTAATTTTTGAAAACAGTGAAGCTGATTTTGATATTCTTTTAGCTATTCCTCCTCATATTGCACCAAAAATAATTTATGATTCTGGTTTGGCAAAAGAACCTGGCTTTATCCCAATAGATAGGGATTGTAAAACTCCTTTTGAAAATATTTTTGCAATTGGTGATGTAACTGTATTAGCAGTTGGAGAAAAAATGGCAGTTCCAAAGGCAGGAATTTTTGCTGAAGGTGAAGGTATTACAGTTGCCAAAAATATTATTTCAATAATTCAATTAAAAGAAGAAACTGTTTTGTTTGATGGAAAAGGCGGATGTTTTATTGAATCAGGAAAAGACACGGCATCTATTCTTGAAGTAGATATGTTTACTAATTCAAAACCATCAACAAGTCTTTCAGAATCAACAACTGACAATCTTTCTAAAAAGAAAGAATTTGAAAAAGAAAGACTCTCAAAATGGTTATGATTTTTCTTTTGAATCTTTATCTTTTGTAAGATGCTCAAGAATTGCTCTTACTTCAACTCCTAATCCTTGATAATCTGTTGAGAGATTCAGTTTTTCAGTAATACCTTTTTTAAATTCTGCATCCTCGAATTCAATACTTCTTTTTTGGACACAGTCAAGATGATTTTCTCCTGTTGCAGAAATTTTTTTACAGATACTACAAATTTTCATAATTACATTATTCAATACGACAATTTAATAATTTCATTTTGTGCCTCTGTGACTAGGGATCGTAGTCTAGCTTGGTATGATACTAGTCTGGGGGACTAGTGGTCGCAGGTTCAAATCCTGCCGGTCCCATTTTAGTTAATCACAAAAAACTAATCGTTGAATCATTTCTAATCTTATAGAATTCAAAGTAGAGTGTAACTATACTCCAAATGTTTTAGCACTTTTTTCACATTTTGGACACTTTGAATCACTAGTTTTTGTGCCACATGTGACACAAAATAATTTCATGCCTAAAATATCTCGAGAAGATGTTTTTGTTGCTTTTATAATTAAAATTGCTACTATTAGAATTCCTATTGCAATTCCAATCAATACTAGTACCATTACACTATACTATACAGTAAACGTGGATATAGGGGTTTAATCATGAATAGATCCTATTGTCACGTACACGTAATGAAATTGAATTAAGCTCACAAACTATGCACGATCATTTTTCAACTATTGCATCAAAATATCAAAGTGTAAGAACACTTGATACAGAACCAATCTTACACATTAAAGACAAACTAAAATTAAAATCTAAAATCAATATGGCAGATATCGGATGCGGTGATGGACGATATTCATTAGAATTTTTGAAATGCTTTGATGATACATTTTACATTCACTGTGTAGATTATAACGGAAATATGTTAAAATCATTAGAAGACCATCTTACAGAACAAAAAATTACAAATTTCTGTACACGAGAAGGGAATGCAGATAGACTACCATTAGATAACAAATCAATAGATTGTATTGTCACCTTTAATACAATACACCATTTTGATGTTCCAAAGTTTCTCTCAGAATCACTAAGATCACTCAAAGATGATGGACGAATATTTATCTATACAAGACTAAGAAATCAAAATTCCAAAAGTGTATGGGGGAAATATTTCCCACTATTTACAGAAATGGAGACTCGTTTGTATGAGTTAAATGAATTACAATCCCACATTAACAATGCAGATATGAAAATCCATTCTACCAAAGTGTTTGAATACGCTAGAACCTCTAGTTTGGATAGATTGGTAGATCAAGCTCAGAACAATCACTATTCTACATTTGCTCTATATGAGAAGGAGTCATTTGATGAGTCTTTAGAAACATTCAAAGAAAACATAAAGAAGAATTTTGATAATTTGGAGCAAATCCAATGGACTGACGAGAATATTTTATTAGAAA
>LFLC01000048.1 GCA_001543015.1 Nitrosopumilus sp. LS_AOA | reverse complement strand
CCCTACACGACGCCTTCCGATCTTCATAATTTTTGAAAAATAATTTTTATATTATTTTGATTTGTGTTTTTATAGATTTTAGTAAACGTTTTAACATACATTTACTTTCAATTACCATTATGGGGGAGATGCGCAAGGATTATGTTTCTGAGCGTTTTATGATTATCGAAAAAAAAGTCGACAAAGTAGTTGATCCTAAAAAATTTCCTTTTGCTCCTGGACATGAAGCCATGACCAACCCATCTATTTTATCGCTTGTTGCAAGAGAAGGAATGTTGCAACGATTGCAAGACGATGAAGATGAATATGTCAAAAATTGGTCCATTAGAGTATTTGAAAGTAAAAATCCAATTGTATCTATTGATTCTGAAAATTCTTACAGTGACAAACCATTCTACAGTGAACCCGCATATGGTTACCATTACATTGTTGTAGCATCACCAAATCCAAAAGATACTTTTGCTACAATTGACATAGAACAATGGTCAAATGTTCTAGTTGTTGTTCAAGATAGATTGAGATGGCTCTATACTCAAAAGGGTGTAACATATGTTTCAATTTATGGCGATTATGGTGAATTAGCTGGAAATAAAAATCCACATCCACATCTACATCTTTTAACATTATCTACTATTCCACCAGTAATTGAAGAAGAATCACAAGCATCTCATAAAATTCTGAATGAAAAAGGGGTTTGTCATATGTGCCAAACTGTAAATGAAGAGATTGGCGGCCCCAGACAGGTTCTTCAAACAGATGGTTTTATTGCATTTTGTCCCTGGGCTCCTTCATATCCTTATGAATTTTGGATTTCTCCAAAAAAACATACTACCCATTTCTCAAAAATTTCTCAAAAAGAAATTAATGATTTAGCACTAATTCTAAGATCTACCTTGGGTGGATTATCTAAAACTATCAAAAATGTAGCATTTAATTTCGTATTTCATCTCTCCCCTGAAAAGAAAAATAGTCGACAAATTCATTGGCATCTTGAAGTTTACCCAATTACAAAACCTTGGTCCGGATTAGAACGTGGCTATGGTATTTTCTTAAATGATGTTTCTCCTGAAGAAGCTGCAGAAAAACTTGGTGCAGCATCTCGAAAAGAATTAGCAAATCTTGTTGGAATCATATAATTTTTTGAATGGTTTATTTATCAACTAAAATCTCATCAAATTATGGCAATTGAAAAATGGCTTGCGATTACTAGTACAGCACTGTTTGGAATGTTTTCAGGTGAAATGATTTCAATTTATTATTTTATGGGGAATGTTCCACAAGCTTTTGAATTTGGATTATCATTTGTAGCAGATCCTAAAATATTTCAATTCATTTCAATTGGTGTAGCTCCTGCAGGAATTTTAGCTGCAGTACCATTCATTATGACAAAACGCTATGGTTCAAAAACTATTGGTCGTTTGATTATTCTCGGTGGAGTAATTTTGTTATTAGGTATGCTTGTTTGTTATTCAATGTTAGACACAATGGATCCTGTATTCATTACAGACATCGTACAATATTCTCCAGTACTGTTTATCATTATGTCATTTCCTGTAATGGGCTTTGGAGCTTATTTGACTAAACTTAAACCGATTCGTCCTAAAAAAGATTATTTTTAGATATGATCAAATCTTAATTCATTTGCAACTTGTTTAAATCCAAGTTTTTCATAAAATGGTTTTACATCTGTAGTGCAATCTAAAATTGTCTTATAGCAACCTCGATTATTTGCAATCTCTAACAGAAACTTCATAATTTTCTCGCCTATTTTTTGACCTTGATGATTTTTATCTATCACTACATCTTCTATGTGTCCTACTAGCCCTCCATTATGAATAAATTTTTGTTCGATTAGTAATGTTGTGGTACCTACGATTTTTCCCTCTAATTCTGCAACTGCAATTGTATAATCTGGAGAAGAATTAATTTTCTCAAAAATTTCTTCAGCTTTCTTTGTTTCAATATTACTAGTTTGTCTTAACGAATCCAATGTGGTGAGAAACCCCTTCTGAAGGTCTTCTTTTCTTAATTTTCTTATTATTGGTTCAGTCATTTCTAATATCTGCTCTTTCCAATGTATTCTTGGCTAGCTTGTTTGTATGATTCTTTATTTCCAATATCTGTAAAACCATTTTTTGTAATAAAACCACTAACTAATTTTTTCTTATTCATGGCTTTTTTAATCACATCATCCATCCCATATGGTTTATTTTTTGGAATGTATTTCAAAATATCTGGTTCCATTACATAACACCCCATATTGATATTAGCTCTAATCTCTGGTTTTTCTTCCCAGCTTAATACTTTGTTTGTTTTTGAAGTGTTGATTACTCCATACTCCAAATTTGTTTTGTATTCGTTTAGACCCATGGTGACAAATGATTTCTTTACTTTGTGTTGTTTTATCATGTTTCTAAGACTGAAATTATAAATTGAATCCCCATACTCACAGACAAAAGTATCTTCGATAAATTCTTCTGCAGTTTTAAGTTGACCTGCAGTAGCTAGTGGTCTGTTTGAAATTGCATATTCTATATTGACTCCAAATTTTTCACCATCTCCAAAATAATCCTCGATTGTTTTTCGAAGATAACTAACGCACAAAACAAATGATTTTACACCATTTTTTTTATTCCACTCTATGAGATGTTCTAAAATTGGTTTTTTACCTAATGGTAACATGGGTTTTGGAGTTTTTTTTGTTAATGGGAGCAATCTTGTACCTAACCCTCCTGCCAAAATTACTGTCTTCACAAATCCTATTTCATTTGATGACTATTTATGTTCGAGGATAATTTTACACTAAAATTTTACCCTGCAATTTTTGATATTTTTTTTAAAATATTTTTTGGTGTATCTCCAAAAATTATTATCATTGGTTCTTTTCCAAAACCACCATTGTGAAAAATGACATCTGGCGATTCTTTCAAATTCTTGATTGCACTTTTAATTCCCCATTCTATAGTTGAACCTTTATTTTTTACATTCTTTGGTTCTTGATTCCTATCATATATTGAAACAATTAATTTTAATTTTTTTATTTTTGATATGGTTGTATTTTGATATTTGATATTTATTGCAGATTGTATTTGTGGAAATTTTTTATTCACTGTTAACATTGCTGTTGCAACATGTTTTGAGCCTCCATATTCTAAATCTCCTGCAACTATGACCTTTTTTCCTGCTTTGACGATTCTTCCTGAAATCCCTAGAATTTCTTTCGTTGATTTTGGCTTTTCTTTTGAATATACAAAATTTGTTTGACATTCTGGAATATTTTTGTAAATATTTTTAATTTCTGTGAATTTCTGAATTGATTCAGACAATTCTGTCATTGTACTATCTTTTTCATTAATGTCTGTAATCACAATCCCTCTTCCTATTTTTTTTGCATTTTTGATTGAATCATACGTATATTGTTTGGCAAATTTGAGTGATTCCTTGATTGATTTGTTTTTTGCCAATGAAAATAAAACTGCTGATGCATAATTTCCTCCACTACCGTGATTGATTTTTAAAATTTTATCACCTGAAATGATATATTTTTTATTTTTCTCTAAAATAAAATCTGATATTTTATTGACCTTTGTCTGAATCCCTGTAATTGATACATTATCTGCACCCATTTCCTGAATTTTCTTTGCAGGTATTTCAGGCATAATTTTTGCATTAATTTTAGTTTTGGATAAAATCTCTGCTTCGTATTTATTTGGAGTGATAACTGTGGCAAGAGGAATTATATATTTTTGATAATCTTTGATGGCTGATTTTTTTAATAATTCTCCACCTGTTGTAGATTTTATTACTGGATCAACTATGATTGGAATTTTTAATTTTTTTAATTGTTGATAAATGGTTTTAATTATTTGTGAATTGTATACCATTCCAATTTTTATTCCATCAATTTTAAAATCTGAAAACACTAATTGCAATTGATTTTTTAAAATATCAATTGAGACTGGTTCTACTTTTCCAAATTTTAAAGTATTTTGACCTGTAATTGCTGTAATTACTGTTAACCAATGTACATTATCTGTTGAAAATGTTCTAAGATCACTTTGAATGCCTGCTCCTGATGATGGGTCAGAACCTCCAATTGAAAGTAAATTCACGATTTCTACTTATTTTATGTACTAATCTATTTTTCCTATATTCTGTTAATTTTATTTTTTGTAATAGGGATTTTATACTTTAATGATTTCTTTATCTTGTGACTGAAATTCCTGTAATTAATGATTCATCTCCTGAGGAATTGAAATGTACTACCTGTTTGTTACCAATGCAATATCAAACAAAGAAAAATGGAAAATTTTTGTGGCAATGCTTCAAGTGTGGTAAACAATATCTTGTTTCTAATTCAACTAATGTAGAAGAATCTTGGAGTCCGCCTAGGTAGATACCATGTCTGAAATTGAATCCCTCAAATTAGAAAATCAAAAACTTCGAAATTATATTTTATTGGAGGTATCTGAAATTGAATTTAAAAATAGAGTTGATGAAATAAAGCAAAATTTCCAAAATTCTGCTGACCTAGAAAGATTAATTGTGCCTATTTTAGACCGAATTGAGAAAATTAAATCTGAAAAATTATCTATTGCATCTGAATTAAACTTGAATTAATTTCTAAGATGATGTTTGAGTTACACACTCAAAAGAGCAAAACTCATCTTTCATACTTTGAAATTCTCTACCACAATGTCTACACTCTCTAATCAATCGCACAATATAGTATATGGTGATTATTCAATATAAGATCGATCAGATCAATTATTATAGTATTAAAAAATTAATCATTTTTTACTTTTCATGATTGTTTAAATCAGGTAATAGTATATGGTATGTTATGGCCACTCAGATGACTTCTGCCCGACGTGGGGTAGCAACTGATGAAATGAAACAAGTAGCAAAAGATGAAGATGTTTCACTTGATTGGCTAATTCCAAAAATTGCACGCGGTTCAATTATAATTCCGAGTAATAATGTACGACCTCAAAAAATTCATAATGTTGGAATTGGCAAAGGTCTTAAAACTAAAGTTAATGTTAACATTGGAACATCTACTCTGAATGTAGATTTAGATGCTGAAATTGAAAAAGCCAAAGTTGCTATAAAATATCATGCAGATACAATTATGGATCTTAGTGATGGAGGAGATGTCAAACAAATAAGACGAACTCTTATGGAAAATGCACTAATTACTTTTGGAACTGTTCCAATTTATGAGGCATATAATTATGGAATTGAAGTTCATAAAAATCCTCTAAACTTGACTGAAGATGATTTCCTAAATGCATTTGAAAATAATGCAAAAGATGGAGTTGATTATACTACAATTCATTGTGGAATTACAAAAGATATTGCAAAGAGAATTCTAAAAGTTCAGAGATATGGTGGGGTTGTAAGTAAAGGTGGAACAATTACTGCTGCATGGATGTTAAAACATGATAAAGAAAATCCATACTTGACTCATTATGATTATCTGATTGAAATTGCCAAAAAATATGATGTAACATTTAGTCTTGGGGATGCTCTTAGACCAGGCTCCATCTTGGATTCTCATGATGAATTACAGGTTCAAGAAATGATCAATATTTCACAATTAACAAAACGTGCTCATGAACAGGATATTCAAGTGATGGTTGAAGGCCCAGGACATGTTCCATTAAATGAGGTTGCAGCAAATGTTCGTTTAGCAAAAGCTCTGATTGGTGATGTTCCATATTATGTTCTTGGTCCTTTGGTAACTGATATTGCATCTGGACATGATCATATTGCCAGTGCAATTGGGGCTGCCGTTTCAGCAAGTGAGGGTGTTGATCTTTTATGTTATCTTACTCCTTCTGAACATTTAGCTTTACCAAATGCTGAAGAAGTAAAAGCTGGGTTAATTGCATATAGAATTGCTGCACACGCAGGCGATCTTGTAAAAATTCGTGATAAAGTGATTAAATGGGATATGGAAATGACTGAAGCACGACGTACATTGGATTGGGAAAAACAACTTGCATTATCTATTGATCCTGAAGCCGCAGCAAAAATTCATAGTAGAACTGGACAACATCCTGGAAATAACGTACCTTGTACTATGTGTGGAGGTGCATGTGTTTACATGATGTTACCTCAACAAAAGAAATATGAAAAAAAAAATAATACTTCACAACAAAAGAAATATGAAAAAGAAAATAGTAATTTACAACAAGTTGAATAATACTTTTTGAAGACTAGGCACTGTTTCATAATTTTTTAATTCATCCACACTAATCCATTTGAATTCTGAATTTTCCCAATTGAGTTTGATTGTTGGATTTTTTGATTCAAACAAAAATGGAAATATTTCCCACTCATGGTTTTCATATTGAGGCGAATTGATTCTCATCTCTTCTGCGGATTTAATCAATGTGATGTCTTGTTCTATAATTCCAACTTCTTCAAAAATTTCAATTTTTGCTCTTTTGAGTGGTGGCTCATTATTTTCAATAATTCCACTAATTCCTGCCCACAACCCTTTCATTGATTTTACTTTGTTGCTTCTTTTGAGAATTAATAATTTATTATTATCTCTAATGAATGATGTAACAATTTTTGTTGAACGCATGTCCCGTTATTTTTCAACGGCTTTGACCATTTTTGTTAGTTTTTTGTAGGACTCATTAAGGTCTGAATGCTTTGCAAGTCTTTCTTGACATTCTTTGATGTAATTTACAACCTCTTCTGTTTTTGATTCTTGAACTGCTGTAAGTAATCGTCCAACATCTTTCCAAAGTTCTTCTGCTACTCTACGGATCTCAGGATTTGAAATAATTGTTTCAATTAATTCTGGAGATTCAGTCATAATACTTTCTGCTAATGTTTTTTGTACTCTGAATGTAGATCCTGACATTTTTTCAGTAAGAATTGATTTTTCATCTTTTGAAATAATGTTTGCAAAAACTAAATTCATCATATGTGTTAATCCTAAAATTACTGCAATTTTTTTGTCATGTTCAATTGCATCAATTGTAACAAAGTTTGCCCCTTCAAATAATGACTTTGCCATTGTTAATTCACTTTTTGCATCTTTTATTGGAATTGAAATAATATTTTGACCCTTTAGTGTTTTGATTCCTGGACCAAACATTGGATGAATACAAATTGGATTGATCTTTGCTGGCATTTTTGCTAAGGATGCAACTACTTTGGATTTTTCAGATGAGATTTCAATAAGATATGTTCCTCTTTTCATTTCTTTTGCAATTAATCTTATAATTTCTGGAGTTCTTCTAGTTGGAGTACACAAAACTACAATATCTGCTTGTAAAATTGCCCCTACTAGAGATTCTGATACTATGATATCTTTTCCTGTTACCTTGTTTTCTGAATCATGACCTGTTACTTCATAATCCTTACCTGAAAAATATTTTGTAAACCATTGTCCCATTTGACCTCCGGCACCAATAACTGTAAGTTTCTTCTTCACTACTTATCTCCAATATTCTCCCTAAGTATATTCATTCCCTCAATCAATATTTCCTCATTTTGACATGCTGAAATTCTTATGAAATTTTTATAATCACCAAATCCTTCCCCTGGTGCTACTGCGAGGCCTTTTTCAAGCATGGTATTTGCAAATTTAACCCCATCAAACCCTTCTTTATCAAGTTGAGCAAAAATGTACATTGCACCATCTGGAATTACAAAATTTAACCCAATTTCATTTGATTTTTGTGACAACATCTCTAATCTGCGTCTAATTGTATTGGTATTCTTGGATGTGTCAGCCTCAAGTGCTTTCATAGCAACGTATTGGATGGGCTCTGATACATTTGTAAGGCATAATGCTTCTAATTTGGCCATTTTTTCAATAATTTTTGTATCAGCTATTCCATATCCTATTCTAAATCCTGTCATGGCATGTGATTTTGAAAATGATTGAGTGATTATGCTTTTTTCATAATTATAACTCAGAACACTTTTCCAATTTGATTTTGCATATTGTGAATATATCTCGTCACTTAGCACATAAAGTTGATTTTCTTTTGCAAGTTTTATTATTTCATCTTGTAATTTCTCAGGAAGGATTTTTCCAGTTGGATTATTTGGATAATTAAGTACGATCATTTTTGTATTTGTGTTAATTGTATTTTTGATTTGTTCTATTGATGGTTCCCATTTCTGTTCTAATGTTGTTTTGATTGTTCTAACTTTAATTCCTGCATTTAATGCACAGTCTTTGTATGCTGGCCATGCTGGTTCAATTACAATCATTTCATCTCCTGGATTCAAAAGGGTTGTAATGGCAGTAAAAATAGAAAACCTTGCACCTGGACTTACAATGATATTATCTTGTGTTACATGTGTGTTGAATTTTTCAGAAACATATTTTGCAATTGCCTCTCGAAAAACTGGCATTCCTTTTGACTGTCCATATTTCAAAAATCCTTTATCAAACACTTCATTTAATGCATTTTTTACAATATCTGGTGGCAAAAAGTCTGGCTCACCAACTTCCATGTGAATTATTTTTTTCCCTTGCTCTTCGAGTGTTTTTGCTTTAAAGAAAATTGAGAGATGTGTTTGCTTGTTACTTGTTTGAACTTTGATTGATTCATTTAATAGAAAATTTAAAAATTTTGTTGCAATTGTCTCATCGAGCTTTAAATCATTGCATAGCGAAATTACTTTACTTCGTAAACTATCTTCACGTAATTCATCTGTAATACTTTTACCAATACTTTTCTTAACTTCTCCAATCTCCTTTGCAACATCTGTTCTGGCTTTCAATAGTTTTACCATCTCCAAAGTGATCTCATCCATTTTATTTCGAAGATCATTGATTTCTGACATTTTCTTATAAAACTGGTTTAATTGCGCCTGAGATGAGTGCATGATCTGCTATTGTTAGTGCTACTAGAGAATCTACTACTGGTGGGGCTCTGGGCACCACACATGGGTCATGTCTTCCTTTTACTTGAAGAATGGTTTCTTTTTTTGTTTTAATATCTATAGTAGATTGTTTTTGTGCAATCGATGATGCTGGTTTGAATGCAATTCTCATAGTTATTGGCATTCCGTTTGAAATCCCTCCCAAAATTCCTCCAGAATTATTTGTTTTTGTGATAATTTTTCCATTTTTAATTGTGTACAAATCATTATTTTCAGAACCATAAAGTTCTGAACCTCTAAACCCTGAACCAAATTCTACTCCCTTTACTGATGGAATTGAAAAAATGGCTTTACTCAAATCAGATTCTAATGAACCAAAAATCGGTTCACCTAATCCTACTGGTATCTTTGTAGTTACTGATTCAATTATCCCCCCAAGTGAATCTCCTTTTTTCTTTGCATCTAGAATACTATCTTTCATTTTTTTTGCTGTGTTGATTTCAGGGCATCTAACATCATTTTTATAAATTGATTTTATCATTTTTTCATTAAACTCTTTTTCCATTTTTATTTTACCAATCTGTGATGTAAATGAATGAGTTTCAATTCCTAATGTTACTTTGAGTAATTTTCTTGCAATAGCTCCTCCCATTACATGCGTTGCTGTAAGTCTTCCAGAAAATCTTCCTCCCCCTCTATAATCATTATAATGATTGTATTTTATCATTGCAGGATAATCTGAATGACCTGGTCTTAATTCTGTTTTCAAATTTTCATAATCTTTTGATTTCTGATCAGCGTTCTGAATTATCATGGTGATTGGGGCTCCTGTTGTATATCCTCTAAATACTCCTGAAAGAATTTCAACAATATCTCCTTCTTTTCTTTGAGTTGAAATCAAATTTTGACCAGGCTTTCTTTGGTCAAGCATTTTTTGAATATCTTTTTCATCAATTTCTAATCCTGCAGGACATCCATCTAATACGGTACCAATGGATTTTCCATGACTTTCACCAAAACTTGTTAAAACAAGACGCTGACCAATAGAACTTCCCGGCAACATACTAACAATGTTAAATGATGCTTATAATCGTGTTTGAGCCTCAATTATTAGGCGTAAATGGGAAAATTGAGCCCAAAAATAACATCTTTCTATGATTTTTAATTTATCATTTTAATAGAATTTTCTCAATATTCAAAAATTATTTTATTGAACTTTAATTCTGGCTCCAAGTGTATTCATTTCTTCTATAAAATTTGGATATGACACATTAACTGATTCTGGATCAGTAACTGTACAATTCCCTACATACATTCCTGCAATACAAAATGCCATGAATAATCTGTGATCATTTTCAGAATTTAATTCTGCACCTTTTAGAGTTCCTGATGACTCTAAAATCAAACCATCATCATTTTCTTGAATTTTAATTCCAAGTTTTATCATTTCTCTTGCAATAATTGCAATTCTATCTGTTTCTTTTAGTCTTGCATGTTTTACATTTGTAATTTCAATGGGACTAGATGTGTTTAGTGATAAAATTGCTAGTGGCGGTAAAAGATCTGGTGAGTTACTTAGATCAAATTTTCCGCCCCTTAGTTTTTCAGGCGATTTTATTTTAATTTCTTCATCATTGATTACAACTGTAACTCCCAACTGTTCTAAAATATCTATAAAAACCTCATCACCTTGTGGAAGAGTTCCAATGTTTCCTTTTATTTTAACTTCATCTCCATTAAGTACTGCAGCTGCCAAAAGTAATGCAAGACTAGAAAAATCTATTGGTACTGTAAATGTGGCACTCTTGTAGATTTGAGGTGTAATGTTATATCTTTTGTATGGAATTAATGTTTGAACAGAAATTCCAAATTTTCTCATAGTTGCAATTGTTGCATCAAGATATGGTTTTGAAACTAAATTCCCTTCAATGTTGAGACTAATCCCTTTCTCAGTTAATGGTGCACAAATTAATAATGCTGAAACAAATTGACTAGACAAATTTCCAGGAATTGAGACCTCCCCTCCTAATATTTTTCCCTTAATCTTGATTGGAGGTTTTCCATCTGTTGATTTACATTGTGCTCCAATACTTTCTAGTGCATCTAAGAGTGGCTGCATAGGTCTCTTGATGAGGCTGGCATCACCAGTAAGTGTAATTTCATTTGAAAACAAACTAGCAATTCCTGATGCAATTCTTATTGTAGTTCCTGAATTCTCAGTATTAATTTCGGGAACATTTGTGCCTAATTTGATAGGATTTTTGATAGTTATTGTTGACTTTTGTATTTCAATTTCTGCTCCAAATTTTTTACATGCCTCAATTGTTGCAGTGATATCTGCCGAACTTAAAAAATTTTCAACTTTGCTATTATTTCCAGCAAGTGATGCAAGAAAGATTGCTCTATGTGAATAACTTTTGTTTGAAGGACAAACTATCTGTCCTGAAATTCTTGATTTTTCGATTTTACACTTCATGAACTTCAGCCTTTTTGTTACTAATCTTTGAAACAATAATTCTACCTTCAAGATTTGAAAATACTTTTTTGATATTTGCCTCATTTTCTTTTTTTGTGATTGCAGCTATTGATGGTCCGTTTCCAGACACTGATGCACCTAGTGCACCTTTTTCAATTAAATTTGTAATTATTTTAGGATCTGAATTCAAAATCAACGCTGTTGCTAATCCATTAATTTTCATTGCTTCCCAATAATTTGATTTTCTTGCTAATTCCCACGCAATCTCAAATACTGATGATAGTGATTTTAGATTTTTCAAATTACCTCGTTTTCTATTTTTTGGAATATATATAACTGCAATTAGATTTGTTGGACCTTTTTCAAAATGAATTCTTTTTCTCTTTGCATTATCTGTAATGTTGAATCCTCCATAGTAGCATGAACATGCATCATCATATGCTCCTGTGATACTTACTTTAGTTTCAATTGATGCCTCTACACCTGCAAGTAAAATTTGTTGATCAGTGAATTTAGGTTTGAAAATTTTTGCACAAACAAGTGCAACAGCTGATGATATGGCACTAGAACTTTTTAATCCATACCCTGTTGGAATTTCTGAGTCCAAAGTAATTATTATTTTATTTTTTTCTAAATCTTTTTTGGAGATGATTTTTTCAATTGTTTTGTTTATTAGACGTGAACTTAGACTTTTATTTTCTGATTTTATTATGATTCCCTTCCCCGGGCTTGTTTCAATTTCTGCAACTACCTTCAAATCTATTCCTAAAGTTGCTCCTTTCTGGTTAGCAATTGCGTTTACTAGAGAAATTGCTCCATGAACTGTGGCTATTGCTTTTGCCATCAGAATCCTCCTAACAGTGCTTTTTTCATGGCATTATACGGTGCTTCCATATTGTGCCAAATCTCAAATGCACGTGTTGCTTGTCCTAAAAGCATTTCATATCCATAAATTACAATTGCGTTATTCTCTTTAGCTTTTTTGATAAAATCCGTATTCATTGGCATATACACAATATCATATACAATTGTTTTTTCATTTATTCCATCTAGTGAAATTATACTTTGCTCATTTTTCAATCCTACTGATGTTGCATTAACTATTATATCATAATTTTTTGCAGTATCCTTTACGTTTTCTATTTTTAATACATCTGATGCTAATCCAATTTTTCCTGCAAACTCTGATAATTCTTCTGCATTTTCAATTGTTCTATTTGCAATGGTAATACTTTTTGCTTTTTCTTTTGCAAATCCTGCAACTATGGCTCTTGCTGCTCCTCCTGCTCCTAACAAAAGTATTTTTGAATTTTTTATTTCTAATCCTTTTTTCTTAAATGGTTCTAAAAATCCATCCATATCTGTGTTGTATCCTTTGAGATTTCCATCAACGTTTACAATGGTATTTGCTGCTCCAATCAAACTACATGACTCATCAATTTTATCTAGATACTTCATTATCCTAATTTTATGAGGTATGGTTACATTGAATCCCTCAATTTTGATTTTTTTCAAACCCTCAATTCCTGATTCTAATTCATCTTTTGGAATTCTATATCCTATGTATACACAATCTAAATTTAATTCTCTAAATGCTGCACTGTGAATATTTGGCGATAGTGAATGACTGATAGGATCTCCGATGACTGCGAATGTTTTACTCATCTTATTTTTTTGAGTAATTTGATTGATTTAAACTCTCAATTGATTGTTTGATTATTTTTTTAGATTTGTAATTTTCTTTATTTCATCTACGCTAAACTGACCTGGTGCAATTGCTTTTCCTAGTGAAACATAGGTGTACGGACTGCCCAAATATAGGCACAAAATTCTTGATATTCTACCAAAATCCCCCATTGCAAATGATATTAAATTATTTTTTCCTTTTTTGCTGTACAACTCTAGCATTCTAGTAGAATCATTTGTTGATTTTGCAGTACTAACAATTTTCACATTAGATGAGAATTTACTCATTTGACTCAACTTCTTTTTTAATTCTGCAGTGCTTGGTGTTTTTTTGAAATCATGCCATGATACAAGTAATTTTGTTTTTGTTGATTTTAGGTATTTTACTAGTGCTGTATCATTTTTTAATGTATTATATTCTACATCTAACAAAAATGGAGAATATTCTGCAATCAATTTTAGAATTGCAATTCTTTCTTTTTCATTTCCTGGAAACTTTCCTCCTTCTGTTTTAGGTCTTAATGTACATACTATTTTGTTTAGATCATTTTTGATAATTTCTAATGCTTCGGGAATTTGTTCAATTTTTAGAAAATCTAATCTAACTTCAACATAATCTGATTTTTTTAAAGCAATTTTTAACACTTGTTTTATTTTGGTTGGTGTTTTTTCTGCAATTGATACGCATGTTTTGTACTTCATTTTATTTTTCTAATATGTATTCGTCTGAAACTTCCATTCCGAAATGTCTCCCTGTTGCAGGTTTTGAATGAACCATAATCGAATCTCCTTTTTTTAAGTGTGTTACAGAGACTAGTTGCCCATTTGATTTTACAAATCTAATTGTTTCTGCATCTTGTGCAATTATTCCTCCCACTTCTCCATCTACGGAAGCTTTAATCATTAACATTGGCCTTCTTTCAATCTTTGATCTACCTACAGTTACTCTTCTTGCTTTACCCTTAGAATTAAGAATTAATACTTCAGAACCTGTTTCAACTTCTGAGAGATAACTTGTTGTACCATCTGGTGATAATGTGTAACAATGAACTGCTCCTGCGTTAACTCTGAATGGTCTTGGTGATGTAAATGATGAACCTACTGATTCATTATGAACAAGAAACAAAAAGTTTGATCTATTTCCAATTAACATTCCTTCACCCTTGTGAAGCATTGATGCTGTATCTACACAAACTCGTTCACCGTCTCCTACTTCTTTTATTTCAGTAACTTTTGCAGATTTCATTTCAAAACTCTTAGTTCCAAGGTATACCATTACCTCTCTTACTTCATTAATTGAAGATGTACTGAAGATTACTCCATCTACTCCTATTTCTAAAATGGAGAACATTTTTCTTACTTCTTCAGGTGTCCTTGCGATTGCAAAAATCTTGGTATGAATTTTATGAAGTTTAGCAATAATATTCTCTAATGGAATAATTTTCCAATCTTTTACTTCTACTACAACAAAGTCTAATCCTTTTTTTGCAATTTTAAGTAGATTTTCAATATCTGAATTTGATAATACTTTGAACTTTCTTCCAACTTTCTTACCTTTTGGTTTTACTGCTCCATCTTTTTCAAGTACTACATAGTTTGCAGCATTTGAAGGAAAAACAGTTTGCAATTTTGTTTTTTTCTTACCTAGTTTTTTTGGATCCAAGTAAATCATCTTGATTCCCTCTTCTTGTAATTGAGAAAGAAATTTGGTTAATTGTGCTTGAGACACTTTGGGTGAAACAATAAGCTCTCTGGTTTTACTCAATTTTTTTCATTGCTTCCTTTGCTGTTCCTTTTCTAAAAATAATCTCAGCTAATGCTGCTACCATTTTTTCAGGTGTTTTATGTGCAAAGATATTTCTACCATACGTTACTCCTTTGGCCCCTGCAGTCATTGCATCTTCGGTCATTTGAAGAATATCTAAATCTGTTTTAGATTTTGGCCCACCTGCAATTACAATTGGAACTGGTGTACTCTTTACAATTTTTGCAAATGAATCTATATCTCCTGTGTAAAGTGTTTTAACAATGTCTGCACCACACTCTGCTCCAATTCTTGCAACATGTGCAACAATTTCTGGATCATGTGGATCTTTGATATTTTCTCCTCTTGGATACATCATTGCTAAAAGTGGCATTCCCCATTTATGACATTGATTTGCAGTCATTCCAAGTTGTTCTAACATTTCTGGTTCTTCTTTTCCACCAATGTTGATGTGTAATGAAACACCATCTGCCCCCATTGCAACTGCTTCTTTTACAGTACCTGTTAGCATTTTACGATTAGGTGATAATGACAATATTGTACTACTTGAAAAATGAACTAAAACGCCAATTTTGAGTGGTTTTGGTAATGTTTTGAGAATTCCTTTATTGATTATTACACTTGTGAGTCCATGTCCTTCACATTTGTAAATTGTGGATGCTGGATCTTCAAGACCTTCAATTGGACCATTTGAAATTCCATGATCCATTGGAATACAAAGCATTCTCCCTTTTCTGAGAATTCGGTTGAGTCTAATTTGATTACCTGATACCATGTGTTGATCTCATTTTTGTGCCCTACTTAAAAATAACGTGAATCCATCGACTTGAATTAATTGAGAATTGCGCACAAATTACTGACTTTTGTTTGATTTATTTTTTGAAATTTTTTTCTATCAAGGATTAAATAGAATTTCTAAAAGATGAAAAACAATTGAGCCAAACTACTGAACAAATACAAAAAAGTGATATCAGCGATATTTTGGAAAATTCTCTAAACGGGAACAGACCTGGACCTGATGATTGTTTACGCCTTTTAGAATCTGATGATGTTCATCTTATGGGGTTAGTATCTGGTCATTTAACACGAAAACAATTTGGCAAAAAAGCATCTTTTATCAATAATATAATTTTGAATTACACAAATGTCTGTATCACTGATTGTAAATTTTGTGCATTTTATAGATCACCTGGAGATGCTGAATCTTATACATTATCTTTAGATCAAATTGAATCTAGGATAAAGACATCATCTGAGATGTTTAACATTCGTCAAGTTTTGATTCAAGGTGGACATAATCCAAATCTGCCATTAGAATATTATGAAGATGCATTCAAAATGATTCGTGAAAAATTTCCAAAAATCGGTGTTCATGGATTATCTACATCTGAAATTGATATGATTGCAAAAGTTGAAAAATCATCTACAAAAGAAATTTTATCTAGACTAAAAGATGCTGGATTACAATCAATGCCTGGAGCAGGAGCTGAAATTTTAGTTGATTCTGTTAAAGATGTAATTAGTCCTAAGAAAATTTCTAGTGCTGATTGGATTCGAATTATGGGTGAATCTCATTCTCTTGGAATTCCCTCTTCTGCAACAATGATGTATGGTCATGTTGAAAACAAAACTGATATTGTTGAACACTTTTCTAAACTTGTAAAATTACAAGAAAAAACTAAAGGGTTTATGGCATTTATTCCTTGGAATTTTGAACCAAATAATACTTTGATGCAAGAAGAAGGAATAGTTACTGCTGGAACTGGTGGTGTTCAATTATTGAAGATGATTGCAATTTCTAGAATGATATTTGATGATGTTATTCCTCATATTCAGTCTTCATGGCTTACAAATGGTGTGGGTATGGCTCAACTTGCTTTACAATATGGTGCTGATGATTTTGGTGGTACACTCATTGGAGAAGAAGTCGTCTCATGTACTGGTGCCCGTTCAACTGAATTAACTGATAAAAAAATCATAGATGCCATTCATCAAATAGGATATGCTGTTGAAGAGCGAGATAATTTCTATAATCCAATTAATTTATCATAATCCATAATCCGACCACTTGGCATCTACCAAGTTTTTTGTCTTATCATCGACTTTGACTAGTTGTTGAATTTCTCTGTTGTACCCTTCTTCTTTTGTTTTTTGAGTTGCATCAATTCCCATCTTAGAACCTAAATTAACAAGTGGTGATGCTGGATCTAAAGTATCAGTTGGTGTATTGTTAATTATTATTGTATCTCGTGCAGGATCTGCTCTAGTTGTTATTGCCCATATTACATCATTGATGTCATGAACATTGATATCATCATCTACTACTACAAACATCTTTGTTAGAGATAATTGCCCCATTCCCCATAATCCCATCATTACTTTCTTTGCTTGACCTGGATATCTTTTCTTAATTGAAATAACTGCAAATCCTTGAAACCATCCAGCTGGTGGCATACTATAGTCCACAACTTCTGGTTGTAACATTTGGATTAATGGTAAAAATGAACGTTCAATCACTTTTCCAATATATGCATCCTCAAGAATTGGTTTTCCAACAACTGTTGTGACATAAATTGGATCTTTTCTTCTCATTATTCCTGTTAATGTGAATGTGGGGTATGGTTCAACTGGAGTGTAGTATCCTGTATGATCTCCAAATGGACCTTCATCTCTAATATCTTCTGGGTCTACATATCCCTCAAAAACAATTTCAGCATTTGCTGGAACCTCTAAATCAATTGTTTTACATTTTACCATTTTGATTCCTTCTTTTCTTGTAATTCCTGCAAACAGATACTTGTCTAATCCTTCTGGGACTGGTGCAATTGATGAAAAAATTGTTGCAGGTTCTCCTCCGATAATTATTGCAGCTGGGATTTTTTCTCCCTTTTCTTTAGAAAGTTCTCCATGGTGTGCACCTCGTTTGTGTTTTTGCCAATGCATTAATGCATGAGTTTTATCAAGAATTTGAATTCTATAAACTCCTAGATTTCTTACTCCTGTTTCTGGATGTTTTGTTGCAACTAATCCCAGAGTGATAAATTTACCTGCATCATTTGGCCAAGATTTTAGAATTGGTATGCCCTCAAATGTTGCATTACTTGATGTAATTTCAGTTACTGGTCCACTGGTCTCTGATTTTGGAAAGGATGCTGTCATCTTTGAGAGTTCTGGAAGTTTTTTAATTTTATTTAATATGCCTGATGGAATGTCCATCTTTGTCATATCTGTAATTCGTTTACCAATTTCAGTAAAGTCCGTCATTTCTAATCCTATCTCTAATCTTTTCATTGAACCAAACGCATTTCCTAAAACTGGCATATCAAACCCTTTTACATTTTCAAAAAGAATTGCAGGACCATTTGAGTACATTCCTCTTCTCAAAATTTCTGCAATTTCTAAATCTGGATCAACTTCTGTTTTTACCCTTTTTAATTCACCATTCTTTTCAAGTTCTGAAATTAGTTCATGAATATCATCAATTGGCATATTGATTCTGAAGTTAGTTCAAGTATAAGCTTAACTGGATTTGTTCCTAATTCTATAAAATTATTTTAACTATTGAAATTTGATTTTCATTTTGTATGATGTAATCTTTCTAAATCTTAGTAATTTACATTGGTGGTAATTCTGTTTTTCTATCATGACCACCAGATCCAAATTTACAGTAAAAACACAATTCTGATTCCATATACTTTAATTGTATAATTTTGATTGCTCCGAGTTTTAAAGCAATTCTTGTAAGTAGTCTGTATTTTAATGGCATTGCAGGAATTACTTCCTCTGTATACACTTTGTAATGATCAGGACAAAATTTGAGTGTAACTTTTGATGGTTCTTTGCCTTTTTCATTTACTTGTTTTGTAAAATTGATCTGTTCTCGAATGTATTCATGTTTTGGACATGGACAGTTTTTACCTCCTGGATGTTTGTATGCTGGAATGTTTTTCCAATCAAAATCTGGAAACTCTTTTTCAAAATCATCCATAACGGTGTATGTAATTTGTGCTATAAAACTTGATCAGAATTGAATATAATATTCAAACCCAAATGTACATAAACCCCACACCATGAATCCAAATTAATGGCATCTGCTAAAAAGCAAACAAAACAAGATCTTGAAAACAAGATTGCCGAATTAGAATCAAAACTCAATAAACTTGCTTCTCAGATAAGCACTAAACCCGCTGAGACAAAGCCAAAAGCAACATTACCAAAAGGTACATTGCCAAAAGGCACTGCTGAAGTAAAACCAGCTCAAGCAAAGCCAAAACCAACATTA
>LFLC01000030.1 GCA_001543015.1 Nitrosopumilus sp. LS_AOA | reverse complement strand
TAATTTTTTTTTATTTTAGATTTTTACAGCACCAAACTTGTTTTGGTCAGAATATTTTTTAGGTTTTCTATATTTCATATATACAATTAATCCCCCCAGCATCAATGCAGGAACTAGAATAGCTGCAACTAAAAATTCATAATAGATATCCATTCTTCGTGCGGGCTGTATGACTATTTCAGATGTTGAGGTTTTTTCTGGATTATCATATACCATTGCAGTAAATACTACTGTACGAAATATTGAATTATCAACTACCTCCCTTGCAACACTTTCTATACCTGAAGTTCCACCACTTACAATATTTTGAAATCTAATTTCAATTGGACCTGCAGTCTCAAAGATGAAATTTCTGTAATCACCACCAATTTGAGTTAATCCTGAATCTCGAAATAGTATTTTACTATTTTGAGTAATTATAATATCATATTTCATTTTATCTAGATTTGAATTTGTTAAACCATCATATGTCTGATAGATGAATTTAGTTTTTTCAAAAGTTTTGATAACATTTGGCTCCCAAGTAATATCAAATTCTATTAATTTATCTGGAGTGTATTGTATTACTGGAAACATTTCAATTTTATTGCCATATGCATCATGAGGATAGTCTGGAATTGTTTGCTCCACATTTACTATTCCCTCCATCCACGGATGAATTGTACAAAAATATGAGAAAGTGCCAGATTCTTCAAACTTGTATGACCATGATTCACTTGGCATGAATCGTCCACTATCAAAGATTTCATCTGGTTCTCCAAATTTACCTTGTTTATCACTCATCCAACCAAATCTTCCAGCACTTTGTCCACTAGTTACTGTGTGACCCTCTCTGTCATCATTATACCAAGTAATTGTATCACCAACTGTAACAAACATTTGAGAAGGGTCATACCAGATGTCTGTAGGAGTATTCAATTCGGGATTGTATGCACCAAATGGAATATCTACAACATAATCTTCGGCATATGCAATAGATGTTGATGCCAAAATAACAAATATTGAAAACAGAATTAAAAAAATCATATCAAATCACTCCAAATCCCTGTAAATTCATCACGAACAACAATTTTTACTTCAAGAATTCCCAAGTGCTCAAACCATTATCTTTCATCAAAATATTTGTAGACTCCACGGTCTATTGAATGCAGACAGGGTTCTATAGTATTGTATGTCCACATTCTTTACTGCAAATATCCATCACTTCTTCAACATTTGAAATGAATACTTTACCATCACCTTTGGTATTTGTACACGCGACATTTCCAACTGCAGTCAATATTGGACTTACTTTAGAATCTTCAACAATTGTAATTATCATGCCTCGGGCATAGTTTGAACCAACAAGTGGTGCTTCTTCACTTCCTTGTCCTTGAATTTGTAATATAGATACACCTCCAACACCTACAGCTTTGATTGCTTTTACGGTATCCTCCACCTTCTCTGTTTTTACAATAATATCTAATCTCTTCATACAATGATATTCTTAAAATTTAATATAAAATATACAGTTAATTTTCACATTAGAAAATTAATCATTTTTTTATAACCACACAACAAAATGATATTTCTTTTTCTGAGAATATTGTAAATGGTGTAATTAATTATAATCTTTAAAATTTAATCACGTTACAGTAACTAGTCCAACTCTCCACGGGTGAAATGAACAGTAATAATTGTAAATTCCATCTTCTTCAAATGTAAATTCAAATTGTTCACCTGTGGCTAGTGATGGACTATTAAACACATCAGTTACAGTTCCAAATTCATCTTGACTCTGTATATTATGAGAAAAAGAGTCTTCATTTATCCATGTAACTGCCGTGTCTATAGAAATTTCCAGATTCAATGGCAAGTAAAACCCAATACCCGTAACCTCTGAATTTCCATTAGGAACAATTATTGTTGCACTCAAATTTTCAGAAGATGATGCATCTTTACTTTCTAATATAATAATATCATTTTCAATCAAAAATTTAATTGTGTTTAGAAATTCTACCTCGGAAATAGTCCCTTGTCCATACCATAATGCATTATTTTTTATCCATTCTGGAATTGATTCTGCATTTGCAAAATTTACTGAAAATAAAACTAAAATGGATAACACGATAATTGGAATATTTCTTTTTAATGACATGTATTTCAATATACTTTGTAGTTATTTCTTATTATAATCCATATTTGATTCTCATCTTTGATAGTCGTGATTTTGTTATTTCAATAAAATTAGTCTTCAATTTTCATAAATGAAAATCTAATTCTATCTTGATAAATATCAAAATTTGTTCAGAGTTATGACAAAAAGCCTGTTAAAAAATCAACAACTGTTCTACAGATGACATAATTTTTCTTATAATGATAAATCATTTAGTTTTTTACACCATTCAAATTCGTATACATCTATTTCCAGGGATCTGTTTCTTCATCCCACAGTTCAGCGCCATGGTTTTTGTTCAAAGATTCACTTTTTTCCATATCTTCGAAAATACATTCATCAGAACAATGACTGAGTTCGGGTCTTTTCATAATTTTTCCACATTTTTTACAAAAATTGCCCATAATTAGAATAAATTTTTAACAATAAACAAGATTGGCAGATATTCATATCTGAGAATAAGCAATTGTGGAGACAAAAATATCCTGATCTCAATTTAAGTATGTTATTAATGTGTAAAAATTATTGGATGTTTCCACTGTAAAAAGAAAACCACATTCTCCAAAGAAGGAAAAAACAAAGACAATTACATTCAGATTTCCAGAAAAATTAATTGCAGAATTGGAGACTGAGGCCATGCAAAAAGAAATATCATTAAATGTTTTAGCAAAACAGATTTTTGAAAAATTTATTCAATGGGATAGGTTTGGGGATAAAATTGGAATGATTCCTGTTCCAAAAGCAATCTTGACATCACTGGGTTTGGAGTTAGAACGTGATGACATTAACATGATAGTGGATCTTCTAAAACCTGTTATCAAAGATAATGTAATGTTCATGAAAGGAAAATATGATCTAAAACGTTGCATTGAAACATTAGAAGATTACATGAGAGCATCTGGAATGAAATCAGATCATAGAGTAGAAGGATCCTTACATCACTTTATTGTACAACATGGACTTGGCATGAATTGGTCATTATTTACAGAGCAACTCCTCAAGGAAATATTTCATGAATTTTTACCAGAAAAAGATGTAAAAACTCAAACCACAGAAACTACTGTAATAACTACAATTTCATTAGGGGCTGACTTTGATGAACATGATTATTAGAAAAATAAATTAGTTGTTGAGTATTAACTCAACTTCTGTTTTTCCATCATTGAATACACTTTGAATTCCTTTGACCTTACTTTTGTATAGGAATAGTTTTTTCCCATCATCAGTGATAATTCCAGAGGTTTTAAGCAACTTGTTATCATGTAGAATTTGAATTCGTCTATACACAGTGCTTATTGGGATTTTGGTCTCTGCAGTTATTTCCATGACTGATTTTGGTTGGCATGTTATTGATTCTATGATGGCTCTACAATACTTGTCAGATAAAATTTCTAGTAGGCTATCTTTTTTCTCTATTTCTTCAATTCTGAAGGCGTGTTGTAATGTTTGCATGAATTAAGTTATTCAAATTTGGATATAATTACTGAGTATACACTGTCTTACAATGTGTTGCATATGAAATTAATTATTCTTGAAAATAAAACATGTCATATTTTTTGTGTAATTCCCTCACAAATTTACGACATTTTTTCCAAAATTGTTTGTATTCATGATCTGTCATAGATCTTCCATGTTCAGAATAGAATTGTGCCACAAATTCGTCTTCTATTTTTCCAAAAACAAATCCCAGATGAAAATCCTCAGAAATTTTTACTATAAATTCTTGTTTTGGTTGAAAGTCATCCCATCTAGCAGATAATCCTTCAAATGATTCTTCTGTTCTTTCCAATAATTGCTCCAAATGATCTAGGATTTCTTTCTCTAATTCCATTTTATCACTTTACAATTAGTACGGGTTTCTTTGATTTGTGTATGACATAGTTTGATGTACTGCCCAGGAAAATCTCTTTGGCAGATCCCATCCCTCTTGAGCCAATTACTATAAGATCAAAATTATTTCTTTGGGCAATATCGACAATTCTTTTTTCACTATCCCCATAAGATGTTCTATCTAAAAATAAAATTCCATTTTGTGCTGCTTTTAACTTGGCTTTTTTCATGATTTTTTGTGCATATTCTAATAACATTTTCTCCAACGGTGTAATTGGTTCATTAACTTGAGGTCTGACTATTCCTAGTACATACAGACCAGTAATGGTAGCATGACATTGTCTTGCCAGATTAATAGCAACATCAAGACCACGAAAAGAATTAGGAGACCCATCTAAAGGAACAAGTATTTTTTTTATTTTAACTACCATAAAGAGAAATACACTTATTTTTAATTTAAAGTAAATTGAGATTATCTAAAGTGATTTTCAAGAATGATATTTTAGATGAACCTCAAATATCCAATTAGACATAATAAAATAGATGAAAAATGCAAAAACTATAACTATTGCAGATGTAATGACTAAATCAGTAATTTCTGTTGATGCATCAGTAACAGTAAATGATGCTGCAAAAATGATGGAAGATACAAAGGTTGGAGCATTAATTGTCATGGAAGATAATTCCCCAGTAGGAATTGTAACTGATAGAGACTTTGCAGTAAAGGTTGTAGCTCATGCATATCAAATTACAACTCCCGTAAAACAAATAATGTCATCACCATTATTCTCAATAAATTTAGATGAATCTGTAAGAACTGCAGCAGATTTGATGCATGACAGAGGAATAATGAAGTTACCTGTAATTGATGGTGAAAATGTTGTCGGAATAATTACTGCAAGAGATATTGTTAATTTACTAGCAGTTTGTGTGGAGGAAGATGTGAGGGACATGTATTTTCATTCAGTAGTGAAAATCTTTGCAAATTATAGCCCATATGCCTAGGAAATATCATGGTAATGCCCATAATACTACTAGTAATGATACCAATTTTTCTTGGATTTGTTTATGTATCTCCATTTGATCAACCTGAAGAAATTGAATCAGAGTTAATTTCAAAAGAACCGGACGTAAGTATTTTATATTTTATTTTAATGGGAATTTGGAGTATCTTTTTACTGAGAATCTTATTTCGAATTAAAAAAGGAACCTTCAAGATTACTCATAGGTACTAGTATGAATACAGCACCATATTGGAATAAGAAAACCTGCTCAGATTGTAAGAGAATAAAATGTCAGAAAGGGTGCATATGTGATTGTCATCAATTAAGAGATCGATTGAGCTAATCTTAGATTATTCATTTTACATTCAAAGATCTCAGTGGTGTAGTATCTATTTTAAAAATCAAATATAATTACAGGATTATTTTCAACTTTGGTAAATATGTACATATAATAAATAGAAATTAAATTATTACTTTGTATGAGTTTAAAGAGAATAATGGTTTGTTTAGATGGTTCAAAGAATTCTCTACGAGGATTAGATAAGGCAATTTCGTTTGCAACCCAATCAGATGCCATAATTATTGGTATTCACAGTGATACGAGCTTTAGTTTATTTTCTGCTGTTCGTGCACCCATACTTCCAGAGAGTAAATGGAAAAAAGAAGCTAAAGTGTTATTGCAAGTTGCAAAGAAAAAAGTAGAAAAAAATGACATTGAATTTCAAGGTGTTGTTATTGCCGGTCATACTTCAGGTATTGATTTAACCACATTTGCTAATAATCCAGGAAATAAAATTGATCAAATTGTTATAGGGTCAAGAGGAATGGGATTTCCAAAAGAACTATTTTTTGGAAGTACTTCAAATTTTATTTTACACAAAGCAAAAGCTCCCGTTACCATTGTCAAGTGATTGCAATTATGGTGGAAATTTCTTCGCAAATCAAAGAATTTATCGAATCTCAAGGAATTTTTGCAGTAGGAACAGTTGATGAAAATAATTCACCAAACGTATCTCCAAGAATTTTTTTTAGAGTAGATGAGGATACAATCTATTGGATTGATTTTTTTAAACACAAGTCATTTAGGAATTTTCAGACAAATCCGTGGGTAACAATTTCAGTCTTTAACAAAGAGGAACTAACAGGATATCAGTTCCGTGGGACAGTTAGCATCATCACCAATGAACCAATAAAATCACAAATCAGAGAATCAATAATTAAAAAAACTTTGGAGAAAAATACATCACCCAAAGTAAAACAAATGTCTGAAAAAGAGGGAAATATTATTGAATTTAAGCCCAAAGTATGCTATTCTCTAAATCCTGAAGAGCATAGTGATATGTGTACGGGGTCTGATCTTGACTATATGCAGATTTGTGAGAATTTAGATAAGTAAATCTCATTTCTTTGTATGTAATTGTGTACTAATTCTCGTTTTGCAGTTTTAATTTAATCTGGACGGTTTTCATTTTTCATTCTCAAAAGGATCTGATCACATATTTTACGCATTTGAGAATCAGAACCCGCACTACAAAGTTTTACAATATCAGTAGTTGTCACTATACCAATGATCTGTTCATTTTCTTTAACTGGGAGTTTATGAATTCCTTTCTCTTTCATTATTTCTGCAGCTTCCCATATTGTTTCGTTAGGACTAATCGTAATTAATGGTGATGACATTACTTCATAGATCTCAGTAAATAGTGGTTTTCCTGGAGATACAATTTTAGTTACAAAATCTCTTTCAGTTACAATTCCTATAGGTTTAGAATTCTCTGTCACAATAACACAACCAATGTTTGATGTATCCATTTTTTTGCAACTTCTTGTAACCAATCTGTTTTTACAACAGTTACTACATTTTTACTCATCACATCATTTACAAATGTATTATCCATAAACAATAACACTTTTTTAATTATATTATATGAGTTCTAAAATATCATTCTTGAAAATCACTCTAGATAATCAGTGTAGCCCTTAAAATTCAAAGTATGTTAATTTGAAACATGGTAATCAAAACTAAAAAAATCCTAGTCCCACTTGATGGCTCAAAAAACTCAATTCGAGGTTTAGATATGGCTATTCATATTGCAAGACAGTCTCATGGAACAATTATTGCTCTGACAGTAAAATCTGTGCCTGGATTATACACTATTCATCCCATGGGATTCTTAGATTTCAATTCCATGACTAAAGTAAAAAAATTCCTTCTTGACGCAAAGATTCGTGCAGCAAAAAAAGGAATTCAATTAACTGCAAAAGCACTTGATGGAGATCCTGGTTATGATATTGCAAGATTTGCAAACAACAAGAGAAATGGAATTGATTTGGTTGTAATTGGAGCTCGTGGACGTGGTTCTATAAAGGAGATTTTCTTGGGCAGTGTTTCAAACTATGTTTTACACAAGTCAAAAAAACCAGTCTTAATTGTAAAATGAAGACAAATCATAGTTTCAAAAAAATCCTTGTGGCATTGGATGGTTCAAAAAATTCAATTCGTGCATTAAGTAATGCAATTCAACTTGCAAAACAAACTGATGCCTCAATAATAGGGATATTTGTCATTCAAACATTTCCAACAGAAATGGGCTTGATGATAACTGTAGTTGGAAAAGCATTAAGCAAGCATTACAAGCATTTTATGCAGACAGCAAAGACAATGTGTACCAAAAAAGGCATAGAGTTTCTTGATGTGATTAAATATGGTGAAGAAGGAAAAACAATAGTGTCTTTTGCACATAAAAATAATGTGGATCTGGTTGTTGTTGGTTCTAGAGGTATGGGAAAGTTGAAAGAACTTTTTCTTGGAAGCACTTCAAATTATGTGATTCATTCATCCAAAATACCAATTTTAATTATAAAATAAAATTATTCAACTAAAATATCCATGATATAGTTATTGAAAATCATGTTTGATAATTGTTGTATTAGTTTTTAATTCAAGTTACTGTGAATTAATTATGGTTAATACGGTTCCTTTGTATGTAATTGGTATACCAAAAGATGAACCTATTGGTGAATTTTTAATGTCAAAGTTTGGCGATACTCTAGAAAAAGTACAACAAGTATTATCCAATATAATTGAGGCAAAAATTGCAATAGAGACTCAAAACACAGAAGGTTCAAGAACACATTATGAGGTTAGAGCTACTGTAACAACTTCAAAAAATCAACTCGTTTACACTGAATCAGGCTGGGATATTTTTGAAATTACTAATAAATTGTGTAGAAAATTGGAAGGGGAATTACCCAAACATGAAACTAAACGTCAAAGAGAAAGTATTCGCAAAAAGGAGACTAACTGATGCTGTTTCAAAACATTCTGATTCCAGTTGATTTATCCACTCAATCTACAAGAGTCTTTAAAGTGGCATTAGATATTGCAAAAAAATACAATTCAAAAATAACTATTCTTACATGTCTTGAATTAGATGCATCACATCACATTTACTATGAGGCAAGACCCAGCTCTAAACAAATAAAAAAACAAAGTAAAATTGTAAAAAAATATTTTGAAAAGTTGGAATCCCTTGCAGAAAAAAGTAATATTTCTATAAAGTCTAAAATTTTAACATCAGGATCAGCTGTTAATAGTATTGTAACTTTTGCAAAATCACAAAAACATGATCTAGTTGTAATTGGTTCTCATGGTAGAACAGGTTTTGATAAATTACTTTTAGGCAGTGTCGCAAATGGCGTATCCCAAAAAGTTAATTGCCCCATTATGATTGTAAAATAATAAAATGTGGTATGATTGATTTCAATTATAGGTAGTGGTAGAGTCGGTGCATCTATTGCATTTCTTTGTGTATCAAATGCCTTAGATGATGTTTTACTGATTAATCGAACTAAAAGTAAAGCAATTGGTGAATCTTTGGATATTGCAAATGCAATTCCTTCAACTTCTAAATTCTCCATACATGGAACTGATGATTATTCTCAACTAACTGGTTCAGATATTATTGTAATTACTGCAAGTGACAAGGTATACTCAAAAAATAGAACTGAAAATATGATGTCTCAAGTAATTATGATTAAAGAAATAGCAAAAAAAATCAAACAGTATTGCCCGTCTGCAATAATTCTACTAGTCTCAAATCCTCTGGATATTTTGACATATTTTTTTCAAAAGGAAACTGGATTTCCCAGATTCAAAGTAATTGGAGTCGCATCCAGCCTTGATTCAAGTAGATTTCGATATTTTATCTCAGAAAAGTTCTCTGTTCCTCAAGCATCAGTTACTAATGCACTAGTTTTAGGTGAACATGGAGATTCTATGGTCCCCATATTTTCTGGTGTTTATGTAAATGGGAATTCCCTTCTTTCTTTAATTGATAATAGAGATCCAATAACTAATGATGTTAGAAACTATTGGAAAACATTGAGAAATTACAAGAGTAGATCTCAGTTAGGTATTGCTAAAAATACCTATGATGTAATCAATACTATAATCAACGCAAAAGAATTACTCATTCCAGCATCGGTAGTTCTTGAAGGTGAGTATGGAGAAAATAATGTTGCCATGGGTGTTCCTGTAAAAATTAATCAAAATGGAATTTCTGAAATACAAAAAATAGAACTAGATGGTGTAGAATCAGCATTATTGAAAGAGTCATCCAACATAATTAGTAATTATATTAATTACATTAAAATTAATTCAAAATAATCTAATGAGAAATCCTGTGTATCATAATTTATTGAATAGTTACAAATATGGATTATGTCTTGTTTTTTCCAAGAGATATTACAAGACATGTTTTTAATGAAAAAATTACAAATGGGAAATATTTTTTGTTACGCCAATTATCATACATGATAATCGTAATGAAGAATTATCATATCTATTTACCATCATAATACATGGAAAAACAATGTCTTTATTGTAAAATAAAATTTTCCAATAGACTCAGTGATTTTTGCAGTAATACTTGTGCCATGAATCATGCAAATTCTGATCCAATTTACTCCTTACTAAAAAAATGATACGATAATGATTAAATCAAATTTCTTTCCCCCAGCTAACACCTTCCTCTCCAAAATCATTCTAAAATTGTATTGCAGTGTATTCTTACTCTTTATGTATAATTTTTGAAAATAATTCAATATGATTAGTATAAAATTAATAAAAAAAACAGAAAAAATGAAGTCAAATTTTGGACATACAACAAATGAGTGGGGAGCCCCGCGAGAGATATTTAAAATTCACCCAATCAAAGGATACAACACAAAGCGAAATGCACATAGAAATAATGAAGAATCTATGAAAGATTGTTCATTTTGTTCTAAATGTGGTGAAAATAATTTTATTCCTAAACTAACATGATATTTTTAAAAAATAAACCAATATTTTTCATCTTTTAATTTGAGTAAAATAGATTTCTTTCCCTTTCCTACTTCTAGGTAAACATCGTAACTGTCTATTACAGCAAGGACATGTATTTCCTCCATAGTCTAGAAATACCTCACAGAAATTACATCTTTTTTGCCCAGCTGCATATCTTCCTATCTGTGTTGGTTTGAGGGCCTTGTAGTTTTTGCACCTACCAATACAATAAGCCATAATAAAAAAATAAATTAGTAGAAGATAAAATGTTAGATTGCACTGCACTAACTTTAATGAATTTTAATATGATGCGGGGGTGGCAGTGCCTGAAATATGTTTTATATCAGGATCTTTAGAAATATCTTCAATGATATCTATGCTTATTCGTCCTACTACCATTAATTCATGAATACCTAATTGAGATAGAAATCCATATCGTGCTCTAAATTGTTCTTGTTTATTTTTTGGATCTACATCTGATTTGTATTGTATATGTAATTCTACTTTTGGTGCAACATCGGGTAGTCTTCTCTCCAAATACATGATCTTTACCAATAAATTAACATCCACATTTGTGATTGTTTGACTAATTAATGATAGAAACTCATCATATTGGATTTCTAATTGAGACATGTAAAATAATTTTCAAAAATTCTAAATAAAGAGTATGGATGCAGTGCATGGCAAAGCAGTCTCACTATTTATTTTCATTTTTCAAAACATACAATCATTGAAACAAAATTTTCGAGAACATTTTCTTTTAACATCTATTGTAATTTTTTCTGTAATTATGATCGCATCAATTGGAATTCCAAATTTTGTATTTGCTGAAGAATATGATTTTGTTGCAGGAATACATAATGAAATTACTTTTCATTTTAGAGATGGAATTGAAACTGTGAATTTTCCAGTTTTTTCAACTACTTCTGATTTAGTTACTAACGTTGGAACTAGTTTTCAGGTTGAAGGGGTAATTGGAAATAATATTCATTTACATAAAGCGTTAGATGAAGCATATTTTTATAGATTATCTACATTGACCGCAGGAAATAGTTTTGAATATGATTATAGATTTTTTGATGTGGATGTAAATATAGTCCAAAATGAAAATATCCTCAAATCTTTCAAGTATAAAAAATGTGAAATATCTTCATATGGTTTATCTACTCTTACTGATGACTATGAATCTTATTTAGCATCTAATACAGGATTTGCAATTGTTAATTCTATAGATTTTAGATGTGGTGGAGTTCATATGAATTTAGAAGATAAAATTTCCAATTCAAAACTTTCACAAAATAGTTTTACTGATTATGGTTCATTACCTTTTACTCTAGCTGAAAATGTTCGTACTTTTCTTACATTTGAATTTGATAACGGTGCTGAAAAAATAGAATCTGTGATTTTTACATTAACTTCAGGATTTGATGAGGATATGGCTTCTGGCTCAAGCTTTCAAATAATCACTGCAGTGTTACCTCATCCATTAATTGATATTGCAATTAAAAAATCTCAAAAAGTTTCTGGAATGGCAACCAGTTTTAATGATGATTTTGATGTAAATGTAGAATTTGTAAATAATAAAAAAACATTACGTGGTCTAAATTTTAAAGATTGTATTGTATCTGGATATGACATACTCACTTTGAGAGATAAGGAAGAAGGGTATACTGGAAAACGTGGATTTGCTACTGCTGAAATTCTTGATGTTAATTGTTCGGGTCTAAATCCTATTAATCCGAATTTTGAAAAACCATCTAATACCAAAAAATCTCTAATCAGCCCATATTTGATTACTGATGTAGTTTATTCTTATAATATGGGAACAGGTCCACAAGTAATTGCCACCTTTGATTTAACTAAGGGTATTGAAGTTGTAAAATTTCCTGAATTCTATCAAGGTAATTTAATTGCAAGAGCTAATCCAACATTTGAACTTGTTGGAATTCTTGGTGAAACTCCTTTTTTGTATGATCTAGTTGATAATTCTATAAAAACAGGTTCAAAATCAACTGGAACATCGTCTATGGTGGAATTATTTGATGTAAATCTTGTTTTAGCATATGATGATAAAATTGTTCGTGGTTTTGATTATTCAAAATGTCGCATTGTAGATTATAAAATAAAGACTGAACATGATTTAGAAGAGAGTTTTTACAAAGGATTTGCATTAACAAACGAATTTCATTTTGAATGTATGGGATACAAACCATATGATCCATCATACAATTCTTTTTTTGATGTTCCAAAAGCAAACACTGAATCATCGTCGGATTGGCAGTCATCACAAAGATCAACTTGGAGTGAAGGATTTAGATAATCAGAATTTAGATGTTCATGTTCTGTTTTTATTTTATTTAGATAACTAGTATTTGGTAAATTGTAATATTTTATATTTAAGAAAACATATTTTTCTAATTTATTTTATCACGGTTTTATTTTTTCTAAAAATTGTAAAAATATCGGCACTGCAGACATACTTGATAAATACAAAAAATCAATTATAATTATTATGACAAATTCAACTACAATGGTTATTGCAGGTATTATTGTTGGAGTATCTGCAATAGCTGGAATAATGGTTTATGCAACAGATAACCAACAAAATTACGTCATAGAGGGTTCAGAATTGGCACCAGCTGCTAAACAAGGTTCAATTTCATCCACAGGATTTGGTGCAAACTTGAACAAAGAACAGTGGCATGAAGATCCATTTGCAGATGAAGCAGCAGAAGTTCGAAAAAATTTTGAAGCCGCAAATAATCTAAAGTAGATTATTTACTTTTTTATTTTTTAATACTAGTAATAAAAAATATACAAAATAATTTTCTCAGGTGTTGTAAATTAGATATAGAGATATTTGGTTCAATATATCTAGGTAAATCTGGAAAATCTATTCGGGGGAAAGAATAGAATGGGTCATGAGGGTTTTCCTTCTTTCTGTAATTTCTCAAAGGTTGATTCCCATTCTTCTTTGAACTTCTCAGGCTCCTCTAGATTCATAATCTGCAAGAGATTCAATGCTTCATCTATCAATTTGGCAAGTCTTCTTTGCATCCTATCATAAAGATCATCATTTTGTTTTTCCCATTCTTTTAATCTTTTATCAAAAAAATTAATTCGACCAAGTTTGAAATTAATCTCACCTATTAAAATTTTCAAAGATTCAGGTTTCATTTCTTTTCATGATTACCATTTAAACAAGAATCACAAACAGCAGTAACTAGTAGAGCTATTTTATCACAACTACACTTTTCACACATACAACCAATCTCATCCATGATTGTAAATTGTATCTATTTTGAAGTGATATATCTAGTTGTTAATTATCAAGTATGATAAAAATAAATCTGTTAAGACTTGGCCATTTTTTGGGAATAATAGAAAAACAAATTATTAGAAATTAAAATATTTGATTGCATTGCAATTACTTTTCGTAATTGAAATGAAATTGAATTTATAATACTACTTTTTACCAATGTTAATTGATTGAATTAGAAAAAAAAGTGTTTGGCAATATTAAGACCAAAGTAATAATTGGTGCTGAACCACCTGCACATCCGGACACAAAAAATATTTTTGAAAAAGAATTAGATATTTTACTTGAAGAACTAAAATTACAAACACGTAGAAATCTTGAAAAACTGTTAGAGCAACAAAAAATTGCTGAAAAACATATCAATCGTAGACCTGGGGCTATGGCTTTGGCTCAAAATAAAATTCAATTGTTTAATGAATACAACAAAAAGTATGTGCAATTAATCAAAGAAAAATTGGAATCCGTAGAGGTCTAAACAATTTTTGGAGATAAAATGAGACTCAAGTAGGTATGAGAAGAATGAACATTTGATGAAATGTTAACTATTACTACAGTAGAAAATAAAGTAAAATAATTGATTACTCAAATGAAGATAATAGGAATCCTGAAAAACATCCAGAGTAATTAAAATTTCAAGTGTTTTTTAGCATTATCTGGAATAACTAGTAATATTCTTCTTTTTTGCTCATTATCTAAATTATTGATGATTTTTTTGATGGTAGTTGAGATAACTTCTTTTTCATTTTCCTCTAATGATAAAAATACCTCTAAAATTCCATCTAAATTGAAGGTGATCA